>JABISG010000020.1 GCA_018699955.1 Planctomycetaceae bacterium | reverse complement strand
GTCAGCACGACGCAACTTGGCAATGATCTGGTCCACCGTGTGTCGGTTCTGTTTCATCTCAAAGAATCCTTTCCGGGTGTTCAGCCCGGTCAAGATTCTCTCACTCGCTGTGGATCAATTAAAGGGGGGAAGGCCAGGGGCATCGGGGCTTGGCAGATTCGCAGCAGAGGAGATTCCGGAACAGCACAGGCACAACATCGTCCCCAGCACAGTTAAGCAATCGCGTCTATTCATCATGCTGTAATCTCGTTTGTGTTCGTCATTCAACGGTCTGCGAGGACTGTCGGATCAATTCCTCTCCATCTCTAACAGGGCCTCGGCAAAGGAATTGCCGATCAACGCCATGGTCTTGGCGCAGCCGAGGTAGTGGTAGCCAGCGTTGGAGGCACCGCGCTGCCACATCGTTTCTTCTGCAACCGTTATCACCTTGGCACGATACTCCTTGACATAAGCCTGCTGCTCCTTCTTGCTCATCTTGCGATCTTCGACGGAGGTGTCCCAATAGTTTTTTCGCATCGTGTAGGCGATCGGGTAATTGTCCGCGAGCACTCTCGCCGGCACGCCTCCCTTTCGCAGGTAGTAAGCGATCTTCTTGGGCTTTCCGAACTTGCGTTCGACGGCCGCCAGCGGCTTGTCCCAGTAGGGCGCGGTCTGCACGGCGACGACATTGCCTTTGAACTCGGGCATCGAGGCTGGCGCCGCCATGGCCTGCCTGAAGTGGTTGGGCTCTTCCCGCACACCTCCCACGCCCATAACGCCGATGACAAACGGCATCTTGGAGGCGCCCAAGTCCTTGCGAACGTCGCGAATGAAATCCGCCATCCATTCACTGTACTTCGCGTATCCTCCCGGCTTGTCGCGGTTGGGATAGGTGCCGCGGTCGACCATGTCGTTCCAGCCCTGGAACCAGACGAAGCCTGCCAGTTCGTAGCCCTGTTTTGCATCGTAGTCCGGGTAGACCCGCTTGATGTCCGCCAGAACTTTCTTCGCATGGTCGGTCATCAGACGGTAGTAGTGGCCTGTCGCTTTCACTTTGTCAGCTTTGACTGATTCAATATCCTTGCCCCGCTTTTTGAAGTTTTCCAACTGCGCCTCAGTAAATTCATACGGTCCGGCGCTCGGCGGGCGGAAATCCGTATGCAGACTCTTGCCGCCCCATGCGGTCTTGATGATCAGAATCGGGCCATCGGAAGCCTTTTCGATTGTGATGCCGAAGGTGAACTCCGGACCGATCTTGCCGCCGTCTTCAGTCGGATTGCTGCGCGCCCCGTACCCAACCGTCAGCTTGCCGGTTCCCACGCCGTTGCCTTCTCTCGATCCTGTGAGATACGAGATCCACACCTTCTGGCAGACGCGCGGCTTGCCGTCGGTGCCACGCATCTCTTTGAGCAAAGGCGTGGTAGCCGGATCGTCACCGACATAGTCGAACGTCTCGACCTTGGCGTGTCCTTGCATGTTGGACTGCCCGGCCAGGATGTAGACTTTGAGTGGTTTGACCTCAGCCGCGAAGGTGGAGCCGAATCCCGTCATCGCCAAGGCGGCAAGGCCAATTAAAATCTTGATTCTGCTTGTCATCACAATTCAGTTTTCCCCGGGGAATGCGGTTGCGAGTTCATTTCGGCTCCGTCTCTGCCATGATCTCGGCATACGCTTTGCCGATCAAGGCAAGGCCTTGAGGAACCGGATTAGTGGAGACCGGAAATAGACCCCCCCCGTTTACACGGCGCAGTCACAATGATACACCGGCGATTCGCTTCGTGCACTTGGGCATCGCGACCGACGCACTTTCTCCGACAATTCATCCCGAAGACTTGTGAGCAGCGGGACACACCTAGGCACGACCGCTTTCGCCGGCGGGTAATTTCAGCGATACGCAGTCGGGTTCGATTAGTGGCAAAGGTCATCCGACGAATCCCGTACGCGGGTCGAGACCAATTCTGTCCGCGAAACTCGTCGAATCGCGGACGAACGCTTTATCGACCCTTTTCGCAAATTGGTGTCGGCATTCTCGCGCGGCCGGATTCACGCGAGACGACGAGTCGTTCGTCTCAAGAATCGATCTGATTCACGAGACGATTTCGGTATGCCTGGCAAGCGTGGTCGAATTGATATTGCTGAGATTCGGTTGCTCAACCCAGCGCGGCGGGGAGCGTATCCGCGGTCAGTTGCGCGGAATTCTCCATCACTCACAATAGGCAGACTCCAAATGGAGCAGACAAACTGTGCGCGAGCGCGCCAGGTGGCCAATTCTTATGTCTGACGTGGCCAGCTCTTATGTCTGAAATGACAGCTTTTATGTCCGACACCACCGGGCCAGGTTAGACGTCGAGTTCGCGCACTTCCAGTGCGTGTTTTTCGATGAAATCGCGGCGCGGCTCGACGTGATCACCCATCAGGACACGGAAGATTTCGTCGGCCGCTGCGGTGTCCTGCATGGTGACTTGCAGCAACACGCGTTGCTGCCGATCCATGCTGGTTTCCCACAGTTCCTCGGGGTCCATTTCGCCCAACCCCTTAAACCGCGTCAGCCGCAGCCCATGTTCGCCCATCTTGCGAATTTCCGACAACAATCCGCGTAGCCCGGAAATCGGCCGTTCCGTATTTCCGTCAGACTTGCTGCCGGAATCTTCGTTGCAAATTGTGAACGGGTAATACGGCTCGCCGTTGCGGTTACCTGCAGGTACAAGGCTTTCCAGCGTCAGATCGAATTCCTCTTTGAGGCTCTGCAGCCCCTTGTTGATGCTGCGAACTTCGTGCAAATCGACCACCTGCAGCAAGGCTTCTTCCGTTTCTGATGGCTCTTGCTCGTCCTTCTCGCCGACATCGTCCCCGTTGTCGTCGGCGACACTCAACTCATCTCCCCGCTTCTCTTCCTCGGCTGCGAGAAATTCATCGACCTGCTGCTTGCCCGCAAGCCAATACTCGTCGCTGCCAATAAACACGCGGTAGCGCGGCAGCAAGCCGGCATCGGTCGTATGGTGGGCAGCCAGGAATCTGAGACTGATGCCCCGGCGCTCCAGCGCGTCGAGCGGTTCTTCCATGCCGGCAACCAGATCGACCAGCCGCGCAAAGCGGCTTCCATCGATGACCTGCCCGCCTTCCTTAGCGCGAAGCGAGGTTCCCGTCATGCCCAGTTCGAGCAACTCCTGCATCATCTCTTCGTGCGATTGGACATAACGCGTTTTCTTCTTTTGCTGAACGCGGTACAGCGGCGGTTGCGCAATATACACGCAGCCTTCTTCCACCAACGGCCGCATGTGCCGAAACAGAAACGTCAACAGCAGCGTGCGAATGTGACTGCCATCGACGTCGGCATCGGTCATCACAATAATTTTTCCGTACCGCCGCTTGGTGACGTCCATCTCCGAACCTGGCTGAACGCCAATCGCTTTGAAGATCGCAGCCACTTCGTTATTGCCAAAGACTTTCACCAGCTGCGCTTTTTCAACGTTCAGGATTTTTCCCCGTAGCGGCAGAATCGCCTGCACGTTCGAGTCGCGACCGGTATCGGCCGACCCGCCCGCCGAATCACCTTCGACCAGATACAGTTCGCTGACATCGAGGGCGTGATTGCGGCAGTCACGCAGCTTTTCCGGAAGTCCGCCCGTTGTCAAAGAGCCTTTTTTGCGAACCATCTCGCGGGCCTTCTTGGCCGCTTCGCGTGCTTCGGCCGCCCGCAATCCTTTGGTACAAATCGTCTTGGCGATCGACGGATTTTCCTCGAAGAACTTCGTTAAGGCTTCGTTCACCACCGACGTCACGGCCCCTTCGACGTCGGTGTTAACAAGCTTGACTTTCGTTTGCGATTCGAACTGCGGGTCCGGCACGCGTACCGAAATCACGGCTGCCAAACCTTCGCGGAAATCGTCGCCCGCGGGGGTAGCATCCTTGAAGATGTTTTGCTTCTTGCCGTAAGCGTTGATCGTTCGTGTGAGCGCACTCTTGAAGCCGCTCAAATGCGTACCGCCGGACGGGTTATAAATGTTGTTGGCGTACGACCGCACGTTTTCGGAAAATCCGTCGTTGTACTGCAGCGCCACTTCGACCCCGATATCTTCCTGCTGATCGGTGATGCGGACGACGTCGGGGAAGATCGCGTTTTCGGTCCGGTTCAAATATTTGACGAACTCGATCAATCCATCTTCATAGTGGAACTCGTCGGACTGGCCGCTGCGTTCATCGGACAGCCGAATGCGGATTCCCGCATTCAAGAAGGCCATGTCCTGCAGCCGTTTGTGCAGGGTGTCGTACACGAAGTTCGTATCGGGAAAAATCTCTGAATCGGCCTTGAAGGTGATCTTCGTGCCCGTACGGTCCGACTTGCCCAACTTGGAAAGTTCGTTGACCATCACCCCACGAGCGAAGTCCATCGTCCAGACATGCCCCTCGCGGCGCACCTCCGCTTCCAACCACTCGCTGCACGCGTTGACGGCCGTAATACCAACACCGTGTAAGCCACCGGTACCGGTCTTGTAACCGCTATCGCGGTCAAACTTGCCCCCCGCGTGGATTTCTGTAAACACCACATCCAAGGCCGACCGGTTGTCCATCTCGGTCATTGTCCCGACGGGGATCCCGCGTCCGTTATCGGTGCAGGTTACGCTACCGTCGGCGTTGATTTTTATCGAAATGGTTGTTGCATATTTGTTGACACACTCGTCCACCGAGTTATCGACGATCTCGAAAACGAGATGATGCAAACCGACCAGATCGGTTCCGCCGATATACATTGCCGGCCGTGTGCGAATGCCTTCAACACCTTCGAGGGCCCGAATCTGATCCTCGCCGTAATCGTTTCCCGACGCATCATCGTTCGCGGTCGGTTCGTCAACGTGTTCGTCCAAGCCTCTAGTCTCCCTATATCTTCAATAAACCGGCTGTTTCTGCGATAAACCGACAACTTGCGGCGACGACCCGACCAACTCAACCACCGGAACCCAGTTGGCCGTTCAACCGAAATTTCACGTCCCGCAGTTTCAAATCGGGCCGACGTTCTCGCAGGTTTTCGACCAATGTCATTTTATGAAAAGACGCCAATTCACTCAGTAGTGCCGAATTCGACACGCCGATATTCAGAACCCCTCGCTTCATTCCCAGCACCTTCGTTTGCGCTGCGAAAGTCTCGCCGGCCACTTCGTTCCAGTCGGCGTTCAGTTGTGCCTGCCCGCGAACACCCGCCCAACCACGCAACGCAATCAGTTCGGATAACGCCCGCGAAAGATGTTTCGGATCCGACTCAGCATTCATCCTCATCGATCCTTCGATTGAAATCGTCACCCAATCGCCATCACGTGTTCCTTGCAACCAAAACGACGTGATCCCATCTCTAATCAGCGATCGCGAGACAGCGGCATTACGACGTAGGTGTAGGCGTCGTCGGTCCGAAAGACTGCCGCGCTTTCTCCGTCGATCAGCGACAGCGTCAGCGGTTTCTCCGAATCCAGCACTCGCAGGAATTCTGCCACATATCGTGGATCAAACGTGATTGCCAATTCGTCTCCGTCATAACTGATTGGCAATTCAACTTTCGACTGCCCAATGTCGGCTGCTTGACTGTTCAAGGTCAGCAAACCATTAGAGAACACAAAATCGACGCCACGACTCTCCTCGTTGGTGACGATTTGTGCCTGACGAACGGCCGAGTAAAACGGTGCGACCACCAGATCCACGGTGACTTTCGGATCTTTCGGTATGACGTCGGCGTATTTTGGAAACCGTCCTTCAACCAGTCGGCTGTAGATTGTGGTGTTTCCACATTTGATCAGCACATCGTTGGCATGAACTGCGATCAGCACCTCTTCGATCTCGTCGGATATGCTGCGCTCGATCAGCGTCATTGCTTTGGCCGGAATGACCGGCGAGGGATTGGCCGGCTCTTCGATGCCGTGCGATCGGCAGGCCAAATGGCAAACGGCCAGCCGACGACTATCGGTCGCTGCCAGCGCGACGGAATCTGATTTCAGCTCCAGCAGAATTCCCCCCATCGCGTACCGTGTACTCTCCACATCGGTCGCAAAACTCGTGCGGCGAATTCCCGCTTGAATGGCTTCACCGGTGACGACGTGATACTGCTCAGCATCGAACGCCGCCACCTCCGGAAACTCAGCCGGGTCTTCGGCCGACAACCCAAATTCACTCTGGCCGGAACGTACCATCACGCGACCATCGCTGACTTCGATGTTCACGCCCTCGTCCTGCAATTCGCGGAGAATCGAGATCAAACGATTCGTCGGCAGCAAGGTCTCACCAGGCGATTCAATTTCGACGCCCGGAATCTCATACCGAATGCCGACTTCCTGGTCGGTGCCAATCAACACAGCTTTTCCGTCGATTGCCTGCAGTTTGACATTCTTGAGAATCTCTCTCGGTGTTCTCGACGGAACAACTCCGGAGACGACTTGAAACGCGGTGGCCAACGAGGGGCGGTGGCATTGGATTCTCATGAAAGTCTAGCCGTTTCTTTGTACTCCGTTTGTCGCCCTGTTCATTGGCGGCGGGAGCTGGTAACTGATGGAAAATTCCTACACGACAGGCAGGGGATCGCGATAAGAATGTTTCGTTGTCCGAGGAGATTTCAGAAGCAGCGTCTTTGTTGCGAACACCTGACAAATGAGGTTCCGTTTGAGGCCGTTTTAAGAATAGATTTATTATAAGAAGTAGTAGTTGTATCAACCAGACCCACGACTGTGAATTCTTGATGAATTGTCGGGCGAAACCCTTTGATATCAAAAAACTTAAAGCGGTTCACGCCGGTGTCGATCATTGCGTGTATCTGGTTGAAGAGCAGTTCGTTTTGGGTGGCTGAAATGTCGATAACAGCAGCTGTTATCGACACCGAAATATGGCGAGTGGCGAACCGTGCTTTTGCTGTCGCAACGTCATCAATTTTTGCACAGATTATCCGCACTCAAATTCAATCGCCGAGCAAATTGCTGATCTGCGCGAGATGCTGTCGTACCTCGGGTTGTTCGTTCACCAACTGACCAATACGTTTGCAGGCGTGGGCGACACTGCTGTGGTGGCGTTTGCCGAAATACTCGCCGACTCGGACCAGCGGAAGCCCGGTGAGTGTTCGCGATAAGTAGAGGGCACATTGTCGCGGTAACATCAAGGATTGCTTGCGCGAATGGCCACGGAGTTCCCCGACGGTTGTCAAAAAATGTCGCGCTGTCACGCGGGTGATTTGCGCAAGTGTTGGCGGAGCCGGTTTGATCTCGGCGTCGAGGTAACGCCGGACTTCACTTGGATCGAGATTCGATCCACTGTGACGAGCATAGTGATCGAGTTGAACGATTGTGGCCAGTAGTTCTCGCGGCGAGACGGGCATTTCCCGAGCGAGAAGACAGATCGATTCGTAGGGAATCGGGATCTGACGCGTCTCGGCGAAGTGTTGCAACAGGCTGACCCGACTGGAATTGCCGGGCGGCTGAATACCGACACAAACGCCGGCATGGAATCGATTGATCAATCGCGAGGGCATCCCCGTCAATTCACCGGGCGGACAGCGGCTCGTCAACAACACGCGCCCACCGTTTGCGAGGACGGCGTCGATCACAAACCCAATTTGTGTAAGAGTTTCCGAACGATTGGCCAGCGAACGCAAGTCTTCGATAATAAGCAACTCCAGCGCGCGGTAACGCTCCTGAAACGCAGGAATCACAATGGATTCGGAAGCTTCGGCAAACTCGGCCCCGAATTCTGCGGCGGTGATGTGAACACTCGAGACATCAGGTCGCTGACTCAATTCCAGTCGAACGAACCACTGTGCCAACACGGATTTCCCGCACCCGGAGGGGCCGGAAAGAAACACCTGTCGCGGTCTCGATGGTGATTCCTTCCAAGTCAGTTGCTCGACCGCAGCATGTGCGAAGCGGTTTTCCTCCAGCAATAGAAACCGCTCACCACCGGAGCGACTTTTTCGGAGGGATTCGCTGATCGGCGATGCCATGAAAAACCTCCGTGTGAATCGCCCCAGCAGTCGGGTCATTCGATATCACATCAACAAAGCCCACGGGTCGCAGTCCGTGGGATAGAATTCTTCAAAATTATACAGTCGCCGACACCGATTGTCGTTGTCGGTTGACGATTGCACTGACTCTTCTCACGGCTTCGTCAATTTCGTCTTCGGTGTTTTCGCATCCGACCGAAAATCGCACTGAGGAGATGCAAACCTCACGCGGACATTTCATTGCCAACAGCACCGGTGCCGGCTCAGCCGAACCGCTGGCGCACGTGCTTCCCAACGAGCAGGCAATGCCATCCAGCCCGAAAGCGACTAACAACGCCTCGCCATCGAGTCCGGGAAAAGCAATGTTGAGTGTATTAGGCAACCGATATTTGCGCGAACCGTTCACCACAACCGGCCCACAGGCAGCCATCAGTCCGTTTTCCAGCCGATCGCGCAGTGCGGCGATCCGATCGGATCGCTCGCTTGCGTCGGCTTGCCAGATTTCCAGCGCTTTGGCCATGCCGGCAATCAATGCGACCGGTTCTGTCCCGGGACGCCGGCCCGCTTCCTGATGTCCGCCAAATTGCATCGGCGCGAGTTGCGTATCCTCACGCAGCAGTAGAGCGCCAATTCCGCGCGGGCCATGAAACTTATGTGCACCCAAACTGAGTGCCGAAACCCCCAATTCATCAAAGTTGACCGGGATCTTCCCCACCGCCTGCACGGCGTCGATATGAATCGGAACTTGATGCGCGCGGCATTGCTCGGTCAGCGCGGCCAAATTCTGAATCACGCCGGTTTCATTGTGCGCCAGAATAATCGAGACCAACTTGATTTCCGGCCAGGGCAGATCGGCGTATTGTTCCGGCAACAGTCGTCCTTCGCCGTCCACTTCCAGCCAATGCAGCTTCCAGCCGGCCTTTTCGAGGTGGCGGCACGACTCGATGGTCGCCGGATGCTCGCCCGCCGTCAGAACAATCGTCCCCGGTTCTCCCTGCGTTAACCCAAACAAGACGATATTCGTCGACTCGGTCCCGCCGCTGGTGAAGATGACTTCACTGGGTTCGGCCCCCAGCACGGCAGCGATTGTTTCTCGCGAATCTTCAAGGACTTTGCGTGCTGCCTGGCCGGGAGAATGCCTGCTGCCCGGATTGGCATAATGCTGCTGCAAGTGGAACGCAACGGTCTCCACCACATCGGGAAACGGTCGCGTGGTCGCGTTATTGTCGAGATAGATTTCACTTTGACCGGGCATGCCGTGCATCATATCAAAGCGCGACCGGTTTGGCTGGTTTCGTCACAGTGAAACCGAATTCCTTGTGTCGATTATTCGCGCACAATGCCGATCAACTGTGGGATGAATCTCTCCATTGCGCGAGCGCGATGACTGAGATGCCGCTTTGCAGTCGAACCGAGTTCGCCGAACGTTCGGTGATACTCCGGCACGAGAAACAGCGGATCGTAGCCGAAACCATTTTCGCCACGTGCTTCGGCAAGAATTCGCCCGCGACACGTCGCTTCAACGCTGAGTCGAATATCGCCGGTGGGATCGGCCAACGCGATATGGCAGACGTACTGCGCTCCGCGTTTTTCCGGGGGGATTTCAGAAAGTGCGTCGAGCAGCTTCGCGTTGTTGCGTTCGTCGTTGGCATTCTCGCCGCTGTAGCGGGCCGAATAAATCCCTGGCGCACCGTCGAGCGCATCGACTTCCAGGCCGCTGTCTTCTCCGATCGCCCACTGCGAGAGGAACGTGGCCGTTTTCGCCGCTTTCTTAGCAGCATTGGCGGCAAATGTGTCGCCATCTTCGACAACGTCCGACAGGTCGGGAAACTCGGCAACACTTACGAGTGAAATGCCGTGCGGAGAGAGAATCTCAGCGATTTCACCGCTTTTCTTGCGGTTTCGGCTGGCAAGGACAATCGTCGGCATTTTGATCTGATTCGTCATGCGGGCAAGTGTTGCCACCCGCCGCGCACCTGTCAAGCTCTCAAAGCCCACGGGTGGCAACCCGTGGGCCCGAATGCTTCATCGACGATCACCGCCGCAATGCCGGCACTTCGATCAGCCGCGGATTGGGATCGAAAATCCACGACCGCAGCGACCTCCCGTTGTTCTTCGGATCGGGCAGGGTCATCACCTCGGCTACCAGGACTTCCTTTCCGGTATTCGGGTTCTTGCGAACTTTCGAGCCGAAGATTTTTTTCAGTTTTGGAATTTCAGAATCGTTGACCGAGGCGAATGACCCGATCGTCACAATCGATCCGTATCGGTCGTGGAAGACATACGCTTCAAAATTTCGCTGAGTTAATCCTAGCTCGCTGCTGTGCCGGAACGGAACATTCCCCTCGCGGAGCGTCCGCGTGAGCTGCCAGGCGGTGTTGGCGGTGTCGTCCAGATGGTCGGTCAACTGAAAGGCGTTCAACGCGTTGCGAAACTGGTTATCGCCTTTGGTGACATTTGATTTGATGTAGGATGTGGCGACCACCAACGTAAATCGGCCCGGATTGTCGAGCAGATTGAATTTTCCGCCCGCGTTCAATTTCAACAATAGTGGGTCGCGTTTTCGTTTGGCGGCTTCTTCGGGCGTGAGTAACGGGTTGATTGTCAAAAACGCACCGCTGAGTGCGTTTGGCTTGCCACGTGTTCGGTGAATGACCCCACCATTTATCAGTTGATCCAGAACGCCTGAAGCGATTTCTGTCCTCTTCTTCGTGTTCTTCTCCGTGCTACTGAATTGTTTCGATTTGAACTTCGTCTTCACATGTTTCAGCGTCCGCTGGGCGATTTTGTCATCCGTGGCGGGGTAATATCCCGCCAGCACGCAAACTCGACCCTTCTGGGCAAGAATCGTGGCAGTTCGCTGTCGGCCGAAGCGATCGATCGTGTTCACTTCGTCCGGCACGTCCGCTTGCGAAAAAGTGTACGCGGGAATTCCCTTCCTGCGAAGCTCAAAGACCAGTTTGTCGGCTGCTTCCTGGGCGCTGAGTCCGTCGCGATATCTTTCATTCGTCACCCGAATTGCTCGCCCATCTTCAATTTCCAGCCGGGTTTTGGGGACGTCTTTGAAGTTGGCGACCATGATCATCCACGGACCGTGCTGTTTCGACAGCCGGTACTGTTTCCCCTTCACCGCTTGGATGCGGCGTTGCGCCATCGTGGGGGATGTTGGAATCAGCAGTGCCAGTGACACGGCAGCGAGCAGGAAAACGGCGGGGCATTTGCGATACATGCGCACGACAGACTCCATTCTGAAGGCGAAAACGCGGCGGGACACAACAAGACAGGTGCATGCTGTGAGATGTGGGGCGGGATGCTAGCAGGATCAGCCGTTTGAGTCCAGAGGCCATTCTGCGCCCAGCGCATCCCGCTGAATCTGCGTCAAACGGGCAATTCCCAGCTCCGCAAGAGACAATTGCTCGTCGAGCAGTTGACGGCTGAACGGTTTTTGTTCGGCCGTCCCCTGAACCTCAACGTACTCGCCGCTTCCCGTCATCACCACGTTCATATCGACAGCCGCCGTGCTGTCTTCGACGTAGTCGAGGTCCAGCAATGCGCCGTCGGCCGAAACTCCCACGCTGATGGCCGCAATACTGTTCAGAAGAACGGGCCGATCGGCCGGAAGATCGGCTTTGACGGAATTCAACGCGTCGGCCAATGCAATGAAACCGCCCGTGATGCTCAATGTTCGGGTGCCACCGTCGGCTTCCAACACGTCGCAGTCGATTGTGATCGTCCGCTCGCCCAAAGCTTCAAAATCGACAATCGCCCGCAGACTGCGGCCGATCAATCGCTGGATTTCGGTGCTGCGACCATCCGCTTTGCGTCGCTTTCGCGGAGATGTGCTGCCGGGCAACATGCTGTACTCGGCCGTCACCCAGCCGGTGGGATTTTCGTCGTACTTCTTCCAGGGGGGAACCGAATCGTCGATGCTTGCGGTGCAAAGAACAGTCGTCCGCCCCGCTTTGATGAGTACGCTCCCGGGAGCAGACCCGGTAAAATGTCGTTGCACGGAAATGGGCCGAAGTTCGTCAGCTTGTCGTCCGTCGTGTCGCATGGTTCGATTGGCATCCAGAGGGAAGTTCAGCGGAAGAGTCAATTCGTCGGCTGGATGTTAGACGATGAGACATGTGAATTCGAGCAAGCCGGATCTCCGAACGACAATCTTTCGATTGGGTGTTACGAGAACGCCTGCGTCGTCGGCTTGATAACTAACTCCGGCACGTTGGCGCGCGGCGGGAGTTCGACGACCATCTGCACGGCAGCCGCAATGTCTTCCGGTTGCAGGATGCGGGCGCGATGCTCGGCGGACACCGGCACCGGGCGGTCATCCAGAATCGGCGTCTCCACTTCGCCCGGATAAACATTGGTGACGCGAATCCCCTCGTCACAGCATTCAACGCCGACCGTCCGCCCCAGCGCGGTCATTGCAAACTTCGAGGCATTGTAAGCCGCCCCGCCAATCAAACCGGCGCGCAAACCGGCGACCGATCCGATGTTGACGATAATACCGTCACGTCGCGCGCGCATTTGCGGCAACACCGCATGAATGCAGTTGTAAGCACCGGTGGCATTGACGGCGAGGACCTTGTCCCAGTCATCCGGATTTAGCGAATCCAGCGACCGCGTCGGCACGTTGATGCCGGCACTGTTGACCAGAATATCGATCTGCCCCAATTCGCGCTCGGCCCACTCGAACAGCGCATTCACACTGTCCCGATCAGCCACATCGACCGTCCGCGTCAGCATGGCCGTTTCACCCTCGAAGCGAGCCGCCGTCTCAAGCAGCGGTTCTTCCCGTCGCCCGGCAATCACCACCCGGCAACCGCTGGCTGCGAGTGACAAAGCAACCGCAGCACCAATCCCGCTTCCACCACCGGTGACGACTGCTGTTTTGTTTGTCAGAGGCATGGGTTATTCGTTACCAATTCTCATCAGGGTTTGCAACGCAACCTCTCGCGTCAGCTTGCCGATGCTACATCTGTGATTCGTCCCATGGCTCAACAGTGAATCCGACAATGCGGTGCGGCGCGTTGGAAGTCGGCGATGCCGGCTGATGTGGTGCGTGAGCCGTTGAGGTAGATTCGTTTCAGCGATGGTAGCCGTCTTAACTCTTTCAGGCCTTTGTCGGTGACGTCGGTATCGTGCAGCAGGATGCGCTCGAGGTTTCGTAGAAACAGGACGCTCTTCAGTCCTTCGTCGGTTGTCCGCGTGGCCGAGAGGTGCAGTTTTTTCAGGTTGGTCATTGGTCTCAGTTGTTTCAGTCCGGCATCGGTCAGCGACATGCAGTAGGCGAGGTCGAGTTTTTCGAGATGGGGCAAACACTGCACGTGTTTCAATCCCTCATCGGTGATGCCGCCGTAAGTGAGATAAAGGACCTTCAGGTTGGCCAGGTCTTTCAGATGGGTCAGGCCGGGGCCGCTCACGCCACTGCACAGCCACAGATCCAGTTCCACCAATTCGTGCATGCCCGTCAGGTTGGCGAGGCCGGCATCGGTGAGGGCCGTTCCACCCAGTGCCAATTCTTTGAGCTTCGTCAAGCCGCGCAGATGTTTCAGTCCCTCGTCGGTGATGTGATTCCAACTGAAGCTGAGTTGTGTGAGCTTTGTCAGCTTACGCAGATGTTTCAGTCCGTCGTCAGTCACGTGGGCGCAGTTGCGCAGGTTCAATGCGCGAAGATCGGTCAACTCCGCCAGCAGAGCCAATTGCTCGTCGGTTACGGCCGTGTTCTGCAACTCCACACAGTCGGCCCGGCCATGTTCGTCAAAGCTGACGGTTGCTCCCAATTCTTCCAGAGCTTTGACCGCCGGATGCTCGGCGGCCGACGAACGCTTCTTTGTTTCCGTCGTTGCAGCACGCTTGCGTCGCCAAAGTCTCGCGGCGATGAAGAGGGTGATGACGTTCGCAACTACCAGCAGCCCAACGGCCCATAACAGCGCGTCGTTCATCGCATGTTCCCCACGAGAAAGGATTGAGCCTGCACAGGAAATGTTGGCAGCCGTAACAACAACGATTTGCAGAAATAACGCCGAACGGCGACGGTTCCAGTGTAGCAGATCGCCCACCGCGGCGCAACTAATTCTTATCCACCGGCGGGTCCGGCGACCAGATTGTAATTGGCTCGTCCCGATTTTTTACGGTCACCGTGGCGATCTCGTGCAGCGTCACGTCGTCGGCAATTGCGGCGCGCGTCGAATCGGAGAGAAGTATCTCCACCGGGTAGCTCCGCGTCATGCCTTCAATCCGCGATGCGACGTTGACCGTGTCTCCAATCACCGTGTAGTCCAGCCGTCGTGTTGATCCGATGGCCCCAATCAGCAACTCTCCCGTATGCAACCCGATGCCGATCGATAGCGCGGGCAACCCCTGTTGTTCGAGCTTGTGGTTTAACGCATGAAGTCGTTCGCGCATGTCGATGGCCGCTTTCAAAGCCCGCTGCGGATGATCGCCATGAATCACTGGAACGCCGAAGACTCCCATCACCGCATCGCCGATGTATTTATCGAGCATTCCCTGGTGATCCATAATCGCCGACGTCATCTCTTCCAGAAACGCATTGAGAAACTCAACAACCTGTTCCGCCGGTAGCTGCTCGCTGAAGCGTGTGAAGCCACGGATGTCGGTAAAAATGACAGTTGCTTCTCGCCGCTGTGTCGTGCGGTCGAGCAAATCTGGCTGTCGCGAGACTTGCTCCACAAGTTCCGGCGGGAGAAATCGCGCGAGCTGCTCTTTGATAGCGGCTTCGCGGTGAATGCGAATCAAACTTTCAACGCAATAGGCAATGCACAGTGTGGTGATGCCAAGCGTCAGCAGACCGACCACTAACACGGGAAGCCGGTAGCCTGCTTCGGTCGGCAAAGCAAACAACGAAGCATGAAGCAGGGCAGTCGCCACACCGTTGAAAACAACAACCTGCCGACTGTACCGCAGCCCGGCCAATACGATGAGCATCGTGTAGATACAGACCGAAAACACACTGAGGAACAACCACGGGTACGCGTCCTGCCTTGCCAACAGAAGTGGGCTGGCAGTGAAGATCACAAGGTCGAAGGCGGAAATCAGATACTTCCGCCAACGCGAATATGCGGGTTTACTGCGCAGGTAAAAGAAGATTACGAATCGCGCAAACAACGACGTTGCGAGGAATCCCAGCAGCAAGACTCCAGCCCGGTACGGTGCAACCGGTAGAACATGTGTCAGCAGGTTCGCGACAAGAACAACGCCGAAATGCAGCATCTGCAGATAATTGATGATGATCTCATTCCGCGTCTCCTGCTGCTGACGAATCTGCTCGAATGCTCGGTCGCCAGCGTCACCAATCTGGTTCTCTGCCATCGGACGAAGCGTCTTTCTGTGGACGAAAACGAATCAGGCAATCATCTGCTGGAACCGCTGCACGGCTTCTTCGACATTGGCCCGGCTGTTGAACGCGCTCAGGCGGAAGTACCCTTCGCCGCTTGCGCCGAATCCGCTGCCCGGCGTTCCGACCAGGTGCGCTTTCTGCAGGAGATCGTCGAAGAAGTCCCAACTGCTTTTTCCGCCGGGAGTTTGCAGCCAGACATAGGGGGCATTCACACCGCCGTAAACGGTGACGCCGGCCGACTCGAGTCCTTCTCGCAACAGCCGCGCGTTGGTCAGATAGAAGTTGATTAACTCGCCGATTTGCGCTTTGCCTTCCGGTGAATAGGCGGCCTCTGCGGCGCGCTGGACGATGTACGATGTGCCGTTGAATTTCGTGCTCTGCCGGCGGCTCCAGAGCGGATGCAAGTTCGTCTTGCTGCCGTCGGCCGTTTTTCCTTTCAACTCCTTCGGGACGATCGTCAAGCCGCAACGGACGCCGGTAAAGCCGGCATTCTTGCTGAAACTGCGAAACTCGATCGCCACGTCGCGTGCGCCTTCGATTTCATAAATTGAATGTGGAATGCTTTCGTCGGTAATGTACGCCTCGTAGGCGGCGTCGAAGAGTATGATCGCTTCGTGGTCTCTTGCGTAATCAACCCACGTCTTGAGCGTCTCGCGCGTCGCCACCGTTCCGGTTGGGTTGTTGGGATAGCAAAGGTAAATCAAATCGACATCTTCTTCGGGAAGCGCTGGCACGAAACCGTTCTCGGCCGTCACCGGCAGATAGACCAACCCCTCGTATCGCCCGCTGTCGTCACCATCCCCGGTGTTGCCTGCCATCACGTTGGTATCGACATACACTGGATACACCGGGTCGGTCACCGCGACTCGGTTGCTGCCGCCGAAAATATCGAGAATGTTTCCGGAGTCACATTTCGATCCATCGGAGATGAAAATCTCATCGGCCGACACGTCGATGCCTCGCGCGCGGTAATCGTTTTCGGCAACGGCGTCGCGCAAGAACGAATACCCCTGCTCGGGTCCGTAGCCGCGAAAACTCTCGCGGTTGGCCATCTCATCGACCGCCTTGTGCATGGCCGCCACAATCGCCGCCGGCAGTGGTTCGGTCACGTCGCCGATGCCAAGCCGAATGACGTTGGCATCGGGATTCTTTGTGCAGAAGTCGGTCACCCGTCGCCCAATTTCGGGAAACAAATACCCGGCCTTCAATTTCGAATAGTTCTCATTAACGAATGTCATCATTACCCCTCTGTGAATTATCAAAGCCAACGGGCCGCGTCCCGTCGGAATTGCGTATTTTGTGTAAGAACACCCTGTGGGATCACTTGTAGATCACACCATCGGCGAATTCAACCATTCGCAGCGCGATCAATCTTGCGCACACTGTTGCGGTGGCAATGCATTCAGCCAGAACCGTTCGGCTTCCCGTAGCAGTTCCTTTCGCCCAACTAATTCTCGCCGACTGCGTTTTCCCGTCCAACGGTTCGCCCGTCCGTCGAGAACCACACGGATACCGTCGCCCGATCCGTCGGCTTCGGTTAGCGCAATCGCCACGCCCAGTTGAAATCGGTCCTGCGGATAGATCGGCACATCCAAAGCATCGAGCGACCAGCGCTCGATGGACACGGGCCGCCAGCGGCTGAACGGGTTGTGTGGACCGACATGTGCATGGACCGATTCCGTTAAACCATCCCGATGCTGCTCATCGACGTACACCCGCACAACCGCTGGATGCGCGGTGTAGACCGCCCACGACGGCCAATGATCGAAACGGTCCAGCGGTTCCAACAAAGGCAACAGCACAACCGCCGCGACCAGTCCATCAACCCACTTTCTCTCACCGTGCTTTGTCCAGCGTTCGCGTCGAAGTGTGTGAAACAGTAGCCAGTTTTGTGAAATGAAATAGACGTTCCAAATTAACACCCCCGGCTTGTGATTCATTCCCCACGGCCCCAACGCGACCAGCAACAGCACATGCATGGTGATCGAGCCGTACAGACCCCAACGGCGTAATCGTGGGACGGCCAAACCGATGGCAACCAACAACTCGCCCACCGGCAGAATTGCAGCCATCGCGCGGCGCATCTCCGCCGACCAGAATTTGGTCGATAACCCCATTGGCTCTAACAATCCTGCCACCAATTGCTGCCCGTTCGTTTCCAGAAAGCTGAAGTCGAGCTTGGACACGGCCGAGTGAAAGTAAAGAGCGATTGTCAGAATCCGCAACAACGTCACGCCACGGCTGCCCGGTGCAAAGACAAGCACAACAGCGGCAACACTCAGTTGGTAGGCCCACGGTTGCAGGCGATGTTGATCGGCAAGCACCATGCCGGCAGTCGCGACGGCAAATGTGATCAACCCGGCTTGCCCCACCCGACTGTCGTGTGACGCGACCAACGCGCAGCACAAACCGGCGACCATCAACCCAAAGCCTAACCACTCCAGCGCCGCCGGAGCATGTCCCGCCCAGCGAAAGAGCGGCACCTGCGGATAAACAGTTTGCGGCGTCCACAATCGCCACGTGAATGCCAGCAGTAACAGCCCCGCCCCAGCAATAACGCGGCTCAGCAGCGCGGATGCGATCGATGTCTCGCCAGCGTGATCCACGGTCTTGCCGAGTGTCATTTTGTTTCCGCCGATTCGAACAAATCGGCGAGCAGTCGCTCGCTCATCGCTTCGGCTGCCAACTCGTGCGCTCGCTCATTCGGATGCGCGTCGAATCGATTCACCGTCAACCCGTCATCAACATGCTGCGTCAGAATCGGTTCCAGATCGAGGCACAGCACACTCTGCGCTTCAAAATAGTCCTGCAACCGGCGATGTGCATCGCGAAACGGATAGTCGGTTCCCAGGTTGTGCAGAAACGGAAAGATGACCACCCGCAATTCGATATCGTTCGCATCACAGACCGCGACTAACTGGTCCAGCTTACGCTGCATCCGGTTCCACGGTTCCGTTCGGTATGACTCCGAAAGATATGAAAAATAATTCCGCACCCGTGGTTGCTGCAATTGCTGCCAGCGAAAGTACGCAAGGTTGTAAAAGTACGTGTCGCGGAACAGAAAGAAACGCGGCTTCAGCTGTTCGATATCCTGGTAAAGTTTGCCAGTCTGTTCTTCATAATACTCAATGTCGTTGAGGACCAGCGTGTAGACCAGCACATCAATTTGCACGTCGCGCTTGATCAGGTCGGGCAGAAATCCATCGACCAATTTACGGACGTCAAGCCCCGGCAGGCCGGCGTTGGCCACGCGATATCTGCCGGGTTGTATTGATTCCAGGTCGGTGGCGATCCGTTCGGTGAAGCGGTCGGCGACATCTGGTACACCATGCCCGAAAGTAAAACTGTCACCGATAAAGCAGATGCGCTGCCGATCAGGGTTCAAGGTCTTCGACAAGGGGTGGTCATCACGAAACCCGTCAGCATTGGTCGTGACATGCATTTCGTGCCATCGCAGCGAAACGTTTGTCAAACCGAACGAGTCAGTCGTGTCGTAGAACAGGGCGCAGTACAACTCCGGCAACGTCAACAGGCCCAACAGCAGCCACAGCATCAGCCCGGCATGCACCAACCGTAACGGCTTCCCGGTTGTCCGCCGCTGTCTCCGCCAGCGCATGATTGCGACCGGCGCAACCGTCAACGCCACCAGCCAAAGGCCCATCGCTGCCAAATAACCGTCCGACAGATATAAGAAAGTGGACATTGCCAAAAAACCCACGCCGACAATTACGATTTGACAAGGAAGAAAATGCCCGCCGCAACCGCCAGACCGGCCAGCACCGTCAGCGTAATCTTCACCCAGCTGTAAGGCCGCTCGCCCTGCACTTCACCTGTGCCGGCGTTGATCATCACCTGGTAGATCTTCTCGTTGTAGCGATACGCCAGCAACCAAACCGGCAGCAACAGATGTTTGAACGCAATCGCGCTGTAGTTCGTGTTGATCGAATGGACGCGTTGCGTGTCGCCGCCGATCCGCGACCGCACATCGCTTTCCAACGTGCTTTCGATTCGGCCTTTGGCTTCACGAAAACCGCCGTCCAGTTCAATCTCGTACGTCCGTGCCAAATAGCCTGCCAGCATTTCCTGGTTGAAAGGAACACATTTTCCCAACGGCCACGGCTCGAGCGCCAGCATGAATTTGCGGTTCAATCCCTTTGCGGCCAACACCATCACGTCGTCGAAAAACCGCTGGAATCTCCCCGAGGCGGGATACCACCGCGTGCGACGCTCTTGGCGTTTGTTCTTTCCCGTGCCGACGGTCACGTAATAATATTCACCGCGCTGCCCGCTGTATCGGGTGAAGGTCATCGAGTCGTAAGTCCAGTAGGGCATGTAGACGCCGCTGAACTTGCCATCGACGCCGCGCCGGCGAAACTCGTTCGGCGCAAACCATCGCGACTGAACCCACTCGCCCAAGTTGGTCTGCGCCTGTTTCTTATCGACGAGAAACGGCAGCACACCGTCCACCGGCACGCGATGCTCGGCATCGTGTACGTCATTCAGTTGCAATGGTGATGCACAATACGGGCATTCGCTGCTCGTTAGCGGACCGATGAAAACCGTCGTGCCACCGCACGAATCGCAGCAGATTTCATTGGCATCCCCGTCCCCTTGGTCGGCACCGCTTTCCTGCTTTTGCTCGCGTAGTTCCTGCAAATGGTCGAGCATCGCATGAAAGTCCTGCTCTACGACGGCTTCGTCTTCGCTGAACTCAATCTGTTTCTCGAATCCGCAGAACGGGCATTTGAGCTGTTGCTGTCCGATATGAAACTTCAGGTCGGCGCCGCAGCCTTCACATGGAAACGTCCGCCCCTTGCCCTCATCGATCGATTGTCCCGCCTCAGAGGTTGACCCCTGCGCATCCGGCTCATCGAAAATCGGCGAAGCGGCATCATCAGGCATTTTCAAGAATCCAAATTCGATCCACAGTGAGAAGTGACGCGCTCATCAGCTGCGACGCATCGCAGTCACCACAACGCATTAGGCCATCGTCAAACAGGCGGCGGCGGTGGAGGTGGCGTTGCCCCGAAGTGTCCGGTCAGTTGCGGTACCTGCCCCGCCGGCGTCCACGCCGGCATACCCGCACACCAGACGCTCGTTGTCGCCGAAATCTGACCGCTGGAAATCCCCTGCGATAATTGCTGATCATTAAACGGACCCTGTGTCTGTCCGTTGACTGCAACATGCCAAGCGGCGGCCATTGGCGGTGGTGGCGGTGCGGGAGCCGCCATGCCGGGGGCTTGTACCATGCGGTTGGCCATCGCGAAACCCATGCCCAAACCCATGCCTTCGGCTGCTCCGCCGCCCGACGGGTTCTCGGCGGCCGATAACATCGCCTGCCCCATCTGGTATTGCTGAAACTGATTCATGTTGCCGATGGCGCCCATGCTGCTGCGCGTATCGAGCGCCTTTTCCACCGCCTCCGGCAGCGAGACATTCACGATATGAAGCTGCGGAACTTCCAAACCGTATTCGTCGTCGATTCGCTCGCAGACTATTTCGCGTAACTGCTCCGACATCTCCCGATAGTTGGCCGCCAGATCGAGTGCCGCAACCTTTGATTCGCCCAGCATGTCGGCAAAGGAAGAATTGATGATCGACCGCAACAACTCGTTGATCTCGTCGGTCTCGTATTCGCCGTCGGTACCGACTAACTCTTTCAGCAGAATCTTTGCGTCAATCGCTTTCAGGGTGTAGTTGCCGAATGCCCGCAATCGCACCATGCCGAAGTCAGTATCACGAAGCATAATCGGGTTCGGCGTACCCCATTTCAAATCGGTAACCTGCCGTGTGCTGACAAAGTACACTTCAGATTTGAAGGGGCTGTCGAACCCGTGCTTCCAACCCATCAACGTCGATAGGATCGGCAGATTGTCGGCCTTCAGTTCGTAATTCCCCGGCTCGAAGACATCGCCCAATTCACCCCGATGGACGAAGACGGCCACTTGTCCTGGTCGCACAATCAACTGTGCGCCGTTTTTGATTTGGTTGTGATACCGCGGGAACCGCCACACCAGCGTATGCCGCGTGTCGTCGATCCACTCAATAATATCGACCAGTTCGCCGCGCAGTTTGTCCAGAAAACCCATGATGTCATCCCTCGTTGTACGGGGCAGAATCGAAATGTCGCAAGACGGGACGCGTCGGCCGAAGTGTTGCCTGGAACGGCAAACAAAGCAGAAAGCGCACCCGGATTGTATCGGCCCGTCAGATCGACTATCAAGAGTCGAACGCAACAACCGCCGCTTTGGTTCACGCAAAAATGCGAGCGGGGGGGTGTAAACCCCCTGATAAATGCAGCTAACGCGGACGCAGTCAAGAAACGCCCAACCCAATGCGAACAATCCAATTCGACAACTTCGGAGAACCGGCAACCGTTCTCCAATTGCGCGACATCCCCGTTCCAACGCCCAAGCCGGGTGAAGTTCGTGTCCGCATGCTCGCCAGCCCCGTCAACCCGTCCGATTTGTTGATGATTCGCGGCACCTACGGCAAACGCCCGGCGCTGCCCGCCTCACCTGGGTTCGAAGGCGTCGGCATCGTCGAGGAATCGGGCGGGGGACTGCTCGGGAAGTTTCTCGTCGGACGCCGCGTTGCCGCCATGAATCCCAGCGGCGGCAACTGGAGCGATCACGTTGTTATTCGCGCCAAAGAAGCCATCCCACTTTCGCGCCATCTGCCGCTCGAACAAGCCGCCATGTTCTTCGTCAATCCGGCAGCGGCCTACGTCATGACGCGGCTCGAATTGAAAATCCCGCGAGGTGCATGGCTGCTGCAAACGGCCGCCGGCTCGGCCCTCGGGCGAATGGTCATTCGCCTCGGCCGGCGTTACGGCTTCCGCACGCTTAACATCGTCCGTCGTCAGGCACAGGTCGAAGAACTCAAATCGCTCGGCGGCGACGCTGTACTCACTTTCGACGGTGATCGCGACGATCCCGATCAACTCCGCGAACAAGTTTCAGAGATCACAGAACAACAGGGAGTACCGTTTGCCATCGACCCGGTTGCAGGAAAGACCGGCTCTGCCGTCGTTCGTTGTCTCGCCGCCAATGCGCGTTTGCTCGTCTACGGAACTTTGACCGATGACGATCTTTCGTTTTCGCCGCGCTGGTTAATGGGACCGTCGGCAAACATCGAAGGCTTCTGGCTCTCGAGGTGGATGCAATCACGCGGTCTCGTCGCGAAGCTCAGTCTCGTCCGCAACATCACCAGCCTGATCCGCGAGGGCGTGCTGTCTTCAAATGTCGGCCAAACGTTTGCGATGGAAGAAATCACCGCCGCCGTCGGCCACGCCGAACAACCCGCCCGCCCGGGAAAAACTCTCTTAAAAATCAACGACGCGTAAACCGCTTGCGGTTTCGCAGTCCCCAAGACTTCCACCTCACCGAGCATACCAGGCACACAACCGACCAATCTCATCCATCCGCGCCAGCAAACGCACGCGGCTGCGAAACCCGCGCAGTCCGAACGCCGGCGAATAACCATGATGATGGTCGGCAATCGCGATCGCCCGTTCGACATCGTTCAGCGCCAACGTTTTCCGCTCTTCACTCGCCGCCAGCCAGCGCGCCAACCAAAACACCGACGGGTAAATCAGCACCAGGCTGCGAAAGCCCTCGACCAAGGGCACGCTGTAATATGCCGGTCCGCAAAATGCCAACCCTTGAATCTTCACCCGAAAGTAACGCGTCAGCAATTCATCGGCACCGTCGGGCAGACCGCCGAACGGTTGCTCCAACGACTCGAACGGCACTTCGGAGAAGCATTCCTGCACGCGCGGCGTTAATCCTCGGCCCCGGGCAAAACGTACTCCGTATCGCAACCGCTGCCAGTGACCGCGCCAGCCACTCTCCAAATCAACCGCCGTATCCCGCCGCGCATATTGTCCCGCTAGCAGACGAAACTGCGTCTTCGCCAGCCCGGTTGGCTCTTTCGTCTCGATTGTTTCGTCTGTAAACTCTCCGGCGGCCGCCTCGTTAATCAGCCCGAGAAACTCCGTCAGCCGTGATCCTTTCACCGCATCGAACCGCGCTTCGCTTACAAGGTTGATCCAGAACAGCGCCCGCAGCAGGCGGACGGTGATCGACGCATCGCTGCCGGCCAGCGTTGTGTCCAGCGCTTCGACAAACCTCCGAAAATCGGGCCAGTCGGGCCGTTGACCGGGGGAAATTTCCGGCGCGGGCCAATCGGTCAGATTTTTCGGTACGACGGCCCGCGCAATCTTGCGGAGTTCCGTCGTCTGCTTCGCAATCTCTTTGCCGCGGTTACCGACCACCGACGGACAACTGAATCGCAAGCTAACCGTCACCCCGTTTCCGGTCGGGTGAAACGCATACGGATAAACCCGGCAGGCCAACGGCTTCGCCTCTTCGCCAAACTTGGCGTGAATTCGGCACAATCCATCGTCGGCCAGAAACACACACGCACCGTCTGCGCGATGGGCCAGTCGCTGCGACCTGTTCCAGATCGGCCCGCCGGCAACAATCGTCGGCTGATCCGGTCCCACCGCCTCGTCGTCTTCCCAGCGCTGATCGAGAATCCGTTGCCGCTCTTCGTCGGTCACTTCAATTGCATGTTGCCGACAACACCCGCTGCAGCTATGACAACTCCAGTTCTGTATCGTCGGGAGCTCAACCTTCAATCCAGCCATCGATTTTTCGTCAACAAAAAAGGCCTGCCGATTCGCACTCTCAAAGCCCACGGGCTGCGCCCCGTGGGACCAAGAACTCACGTCCCAATATACCGCGAATAAACACTCCGCGCCACACCCGCGTCTTCAGTCCCCTGAATAATCGCGCGGCCATCGCGGAACACCGTCACATCGAAATCGGGGTCGCTCAATTCCAGTCGCAACAGATACGGGTTGGTCGTCACCTTGCCGGCAGTACTCAGTTTCTCGGCGAGTTCTTCGAACGGAAGTTTCGTCTTTTTTGCAGGCGAGACTTGCACGGAATTCCTGCCACATAGCACCGTCGTCTGTGCGCCTTGTTTTCCCGACAGCCAGACGCGTTCGCCGCCGATGCAGGTTGGGCATTGACTGTTTTCGCGCAACGATGCCAGGTTCATCTGTCGAAAGCTGCCGTCCCAGACATCGATCACCGTCAACTTTGGCGAAACCAACTCCGCTTGCCCGGAGAGAATCTTGATTGCGTCGATTGCTTCCAGCGAAGAGATGACGTTGACGGCCGACCCGAGTACGCCGGCTGTATCGCAGGTTTCAGTGCTGCCCGGATCGGGTACCGATTCGATCAAGCAGCGCAAACAAGCCGTCTTGCCGGGAAAGATCGTCATCGTTTGCCCGTGACTGCCGATGACGCCGGCATAGATCCAAGGAATGCCGGTTTCCAGCGACGCATCGTTGATGAGAAAACGCACCTCGAAGTTGTCGCTGCCATCGAGAATCAGATCGACGCCTTCCGTCAAACCGACAATGTTCGTGTGATCGATGTCGGCCACGATCGGCTCGATGGTGATCTGACTGTTGATTCGCGTCAATTTATGGGCAGCGGCTATCGCCTTTGGTGTTCGATCGGCCACGTCCTGCTCGTCGAACAACACCTGCCGCTGCAGATTGCTCAATTCGACAAAGTCACGATCGACAATCCGCAACATTCCCACACCGGCCCGCGCCAACGTCTCGGCCAGCACGGTTCCCAGCGCACCGCAACCGCATAACAACACCTTGCTGTCGAGCAATCGCTGCTGCTTCGCTTCATCCAAACCGGCGAACAGAATCTGCTTGCTGTAACGTTCCAATTCAGGCTGCATCAAACCCATTTCCAAACACAAATCGTCCGTTTATCAAACTTCAAAAGCCCACGGGCCGCGCTCCGTGGGATCAAATTCCAGACATCTCTCTCTCCACACTATTCAACAACCAACAACTCCGCCAGCCGAACGTCACTCCTAAGAGAATTCAACTCAGTTTCTCCAGTCAATTCTCCAATCACGCCCAATTCCCTCTTCCCATCCACCATTTACCAGAGTCAAACTCTCCGCCGCGATTTTGAAAAGTATTCGGCGCGCAACAGACTCCCTTCCAGAGAAAGGCAACACAACATTGTCTACCACGCGACAAAATGGAACAAAAACCGTCCTGCCTCGTACCGGCCCCGATCACTTCTGGAAAATCGTCCACGACGAATATGCCGGCGAGGACCAACGAAAATGGAAATATCTGGCGATGCTCGCCCTGCGTGAAAACGCCGGTTGGCCGTTAGAACACATCGGTGCTGTTTTCGGACATCCCAAGGGACACGTCACTCGCTGCCTGCAAAAAATCAAGAATGAATTGCGTTCACGCTTTCGCATGTCTCCCGGCCTGCTCGAAATCGACGACGACCACACCGAGATCGACGATCTTCCACAATGGCCAACCGCCAATCCGAATCGAGATTTGAATGAATCTGAAAACCGTTCCCATCGACCACCTCAAACCCGCCCCTTACAACCCTCGCATTCCGCTGCAACCGGGAACCCCAGGTTATCGCCGTCTGGAGAGATCTCTGAACGAATTCCAGCTCGTTCAGCCGATCGTCTGGAACGAGCAGACCGGACATATTGTGGGCGGACACCAGCGGCTGGAAATTCTGAAGAATCAGGGAGTCACCGAAGTTGAAGTCTCGGTTGTCTCGCTTTCGCTGGACCGTGAAAAAGCTCTCAACGTCACGCTCAACAACGCGCAGGTTGGCAGCGACTGGGATGCAGACAAACTCGTCGATCTGCTCGGCGAACTCAACGCGACCGAAGACTTCGATGCCACCCTGACCGGTTTCGACACCAGCGACATCAACGATCTTCTGCTCGGTCCCAATCCTTCGTTTCAGCAACAATCCGATCCGGATCCGACAAGCAACGTCGTTCGCGTTGTACTCGAAGTGCCTCCGGATGACTGGGAAGCGCTCCGTCCCCAGTTGGACAACTTCATTGCGAATCACAATTTGACGGTCCACATCAAACTCCCCAACGACTAAGTCGGCACGCGCACAACGCTTGCGGTTTCGCGTACTCCAGAACCCTTTGATCGAAAATCCCATGAACCTCAACGTTGCCTACGACTTTCTCCCCAAACACTCATCGAGCCACGCTGCGATGGTGATGGATCATTTCGGCATCGGCTTTGAAACCGGCCAACATGTCATCGCCGAAGAATTGGAGCTTCCCATCGAAACGGGCGATGTCGTCTGTTTTACCGGTGCGTCCGGCTCCGGAAAGTCGAGTCTGATGCGCGCCGCAGCCGCGCAGCTCGACGGCGTTCTCGATATCGACTCGCTCGATCTGGGCGAGAATATCCTCGTCGATTCGCTCGGGTTGCCGGTGAGCGAATCGATGGCGCTGCTCTCAATCTGCGGGTTGGGTGAAGCCCAGTTGCTGCTGCGCACCCCACAGGAGTTGAGCGACGGGCAACGTTACCGTTTCCGTCTCGCACTGGCGCTTTCGCAAAACCCGCAATGGATTCTGGCCGATGAGTTCACCGCCACGCTCGATCGCACCCTCGCCAAAGTCATTGCCTACAACGTTGGGCGGACCGCCGCTCGGCGGGGTGTCGGGTTCCTGCTGGCAACAACGCACGAGGACATTCTCGACGACCTCGCTCCCTCGCTGCACGTCGTCTGCCGGCTCGACGGACAGATTGAGCAAACACGGGCCGACCGCAAAAAAAAAGAATCAGCTTCGCCCCCGTTCTCGACATCACCGTTGCCTCCAAGTCCGACTGGCCGTACTTCGCTCGGTGGCATTATCGCGGCCACACCCTCGGCATCACCCGCTACGTGACACTGTTATGGCACGATGGCGAACCAATTGGCATTTGCGTTTTCACTTCGCCGGCATTGTCGCTGCGCCAGCGCAATCGGTACTTCGGTCTGTCGAGCAAGTGGTCCCGTGTGAAGTTTCGAGTACTCAACGCGAAACTGATCACACTCTCTCGCGTCGTCATTCATCCAACGTATCGCGGTGCCGGGCTGGCAGCCGCGTTCATCCGCCGCAGCTGCGAAAGCTGCCAATGGTCGTGGGTTGAAACGCTTGCACAAATGGGGCATTTGAATCCTTTTTTTGAGAGGGCCGGCTTTGTCCGCGTTGGTGTGACGCAGGCACAATCTCACTCGATCGCCGGACACTCCGCCATCTATGGGAATCGAAATAGCAGACATGGCAAACAGCGATTCGTCAGCGAAGAAACGCACAAAAAAAGCCGCTACGCAGAGCCGGTCTACTACATCTTCGACAACCGCAAAGAAACGAAAACAGACACCGACTCGGAAGAAACCGGCGACACGTAAGAAAGCTAAAGCGTCAGCCACCATCGAATCCCCAACGGACGACACTGCTGACACCAGCCCGACCATCGATGTGACCACTGTCGATGTGACCACTGTCGATAGCACCCCCGATCTGTTGACCGCCCAGCAACAACAGCTCGTGTTGCAATTGCTACTGCGCGGAGCCAGCCCGGCCGGCGCATGTCAGCAGCTGGGCGTCTCCGCTTTCACCTTCGCTCGGACATTTCGCGATGATCAACACTTCCGAAAACGTGTCGAAGAAGTTCAGCAGATGCTGGGCCAGAACGTGGCTTCTGCGCTCTATCGGGCCGCCTTAGAGGGCAACGTCAGCGCGCAGACCTTTTGGTTGAAAACCAAGCCACCACCCGGTTGGCAGACGGATCACCCCGAAACCGACCAGCCACGGACTTTCGACGACTTTTTTGATCAGCTATCCGACCATGAGCTACTTGAACTGGCGCGAGCGATGGGCGTTGATCTGTCGCCTGAAATTGAAAGAGCGCTTTTTGGGCAAGGCGGCGAAGAATTCACCGCCGACGTTTCGTCGTGAGTTATTGCTCAGCGAGCACGAAACGCTTCCCTTCGGCGCGCGAATACAGCCCTGGCAGCACCGCGACTTCTGCGCCCTCGACCCCGCCTGGCAACAACTCGCGGGTAGTCGAGAGTCGAGAGTTGAGGGTCTAGAGCCAGACGCGGCGCAGCCGCCACAATCTAGCTCTGGACTCGCACGAGCCTACATCGAACGGCCGCGCGGACACGCCAAGACGTCGGACATGGCCATTCAGATCGCCTGGATTTTGTTGTTTGCTAAACGCCGCATTCACGGTCTCGCCGCCGCTGCCGACCGCGATCAGGCGTCGCTGATCTGGGACGCCGTTCGCCGTATCGGCCGGGCCAATCCCCGGTTGTGTCAGGATCTGCAGTTCCGCAAACACCTCATCGTCAATCGCCGCACCGACAGCCGTCTGGACATCATCTCATCCGACGTGCAAAGTTCCTGGGGAGCACTGCCCGACTTCGTCATCTGCGACGAACTCTGCCATTGGGAAAAACCCGACATGTGGTTCTCGCTGCTTTCCTCGGCAGCCAAACGGCCCAATTGTGTTCTCGTCGTTCTCACCAATGCCGGCGTAGGACGTGGCTGGCAGTGGGAAGTTCGCGAAGCGGCCCGCAACAGCGCGGCTTGGTATTTCTCATCAATTTCCGGTGCGCAAGCCCCCTGGATCACCACCGAATCGCTCCGCGAACAACAGGAGTTGCTTCCCAATCCGGTTTACGAACGCCTGTGGCAGAACGTGTGGCAACACTCCGACGGCGAGTTCGTCACCCTCGAAGAAGCCGAGGCCTGCTGTAACCCGGCACTCAGCATACAGGAGCGCGGGCAACCGCGACGGCAATACGTGGCGGCAATCGACTACGCCGAAAAACACGACTACACCGTCGGCGTCATTGTGCACCGCGAGGGGGATAAGATCATCGTCGATCGTTTGGATGTCGTTGTCCCTCGGCCCGGCCAACCGACAAAGATCGCCTGGGTTGAAGATTGGATGAACCGCGTCATTCACGATTTCGACGATGTGACGTTTGTGTTTGATGATTACCAACTGCTTGGCACCATTCAAAAAATGGAAACTCGGGCAAAGATCGAGCGGTTCCAATTCGGCGGAGGCCGTGGCAATCACGATCTCGCCGTCAACCTGCGGCGACTCATCGTCCACGGCGACGTGAACTGGTACCCCGCTTGCGGGCAACTGCCGACGACCGAATCTCGCGACGACCTGGAAACGGAACTCGCGTCGCTGTTGTTGAAACAGTCTGCGTCAGGACGCTGCCGCTTCGACCATTTGCAGGACGGCACCCATCACGACGACCGCGCCTTCGCGCTCGGGGCAGCCTGTCTGCATCTAGCACAAACGCCAGCGGGCAACGAATGGCTCCACGTCACGCCCCCCGGAACAGCCGGCACGTTTGGCTGGTAAATCGACCTCGATTGCGGTTCAGCGAACCAGAACACGTTGAAAACCAGACACCGTGCGCAACCCTCTCTGCTGTAGTTAGAGACCGACCCCTTCAATCAATCACCCTGAGACAAAAGCCCGCGCATGTTCAATTTCATCCGTGACAAAATCCGGACCGTTCACCTCAAGGCGCGCTATCAACGTCTCGTGCAGGAGCGCGTGCTGAATCTCATTGAGGTTACCGGTCCGCAACCGGTTTCTGAAGACCCCGGTCAATGGCAGCTGATGGGCGATGGCAAGTCGGCCATCGGTGAAGCCGAGCGGACCGACGCCCGCTCACAAGCGCGGCGGCTGGTGGTCGAGAATCCCCATGCACGAAACGTGCTGCGACTGTTGGAAATCTACATCGTCGGTCCCGACCTGCATCTGAATCACGTGGCGGCAGAAAAGGACAACGACGAAAGCGAAACGATCCAGGCGGCCAATCGGCTGTGGCGATCGTTTCTCGAAAACAACAGTCGGCACTTTTCCTACCGCGAATTCGCCCGACGTACCTGGCGCGACGGCGAATGTTTGCTCCGGCTGTTTTCTCAACCCGATTGGCCGCCGACCGTTCGCTTCATCGATCCGGAAACCGTCGGCCCGACCACCGATCAACCCGACTCACAGGGCGTTCTCACCGCACCCGACGATGTCGAAACGCCGCTCGCCTATCTGCGGCTCGACCCTGCATCGGGCCAATTGGCCGAGCAAATACCGGCGAGCGAAATCCTCCACACTCGAATCGGCGTCGACTCGAACCAGAAACGCGGCGTGACCATCTTCGCCCCGCTGTCAGCTTCCCTCGATCGCTTCGACGGTTGGCTGGAAACCGAGCTGATGGCGCGAAAACTTCAGGCCTCTATTGTGCTGTGGCGAAAAGTGCAGGGTTCGCCGGCCCAAGCCGGCTCGTTTGCCGATGCCGCCCAAACCGGATCGTTCACCGATACGACCGGCACGACGCGACGCGAACGGTTTCGTCCTGGCACGATCCTCACGACGTCGCAGGGCACGGAACTGGAATACCTGCAGCCGAACACAAACTTCGACGACGCTGCGCCGTTGGGGCGCATGTTGCTGTTGTGCGCCGCCGCCGGTGCCGGTCTGCCGGAGTTCATGCTGACCTCCGATGCCTCGAATGCGAATTTCGCCTCGACCATGGTGGCCGAAGGTCCGGCTGTCAAGCTGTTTCAAAGCGAGCAACGTTTCTTTGCTGCCGAGTTCACGCGCGTCTGGCGGTGGGTCATGTCCGAAGCAATCCGCTTTCGCTTGCTGCCCGATGACTTCTTCGACCACGTCGCAGTCGACTGGACATTTCCCAAACTTGCCACGCGCGACCGTCCTCGTGAACGACTTGCTGACGTGCGCCTCGTCGAGTCAAAAATTCTCAGTCGCGCCGAAGTCGCCCGCCGCGACGAAGCCGATCCAGGCGTAATGCAAAGTGAAATCACCGAAGAAATATCGACTTAACTGAAAGATGTCCCGTTCGTTCCTTCGCATCTCCTGTCCTCAACAACTCCCCTGGGGAAACATGCCCCGCATCATCTGGCTCAACTACGAAAAATCGCCGCACCCTGAGGCGGTCTCACATCCGGCCAATGAAGACGATGCGCGAATCGTACTCGAATTGCTGGGCAGGCCGCCTGCGGAGCGGCTGCGGATCGCCGAGCGGTTTCGCGATTTCGTGAAACGCCAGAAAACACTGCCGTTGTTCTGTCGCGAGACAATTCCCTGCCGCAGACAAACCGGGCTGTATTACCTCATTCCCTGGCGGCTCGCAAAGTGGCTGTCGCACGTCTTGCGAACAACAAATCCCATTCTGCAACGGACAATGTCGCGTCTCCAAGTCTGGCTCGATGTCCGATCTCGATCGGTCTCTGTCGTGTCCGCAAAGCCCACGGGCTGCGGCTCGTGGGATGAAACTCAGGTTTTCGCGCAACCAATGTCCCACTAATTGAACAGCAACAGTTTTCAACAAACCGCTTCATTCAACACCAACCGGGCAACGAAATAAAACGATGACCAGCAACACCCCAAACTGCAACATGCAGCAACTGTGCGAACACGTCCACGACTGGCGCACCTCTGAAGTCGAAATCGACCAGGCACGCCGACTCGTGCGGAACATCGCACTCACCGGCCGCGATTCAAAAAACGGTTACCGTTACTCCGAGCAGGCACTCGAACAGGCCGTCCCGCTTTATGAGAACAAGCCCGTCTTTCTTGACCACGCTGTGAGCGTTTCTCGTCCTCACGAACGAAGCGCTCGCGATCTCGTCGGCTCGATCGTGAATCCGCGTTACGAAGGGGGCCGCGTCCGCAGCGATGTCCAGTTGCTCGACACCGAGGCGGGCCGCACGTTTCTGGCGTTGTCTGAAAGCAAAAGCCCTGCTGTCGGTATGAGTCATGTCGTCCTGGCCGAACGCGGCGACGACCGTGCGATTGTTGAGAAAATTCATGACGTCGTCAGTGTCGATGCCGTCGTCTTCCCCGCGACAACTTCGACCTTCAGCGAAAGCACACAGCATCCGCCGATCACTCCTCTGGACGGTTCATTGGAAGCGATGATGGCCGACATCGATTTGCGGCTGACGGATCAGGTTCGACAACTGATCGATGCTCCAGAGGCGACAGTCGCGCGGCGCGCCCTGTTTTCCGAATGTCTCGTCATCGACGTGCGCACTTCCTCATCGGAGGAGATGCAGCAGCGCACAATCGGTTGGAGCATTAGCGACGGTCAGATCGAGTTCGGCAGCGAAGTCACGCCGTTCGACATTGAGCAGCTGCACGAGACGCATTGGTCTTCGCCCCTGCCGAACGCCCAGGAGTTGCATACAGAATTGCAGCAGTCAACTGACGAGAACAGGCAGCTGCGGGAGCAGCTTGAACAATTCCAAATCGACCGCCGGGAGACCGAACAGCAGCGGGAAATCGAACGTCTGCTGACCGAATCGAATCTGCCGGCGGCCGCAGTCACCGAAGTGTTTCGCTCTCAACTCGCGGCCGCGCTGGATGCCGATTCGCGAAGAACCCTCATCGAAGAACGCAAACAACTACTCAGTCGTCCGTTCCAACAGCGGCCGTACAGTCGCGAGCGCGACGACAACATCGATTCGGAACTGAGCGACGCGGCCATCATCGCGACGCTGCAGCACCAACGCCGTTCCGTCTTAACCGGCATCGCCTGACAACCTAAATCCCACGGGCTGCGTCTCGTGGGATACCCACAATTCTCCCCCCAAAAGCAAAGGCTCTCCACATGGCAAATCGGCTTCGTTTTCGCAGCGGACAGGTTCAATTACACAAACTACGCGTCGATAGCGCCACCGTCATTGAAGCGGGAGACCTCCTGTTTCTCGACACTGATGACGTGAAACCGGCAAGCGACTTCACCTGGGACACCAACTTGGCCACAACCCAGGCATCGTTTGCGGCATTGTTTGTCGGCGTGGCGCATCAGCAATCGGCGGCGGGCGATACCGACGACGTTTCGGTCGATCACAGCCCGCACTCGGTTTATGAGTTCGACGTTGCCTCCGGTACTTATGAAGTTGGTGACGCGCTCGGCCCCGATGAACTCTCATCCGCGTTAATGGACCAACAGTTGGAAGTGGTCGGCAGCGACGCGCTCGGCATTGCCCGCGCTGCCGAATACAAGGCGGCCACCGCGACTGCGATCCGCGTCACATTTGCTTCCGCGTTCCACACCGGTTCGGCCAACACCAACGCCGCCCTGGGATAAACATCACCCGCAAAGCCCACGGGCTGCGGCCCGTGGGATCTCCCCTTAAAACACACTCCACCGACAAAGGACATTCTTCATGCAAGGTCAAAACGTCAAATCGCTGGTTGAGTCGCTCGGCGCTGAAGGCTTCTACCACAAAGTCTGCCAGCTTCTGAACGAAAAGAAAATCAGCAGCGACGATTTCAGCTACTACGAACTCGCCGAAGCCTGTGGCGTCTTGCCGCAACTTCGGTCGTTACGTGAGTTCACTCCCACGTCCGAAAGTGTTCCGCAACTGCTGCGGGAATCGAACCCTGGCGTCGGCGCTAACCTCTTCCAGGTGATCACCGGCGAACTCATCGGCCGTAAGGTCATCGAAGGTTACGAAGACGACAGCGGTTTCGTCGGCGACAAGCTCGTCACCGTCATGCCCAGCCGGCATCGGAGCCAGAAAATCGCCGGCTTCAAAGCGCTGGCCGGTCCGACCGAAGTTCAGGAAGGACATTCCTACGAGGAATCGACTTTCGAAGAGAAATACGTCACCACCGCCGAGACCAAGCAAGGCCGCATCCTCTCCATCAACGAGGAATTGATCGCCTTCGATCAAACCGGTGAAATCAATCGTCGCGCGATGGCCTTGGGTTACTACCTGCGGCAAGAGCGCGAGCGGACGATCATCCGCGGCGTGACCGATGCCGATTCGGGCAGCGGCACGTACGTCTATCGGCCGACTGGCAGCGGCCAGCAGTTGTACAAGGCCAACGGATCAAACCGTAACTGGGTCGGCTCGGGCAACACCACCTCGACAAGTTACAACTCAGCCGTACCGCTGGTTGATTGGACCGACGTCGAAGAGGTCCTCAGCTATCGTGCGACCGAAGTGAAGGACGACCGAATCGACGGCACCACCCGACCCGTCGTCGCGCCGGTCAAGCAGGTGCTCGTTCCAGAAAACCTGCGAGGCACGGCACGCAGCGTCATCAACTCGACCGAAATCGCCGTTACCACCGATGTGAATGAAACGCGGTTCGCCAACCCGATTCACAATCTGGCCGAAGTGGTCAGTTCGCCATTCATCGATGAGCAAGGTGGTCAGGCCGTCAACGACTGGTACATCGGCGACTTCCGCCGACAGTTCATTTGGACGGAAATCTGGCCGGTGCAGACGTTTCTGCAAAGGGCGGAAAGCGAATCGGCGTTCGACCGCGATGTCGTGCTCCGCGTGAAAGTTCGCTACTTCGGCGGAATCTCCGCCGTCGATACGGTCTACGTGACCAAAGTCGACGGTGCGTGAACCGGCTGATTGCCGCTTTGTGTTTGACCTTTACTAATCACGTCCCGCCCCCCGGCTCGCGAAGGATGATCGGCAGGGAAGCCGCCCACCATCTCTCGCGAGAGGCAGGAAGCCCCATCTTAGCGGGCCGGGGGATTTCATTTCGTCACCCCTTATCAGTCCGAACAACGCTTGCGATTTCGCAGGCTCCCAAGAACCAACACCCATGCTCATCAACGGCCAACCCGATCACAACTCGTTCACCAAACCGGTGGCGCTGCCACGGCCCGACGGGAGTTCGCTGCACTTGTTGCTTAGCCCGTTGCCGCTTGGCTTTCATTCCCGCCTGCGGAAAAACGGCATCGTACAGCCGCATCCGCCAACACGTGTTGCCCGCGATTCCAGCTGTCAGCCCATCCGCGACAAACAGGGGTTGGCGGTTCTCAGGACCGACGAACACGACACCGGTTTTGTGGATGAACTGGAGCTGTATCACCAAAGAGTCGCGGTCCTGGTGCTGGCCGAATCGCTGCGAGCAGATACGAACATCAAATTCGAGACCTCCCCGCCGGAGTCATCCGACGACTGGCGCGAATACGCCGACCATCTTTACCGCGAACTCCAGCAAGCCGGATGGACAGCCGGTGACTTGATCCTGTTATGCGATGAGATCAGTCGGCTGAGCAACATGTTGACCGATCATATCGAGGAGACGCAAGAAAATTTTTCATCGGGGGCGAGTCGCGCAGCATTGCCGACAACCTGAAGCGCCCCCGATCATTCGACTATTTCGTACTCCGCTGTTGCGAACGCATGCAGCTTAGCGAAACCGATTTCATCCAATCCAACTACTCCGACCAACTCCGCTGGCTCGCCTACGAGCTAACCCGGCAACTTGAACAATCATCACATTCTGTCCCGAAGGACATCCCATGAACGGTTCCCCACGACTCAGTCTGAACAAGAAAGACGCCTTCTCCGTGCTGCGCGGCGCTTTACTCGCCGGTGGCGGTGCGATTGTCGTTTATCTATCGACGCAGGTCCTCCCGAACCTGGACGACAGCACCGTGATTGGAGCCGTAATCGCCGGCGTCGGTTCAACGGTTCTCAATGCGATTCGCAAATATTTGGCGGACACACGATGAATTTGTTTTCTCCGCTCAAGTCGCTTTTCAGCTCGCTGCTGTTCGCCGTCGGGCAGGTCTTCGCCTGGCTGAACCGCCGCGACTCTCAGAAAGAAGACAATGAATCCAAAGACCGCGTTGCAGAGAACATGCGGGCCGCCGCCAAGCCGAACCAGGAAAACGCTGATCGTCTTAATCGCTGGTTGTCTCGCGGCCGCAGTGGCCGGCTGCGCGACCGACGGAAATAAAATCGAATACATTCCCGCCGATCGCGCCGTCGTGCCGCTGAAAAAAGGTGAAGCGGCGCCGGCGGAAGGGTGGTTCGTCCCGCCGGCCGTCATGCAGGAAATCATACCCTGTCTCGACGAACGTTTTCGCAATTCCAATTCCTCACAGCAGGACTCAACTGATGGCCGACCTGAGTGATCTTTCGACTGTCTCTGGCACAGAACTGACCGAAGCACAAATCAAAGGCATCCTTGCGCAGATCGATCTGGATGTTACCAATCTGCTGCGCGACGGAAAGCTCTCGGCGTTGAAATACGGTTTAGCCGGCCAAGGTGGCCATTCAACCGACCGCGCGGCCAATTTGAAAGCGCTGCTCGAGGCCCGCTCACTGTACGAGCAATTGCTCAAGTCGCGTCCCTCCTGGGAAGTCTCTCAGTTCGACGACGCAACGGGATAACTAAGCCCACGGGTTGCGCCCCGTGGGATTCTGCTGCCGTCATGCATTGTCCTGACTCTCACGCTCGCTGGAATCCACCGTGATGGACGAGAAACTCGATCGCATTGTTGAATCGTTGCAGCAGCTAAACGTCAACGTCGAAAGCCTTCGCGTTTCGCTCTCCGCGCTGATCGAAATCACCGACGATCACGAAAAACGCATCCGGCTGATCGAGCGCTGGCAGCACAACCTGACGCCCGTTCTGGCCGTACTCACATTCATGCTCGGTGCAATCTTCACCCAAGTACTCGGCCGCGTACTCTGATCGATCACTGCCTTAATTCCTTACAGACAAACCAACACCGCTTGCGGCTTAGCGAATCCAAATCCCTCTCGGCGAAAGTCCCATGGCAATCCCACAAGCAATCCTGACGGCTGACCGTGATCGGAAATTTGACGATTGGGGCGTTTCGATCACCTTTCGACAGGTCACCCAGACATTCGACACTGAAACACAGCAAGTGTCCGAGGACGTCGTCGATACACCGCTCACCGCGATCATTGGCGCTGCCCCTTCGCGTCCCACCAAAGGAACCGCCGCGCAGCATCTAGCCGCCGCGCTTCGTCTGCAGATCAAGGCTGAGGAACTCCCCACGACGGTACCCTGTCCAGCCAGCCGCATTGTCTATAACGCGATCGAATACGACATCATCGTCTTCAACCGATCGACCGGCGGACTGGTCTACACGCTTGATTGCCGAAAAACGAACGACTGAGACGCAGGTTAATCGTGGCACCCCCGAAAAGCCCACGGGCCGTGGCCGGTGGGATCAAACGGAGATCACCATGGCCGCCGGACCGCAAATAGACACGAGGATCGATACCGTCCGTCCCGCTGAACGGCTCGACGAGTCACCCACCAAGCATGCGCCCAACTACCGGCGAGAGTTGAGACGCGTCGTCGTGCGCGAAGTCCTCAGGCGATCAATTTGCATTCATCCGCATCACACGGCTGAGCGCATTCCGACAGGTGTGAAACAGAACCTGCGCAACCCCGTCCCGAATCTATGAAGGCCAAACGATTTCCTCGTGGCCAGCTTCGACTATCAACATTCGACCTCTTCCGGTGAATCATGCCCAGCCCGTTCAAACAGGAACTCATCACGGCCAGCCTGTTCAGTTACTTTCAAGATCAGTTTCCGCTTGTTGTGACAATTGCATACCCGGGCGTTCGCATCGATACCTCTGCACTGGACGAGTGGCTGGAACTGTCGATCACCGAATGGACCCGCCGGCCTCAACGGAGCGGCGGCCTCAAGCAAATCGGTTTGACGCTCACCGTGCACTGCTTCGTCAAACAGAACATCGACAAATCGCGCATCCATGAATTGGCCGACGCCGTCGTCGAAACCATCTCCCAGACAACCGTGCCGCTGCGAGACTACGACGTCAGCGGCACACCCATCATTGGCTACGGCACACTCCGCGAAGCCGAAACCCGCGACCAAACTCGACGCGACATCGACGCCCAACGTCACGCAATGCAGCACGTCGTTATCACCTGCCCCGGCATCGCACAACAAACGTGATATCCCGATGTGAATTCCAAAGCCAACGGGCCGCGCCCCGTGGGACTGCCACTTCAAAAAACATCCAATCACGCCTGAGCAAAGTTTTCCAATCAGAGAACACACATGGCAGTCACAAATATCGCACGCAGCCTCCGCGACGGTGAACTCGTCATCAAGGACGGCACCACGCCGACGGCCCAATCGCTGACCCTGCTTCTCGATGAGGGTGATCTGACCTGGACCGAACGGGCCAACACCATCGAGGTCAAGGACCGCGGCTCGCTCGCCGACGGCCATACTCGCAAGGGTGACGAAGAGTCGATCTCCCTTTCGTTTACCGTCAAGTGGTCGCAACTCATCGGCAAAGCGGCCGGTGGAGGCGACCCATTGCAACTGTACGAGATGCTGATGTTCACGTCCGGCGCAAACGTCGTCAGCACATCCCCCACCGGAGAGCAGGACACGCTGCAGCTGGAATTCACCGTTGTCGATCCGGCGGGAGCGGCGAGCGAAAAAATCACGTTCGCGAAAGTCTACCGCGAGTCGCTCACGATGTCCGAAAGCAAGGAATCCAATCAAATCGTCTTTACCGGCCGAGACTTCGAAGTCACCCCCAACATTGTTCGTGTGTAAAACCGCAAGCCCACGGGCCGCGTCCCGTGGGATCGAACGCAGAAATCCTCCCCGTTATTTCCCTCGCAAAACCATGAACAACTTCACCGAATCACTCACCATCCGCGTTCTCGGCCGAATGCTCGATCGCATTGCCGGCCAAGTTCAAGCATTGAGTCGAACACGAATCACGATACCCGATGGGAGCTTCCTCAACTGTCTGTCTGGTTCGAATCGAGTTGCCACCATGTTGACCAGGGACAAAGTCGTCATCCGCGAGCCGGCCGGCTCGGAGCTCGGCGCATGGTTTCTCGATGCCCTCGATCGAGATGTGCAGCCACGACCCGAAACGCGCGCGTCGGCCACTTCCCCTAGACAAGAGACGGTCAACAACTTCGGCGGGATATCAATTCACGTGCGGGAAGCCTCCGACGTCAACACCGTCGTTCGCGATCTCCGTTTCCAAGGGCTTCAGTTACGCAACCGGCGAGGATGAGCGATGGCGTTCACGTTCAAACCGGCCGTCTATGACGGCACAACGTTCTACGAATTGCCGCGGCCGATTATGGCGATTCGCGTGCAAGACGCGTGGGACTTCGAGCAATTCAAGGTTCCGTTGGCCAACGGCGATTCCGTCGTCGGCCATTCGCGCCAGGGAATTGATATTCGGATCGAAGGTCAGGTTGGCACGCAAGCGGGAGGCCTCAAAATCTCCGAAGCCGACATGTTCGGGGAACTCGAGCAGTTGCGGTCACAGCTCGACGTCACTTCGTCGGAAGATGAGTACGAGTTCTTCCTGTACCATGACACCGCAACGGCAACATATCGAAAACTGAAATCCTGCTCGACAATCCGCTTCGACTACGATCTGTCGAACAAGGCGTTGTTCACGTATTCCGTCGCCATTCACGCGGAAGATCCCACAATCTACACAACCTCACCCGGCGCATGACGGCCGTTGCCAACCCTTGTGTCCTAAATCATTGTCTGCGTCTAAACGGCCCGCAATCCCATGAGCTACACCCGCCGTATCCTGCATTACTCCCCTGGCCCAACCGACTTTGTCGCAGCGCTCTCCGAAAAGGCGATTGCCGGCTGTTGGTTTGAACTGCATCGGCAGGGCGGCTGCGGCGCAGCGGAACTGCGGCTGAAAGACACGTTTGCCGATCGGAATTCTGTTGATGTCGGCGACTGGATCGCCTTCGAGTTCGATACGGGAGACCGCTGGTATTTCGGACGCGTCGAACATCGCCAGGCCAACAGTCCCGCCGGAGTGACGCTCCGCCTGGCTGGGATGGGAATTGAGCTGAACGAAGTGTTTCCAGGTGGTTACAATCCCACCGGCGGCGATCAAATGCCACCGCATCGTTACGCGGCCACCGATCTGTTCGCCAACGATCCCGATTACGCCGTCGAGACTTTCGACTCAGTCGATCAACCACACAATCTTGTCGAGCTGCTGCTTTCGCAATACATCCTGTCGCAAACAAACATTACATACGATGCCGGTCTCATCGAGTCGTCCCTGCCGGCCACGTCAATCACCAGCATGAAATTTCGTGGCGAGGAGTCGGCCAGGGCCATTCTAAAAGAGTTGGCCGTGCGGGCGCGCAATGCTTCGTGGGGCGTCAATGAAGACGGCAAGTTCTTCTTCCTGAGGCAGCGCAGCACCGTCATCGCGACGTATCAGGAAGGCGTGGATATCGTCTCGTTGGAGGAATCTCGCGAACGCGATCTGCTGTTTAATCGGATTGTCCTCACGGGCGGTTACATTTACGACCAACAGAATGTTTCCGGCGACGACGCTCGAAAGGTCTACCGTTGGCGGGGTAATTACACACAGTCGGCCAGTCGCGACCAGTACGGCGAACGGCGCATTCGGGTGTGGGTGCCGTGGATTCGCACAGCGAACGATTCGAGAGCCTTCGCTCGCGAATTCTTCCGTACGTATGCCGAACCACCGACGCGCTACCTGATCGAGGTTGCCAACCTGCAATCAATTCCTCGTCCCTGGGACGGCCGGGTAAGATTGCTTGCCCGTGATGGCAGCGAATTGACAGCGCTGGGAATTGAAACCATCCGTGTGCAGTTCGATCAATCACCACGGATACGAATCGAAGTTGGTCCCGAGGATCCTCGAATTCTCTGGCCCGAACCACTCCACGATGAGGGCTCATTAATCCCCGACTATAACTCCGACTACGGCGGCGGCTCCATCAGCTTGACCGACAGTGAACCGCCATCCTCCTCAAGTTCGTCATCATCCAGTTCGTCATCATCGGGATCGAGTTCATCATCCGGTTTGCAGAGTGTCGGCTGTTGCTCGAACGGTCTACCCTCAACACTGACCGCGACGTTTACGAATGTGTCGGGTTGTCCAAATCTCGACGGCGGTACGATTGAATTATATTGGAATGAGACGCGGGGACGATGGGAAAGCGCAGCGCCAGCTGTCTTTGTCGCGGCCACTGGTTCGAGTTGCACAACAGAGTGGTATGTTTATTTTGTGTGCCGGAACGCGGAGGCATCCTGTGATGATTTCAACTTGTACGTTTCAGGGGATTCCAATGAGTGCATCTTTATGGAAACGTTATATCCCGACCCGGGATGCGCTTGCGATCCTCTCGATTTGACTTACGGCCCGTTCACAACAAGCGATTCCAACCCCATCTGCGATTGTTGTGATCCCGTCGATGGATCGACGTTCGATGTGGGGATCACAGCGTAATGGCATATGCAACCTGTCCCAATGCGGAGTTGTGTCGGAAGATGAAGCGGCACCTGCATGGCCGGCGTTGGCATATTTGGCGGGGCGAAGACGACGAGGGACATCCCGTTCTCACATCGCAGGAATGCGAAGAATACCGCGTCAAGTGGGCGAATGCAGTCGGAATTGATTTGACGGCAATTCGCCAGCTGAATGCGCCGGCGCAGCCAACGCGATGTATCCATCGCGGACAAGCGATTGAACAAATCAGATGTCGTACCTGCATGGGTGGTGGAAGTCGTCCGGTTTTTCAGTGCGCGATTCATGGCCGATGCACAGACCGCAATGTGACACCGAAGAATCCACGAACCCCCAAACCGATCGCCTGTTCAACTTGTGATGACTTTTGCGAGTCCTGATTGGCCCCCTCAGTCGGCATGAATCATCCACAAGCATCTGGAATCCGCAGCATGTCCTCGCTTTTCTACCGGCTCCATCCCGACCGCTCGCGTGACGATGCGCCGTTGGAGAATGTCTTCGCCGGTCCGATGCCTTCGGCGTGTTGGCTCATCGGCGGCGGTCCGTCGCTCAATCGGTTGCCGCATGCCGAAATTGCCGCCTCACCCATTCCCAAAATGTGCCTGAACCTCGCCGGTACGCGATTGTTGCGCCCCAACTTCTGGACTTCGTACGATCCGTCGGTACGTTTTCATCGTTCGATCTATCTCGATGCGGGTGTGATGAAGTTTGTCCATCGCCGCCGCGCCACCGATCTCGTTCCTGAAACAACATTTAAGATTTGCGAATGTCCCAACACGTTTTTCTTCGACCGCGACGGTGATCGCGGATTCGCCGACTTTCTATCGCCACATAACGGCGCCATCGTCGATTGGGCCGATTCGATGGTGCAGGCAATCGACATTCTCTATCGCCTCGGCTTTCGCGTGATCTATCTCGCCGGTTGCGAGATGCAGGTCCAGCCATCGGCCGCGCAAAGGCGGCACGCGCGAGCGGCTGGAGTCTCCTTCACACCGGGCAAACAATTGCAGGAATTCCTTAGCGAATGCGAAGAGGCCGGACTGTCGGCAGACGAGTTAGACGCCTTGGAACCGGGTCCGCACTACCATTTCGATGAAGTCAAACCGATCCGTGCGGCTGCCACCACCGACTCTCATTACTTCCGTGTGGCCCAATATTTGCGGTTGGTTAGGCGTTCGCTTTCGGTCGTCGGCATGCAATTGATTTCCGTCACCCCACATAGTCGGCTAAACGACTACTTCCCCTACCGTCCCGCGCGTCGCGTGCTGCGATCGATCAGCCAGAATATTGGTGACCCAACCTGCGAACCGGTCCGTGGTCTGTACCGTCAGACCGAGATCCGGCATTCACAACGTCTGCGGCCGATGCGCGACTTTCTGCCGCATCATTGGTCTCCGGAAGGCCGTCCACAGTCTCCCGGCGGTAAAGTCAAACTTCCGCCGAATCCACCGCCTGGAGAGATCCACATCGAAGCCGAAGGATTCACCCGCCGACCGCTCGACGAGAAACTGAACTGCCTCCCCGCCGATTATCTCGATCCCGACGAAGACGGATGAGTTCTCCACCCCGTTCAAATTGGGCTTCTCGCTGATGCTCAACATCTTACAAGTCTGCAATGTGGGTCGCATTGTCGGTGGAACGGCCGCCTGTGCGTGGACCGTTACCCGCAGCCTTCCCGCTTGCCGCCATACTGTCGCATTTCTCGGTCCCGTCATCGACGAGACGCGGCAGGCGTTTTCGCACTGCCGGTTGCTCGAATGGAAACGAGTGACCGCTGCCAATGTCGCCGACATCAAGCCGGATGTCGTGCTGCTGCACAATACATCATTCGCGCGCTGCGACATTCGGTTGCCGGCCGTCACACTTCTCGATCGGCATTCGACCACAAAGCCTGCATCTGCGGATCTGACGCTTTATTGCTCGCGTTGGTTGGCCGAGCAATGTGGCAGGAAAATGGAACAAGTTTGCCTGCAGGCGGTTCCCCGTCCGTTAGATCCGGCTGCTAATGGTGAGACGCGTTCGTTACGCGATGAGATTGTCATCGGCCGCATCTGCACGCCGGTTGAGAACAAATGGCCGGCCGAGATCATCGAATTCTACGGCGAACTGGCCGGCCGGTTTCCGTCGGTCCGTTGGGAATTCATCGGCTGCCCGTCGCGTTTACAGTTGAAGTTACAAGTGGCTTGTGGCGGTCGGGCAACATTCCTTTCAGCCTCATGGGAAGCGCGCAGCCGATTGTGGCAATGGGATGCGCTGCTGTATCACAGTCCGACCGTCACCGAATCGTTCGGCCGCACTGTCGCCGAGGCAATGCGCGCCGGTTGCATTCCCATCGTCGATAATCGCGGCGGTTTTCGCGAGCAGATCACTTCCGGCTGCGGTTACCTCTGCCGAAACCAGCAAGACTTTGCCCAGGCAATTGCAGAGCTTCAATCGTCCGCCCACCGCTGGAAGACATCACACGCCTGC
>JABISG010000022.1 GCA_018699955.1 Planctomycetaceae bacterium | reverse complement strand
TCAGCACGACGCAACTTGGCAATGATCTGGTCCACCGTGTGTCGGTTCTGTTTCATCTCAAAGAATCCTTTCCGGGTGTTCAGCCCGGTCAAGATTCTCTCACTCGCTGTGGATCAATTAAAGGGGGGAAGGCCAGGTGGTTCTGGCGCTGAAGCAACCCTGGGGACGATCTCCGTCGTCTTCACGCAGGCAACCGACGACAACGTGACGACAACCGTGACAGATACTACCGTCGATACAGACGGAAACGCGACGATCACAATCGATCTCGGTGCCGACTCTGCCAGTGCAGCGACCGGAACCGCGACCGACATCAACACGGCGTTGGCCGATACCGACAATGCCGAAGCTGTCGAAGCGTTGACGGTGATCAATGTCGATACGTTTGAGAGTGGAACGGGCGTTCTCGACACCGATGACAATGCCAATCTTACGGGTGGCAACAACGCAACACTGCAGTTGAGCAGCTCGAACTTCGGTAGTGCCGAATTCGTCGGCGTCAACGTGTTGCAGGGTGCGTTTGCGACCACCAACACAGCCGCTGCCGCTTCGACACGGGAGTCGGGTGCCGACATCGGCGTTGAGATCAACGGTCAGGTTGCTCAGGGCCAAGGTTTAACCGCAGCGCTCAACACCGGCGGTTTCAGCGCCGACGTTGCCTTCAAAGAGGCCAATAACCTTGCCACCACCGATGGTCAGGCGACAATTACCGTGACGGGCGGTGGTTCGCTATTCCAGATTGGACAGGAAGTATCGACCGCCGGTCAGATCGGTCTGGGTATTGAAGCGGTGAACACCGCCCGATTGGGCGGTACATCGGGTAAACTATTCGAACTCGGTTCGGGTGGTGGTAAGAGCTTGAACGACCTCGGACCGACCGTTCAAGGTTCTGAACTCGTCGATATCATCGACGAGGCTCTCGACCGCCTGACAGGATTGCGAGGTCGACTCGGTGCTATTCAGAAGAACGTGATCGAGACCAATATCTCGACGCTGGGCATCGCGTTGGAGAACATCTCCGAGGCGAGAAGCCAGATCATCGACACTGACTTCGCATCAGAAACTGCCGACCTGACACGGGCTCAAATTCTGAGTCAGTCGACGTTGTCGGTATTGGCCATCGCCAACCAGAACCCATCACAGGTATTGAGTCTCCTGGGATAAGGTTGAAATGATAGTGGGTGGTGGTCCTCAGCATCGCAGAGGACCACACATCGACAATTAAACGAGACAACGACGTCACGCGCCGAATTTCGGTCGTGACGTCGTTTCGTTTAATTACTTTGAAGAAAATTGTCTCCACATTTCTTTCGGGCCCCCGCCCAATCTACGGGGGAAAACGAAAAAACGAGCATCCCACAAATCCGAAAACTCCCCCCAACCGGCAACGGCACCCGAGTCTACCCATCCCCACAGCAAGATCACTATAGCGATCGATTTTCGTAGGCCGATACCATACTTAGGTGTGCGGTAAATCGCTGCGCAATTTGTCCGCACTTTCCTCCCCACTGCATCTCCTGAATTCAACCCACACGGCCATCGAATCGGCTCGCGCCTGAAGCCGCCGGTCGGGGATCATTCATGTCCGGGATTTCGTCCAGCGTCGGCTTATTCAGCGGGATCAACTTCGTCGACCTCGTCGATCAGTTGATTGCGATTGATCGACGTCCGATTGCCCTGTTGGAACAACGCGCCCAAACACTTGTTGCCGAAAACACGGCGCTGAAAACGCTTGAAGCCAATCTGCTCTCATTGACCACAGCGAGTCAACAATTTGAGGATGGCAGCCTTTTTGAAGCGTTTAACGTCAGCAATTCCAGTTCGACGAGCCTTTCGGTCACTACGAACGACGACGTTGTCGAAGCGACCTATCGATTTCAGCCAGTTCAAAAAGCAGCCGGTCATTTGGCGCGCTCGCAGGGATTCGGCGATCCGGCGCAACAGACATTCGGGGTCGGCAGCATCAGCATTCTCGGAGGAGGGCTGCTCAAGAACCCCACAGAACTCGACGCGCTGAATGACGGAAACGGAATCCAGCACGGCCTGCTTCAAATTGCCGATCGCAGCGGTGCCACCGCAAACATCGACCTCTCCAACGCATTCACAATCGACGACGTTGTCACTCAAATCAACAACAGCGACGACATTTCGGTGGTTGCCTCGACCTTGGGGGGACATCTGGTCCTGACAGATACTTCCGGATCGACGAGCTTCGATCTGATCGTCAGCGAGGTCGATGGTGGTCAGACTGCCGGCGACTTGGGCATCCTTGGATCGGTCACCGGTGATGTCCTCACCGGCAACGACGTCTATTCGCTGAACACAGGATTCACGCTCAATCAAATTAACGACGGCAACGCTCCGCAATTCTTTGAGGGCGCACCCGACGTTCGCATCACCTTGACCGACGACACCGTGCTGGATATCACACTCGACGGCACATCCACGTTGGGTGGGTTGATCGACGCCATCAATAACGACGTGAACAACGGTGGCAAAGTTGTGGCCTCGCTCGTTGACGGACATCTCGAGTTGGATGACCAATCGGGTGGCGGCGGAGCCAGCGCGTTCAGCATCGAAGACATCAACGGTGCTTCGGTCGTTCGGCAAATTGGACTCGATTCGGCTGCGGTCGGCACGCAAATTACCGGTCGCGACCTGTTGGCCGGTTTGAACTCCGTACTCCTGACGAATCTGCGTGGAGGACAGGGAATCGATCAAACCGGTCAGATCAGCCTCACTGACCGAACCGGACTATCGACGACGATCGATCTCTCGTCGGCCAATTCGCTGGACGAAGTCATCGATGCGATCAACTCTGCAGAGAACGGCGGGACTGCGCTTCAATTGACCGCGCGCATCAACGACATCGGCACAGGCATACTCATCAGCGATACATCCGGTGCTGCAGCCAGTAATCTGATCGTCGCCGACGTCGGTGGCAGTACGTTGGCAAGTCAACTCAACATCGCGGTTGATACTCCAGCGGATTCAATCAACTCGGGATCGCTTTCGCTGCGGTTTGCGAATGAATCGACAGACATTAACGACTACCTGCCGCAATCCGGTGACCTCAGCACGGGATCATTCTTGATTACAGATTCCGCCGGCGGCCAAGCGTCCGTTGTGATCAGCGATTCGGTAAAAACCATTGGCGATGTCTTGCAGCGAATCAACGCTGCAAGCGGAGTCGATGTGCGTGCCGAACTGAATGAAACGGGCGACGGATTTGTCTTGATTGATGATGCCGGCGGTGGCGGAACTCTCAAGGTGGAAGAAGTGGGTGACACGATCGCTTCGGAATTGCGGCTGCTGGGCGACAGCACCGTTGGCGGCGACGGTAAGCAGCGCGTCACCAGCCGTTTGACCACGGTCATTGATGTCGCAGTCGATGACACATTGGATGACATTGTTCAGCAAATCAACGATGCCGGCGGAATCGTCACGGCGTCGCTGGTCGATGACGGATCGGCGTTCAACTCGACACGGCTTGTGCTGACTGCCGCCAACGAGGGAAACGCAGGGCGATTTGTTGTGGACGACGGCGGCTTGGGAATCAGCTTGACCACGCTGACGGAAGGACAAGATGCGTTGTTGCGCGTCGGTCCAGATGCCGCGACAGGATTTCTCGTCAGCTCCGAATCGAATGTCTTTGAAGGGGCAGCCGTCGGAGTGGACGTTGAGATTTTGTCCTCATCGTCAACATCGGGAACGGTAACCGTCTCCCGCGACGACAGCCCGATCGAAAGAGCACTGCAAAGCTTTGTCGCAGGATTCAACAGCTTTACCGGTGCCGCCGCGACAGCAACGACTTTCGACCTGGAAGCCAACCAGCGCGGTATTCTTCAAGGTTCCGGAGTCGTCTTGCGCGCATCGGGACGATTGCAGTCGCTTTTGAATCGGCAGTTTCTGGGATCGACCGACACCATTCGCTCGTTGAGCGACCTGGGAATCCGGTTTGGTGAGAACAGCACAATCACATTCGATACGGCCCAGTTCCGTGCGGCCATCGACGCCGACCCAGAGGCGGTTTCAAAGTTCTTTCTAAGCGACAGCAACGGTTTTGCTGCCGCATTGGATTCGACGTTGGAGTCTTTCACCGATCCCCTCAGCGGCAGTTTTGCCATCACTGAAAATGCGCTACAGGCGTCGGTCGATTCGTTGGAAGGCCGGGTAGCACAACTCGACGATCTACTACTGAGTAAACGCGACCGATTGTTGCAGGAGTTTATTGTGTTGGAACAGACGCTGGGCCAATTGAATTCCCAGCAGCAGGCACTCAGTGCGATTTCGTCACTGTCGGTCAATCCAGTTGGCAAGGGCATTCTCTAGCACACAGAAGTCAACAGCATTGAGCTGACCCATAGAAAATCTGAATTTCTCCACACCGTAAGAATTCACAACTCGGCATAGCAATCAACAGGAGCAGACAGATGCACGGCCAAAATGAATACCTGGAATCGCAAGTGATGACTGCGTCGCCCTATCGCCTCCACTTGATGGTTGTCGAAGCAGCCATACGGCACGCAGTTCGTGCGGAGCAAGCGTTGGCGGACAACGATTTCGAGACGACACATCAAGCACTAAGCGACAGCCGCAGATTCGTTGGAGAATTGATCACCGGTTTGAATGAGGAGGAAGCCCCGGAACTGGTTGGTCGGCTGAAGGCGTTATTCCTCTTCGCATTTCGGAATCTGGTCGAAGCCGACCTGAATCAGGACGTTGCGAAGCTTGATGATGCCCTCAATGTTTTGAAACAGCATCGCGACACGTGGCTCGAAGTGGCCGAACAACTCGAAACGGTACAGGACACCGGCGCGACGGCCGGTTCACCACCTCGACCTCACATTTCGCAATCGGCTTCAAACGACGACGCGGGACAGTCGTGGATGTCGTAGCACCTGACTACTTGAAGTTCAGATCGTCGTCCGATTGAGGCAATTCGTCGAGATCTCTCAGTCCGAACAACTCCAGAAATCGCGGCGTCGTGCGGTATTTCACATCCCCGCGTTTCTTCCCGGTTCGTTCGATGGCAAACAGTTGACGACGGACCAGCAATCGCAGAGTGCTGCCGGGGCTACTCTTGCCAGCCGCCTCAATTTCCGCGGCCGTAACCGGCTGCCGATAGGCAACCAACGCCAACACTTCCAGCGCGTCCTGCGACAGTTTCACTTCTTTCGGTCCGAAACCGTAGGCACGATTGCGTAGCCGTTCAAATTCCGAACGCAACACCATCCGGTAGCCACCCTCACCAAACGTGATTTCGTAAGGCCGCCGTTCTTCCGTATACGTTGAGTTGAGCGCATCGATTGTCTGCTCGACAAAATCCTGGTCGAATTCGTTCCGCAGCAACATGCCGATGCGTTTAATGGTTAGCGGTGTTCCGCCAACAAACAACGCCGCCTCAATGATCTGCCGCGGTGTCACACCGGGATGCGCAGGACCGGACTCTGTGGGTCCGGACTGGGCATCGACGGATTCGGCTGCACCAACGGCATCGGTTGGCGCACCAAAGTGATCCGAAGAGGCATCCGCTTCATCCGAACCTTCGCCGAAACCACCTTGCAGTTCCACCTCGGTCTCTACGGCTTCAACGGCTTCCAGCGCCTGCCGGTAGGCCAACTCAATCTCGTCGCTTGGCCAGTCGCCTTCAGCACCAGACGAGATGTCGTCATCTGGGGGATTCGGGGGACTCTCGTCAGCGGAATCGGGCGCAGCACCCTCGACATTCTCAATCGGAGTTTCTTCCGTTTCGTACGGTTCCGCAGGCATGTCGCCGATTCCATTCGACAAAGGATATCGCAACGAATACGTGTGGCGCGGGGCGTAATATTACGGCGGACCGTTTCTTTGCACAAGATCCGTTTCGCTCGACGCGCCTTGTGTTCGATTTGACTGTGTTATTTAGCTGTCAGCGTTATTTAACTGTCAGCAGCGAAATCACCGGCGCGTTGCCTGCCGGAAAATTCAGCGACGCCAGCAGAGAGGCTTCAACCCAACGAAATCCTCGATGTTCGGCAGCTACGCTGTCGGCATCGACCGGTTGACAGATCCAAAAGTGAAGATCGACCGTGCGGTGTTCATATTCGAACTGCGTTTCGAGAAGCCGTTTGATCGGCACAACTGCGAGACCGGTTTCTTCCTGGCACTCGCGCACGGCACAATCGCGCGGCGTCTCGCCGGGAAGACACTTTCCGCCGGGAAATTCTGCCCGTCCGGCAAGGGGAGAATTCCGACCACGGACACCGACGAGATATTGCCCGTCGTCTTCAACGACCGCGATGCCAATCGGGGTGGCTGCCGCTGGCATGTGTGCGTATCCGGATTCAACGGGGTGTGTCCCACGGGACGCATCCCGTGGGCTTATTCTTCGGCATCGAGCGGCGGGCCACCCATGACGTGATAACCACAATCGACATGCACGTTCTCCCCGGTGATTCCGCTGGACAGGTCGCTTAGCAAGAACATGCCCGTCTTGCCGACTTCGTCAAATTCGACGTTGCGCCGCATGGGCGAAAACGCTTCGTACAACTTGGTCATCTTCTGAAAATCGCCCACCGCGCTGGCAGCCAAAGTTCTCAGCGGCCCGGCACTGACGGCGTTGACTCGAATGCGGGACTGCCCCAATTCATGCGCGAGGTATTTCACCGACGATTCGAGAGCCGACTTGCAAAGGCCCATCAAATTGTAGCCGGGGATGACCGTCTCGCCGCCGAGGTAGGTCATCGTCAAAATCGAACCGCCGTCAGACATCAGCGGCTTCGCGCGGTTCACAAGATCAATCAGGCTGAATACGCTGATTTCCATCGACATGTTGAAGCCCGCTCGGCTCACGCCGTATACCGGCTTCTGCAAATCATCCAGTGGCGCGTAGGCGATGGAATGGACCAGAAAATCGATGCTGCCAAAGGTCTCCGCAGCTGCGGAGAATACCGCGTCTAGGCTGGACTCGTCCTGCACATCGCAGGGCATGACGAGCTTCGGATTCCAATCGCCGACCACTTTCCGCAATCGCTTTTCCGATTTTGGCCGGCTGGGATCGGCATCGGGCAGATGCGTGAAACCCATCTCAGCCCCTTCGGCGTGCAGTTCCTTCGCAATAGCCGCAGCAATGGACCGATCGTTGGCGATGCCAAAAACCAGTCCCTTTTTTCCGTCGAACAAACCCATGCCACACTCCGTAAGAACGCTGACTTCTCTGAACGATTGCGATGATCCCCGGTGAATCGAACGTCACGCAGTACACAAAAACTGTGTCCTGTTTCCGTTCACTCCGCTCCGGCTCCCACGGGGGCTGCGATTCCTGCCTCTTCGCCGTCCGAACCGTTCGGTAGCATCGCCTCGACGAAGCCACGCAAATGGTTGCTGCGGGTATGATGTTGCAGTTTTTTCAACGCCTTCGATTCGATCTGTCGGATGCGTTCGCGGGTCACCTTGAAGATGCGGCCCGTTTCCTCCAGCGTGTAGCTGTAGCCATCACCCAAACCGTACCGCAGCTTGATGATTTCCCGCTCACGGTAGGTGAGGCTCTTGAGAACGTGGTCGATCTTGTCTCGCAACATTTGCCGCATGGCGGAATCGGCCGGTGTGTTTTCCGTGCCGTCTTCCAGGAAATCGCCGAAGCTGCTGTCCTCGCTCTCGCCAACCGGCGTGTCGAGGCTGATGGGATGCTTCCACGTTTTCATAATCCGTTCGGTCTCTTCGACACCCAAGCCGACCGCCTTGGCCAACTCTTCCATGCTGGGGTCACGACCGGTTTCCTGCCGAATCTGTTCGCTCTTGGCTTTCAGAGTCGAAATGCTCTGGAACATATGGACGGGAATACGAATCGTGCGAGCATGGTCGGCGACGGCTCGCGTAATGGCTTGCCGAATCCACCATGTGGCATACGTCGAGAATTTGTATCCTCGGCGATATTCGTATTTCTCCACACCCCGCATCAGGCCGGCGTTGCCTTCCTGAATGAGGTCGAGAAAACTGAGTCCACGGTTGCGGTACTTCTTGGCGATGGAAACAACCAGCCGCAGGTTACCGCCGGAAAGTTGTTGCTTCGCCTCGGTCCAGGCATCGAATCGGCGACGGATTTCGTCGGCCCGTGCCTTCTGCTGCTTCGGCGATTCCAGCGTCATCGCCGAAAGATCCTGCAACTCACGCTCCATCGCCTGGACTTCACTGGATCGCGACTTTCGCCTTTTCAACTGGGAAATCTGCCCAACGATATCCTGCACACGATCAACGATCTGCAGGTACCGTTTCATAATTGGCTGCAATCGATGAGTTCGCAGGCTGAGTTCTTCGGCCAACGTACACATCTTGCGACGCCGCACCAACATTCGCTCGGCCGCGTCGGCTTGCTTTCGCGCCGATGACGAAGTCTGCACGACTTCATAGTCGGCAACGTTCTCCTGCATCAGGTGATTCAGCGTTCTCAGATTGTGCGGCATGCGGCCGAGAATCTGTTCCTTCTGCGCGTCTTCAGTTTCTGAAGTGCGCAGTGTCCGTTCGAAGGGCAGTTCGCCGGCGAAGACGCGTTCCAGCGTTTCGACAGTGTTCTGGAGGGAAAAGTGCGATTCAAGAACGGTGCGGCGAAATCTCTTGCGCGTCAGTTCAATTTGCTTAGCCAGGAAGATCTCCCGTTGCCGCGACAGCAAGGGAATGTTCCCCATCTGGCTGAGGTACATGCGAATCGGATCGCGCGACGACAGCACCGATGTATCTGGCGCAATCAGCGACTGCATTGCCGGCGAGGTGTTATTGGACGCTTCTTCCGGCGTCGGTTTGGGTTTCGGCTTCGGCGGCGGATCGTCGATGACATCCAGGCCGGTCGCTTCCAGCGCCAGGACGATGTGATCGACCATTCTGGGATTACCACCTTCGTCCGGCAGATATTCATCTACCCGCTGAAAAGTGAGGTTTCCCTGTTCCTGAGCCTGCTGAATTAAAGCCTTCAGTTTTTCGTCAACGAGATACACGGATGACTCCCTTGCCTGTTGAAACCGTATCGATCGCACGTCCCTGCACGAAATCGAGCCCGACAAATTGCCGCCGGTCAGGCTGTTTCTGCGACTGCCTCGTGGAAACGCGTAACATCTTCTTGGTGTCAGAACTCTGAATGAAAAAACGAACCGCGGTAAAGCAGACGACGCAATCACTCGGCGTTGCCTGCAACTCAAACCTTCAATTGTTGTCAATCACAAACACTTCCAAGTGGTACCCGTGTGTACGATCCATCCACGCTGTTCGTATCAGGGCGACACACGCCCGAACGATTGCAGTAACTGGATTCGTGCGCATCGCGTTCAATCCGGAACACATCACACAGGCGCAACGTACAGCCCGCTTTCGGACGCACTACGCGGGAAATCCGGCCTCGTGGCCGAGTGGGTTCTCTGTGACAGCATCCCTACTTACAGCAAGAACCAATGTTGCATGATTGCCGCGTCGGACCAATTTGATCCACACGACTTGGCAGCCATGCTAACACAAACACCCCGGCTACGCGCACCACTTTTAGGCTCGTTACGAAAATTTTTTTCGGAAAATTTCCTTCTGCTTACAGTCGCCACGCAGAACCTCGAAACGATGTGGTTCAATTGCTCCATGGGCTGGAATCGACTGTCATTATTCGCCCCGCACATCCCATTGGTCAACCACCCAACCAGAATTAACACATAACACGTTGTTGAAAAAAGATTTACGACGACTGTACAAAATCCGATGCCGGTGGCAACTCTGCAATTCCACCGCCAACTGGGTTGAAGCCCCTATGGAATTGCCGAGGACGATGCGCTTCATTGAACCAAAATCTCTCAGTGATATACTGAGGTGAGGGAATGTCGAATCGCGATGAACCGGAGCTGTTCGCTCGCATCGATCCATTTCCCACCAATCGGCTCTCGACCGGCCGGCTTCTCTCTGAGGCCTGCTCGCTGGCTCATCTGCCGGTCGGAATACGGAAATTGGGACGCCAGTTGTTCCTCTTCTCGGCACCTGTTGCCGGATGTCCGGTTCACGAAAACGATTCGCGCCCAAATCAGGCGAAAAAACTGCAATGCAGGCGTCAGCGGTCAGCCGAGTTTCAAACTCCTTTGACTTCTGACCCCAGACAGACATCGACGACGATAGACGCATAACGAAAGCAAGCAACACCATGAACGCACCCACGGAAAATGCAGCGGTTACCAAAGGCCTGAAAGGCGTCCTCGCCGCCGACAGTTCCATCTGTCTGGTGAACGGCACCGAAGGTCGGCTGTCGTATCGGGGTTACAACATCGACGACCTGGCCGACAACTGCTGCTTTGAAGAGGTAGCGTTTCTGCTCTTCCGCGGCGATTTGCCCAACGCGAGCGACTTGGCCGCATTCAAGGCCTCGCTCACCAAACATCAAACGTTACCGGCGGGAGTGATCAGTTTTTTGCGATCGCTGCCGAGCGACGTGCTGCCGATGACCGCGCTGCGATCGGCCGTCTCGGTCGCTGGCGTTTACGATCCGTCGGCCGACGACGGAACACCGGAAGGGCTTTTCGAAACCTCGATTCAACTCACCGCCCAAGTGGCGACGATTACTGCCGCCATTCATCGGCTGCGAGGCGGAAACGAGCCGGTCGAACCGAATCCGAAACTCAGTTTCGCCGCCAACTTCATGTATATGCTCAACGGAAAAGAACCGAGCGCGGACGAAGCCCGCGCGATGGATCTTGTGTTGATCCTGCATGCCGAGCATGGATTCAACGCCAGCACGTTTTCCGCCCGCGTGATCTGCGCAACGCTCACCGACCTTTATTCTGCAATCACCGGTGCCATCGGCGCACTCAAGGGCAAACTGCACGGCGGTGCCAATACCGAAGTGTTGAAATCGCTGCAGGCCATCGGATCGGTCGACGGCGTGACCGACTGGGTCAACTCGGTCCGCGAACAGAAGGGGAAGTTCATGGGATTCGGCCATGCCGTCTACCAGGCCCCCGATCCCCGCGCCAAACACCTCAAAGAATTCTCCGGAAAGCTTGGAGCAGAACAGGGCGATTCCAGTTGGTACGACATGTCGGTTGAAATCGAAAAACAAGTGGTCGCGTTGATCGGCAAGAACTGCAACGTCGATTTCTATTCGGCCAGCCTGCAACACTACATGGGCGTTCCCGGCGAACTCTTCACCTGCATCTTCGCCGCCAGCCGCATCGTCGGCTGGTGCGCCCACGTCCTCGAACAGTTGGCCGACAACAAAATCATCCGCCCCTCCGCCAACTACGTCGGCCCGGTGGACCTGCCGTTCAAGCCAATTGCGGAACGGTAAGCGGCTGTCGGCAGCGTGAGCAGATTCGTTACCCCTGCCCGCATAGCGGCAATGCGTCTTGGCGTTCGGTGATCTGCGGACAGCTGGCCGACAATTCTGCATTCAACTGTATGTACTCCTGCCATGGCTCGGGAACATCGTTTTCCTGGAATATCGCCTCGACCGGGCATTCCGGGCGGCAAGCATCGCAGTCGATGCATTGCTCTGGGTCGATATACAGCATCTGTTCGCCCTCGTGAAAGCAGTCACAGGGGCAGACGACGACGCAGTCGGTGTATTTGCAGCCAAAGCATGGTTCGGTGACGACGAAGGCCATTTCGGTTTCCTCCCAAATCCAGTCATTGCGGCATTTAGACCGTCAGTTCTCTCTCATAACACCGGTCTTCCAACTGCATATGCACTTTGGATTGAGCCAGCGGCCCGAAATTCGGAGAAAAACTGCGAATTCCTGATATTCCCGCTGGCTTCTGGAGATTTTCGCTTCGCATCCCATTGCCTACACTGAAGGTGTCCCATGATTTGAGTGCTTTGGAGGGAGAATGGACGAACCGTCTGCCGAACTATTGGCACGTCTCCGCGCCGGTGATGACGGGGCGGCGACCGAGGTGTTCGAGCGATACGTCCATCGCCTCACCTTGCTGGCGCGTAGCCGTCTCTCATCCCGCATGGCGGGCCGCATCGATCCGGAAGACGTGATCCAGTCTGCCTTTCGCAGTTTCTTCGTCGGTGCGCAACGGGGCCAATTCTCTCTGAAACGCGGTGGCGACCTGTGGCGATTGCTGGTCGCAATCGCGATGCGAAAACTCTACCGTGGCGCAAAGCGTCACTCGGCCCAAAAACGGTCGGTCGATGCTGAGGAGACACTCGCCTCCACATTCGATTTGGCTGGACTCACAGTTTCGCAGGAACCGACTCCCGCAGAGGCGGTCGCATTGGCCGATGAAATGGAAGCCGTCATGACGCGTCTCGATCACTTTGGACGCCGTGTTCTCGAATTGCGGCTGCAGGGCGAACAGCTCGCGGAAATTGCCGCAGACACCGGCCGTTCGGAACGGTCGGTCCGCCGAATTCTCGCCACGCTGCGCGACCAGTTTTCGCGACGGCTGAGGGCTGGCAATGAATGAAACACACGAATTCGATGAGTGCATTCGCCGTTTCGAAGAGGCATGGCAGCGGGGCGACAATCCGGATATTACCAAGTTCTTCTCGGGCGTCGATTCCGGCAGCGGGAATCCATTGCCAAGCGACTCGCTGCTGACCGAAATCATCTGCATCGATCTCGAAATTCGTTGGAAACGGAGGCGGGCCGAACGACCGCTGATCGTTGAAGACTACATTGCCCGTTTTCCCATGCTTGAAACGCCGGGAAACTTACCCGTCGAAATCATTATTGAAGAATACCGTGCGCGGCATCGCTGGGGTGACGCGCCAACACACGAAGAATATACGAGTCGTTTCGCGACGCAGCGAAAACTCCTGCTGGCGGAATTTCATCGCATCGACCGCGAACTAAGAGACGAGACAGACGACGGAACCTTACCAACCATTCCACATGTCACGGCCGAAGTCCAAGGCATCGACCCGGTGGCTCCACTACCGTACAGCGACTACGTCCTTCAAAAGCAAATTGGCGCGGGTGCAATTGGAAAGGTGTACCGCGCGCATCAGAAGAGTCTCGACCGCACGGTCGTTGTGAAGTACCTCCGCAAATCGTTCGCCCGGCAGCCGCATGTTGTCGAACGGTTCGTCACCGAGGCGCGGACCGTTGCCCGCTTCAATCACCCGGGCATCGTTGGTATTCACGGCCTCGGACGAACGCCGGGCAGCGGTTACTTCATCGTCATGGAGTACATTGAAGGTGGCGATTTGCAGGCACAGATTGAATCGCGCAAAGTGACCATTCGACAGGCTGTCGTTTGGACAGCCGAAGCATGCGAAGCAATACAACACGCACACGATCGCGGAGTCGTGCACTGCGATCTCAAACCGGGCAACTTGCTGATTGGCGGCGACGGACACCTGCGCGTCACAGACTTCGGCATGGCACGGTCGATGGCGCCGGACGTTGAACTGCCCCCCGGTATTGAGGGAACCGCCCCGTACATGGCACCCGAGCAGATCTCCGATTTCTGGGGACCAATCAGCGACCGCACCGACGTGTATGGTCTCGGGAGTGTGCTGTTCGCACTGCTGACCGGTCGACCTCCGCATACCGGCAAGCGCGTCGGCGACATTCTTACGAATGTGATCTCCGCGCAGTCGATTCCCAGTCCACGTGACGTGCGGCCGGACGTCACATCTCAACTCGATCAGATTTGTCAGACGTGTCTTGCAAAAGAGCCAACACAACGATTCGCGACGGCGTCCGAGTTGCAGACGGCGCTCAAGGAGTGGCTCGATTGAATTGCATGCGCAAAACGCTGGATGCGCTAACGCGGCGCATTTTCACTCGCCCAACATCTCGCGCAATTGCTCCAACGCATCATCGGTAGCTTCATAAATACGCGGTGGGCGTTGTTGTTCGGATTCGGTGTTGCGGTTGCGGCGCAATTTGGGGCGGGTGATTTCGTAGCTGTCGCCGCCGACTGAAGTGAGCGGCAGGATGTACGAGGAACCGCTGCGGGCCTTTGTTTTGGCGAGATCGCGGACGGTGATCGGTTCGTCGGCCTGGGTCGGTTTCCAGGCTTTTTCGATGGTGACCGTTCCCTGCTGAACGTCGATGATTTTGGCGGTGACGATTAAATCGGCCTGCTCGATCTGCACGCGGTTGAGCATCGGCTCGTTCGACGTCGATAACGCCAAGCCTGCAAGTGCGGCGATCCAAACGGCGGCAATAGCAGCGGCCAACTTCATTCGGCCGGGCGATGCCGGAGAACTCGCGGCGACTGCGGGGGTCGCCTCCGACTCTTTAGATGTCGGTGCAACCTTGGCGCTTTGCGATTTGCTTTTGGGTTTCTTCTTACTGCGAGCCAAGCCAGCATGCCTTTCGAGGGCCGCCCTCACCCTGCTTCATTCGCCTTCGGCTTTGAAGCTGTCCCTCTCCCTGAGGGAGAGGGGTTTTGAAACGACAGAGAGCGATACGACAGCGATCAGAATGCTGCGCTGGTATCGATGGTGTAATCATGGTCGAACGCTTCTTCGAAATCGAAGACGTCGTAGAAATCGCTCAGCTGATCACGGTCGGTCTTGCGCATTTCGCCGCGTTCAACCAGCTCGAACACGATGCGGCCGAAATCCTCGGTCGCGCGAATGCCCCACCGCTTAAAGACGGTTCCGGCGAGCATTCCGAATTGTTCCAGCGCCAGATCGCGGACACCGCTCAGCAATTCCTGCCCGGAAATGTGCGCTTCGTCCTCGCCTTCCTCGGACATGCTGCGTTTGCGGTCGAGGCGTTCCTGCGTGTATTGCAACGCCTGAAATACGAACTGGTAGGCGTTCTTGTGATATCTCAAATGTTGAGGGGGGTGTTCGCTCGTGGCAGTCATTACGGCAAATCAATCCTCAAATAAACGTGTAATCAAGATTTTCGCACCTCTCGGCACGCTAATTACCACTATACAACAACCACCGGCTCGCCGACAGGTGTGGGCCGCTTCGATTCGATCCTGCGTCGTCTCTTTATGATTTTCCCGATCCGCTGACGACGGTCAAGATGTCTTGCTCGTCGGTCATAATTCGCCTTGAATCTTCAAATTGAACCAACAGCTTGCGTGCCAGAATCTCCTGCGCCAGCACTTTGCCTTGCCCCTCTTGAGTCACCACCGTTGCGCCGACCCGCGGCAGTTCGCGGCGGTAGGCAACGTATGTGTCGTATTCGTAACGCAGGCAACACTTGAGCCGACCGCAGCGACCGGAAATTTTGTTCGGATCGAGCGATGCCTTTTGGATTTTGGCCATTTTCATCGCAACTGGCGGCATCTCTTTGAGATGCGTATTGCAACAGACGGGCTTCCCGCAGTCGCCGTAGTCGGCCAACAGTTTGGCTTCGTCGCGGACTCCAATCTGCCGCATTTCGATCCGCGTGCGAAACTCCTTGGCCAATGCCTTGACCAACGTGCGAAAATCGACGCGTTTTTCCGAGAGATAATAGAACACAATCCGCTCGCCGCCAAATAGCCGTTCGACATCGACGAGTTGCATCTGCAGTTTGTGTTCCTGAATCATTTTGCGGCAGCCATCGAAATCGCTGCGCTCCATCTGCTGAACTTCTTCGTGCTTTTCGTAATCGTCATCCGAAGCCGCGCGCAGAATCCGCCCGGTGGGTTGCTTCTGCTTGAGATACTCGCGCGTACGCTCGCCTGCGGGGCAAAGTACCGATCCCCATTCCACGCCGCGCTCGCTGCGAATAATGACCGCGTTATCGCGCCGATACTCGTCGTGACTTTTAACCGAGAACTCCGCAACGCGGCGCATGGTGCCGTAGCGGACGATGTAATGCATTCTACCAGTTTCCTGAAACGCGACCTGTCGGAACCGCTGTAACAAGCCGCTGTTGTTGACAGAAGCATTATAGAGCAGATAGGCCGTAACGCGCCAAGTGAAACTCAATTCCGCGTTCGGCTGCGTAGCATGCGTCCAAGATCGTCGAACAGCGCCTGCAGGCAAAGTGGGACGGGTGTCATGCGACCGATTTGTTCAGCGGCAAGTGCCGATCGGTCAAATAACGCCATTAGCAGTTCGACGTCTTCACTTGTTGCCGGACGTAGCCGTTGGCCAAATTGTTCGACCTGCGGAATCGATGCGTTCGCGTCGCTCTCCGACAGAAATCGCACCGCAGCACTGAAGAACGTGGTACAGAAGCGAATTAGCCAAATCGCATTGCTCCGCCGGTTCTGTGCGTCGCCGCCAAGTCGATCCAAGCCCGCCAGCAACTCATCGGAAATCGCAAGGCTGTCGAATTCGGCGTCGGCAAGCGAACCGTACAATGTCGATCGCAACTGCCGCAATTCCGGATCGGCCAATTGTTTGGCAACAAACAGGCTCCCGTCCGACAGCGCGGCCATCGTCTCGGCTTCATTGCGGTTTTCGGCAATTTCCAGATCGAGAATCAGCTCTGCGAGATCCTCGGTCGGTAAGGGGGCAAACCGGACCATTTGACAGCGCGAACGAATTGTGGGGAGCAGACTGTCGGTATCGGTTGCGATCAGAATGAGTACCGAATCGGCCGGTGGCTCTTCCAGTGTCTTCAGTAATGCGTTGGCGCTGGCGTCGTTCATGCGATTGACGTCGTCAATGACGGCGACCTTCCGTTTTGCCGACATCGGGCTGAGCGACAACTCGTAACAGAGTCCTTCACGACCGCGTCGTTCGTTCGGCCCGGCAATCAGTTCGATTGGCAGATCCTTTTTTCCGGCGGGTACACCGACGGTGAGGTAATCGGGGTGGCTGCCGGCCATCATCTGGCGGCAACTGGAGCATTCGCCACATGCCTCCAACTGGCCGTCGTCGAATCGTGTGCAGAAAAGGCATTGCGCCAGCGCGTGGGCGAACATGCGTTTGCCAATGCCATCGGGACCGACAAACAGATAGGCATGTGCCAACCGTCCACGGCCGATCGATTGCCGAAACATTTCGACCTGTCGGGAATGTCCGCGGATCTTTTCCCAGATCATGCGCTGTCCTCTCCCGGCTGGCGATCATCGATCGGTTGACTGTGCGGCTCAATCCAGCCCAGAGTATCACCGGCGCGGACGACGGCGTCCAGCGGCTTGACGATCCCCGTGAGAATTCCCGCGGCGGAGGCCGAAACGTCGAACGTGATCCCGCGCATCAGCACTTCGGCAACCCGATCGCCCGCTTCAACGTGATCGCCAAGATCGACCAGCCACGAACTGATGCGGATCTCAGTCTCCGTGCCAAGATCGGGAAGAACGATGGGCATAAGCATGATCGATGTTAAGACCTTGTCACAGAAATCATGCTCGATCATTCCCGGCCCAATACGGCTGCCATCTCGCCGGCGTGGTAGCTTGATCGGACGAATGGTCCACTGGCGACCAGACTGAAACCGAGCCGACGCACTAATTGTCCGACTTCATCAAATTCTTCCGGCGGAACAAACCGCTCGACGGGCAAATGTTCGGGCGAGGGTTGCAGATACTGGCCGATGGTAATCATCTCGCAGCCGACCTCGCGAAGATCGGCACATACAGAAAGTACCTCTTCGGTCGTTTCGCCCAACCCCAGCATCAGCCCGCTCTTGGTGGGCATGTTTGGTGATTTCTGTTTGACGCGGGCCAGCAGATCAAGCGTACGCTGGTATTCGGCATTACGGCGAACGCGGTGATACAAGCGGGGAACAGTTTCGGTGTTGTGATTGAAGACGTCGGGTTCTGCTTCAATCACGCGATCGATGGCCGACGTGTCGCCGAGAAAATCGGGGACGAGAACTTCGACGGCTGCACCGGTTCGCTGGCGAACTGCTTTCACACAGTGATAAAAATGATCGGCTCCACCGTCGGGCAGGTCGTCGCGAGTAACCGATGTAATCACCACATGAGCCAACCCCAATCGCTCAGCTGCTTCAGCGACGCGCTGCGGCTCGTCGAGTTCAACAGTCTCCGTTTTTCCTTTCGGGACCGAACAGAAACCGCAGGGACGCGTGCAGACGTTGCCCAGAATCATGAAGGTGGCCGTTTGCTGCGACCAGCATTCGGTGCGGTTTGGGCACTTGGCGCTTTCGCAGACCGTCTCCAGATTCAAATCGGAAATCACGCCGCCCGTGTAAGCCATTCCCGGTTGCGGCATCGGCCGCTTCAACCAGCGCGGCAAGCGCCGTTGCGGCCGTGACTTGGGGACATCGGTGAGAATTTCAAGCGGAGACATCTCTACTCTTTCAGGCACGATTTGGCCGCCCCGCTCGCGGGACGTGGTCTTGTGAGAAATTAACCCGTTGCAACTGACACAGTCTTTCGCGATCGTCGCAACAACGGGTGTCCCGTGTAAACGTGAAACCGTTCGTAGCCCAGCCGTGCGATAAGATGACGGATCAGGCCTTCCCGCACCATGTGCATCGGCGTGCGTCGCTGGCGCTGGGCGGCAATCGAGGTCACGCGATCACCTTCACTGTTGGACTGAACCAGCCGCATCAAATCCATTGCGGGCGAAACGTTGATAAACAGTCCGTGATAGGCAATCCACGACCGCACGGCGATTCCCACATGTGCAAACTGCCCCAGCCGACACCAAACCCCCGGCCCGTCGTCGAATCGCCATGCCGGTACGTGCAACTCGCGGCATGTGTCGATGACACACTCTTCGAGCAACTGACGATAATCGTCCAGCCCGATTCCAAGTTGATCGAGCGGAACAACGGGGTAAACCGCCAACTGCCCCGGTGCATGAACGATGGTTCCGCCGCCACGGTTGAGCCATCGGACGTCCATCTGCCGCGAGACCAATTCGCGAGAATCGGCCAGAATGTCGGCGCGGCTCCCTTCTCGACCAACGGTCACCATTGGCGGATGCTCGCACAGCAGCAGTCCGCCCTGTGTGTCGCTGCGTCCGCTCAGTTCATAGACTAGCCGCTCTTGCAGATACAAAGCCGACTCAAAATCGACGCATCCCAGCAGGCGCACCTCCAGCGAACCCTTTGCAGCAGGCCCACCGTTTCGAGTTGTGCAGGACTGGGACATGCCTCGTCTCACTCACAGTCAATCCATCCGTCACGTCGTCTGAGGCGACAACCTCAGCAACAGCACGGCAAGCAACGACTTGTTTCGCGGCTTCAGTTTTCACGCCTGCATTCTACCAGAGGAAAGACGCGTGAACAACGGGCGTGCGAGGATGAACCGCAGGAAGACCAGCCCGCCGCGCAAGCAAGGGTTTGAACTGCGGTTGGATGTCGAAACCCTTGCTTGCGCGGCGGGCTGTTAATCGGTCAACGCAAATTTGAGTCTTGCCCCATTGCCTGTGTTTCGACGGCGTACAGTGCTGGGGCGTTTTTTGATGCAATGACAAGAGTCCCGTGTCCTACCGGTTGTTTGTTCGCGGTGAACGGTGACGTGCGAATGACGCGAACGCCGGCCGGCAAGTTGGCGGCCAATTTGTCGAACCAGCGACGTGGGGCGTCAACGCTTTCGGTTGGCCAGCGGACGTGCAGCCAGCTACCGTGTTCACCCTGCTTGAGTACGCGTCGCAACCCCAACGCAAGTCGCCCCATACTGTGACGGGCGTTGATGTCCTGAACCGATCGCATGCGTTCTTTGCCGTCGGCGTCGCGAAATCGCATGGCGTCGATTCCCAGCGGGCCGAAATAGCCAAGCTGTTTGAGAAATCGTGCGACGCGCATGCCGGTTTCGATGGCGGGCATCCATCGCAGTTCGGTTTCGACATCCTGCGCGAAGCGGCTGCCGCGATATTGCCCGGCGGAATCGCATAGCAGAACGGCGATCCCCTCAAACACGGGGACGCCCGACCATGGAACGGTGAATTGCAGACCGGCCTCTTCGAGGCGCTCGACCCACGGTTCGATGACGGCGACTTCATCCGCGCCGGTCCGGTTGCGGAGCCAATTCACCGTCTGTTCGTCGAGTTCCCTGCCGCGACCGAGAATCCGTTCACGGGCCGACATGCCGAACTCTGCTTTCACAACCCAGCGGTCAACATGCGCGGGCATCCGCTCAATCGCCGCACGCAATTCGTCCACGTTACGAATAACGGCGGCACCTTCCAAACCAATGCCCCACGATCGTTCGAGTTCGAGTGAAAAACGGCGCGAGTTGACTTCGCCGATGACCTCTTGCGGCGGGGCGGCAAACTTCCAGCCGTTGCCTTCACATTGTTTTCGGATGTCGTCGGTCCAACCCCAAGGACACGCTTCAACGGGAACATCGACGTCGGCCGCATTGACGACCGGAAAAATCTGCGGCAAGCCGGCAGTTGTTGATTCCTCGAAGAATCCCGCTTCGACAGGAGCCGGCAACCAGATGAAATCACCGTCATCGGCAACGGCAGGCCAAATGGCCGCCAGTTCGTGCTGCAGCCGTTGGACTGCGCCCGAGCGCGTTCGATCACGCTCGGCTTTCGCCGAGAGCGCGTGCTCGAAGTCGAAGTTCCCGATAAACAAACGATTCATGAATGCTGTTCCGCCACGTCTTTGAGGTGACACTCACGCGAGCAGCCGACCGGTTTAGTCCCTTCCAACATGCCGCCATACACGGCACAACCGTCACACTTTAACAAGTGACACCCTCAATGCAGACGGTATTCAGTCAATCGGCAGGCTTCGAAAAATCTTTGTCGGCTGCAAAAGTTCGGCCAGCCGAAATAATCGGCATCAACGGAACCGAACCATACCGACCGCCCGATCAACGCCGAGCTTGGTTGATGCGAAAAGGCAAGTTCTGTCGATTTTTCCAGACGTGCGAGTCGAACGACAAGGATGCCGACTTGATTCGCATGCAGTTTTTTGAACGCAACGCCCAAGGATGAGTGCGTTGCCTTTTTTCTTAGCCGTCGGCTATCCATTTCAGCAGTCCGGGGGGATTGGTCGGTTGCTTTGCCGAACCAACAATTGCCTTCAATCAATAGATCTGCGCGCGTCGAGCGTGTTCCTTCTGGCTGCGCTGTTGCTGTCGGCCGGGTGTCGGCATGTCCCGCAACACATCGAGTTGACATCAGCTGAATCACAGCCGACTGCCAACTCCATCCTTGTTCCAGCCAACCAGGAATGGGTTGATACAGGACTCGAACTGCACGCCGGGGAGTCGGTCGGCATGACCGCGACCGGACGTGTTGCATGTGTGCCGGTGAAATCGGCGGCCGACGTCGAGCAACAGGCTGTCGGTCCTCAGGGGACTTTTCTTTACAGCGATACGATCTCCGATGAACCGTTTCCCCTTCCGGCTGCGGCAAGTGGGCCGGCACCTGCATTCGCGTTAATTGGCCGCATTGGTGATGGTCCGGCGTTCTTTGTGGGCGAGCGGATGAACCACGTGGCGACTCGCAGCGGCCAACTGCAATTGCGAGTCAACGACTTCAACCCGGCCGACAACGACGGCGGCTTCGAGGTACAGGTGACCGCCGGCGGCCGCATCGAGCCAATCGCGTTTGAACAAGTGGTCCCGTTACGCGGTGCGGCCGGTGGTGCGCCGGCCGAAGGTTGCTCGGTTGTTGTCTTCTACATGGACGGGCTGCGGCCCGATGTCATTCGCGAAATGGCGGCGATGGGACACATCCCCAACATCAATCAGTTATTCGTCGAAGGGGGCGCGTGGACCGAGAATTCGTTTACGGCGTTCCCGTCCGACACGATTACCTCGAACGGCACCATGTGGACCGGATGTTTCTCGGATCGACATGGGATTAAAGGTCAGGTGCGGTTCAGCCGCCGCACGTTGCAATCCGAATCGTATCTGGAACCGCTGGGACCGAATCGCAGTGCGCGGCTATTAGCTCCGCAGGGAGTCGATAAGGTCTTGTATCGCGCGGAGGCCGCGTCGGTAGCGGCCACGAAAGGAGCAGAGGCGGCAGAGCGTTGGCGGCAAACCGCGGTGACTGGTGTGCCGCCCGTCTATCAGCACTTGCGAAATAATGGCGGCGATTGGGCCACCGGCGTGCTGCCGATGATGACCGAAATGCCGCCGTTGTTATGGACCCGAAGTCTCGTCCGCCACATGCCCTATCTGCAATCACACGAAGGCTACAAGTACATCGACGATGCGAATGCCCATTACGCGACGCGCCATCTGCTCAATCAGCAGCAACCTGTCACCATCATCTGGCTGCCCGAAACCGACTCGATCAGCCACAAATACAGCCGAGGACAATTCGGCGTTACGCGACGAACAATCGCGATGGCCGACCAACTCATCGGCCGCGTGGTCGATGAACTCAAAGCGCAGGATCGATTTGAAAAAACCTATTTGATGCTGGTCAGCGATCACGGGCATCACGGCGGCCGCGAGACACATCTATCGCATTTCGACATCGCCAACAAACTGTTTTACAGGCCACGGGAAATCTCGGCCGATGGAAAATGGATCGGCGGCGGGCTGGGAATGTCGGTGCGGCAGCATCGATCATGGAACCGTCATCCCGATGACGGTTCACGTGACTTCGTGTTTATCGACGGCGATTCCGACGGTGTCGCACGCGTCTTTTTGCCACGCGGACACTTTCGCTCGCGCGACTGGATGGGCGACTTCAAACCGGCCGATCTGCTGCATTACAAAACTGCGCCGAATCGACCGCCGATCAACCTGATCGATTCCGTGCTGACGGTTCAGGACGTCCACGGCGACGGCACGATGCAGCACCCGGTCGATCTGGTGTTGACGAAGCTGAATGACAATTCGATTTTGATCGCGACCGTCGATCGTGGTTATGCCGTCATTGATCGACGCCGCAACGACGATGGCCAATGGGAGTACAAGTACACGCCGGTCGAAAACCTGCGGCCCAACGTTGACGGAACGATTGCCTACGACGTCATCGACCGGCCGCGCATCGATCCTCTGGGTCTCGTCGGACACGTGCCGTCGCAATTGCTGACGTACTATCACGACGAACAAATCTGGCTGCGAATGACGACCGAGACACGCTATCCCGATAGCGTCGTCACACTCACGCGGCACATGTTGTGGCAGGACAATTTGAAATTCCGCGAAACCGAATTCGCCTCAGACATCGTCGTCACCGCGCGGCCCGGTTGGTACTTCGGCACCGCGAGTTCGCCCGGCACCATGCACGGTTATCCGCTGGCCGATGCAATGCGGGCGACGTTGTTTGTCAGCGGACCGAACGTGCGACGCGGCGCGCGAATTCTGGAACCGTGCCGGCTGGCCGACCTGACGCCCACCATGCTGGAAATGACCGGAACACCGTTCGATCCCGAAGATTTCGACGGCACGGCTCTCAAGACAATCTACGCACCCGGCGTCGGGCGGAACGAGACGGCCACGATCCAGCCGGTGTTTTGGAGCGACGTCGATTTGAACGCATGGAAGCCGCTCGACTATACGCCGCTGGAACCGTACGAACACATGCCGATCTCGGTGAACCGCCCGACCAGCCCGTTCGACTTGAACAACGTGATTTACAATGCGCTCTCGATTACCGACATCAACGTGGTTCGCGTGGCCGACGATGTGTTCTCGCCGCTGAACGGCGGCAGTCGGCCGGTCATCGGCGCGGTCGAACGGACCGATCATCAGTTGCGGAATGAAACTCATTCCTGGATTGGCGAAGCCGTGGAAGTTGTCGATCTTCCGGGGACCACCATCGGCGATTACAGCACGACATCACTAGGAAACCTCAAACGTGTTGACCGTGCCGTCGATTGGGTGCAGCACCGCATGCAGAATGCGGACGGCGCAATCGCACGGCCAATGGGGTGGTCACAACTGCCCGGAAGCCAGCCGCTGCATAACACAATCGATGCTGCCCAATGGGGCGTGTGGGAAATCTATCGTTTCGCCCAACGCGTTGTTGTGCAGGCGGTGGATGAAACGTTGATTAACTCGGTGGAAAACGGGGCTGATCGCGCGATCAATCATTTCCGCAGTCAGCCGGCCGAAATCATGGTTGAATCGCCCGATGCGATTGCCGCCCCGTCGCCCCAATCAGAACCGGCGGTGATGGAGGCGAGGCGAAGAGCCTCTGCGAAACGGTGATCACCGACTGTCGGCAATGCCCGATTTCGAGTTCCGGATCGCGACATTTACGAAGCATCTGACGCCCCGATCGATGCAGAATCGTCGTCTATCTCGCCCATGTCGGCACCGGATCTACAACCGCTGACCCTCTTCGCACCCCCAACCGGCCAAAACTGCCGAATTGGGGTTGGCCGAAAATGAGGGGGCGGATTATACTCCCGCCCCGCTGCAATACGGTTGGCGCAGAGTCGCGGATTGCCAACCACGGCAGTTGCGAGAAACAGACCACTGAGATAAGACAGCCACTGAGATCAAACAGCCACTTGGATCAAACAGGGAGCGCGGCGTGCAAACGATAGTCGTCGTGGGTGCAGATACAGTTGTGGGCGCGAATCTGGCCGCCGTTCTGTCGGATTCCTTCCATGTTTTTGCAATCGGCTCGACCGCCAACGTCGATATTGCCGGATGCGAGTCGGCAGCCGGACCGCTGGACGACGATCGGTCGGCCAGACGCTGGATGGCATCGGTTCGCCCGTCGCACGTTGTCGTGTGTGGAGCAGGCGCTCAATCGACCTGGCAACAGGACGAAACCGCCGTTCCAACCCGCGACGATATCAATATTGGCAGAACCTGGGCGCGTGTCGCTGCGGAGTTCGATAGCCACCTGACCATGATCTCATCCGATGCCGTCTTCACCGGCCCCTGGATGTTTCACCGCGAAGACAGCGATGGCATCTGCCCGAGTACACCCGCCGGCATTCTCCGGCAAATCGAACAGGACACGTGGCAATTGTGTCCCGATGCTCTGATCGTCCGCACACACGCGATTGGCTGGATGCCCGATTCGCTGGGACCGGGCTGGATCGAACAAACCTTGAACCAACTGAATGCGGGAACGGCCGGGCCATTCGATTACCTGCGCCATTCCACCCCCATTCTGGCGACCGAGTTGGCCGGAATTCTGGTGAAAGCATGGGAAGCCGGCTTGGAAGGCGAATATCACATCGCCGGCTCAGAGCGAATCAATCCCGGCCGCTTCGTCGAACGACTGGCGGAGCAATTCCAGCTTTCCGCCCCGATTCAGCCGGAAGATTGTGCGGGCAAATTGCCAACCGGCTTCGGAGTCGGCGAGAGTTCGCTGCACACGGCGAAGATTCGCGAAGCACTGGGCATTTCGATGCCGACGATTTCAGACGCATTCACGGAGTTGCGTGAACAGTGCGTCAATGGCTTCTGCGACCGACTGAGCGCCCCGGCTGTTACGGAACGTCAAAAGGTTGCGTAGAGGTTGCCGTTCGCGGATTGGGTGCCACTGACGTGTCGCCAGTGGCACCCGTTAACCGGACATTGCCGCGCCGCTAACGGGTATCCCGATGATGAAAACACAATCCGTGATTCTGTTTTTCATGTCATTGTCACTGTATCTGGGATGCAGTTCGGCTCCGCCGAAGTACAGTCACAAGCCCGGCGTACCCTATTACTTCGCTTCCACAGTCACGAAGCAAGGCATCCATCCACACGGAGAGATGACGAAAGCGGAAGCCGAGGAGGGTGCCAATCAAGGGTACGCCTACAGCATCGCCTATTTCAATTCATCAGGAAAGCCAAATAGGCATCTCAAGGTTTACAAGGGCAAAACGGTGTGGGATCAAGAGATCACATATGATGACAATGGTAACGTTGACGTTGGGCCGAACCGAGCAGACGATGTGGATTGGGAATCACTAGACAAGGAATGGGCAGCGACCAACCTCACACCACGCAGCACCCGTTAAACGGCGACGCCCAGTTTCGTTGCCAGCGTCGTCAGCGCTTCCCAGTTTCCGTCGTCCACGGGAATGCCGTTGGCCTGCCGATCGGCAAGCGTTCGCCGTTCCGGGTCGCCGGGGAGAATGATCTCTTCGACGCCGTCGATCCGTGGCACGCCGCGCACGTATTCTTCGAGTTGCGACACCTGTGTGGCCAAACTGTCATATCCGGCCATCCTGTCGGGCGACATGACGATGAACACGGCACAGTTGCCAATCGCTGGTGGCGGATCCGGGTGGGCACACAATCCGCCCGATAGACCGCCACAGAGCATTTCGATCATGAAAGACAGTCCGAAACCTTTATACGCCTGATCGCCGCCCATTGGCAGAATCGTTCCGGGCGGATCACCGTAAAGTTGGTTCGGATCGGTGGTCGGTTCGCCGTCCGGATCGATAATCCAACCTTCCGGCACCGTCTGACCGGCGATCTTCTTGAGCCGAACTTTGCCTTCTGCGGTGGCGCTGGTGCCGAAATCGAGAACGAACGGCCCCGCTTCGCCGCCCGGCATGCCGATGCAGATGGGATTGGTTCCCAATCGTGGCCGCTTGCCTCCCACCGGTGCAACGCGTTGTGCTGCACCGTGCGTGTTGGCGCAAATGATGGCCGACATGTTATTGCTGGCAGCCAGTTCGGCGTATTCTCCCAGCCGGCCAATGTGGGCCGACCTGCGCAGCGTGCCGCAGGCAACGCCGCTGCTGTCGGCCATTTCGATCAGCCGGTCCATTAGTCGCAGTGAAGAGACCTGGCCAAACCCCCAGCCACCGTCGCAAACAACCGAGGCGGCCGTCTCGTTTTCAAAAGTGACTTCCGCACCGGGATGCAAAATTTCTTCCGCAATGCGGCCGACGTAAAACGGGATACGCATCACTCCATGTGAATCGTGTCCCCGCAGGTTCGCACCAACCAGGCTACGCGCGACAATTGCCGCTTCCTCGTCGCTGGCACCGCCGGCAGACAAAAGTGATTTGGCAAATGTGAGTAATTGTTGTTCGGAAAAAACAGGCAAGTGGAATGCTCCTCAGAGTGATTTCGTCGTTTTGTTCTCAAGGTTCAAGCCAACGCGTCGTTGAGCAGATGCGGTCCAACGGACCGCAGCCTTAGTGGTTCATGACATCGCGGCGACTCAACCATCTGCGCCATCGGCACATATCTCGTGAATCGATTTCACCGAACCGCCCACCAAAAGGCAACTCAAGCGGTTGCGAAAATATTCACGTTGTGCCGGATTGGACGGTCGGAAGCAACGTTCCGATCAGCCGGTCGGCAGCGAGTAAGAAAAAGAGGCAAGCGGATATGGTCGATCAAATTCAGGCAAGAGTCCTACGACGCAAATCATCTACTTCATCGAAACGACCCATATGATGAGGACATAATTAATATGCCTGATACGATCGAAGAGATTCGCTCGTTAAATGATTTGAGAGCCTTTATCCATCAAACACTTTGTGAAAAAGAAAACCTGCTCGAAGACCAATTCCAAATGACAGAAATGCAGCTCTTTCGTCGAGGAAGAGATTGCGGACTTCAATTTTCACTGCACGGCCCCCGCAGCGTTCGCCTGGGCGCAATCTGGGCATCCGACCAGAACATGATTTATCTTTACGACGCCAGCGGCAATCGCTACCAGAAACTGCGACTGCGACACCGCCTGCTACCCGACATGCCCGAAACGGCCGCCGCATAGGCAGCCATTTCGCCGCCCCGCTCGCGGGGCGTGACCTTGGGGGCGACTAACGAATCGCCAGTGAAGGTTCGCCGTGACCGCATTCATGCGGTTCGAATGCTTCAACTACTTCAAACCCCCGGTCGTAGCAACCGTGCTACGACCGTCAAGCGAAGTGAGTCTCTCGCGGGCATCGCTTGAACCGTGCTTGGCCGCCATCTTGTAATGCAGCCGGGCGAGTGACGTCTTCCCCTTCGCTTCGGCCTGTTGCCCCAACCGAAACGAACGGTCGGCCCGTGTGACCGGCGAACTCGAAGCAGCAGACGTCCGCCCGACCCTCGCCGATGCGTTTCGCGTCCCACGACGGTTAGTCAACGACGAGTACGCGTTTGCTGCCGGTCCGCTGCGAGTTGTCCGGTATCGCCCCACCGATCCCCGTTCGGCTTGTCCAAGCAGAAACTCATCCATTGCCCGCATGTCGTGAATGGTCACGTGCGCGCTGGCAGCCGAATTTTCGCGGAACAGCCCGAACGATGATCCGGAACGCAGCGGACCGAAACTCCTTCGCGAAGACCCAGCCCGAGACACGCCGCCGAGGTATGCGCCGCCGCGATCGGGAACCGAGACCGTCGTGCCGACCGAGAAATTGCGGAACACAGGCTGTTGAACCGTTAGATTCTGAGCCGATGCCGTCGTCGCGGACAACACCAGAACCAAACCGAATGTGATGAACGCAGATATGCAACGCATGTCATTCCCTCAATCATTCCACCGGCCCGGCAGACGTGAGCGGTTACTCCGCCATTGTACGCCGCGAAACAAATTCCGGCAACATCTCGTATCCACTTCAGATCAAAACACCAGCCCGCCGCGCAAGCAAGGGTTTCATTCGGTGGAAACACGAAGATTGGGTGCCCGTTTCGAAAGGGCGGCGAGGCCCGCTTTGGTGACTTCGGTATTGGTAAGAAACAGATCAGACAGGTTTTGCATCTGTGATAGTTGGCGCAATCCGTTGTCTGTAACCAACGTCCCATCGAGATTTAACGTTTCGAGACTGGGAAGCCGCTTCAGGTGCGATAGTCCTACGTCTGTGATTGGAGTATTGGAAAGGTCAAGGAATGCCAGATTCGTGTGGGACTCTAACTCTTTCAAGTCACGGTCATGCAGCGGCAGACCGGACAACGACAACTCATAGATCGCCCCCAGTTCGTTCAGGCTCCGCCACAGCAGTGGGAATTCTTCTCGACGAGGGGCAGGCTTGTCTCCAAAGAGGACGGCAACCCCAGGGCCGGTCGTCTCCCACAGCGTCTGCGACTGTCCGAAGAGGTTGACGTTGTAGTAATGGTGATCGTAGTTGACTTCGGCACCCATTCGCTCAAGATTTTCGACGGCAACACGGTGGGGCTCGGCGCGTGTCGCGAGAATTGCAATCGAAACGCCTGCGGTGAGCAGAACGATCCCGATGAGGAGAACGCGTTTGGATTTTAGGAATCGCGCTTGCATCGGTCGGTCCCACGGGGCGCGGCCCGTGGGCTTTGCCCCGTTGATTAACTCATGGCTCTTGTCTCTTGACCGCCAATCAACGTGCGGTCCAACCGCCGTCGACTGTGAGCAGGCTGCCAATAATGTAACTGGATGCGTCACTGGCAAGCAGGATGGCGGCGCCCTGAATCTCCTTCATATCACCCCAGCGATTAAGCGCGACGGCACCGACGATGAACTTCTTGGCCTCTTCGGTTTCCGCAATCGGTTCGTTCATCGGCGTGAGAAACGGGCCGGGGCAAATCGCGTTGCAGGTGATGCCGAAGGGGGCAAGTTCCAATCCCAGTGCGCGGGTCATCTGCACTACGGCGCCTTTGCTGGTCGCGTACGGCGTGCGGTTCGCCAAACCGACCACGCCGAGCGTGCTGGCCATATTGATGATGCGGCCGTACTCTGCTTGTTTCATATGCGGAATCACCGCCCGACTGCAGAGCCAGATGCCGTCGACGTTGATCCGCATCACCTGTTGAAATTCATCGTGCGACAATTCGTCGATGGGGCCGCGAATGTTGATGCCGGCGTTGTTGATCAAAATGTCGATCCTGCCGAACTCGCTCAGCGCGCGATCGACCATCCCCTGCACTTCCTCTTCGGCAGCAACGTCGGCCTTGATGCCGACCGCCTTCTGGCCAAAGTCGTTTTGAATCTGTTCCGCCGTCGCGACCGCTTCGCCTTCGTGCCGACTGGTGAGCAGCACATCGGCACCGGCCGACGCAAGTCCCGCCGCCATCGCCGCTCCCAAACCTTTCGAGCCACCGGTGATGATGGCCGCTTTTCCGGTGAGATCGAATTGTTTAATTCCGGGTAGCATGTGTGTTGTTTTCCTAAAAAGTTGCGAACGTGTGCCGTTGGCGTAGCGCCAGTGAGGGTTCGTAGTGACCGCATTCATGCGGTTTGAGTGATCGGGCACCCCTTAGTTGCGAGCGGGCGGAAGACCGACCACGAGTGTACCGTCGGCGGGGCGAGAGTTCAGCAGTCGCAGCGAAAAACGACTAACCGGCCGGCCGCAGGGCGTCGCGTCGTTCGCCGGGCGAACTCTTCAGCACGGTTTGCACGCCGTGCAGAATGTCTTCGTCGGTGATGTAGTAGGCCGCTTCCTGCGACTTGCTGCTGGGTGCCGGCACATCGGGCAGGCAGACCCGTCCGACGGGTGCCTTGAGCGCATAGAACGCTTCGTCGGCAACGGTGGCGGCGATTTCAGCCGCAACACTGCACGTCTTCCATGCACCGTCGACGACAACCAAACGGCCCGTCTTTTCGACCGACGTCAACACGCATTCTTTGTCCCACGGTTTGATCGAACGCAGGTCGATGATCTCCGCATCGATTCCCGCCGCGACGAATTGTTCCTGCATATTGTCGAGCTTGGCTGCCATTTCGGAGATGCCGACAATGGTGACATCGCTGCCTGCGCGACGGATGGCCGCTTTGCCGATGGGGACTTCGTACATTTCTTCGGGAACGTCGCCAACGTCGTCGTACAGGCAGCGGTCATCGATGTACATCACCGGGTTGCCGTCGCGCGAGGCGGCGATGAGCAGTCCCTTGGCGTCATAAGCCGTGCTGGGAGTGACCACCTTCAGGCCGGGAATGTGCGCAAACATCGCGTGCAACGCCTGTGAATGCTGTGCACCCTGTTCGCCGCGGCGATTGATAACCGCGCGAATGACAATCGGCACGTTCGTTTGGCCGGCAAACACGTACGACCAATTGGCCGCCTGATTGACGATGGGATCGACGGCAAGCAGCATGAAATCCATCCGCGGATGAAACACAATGGGCCGCATGCCGGCAATAGCCGCACCGATGGCGGCACCGGTTGTTGCGTTTTCGGAAACGGGCGAGTCAATGATGCGATCGCGGCCGAAGTCGGTGTCGAGATCTTTCAGGCTCTGCCCGGCATACCACGGACTCCACAGTCCCTGACCCAGCACGAACACGCGCGGATCGCTTTCGAGCAACTGGGCGTGGGCTTCTCGAACGGCACCCGCATAATTCAGAACGCGCATTTCAAATCACTCCCAATTGACTTCCGCATCAAATCTCGACTGCCAGTGGCACCCCGTCGAATGAAGATCGTCAACCGGCGACGCGGTAGACGTGGTTTGCTAATTCATTGCCTGATGGGGCTGGTGACGAGCGGGCGAATTCGAGCGCGTCGGCGATTTCCTGTCGCGTTTGTTCTTCGATCTCGTCCAGTACGCTGGACGCGACTCCCTGCCGCTGAAGTTCGTCGGCACAGCGGGCGATGGGATCGCGGGTCAGCCATTCTTTCAGTTCGCCTTTGCGCTTCACGCCGACGTCTTCGTCCCACGCGGGACCGACATGGCCGCGCCAGCGGAAGGTGCGACATTCAATGAGCGTTGGACCATCACCGGCACGCGCTCGCTCGACCGATTCGTTCGCGGTCTTCAGAACTTCGCCGATGTCGTTGCCGTCGATGCGTAAGCCGGGAATTCCGTGCGCGCTTCCGAAGTCGGGGATGCGATCGACCGCACGGCGTTCCAGCAGACCCATGTGACTGGAATACAGATTGTTCTCGCAGACAAAGATGACCGGCAGACGCCGAACGGCGGCGAGGTTGACCGACTCGTGAAAGTGTCCTTCTTCGGTTGAACCATCGCCGAAGAACGTGACCGACACGGCGTTATCACCCCGCAGGACCGACGCCATCGCGGCACCGACAGCAATCGGAATTGTGGCGGCGACAATCGGCACGGTTCCCATCACGCCGACCTCGGGCGCGCAAATATGCATCGACCCTCCGCGTCCACGGGAGCAGCCGGTTGAGCGGCAGAAGATCTCGGCCATCAGGGCGCGCATGTCGCCCCCTTTGGCCAGGTAATGTCCATGCGAGCGATGTGCACCCCAGATCGTGTCGGTCGTTTCCAACGCTTCACAAATGCCGGTGGCAATCGCCTCCTGCCCGATGCAAAGGTGGCAGGGAGTTCCCAGTTCACGAGCCACAATCAGGTCGGCGACCTGTTCTTCAAACCGCCGGATTCTGACCATCGACCGGTACATTTCGGTCAGTCGATCGGTATCGGGAGTTGTTTCGACGTGGGGCATTGTCCGTTAGTTCTCCGTCGTGAGACGCGAAGCACACGAATCGTTTCGCCGCCGGGGTTGCCCGGTGTGGCTAGGATGATGCGCGCAAATTGCTGCGATTTTCGAAGTCGCGGCGGGGAAAACTATTGAAAATGGGGGTGCGCGTCAAGACGGGAATCGGCACGGAAGTCGAGACGTACCAAGCCGTTCGGTCGGCCACAGTCCGAGAGCGGACCGGCAAAATGCGAGAATCCGGTGTCGACTATTTACTGCGAAATAACCGGCAGTAATTCGTCGTTCTGGTCGGCCGATGCGTTGCCGTCGGTTTGAAGTTCGACGAGTGCCGGGGCGGATAATTGGCTGTGGCTTTCGTCGTGGCCGTCATAAACGCCGAAGTCGTAGAACAAAAAGCGTTTGACGAGACGGTACACCCAACTGGCCTCGCGGATTTCGTTTCCGGGATTGTACTGCGAGGTGCGGACCTGCATCGCATCGAGTTCGGCCGCTGCGGTTCCGCGGACGGTGCCGTCTTTGGCGCCGTGATCATCGACCAGCTTGCGCAACAAATCGGGACGTTCCAGCACAATGCAGCCGCGCGTGGTTTCCTGCGATAGCTGGCGGAAGTCGCGCATGAACGGCGAGTTGAATTTTTCGGTGAGCGTCTTTTCGCGGTCGTGGATGTCGTCGGTCACAAACTGAATGATCGGACACGGCTCGATGCCGCCCCACGGATTGATGTGATGACTGAGACCGGTCGCCGCCGGACAGAGGGCTTTGCCTTCACCATCGAAATACGCATCGACGATGGCGATCGGTTTTTTCGCCCGCATTTCGGAAACAAATTTGCGGACGTGCAATTGCTGTTCGGGCGTGAGACAGAGATCCGGGTTGGAGTCGGGACCCATCGGCCGGAAAATGTGAAACCAGGTATACATCACACCCATCTCAATCAGCCGATCGACCCATTCCTCGTTGACGAGATCGTCGATGTTGGTACGGCAGACACTGGTGCAGACGCCGGTCAGCAGCCGATTGTTCAGACAGTTCTGAATGCCTTCCATCGTCTTGTTGAACACGTCTTCTCGACCGCGGCGCTCGTTGCTGACAATCTCGTTGCCTTCAACACTGATCAGCGGTGTCACGTTGCCCAGTTGGCGAAGCCGTTTCGCTTTTTCGTCGGTGATGAATTGGCCGTTGGTGAAAACCTGGAAGTAGCAATCGGGATTGGCTTCGAAGATTTCGAGCAGTTCCGGATGCATGAACGGTTCGCCGCCGACGATGCCGAAGAAGACGTTGCCCATCTCCTTGGCTTCGGAGATCAGCCGATTCATCGCTTCAAGATCGATGGTTTGCTGTTTGGCGGCGACATCGACCCAGCAGCCCTGGCAGCGCAGGTTGCAACTGTTGATGACCGACACATACAGGAACGGCGGGAAGTATTCGCCCTTTTTCAGGCGGCGTTTGTGCTTCTGCACACTCCGCATGCCCTTCCAGCCCATCAGCCGCATGAACTTCCACACCAGCCGCTTGTCGGTTTCAAGCAGCACACGTTTGGCCATTTTCAAATACATGGATGACCTCGGTCACATTTCGGCACATCGGCCGTTGGAAGGTTCGTTTCGCAGGACGTTTTATTCTATCACGCGACTTCGGCGATGACGACCAACTGGCTTGGGGTGATCAAAGTTTTGGCAACGGGTCCAGATTGATTCTTCTTCTCAGACTAAAGAGCTAAACACCCGGGGTGACCGGTTCAATTTGCTGGATCATGATCCAGAATATCGTGATCGCGAAAATCGCCAGGATGGATAGCAGCTTTTCCAATTGGCCTCCACGTAACGAGGAAACCAGAAAAACCACTGCCACAACGCTGCAGGCAACTGCCAGTAAGAACGAAGCCAAGAGTGTGTAAGCCAGAAACCCCCAGTAATCAGACGGCAACTTGGGGCCACCGAACCTGTAGACCATCAATGCGACACCGAGACTCAGGCAGCCGAACGTTGCGATGCCCACGCCCCATTTGAAATGGCGCACGGCATCAAACGGGCCATCGGGTAGTAGAGTCATTTGAATCGTCTCCTCACTTCGTGACCACATCGCACAAATCGTCCACCTTCCAGGGCGTATCGACAACCCCTGCTATAACTGTCGAAGTTGGACGGTAATGCCCGCTCTTGTAGTCGCCCACAGTAATTACACCTGCGCGATCGGAGCGGGTATGATGGAACGACGATGAACATTCGACCGCAGGCGGTCGGTTTGGGTTTTGTTTCCCCTTTCCAGCGGAGATGATTTGATGACTGACAGCCGTTTGCCTCGCCGGGGATTTCTTTCGACTGCGGCCGGTTCACTGGCGGCGTTTTCCGCGTCGGCCTATGCTCTGGAGAATCGTGCGGAAGACACAGATTCGGAGCAACGCGGAGTGACACTAGTGAAAGGCAAATTCCCTGTGAAAGCGATCTCGTCGCATAATGGGTTGCAGGCGACCAAACGGGCCTACGAATTGTTGCGCAAGGGCAGCGACACGCTCGACGCGGCGGTGGCCGGCGTCACGCTCGTCGAAGACGACCCGAACGATACCACGGTCGGTTATGGAGGGCTGCCGAACGAGGAAGGCGTGGTCGAACTGGATGCGGCGGTGATGCATGGGCCGACGCATCGTGCCGGTGCGGTCGCCTCGCTGCAGAACATCAAGCATGCCGCCCAGGTCGCCCGACTTGTCATGCAGCGAAGCGACCACGTGCTGCTGGTTGGCGAAGGAGCGCATCGTTTTGCGAAAGCGCACGGTTTCCGCGACGAAGAAATGCTGACCGACAAAGCCCGCAAGATTTGGTTGTACTGGAAGGAAACACTGTCGAAACGCGACGACTGGCTGGCTCCGCCGACCGATGAGCTGGACCCGGACGTGGTTAAGTTCTTCAAGCTCGATGTGCAGGCGACGCAGGATGCTGGCCAGCCGTCGATCAAGAAGAAAACCAAGAAACCACCCAAGGGCCGCAAGACATCGGCGAAGGGCGGCACAAAGTTCGAGCGGCCGACCGGGACCATACATTGCGCGGCAATGGATGCGACCGGTGACATTTCCTGCACGACAACCACCAGCGGGTTGGCGTTCAAAATCCCTGGTCGCGTCGGCGATTCGCCGATTATCGGTGCCGGGTTGTACGTCGATAACGAAATCGGTTCCTGCGGCAGCACCGGTCGCGGCGAAGCGAATCTGCAGAACCTGTGCAGTTTTGCGGCCGTTGAGTTAATGCGGAACGGTGCCTCGCCGGAGGAAGCGGGTTTGGAAATTCTGCGTCGCGTGGCGGCACATGCCGAGCCGCGATTGCGTGATGCCGACGGACGACCGAACTTCAACCTGAAGTTCTATCTGTTGGCCAAGGATGGCTCACACGCGGGCGTTTCGATGTGGGGGCCGGCGGACTTTGCGATTACGGACACAAAGGGGACGCGGTTGGAGAAGTGTGTCAGCCTGTTTGAACGGTCGAAGTGACGGCGGACGGCGAGGAAGTGTTGAAGGGGCTGCGAAACCGCAAGCGTTGATTGAGAATTCTGAAAGAGATTGAGATCGATGGAAATTAAGGGGCGACGTTACGACAACGGGGAGCCGGTCTCGATTGTAATCGAGGGGGAACGGATTGCGTCCATCGAACCGGCCTGGCCGACAGGCGACGTGGACGATTGGCCGTTCGTCGCGCCGGGGATGTTCGATCTGCAGATCAACGGTTACGGCGGGACGTGGTTCAGCAGCGACAAATTGACGGCTGACGCTGTCATCGAGACATTGGAGCCGCATTTCTCATACGGCATTACGCGATTGTGTCCAACGCTGGTGACGAATTCGTTCGAGGCATTGGCAGCGGGGTTTCAGGCGATCGACGAAGCGTGCCGCCGTGAAGCGTGGGTCGAGAAGATGGTGCCGGGATGCCATTTGGAGGGACCATTCATTTCGCGGGAAGACGGGCCGCGCGGTGCGCATCCGCTGGAACACGTTCGCCCGGCCGATTGGGACGAGTTTCTGAAATTGCAGGAGATATCGGGCAATCGAATTCAATTGGTCACACTGGCGGCGGAGAGCGAAGGGGCCTGCGAGTTTATCCGCAAAGCGGTCGCTTCGGGGGTGGTGGTTGCCATTGGACACACGGGGGCATCCCCCGAGCAAATCACGGCAGCTGTCGATGCCGGGGCGCGATTGAGCACACATTTGGGCAACGGAGCACACGGCACAATTCGCCGTCACCCGAATTACATCTGGGAACAATTGGGCGACCGGCGATTGTGGGCCAGCATCATTACCGATGGGCATCATCTGCCGGGCAGCGTTGTGCGGAGCATTATCGGCACGAAATCGACCTATCGCACCATTATCACCTGCGATGCGGCCGGTTTGGCGGGCTGTCCGCCCGGTGTCTACGACGAGGGGACGATGAAGGTCGAGATTCTGGGGGACGGCCGCATCGTGATTGCCGGGCAACAGCAATTACTGGCCGGCTCCAGCCTGGAAACCGACACCTGCGTTTCCAACGCCATGCAGATGGGCGGCGTAAGTTTGTCTGAAGCGGTCGATATGGCGGGCCGAAATCCCGCCCGCCTATTGGGTTTTGAAGAAATCCGACTGCACCGTGGCTCTCGTGCCGATTTGATGTTATTTCACTATGCAGGAGCTGGCAGCAAACTGGAATTCGTCGCGACCTTGGCCGCCGGAGCCGTTCGTTTTGGCGAGATTCCCAGTCTGTAAACCCGGTGATTCGGCAGCTTCCCAAAGTTGTGCCTTTGAACAGCCCTACGGGGATGATATCATCGTTGGAATTGGGCACGATCAAGCGCTCATCGTTGGCGGGCCTGTTTATTCATTTTCTTAATTTTCTGCCTGTCTCAGGTGGGGTATCTCGGCGAATTCACCACAACCAACCATTCCGGCAATCGGCGGTTCGTATTGGCCGTTGTTTCTTCGGTGGGTTCTCACGGTTGAAAAGCATCGCGCGAGGTATACCATCCGCCCGATTTGAATTGCCCTTGGAAGCGGAATGACCTTTAACAACGTTGATGAACTGGAACAGTTGCTGGTTCGTCTGCATCTTGTCGAGCCGGCTCAGTTGGACGAATGCCTGTCCCGCTTGGGACCGACTCAACGGCAACCGGCCGATTTACTGCAGGCGCTGGAAAGCAAGCACTACCTGACGTCGTATCAGGTGGGGCGGCTTACGCGCGGCGAGACGGAAGGCCTGCTGCTGGGCGAATTCAAACTGATGTACCGCAACGCATCGGGGAGTTTTGCCCGCGTATTTCGAGCCTGTTCGATCAAAGACGGCCGGATGATCGGGCTGAAATTGCTCAGGCAACGTTGGGCGGGCGATCCACAAACGGTTGCCGAGTTCCACCGCGAGGCCGATCTGTGCATTAAGTTGCGTCACAAAAACATTGTTCCCATATACGACGTCGCCAGCCAGGGCGATTATCACTATTTGACGATGGAATTTGTGGAAGGCGGCAACCTTCGCGATTTCGTCAACATTCGCAAGACAATTGCGGCGGCGGAAGTGACTCGCTACGCCATCGACATGGCCGAGGGCTTAGAATACGCACTCACCCAGGGATTGACGCACCGCGACCTCAAATTGACCAACGTCCTGATGAGTACCCAAGGCGTTGCCAAGCTGGTCGATTTTGGGTTGGCCGCCGATATTGATATTTCAGGAGCCGGTCGTAACGACGATGTCCGTCGTGCATTGGAATATGCGGCATTGGAATCGAGTACAAATGCGCCGGCGAACGATCCGCGTACCGATCTCTTCTTCCTGGGTGGAATCTGCTACGAACTGCTGACCGGGAAGCCGCCCTATCCGCGCACGCGCGACCGGGCCGAACGCCGACGACTGGGCCGATACTCCGATGTCCGCCGCATCCGCGATGTCGATCCAAACATTCCGCCAGTCATCGCCGACATTGTTGAACGGCTGATGCACATCAACCCCGACCAGCGTTATCAATCGCCGACCGAGGTACTCGCCGACCTCCGCCGCGCCGCGTCCCAACTTGGAGACGTCCCCGCAAACGGCGAAGGGGCGTCCCAATCTGCCGTCACCGGGGAAGTCGCTACGGCTGAGACATCGCTGCCAACCATCATGTGCATCGAAAGCCGCACCAAGCAACAAAACATTCTGCGCGACTATCTGTCGAAGCGTGGATTTCGCGTGCTGATGCTCAGCGACGTCGAACGGGGGTTGAACCGGTTGCGCACGAATCCTCCCAACGGCGTGGTTTTTATGGGCGAATCGATCGGCGACGCGACGATTCAAGCTTTCCATGAAGCGACGCGACTTGGTCAAACGGCCGATTTCATCACGCTGGTGGTTCTTTCAGAACAGCAGGCGTCGTGGACCAGTCAACTGGATCAAACCCCAACCGCCCGTGTGATGGTCCAGCCGATTTCGCTTCGCGATCTTCGCCGCGAGATTCATCTGACATTTCAGCGTCAGAAGAGTTCAGGTTGAAATTCCCTCGGGCCGCAGCCCGAGGGCTTTGAGTCGCGACGTTTACGTTTTGTGCCTCAATGGGCCGTTAATAAAAGTAGAAGTGCATGAAGACGGCCATTGCGCAGAGAATGCCGGCCCAGAATCGATCTTCCTGCAGCAGTGCGCGATACGGTTGATTCGCCAGCGTCATGTCGCCGGCCTGAAATCGTTTTGCCAGCAATCGGCCCAGCGTTCCCCAGAACATCGTCAATGTCCAGCCGGCTCCCAGGATTGCTGCAAAGGCGGGGGACAGCCATCCGCAGTACATGATGTAACCCAGGATCGCCAGCACGCAAATCGATGTGCCGATTGCTGTCAGCAGGCGCTTCAGATCACCCGCGCGGTGTCCGCCCAGATCGGTCCAAACCAGGCGACTTTTCTCCGCATCGCCGGCCGTCATCAGGCTGACGATGACAAATATGGCGACGCACAGCGCAAGCACTCCGACAACTCGATGAAAAAAGTTCAACGTCGGGCCGAGCAACTGATTGACCGTTGAGAGCTTCTGACTTTCGGCATCGATGTACTGGTTGATCTCGCCGAGACCCTTGTCGCGAACGCTTTCCGGCAAGTCATTGAGTTTCACCGCATCTCGCGGCATCTGATCAGTCGCCACGCGATAGACGGCCGGATTCATTCCGTGCAAATTGTTGTAACCCGCCTCCACGCCCCAGGAGAAAATAATCCCCGCGGCAATTGTCACAATGGCGGCCGTCGCCGTCCCGCGTCGCCAGAACATGCCCATCACAAATGCAACGAGGAGTCCGGGTGTGAGGTAATTCTGGTAGTCGGCGATTTGCAGGAAGAAGTTCTTCTCGGAATTCGGATCGAGTACGAAGATCGCCATCACCGCCGCCAACACAACAAACGCGACAATCGACAACCGGCCGACAAGAATCATTTCACGATCGCTGGCATCGGGTTTGAAGTACTTCTTATAGATATCGAAGGTGACAATGGTGGCTGCCGAGTTCATCATTGAGTCGATCGAGGAGAGAATGGCACCGATAACACCGGCTGAGATCAGCCCGATGACTCCGTAGCCCACCGGCTTGATGACGAGTTTGACCAACTCGGTGAAGGCGACATCGGGGGCAATGGTCTTGTCGGGCATTTCCGATTGGAACACATAAAATGCCGCCACGCCGCCGCCAATTGCGAAGAACGGAATCAGTAGTTTCAAGAAACCGGCCGCGATGATGCCGAGCCGCGCTTCCGAATCACTACGTGCACCGAGCGCCCGTTGCACAATGAACTGGTTTGTCCCCCAATAGAAACAGTGCATGGCAATCAGCCCGGTGAAGACGCCGGTGAACGGCAACTGCGGGTGATTGCTTGGCAAATACAGATGCATTTTGGCGGCATCGCCGGCAGCCGCATCGAGCGACATCATCTCGCTCCACCCGCCTAGCCGGTTGAATGTGAGAACGGCAATGACAATTCCGGCCCCCAGCAACAACACCGACTGGATCATGTCGGTCCAGACGACCGCTTTCAGTCCTCCGAAAATTGTGTAAGCAGCCGACACAACAGCCAACGCGATGACAAATCCGGCGTACCATGTTGTGTCGGATCTTTGCTTTGTCTGTCCCACTTTCGCAGGCTGGTCTGTTTCTGCGCCCGCAGAGAGGTCTCCAACGGTTTGCTGGTATTCGACTGTTTCCTCATACACGGCTTCGCCGCCGACCAACACGCAAACCGATCGAGCACCGATGTAGAGGCCGGGAACCATCTGCACCACCGCCATAATGATGACCATGATGATTGCGTAGGCAACACGGCTGCGATCGTCGAAGCGGCGACCGAGATATTCGGAAAGTGTATACACCCGCAGCTTGCGATAGACGGGTAGAAACCCAAAGCACAATACCAGCAGTCCGAAGATGGCCCCCAATTCGAAATGACTTTGCGCGAAGCCAATACTGAAACCGATCCCCATCATGCCGACCATGTGGTTCGCGCTCACGTTCGACCCGAAGATCGATCCGGCGACGCCCCACCAGGGAATTGTGCGACCGGCGAGGAAGTAGTCTTCGGAAGTTTCCTCGCGACGGCCGGCGATCAAGCCGACGGCCATCACCACAATCAACGTGCCGAAAAAAATCACCAGGTCAAGAGTTGAAAAGACGTCGCCCATGCCGGTGTGTGCTTTCGAAGATACGAATTGCGTAATAGAACGTGGCTCACGATTGTAAAAGCTTACGAGCGCCGAAACGAGCGTACCGGTGTTGTGATGGGAAAGATGGTGGATCCCTCGGGCCGCAGCCCGCGGGCTTTGAATCGAGATTCTGCTTGATCGGCGTCCATCGGCAGTTTTTGCCGATGGATGAATCAGGTTTCAAGCGGCTTCAAAAAAACGTTCAAATCCGGGTTGACCTAAATCAGCGAAGAACGTATTTTTCCGCCCTTCAATCGAAACACGATCTGGTTTCGCTACGACATTCCTCGTTCCACCCAAAACACCAACACAATTTTCAATAAGGCAAACGCGCGGAGAACGTTCTTCTGTCGATGGCAGGTGACGTTCGGAGTGATGTGGCCGACACGGAGGTCGGCCTCGCACGCTCCGCCCGAGAATCTAACTCGGCCACGCAGCCTACGACATTAAGCGAGCCAATCGCTCCCGGAAGTGGCCGGAGTCCTTAGCCCCCCTGGGACCCGCTGCTTCCGGGAATTTTTTGCGCGCATCGACAAGCACTGGCGACACGCCAGTAGCTCGCACCACAATCAGGTGACGGCGATTGGCGGGAGTTCCTGCTCGCGGATCATATCGACCTTGCCGATGACGACGACGCCTGATTCGGTCACAACAAAACCGCGGGCGCGGTCGGCGTCGTGGTCGTAGCCGATTTGAGTGTGGGCGGGAATTGACACGCCTTTGTCGATAATCGCGCGGCGGATCTTCGCGTGGCGGCCAACGATGACGTCGTCGAACAGGATCGAATCCTGCACGTGAGCCCAACTGTTGACCCGCACGTTGGATGCAATGATTGACCGCTCGACACGGCCTCCGGAAACGATGGAACCATTGCAGACCATGCTGTCCAACGCCTGGCCGACCCGAGGCTGAGAATCTCCGGATTGCGCGAAGACGAATTTCGGCGGCGGGTTAGGCGGCTGGTAGGTGCGAATTTCCCACGAGCGGTCGTAAAGGTTCAACTGCGGATCGACCGCAATCAAATCCATGTTCGCTTCGTAATAGGCGTCGAGCGTGCCGACGTCGCGCCAATAACGCCCGTCGCCGGTGTTCTTGTCGCTGAACGGAAAAGCCCGTACCAGATGCGATTCGATGATCGATGGGATGATGTTCTTGCCGAAATCGTGGGCGCTGTCATTGTCGGTCGCGTCGCGACACAGTTCTTCAAACATGAAGTTCGCGCTGAAGACATAAATGCCCATCGATGCCAGGCAACGAGTCGGATCGTCTGGCAGAGGGTCGGGATCTTCGGGCTTCTCGCGAAAATTGACAACTCGGCGGTCATCGTCAATCTGCATCACTCCAAACTGTGACCCCTCTTCCAACGGAACGGGAATGCAACCGATGGTGCATTCGGCTCTCGAGTCGATGTGATCGCGAATCAACTCCGAGTAATCCATCTTATAGATGTGGTCGCCGGAGAGAATCAGCACGTACTCCGGCCGCGATTGCTCGATGGAATAAATGTTCTGATAAACGGCATCGGCCGTCCCCTGGTACCAATGTTCGTCGATGCGCTGTTGCGGGGGAAGCAGGTCGATGAACTCGCCCAACTCGCGGCAGAGGAATCGCCAACCGAGATAGAGATGTCGGTCGAGGCTGGCCGCTTTGTACTGCGTGAGCACCAACATTCGCCGCAGGCCGCTGTTGATACAATTGGACAGCGTGAAATCGATAATTCGATATGCGCCGCCAAACGGAACGGCCGGCTTGGCCCGATCACGGGTCAGCGGCTCCAACCGCGATCCCTTCCCACCGGCCAAAACCAGCGCCAACACGCCTTTCATCCCTGTCTCCTCGAACATTCCTAAGGGGTCACTTCCATTGACTGGATTTTATTATCTGGGAGCGGAACGCAATCAGCAATGCATACCAGCCTGTTGGCTTCGATTTCCTGATTCTTGAAGCAAGTCCGTGTGGTCATTTCGCAATTCAACAGATGCAATCGCGCAACGCCCGTCAGCGTGGTTTGCCGTGTCGATTGGAAAGTTGCGTGATTTTCGTCATGCGATTTGAGATAATCAAGGGACCATGCAAATTCGCTGCCCACACTGTCAAAACCCAGTCGAGATGGTCATGGACCGCTCGGCAGCGAAGCGACTCTCACAGATCCGATGGGATCGAGTCAAGGAAGACTCCGCACGTTTCGCGGCGGGTCGTTCAACTTCGACGCGCAGTTTGCGCGGTCGGCCAACCGCCACTTCATCCGCTTTCCGGACGCCCGTCGCAACGACGTCGGCTTCCATACGACGAGGACTTAAACCAGAATTGAATCGCTGCCCTTCCCACCTCCACTAATGAGGCCACACCAATGAACACCCGCCCCCTGCCCTTCCTCATTACAATTGCCGCGACGCTGTTGTTCACGACAAACGCGTTGCCCCAGGAACCTGCCGAGAAAACAGCAAAGTCCAAGCAAAAAAAGGCCGAACCGAAACCGGTCAGCCTGGCTGAAGCCCGTCGGCAGGCCGAGTTGTTGCACGAAGTTTACTCCTCGACGCTGCAGATCATGCACCGCCGCTACTTTCGACCGGACTCGAAAACCACGATTCCTTCCAAAGCGCTGGACGATGTCTTCTACCGTGTTTCGCTCCGCTCGAAAGTCAAAGCCCGCTGGATCGCCGTCAACGCCCGCGCCATGAGCATCGATCACACTCCCAAAGATGACTTCGAGAAGAAAGCTGCCCGCCGGTTCATCGCCGGCGATTCCTCGTACGAAACAGTCGAGAATGGTATCTACCGCCGGGCCGGCCCCATTACACTCTTCGGTTCCTGCATCAACTGCCACGCTCCTGCCCCCATGAACCAGGACGTTCGTCGGTTCGCCGGCCTCGTCATCAGCATGCCTGTGAAACCAGAAAAGTCACCCAAGAAATAACACCCGGCCTCCCAATCACGCTTGCGGCTTGGCGTTCCCCAAAACTAACACTATCGCGCTTCGCGATTCGCACCACTTCGCATAGAATCGACGGGGGATGGTCGATCCCGAACACATTTCCAGCCAACCTCATACAAGCCGACGGCCCACATGCCCGGGTTCTCCGACAGTTCAGTCATGTTCGACGACGCAGCCCGGCTACTCGAACCCGGCGCGTTGTCGCACGATGAAATCAAGAGTCTGCTGAATTTGGTCGGCTTTGCCGACATTCCCACCGCCCACAGACGCCTGCTCGAAATCTCAACCGACGAAGACTCCCGCCGCGCGCTCGGTGAATGTCTGCCGATGCTGCTCGTCGCGCTTTCCGGAACCGCCACGCCCGACGGGTCTCTCATCAACTTCGAGCGGTACGTCGGCAGCGTCTCCGACCGCGGCGAATTGTTCCGTTATCTCGCATCGAACCCGCGCGCGGTCGAAATTCTCGTCAAGCTATTCGTCGGCAGCCAATTCCTCACCGAAATCCTGCTCCGCAACCCCAACTATCTCCAACGGCTTACCAACCACAAGCGGATTGCCGAGTTCAAAAGTCGGCAGGAATTGATCCACGAGGCACACGAAGCGGCAGCGGCCGAAACAACCATCGCCGACAAGTTGAACGCCCTCAGACGGTTTCAACATTGGGAATTGCTTCGCATTGGAGCCTGCGATTCGTTCGGACTTTTCGACCTCAAATCGGTCACCGTCCAACTTTCACTGTTGGCCGACAGCCTCGTGCAATCTTGTCTGTCGTTGCTCGCCGAGGAAATGGAAATCTCGCTCGACGGATTTGCCGTACTCGCCTTTGGAAAAATGGGCGGCGAAGAGCTGAATTACAGTTCCGACATCGACCTCGTCTTTCTTGCCCGCGCCGACGCCACCAGTTTCTGGACGCTGGGGCAAAAGCTGATAAAGGCGGTGATGGAGTCGACCGGCGAGGGTTTCCTCTATCGAGTCGATATGCGGCTGCGGCCGTGGGGAAAATCCGGCGCGCTGGTGAACTCAGTTGACGCACACTGCAAATATCTCCGCGAGCATGGCATGCCCTGGGAAAAGCAGGCGTTGCTCAAGGCCCGCGTGGTGGCCGGCGATCAAGCCGTCGGGCAAGAGTTTCTAAATCAGGCACAGCCGTTGGTTTTCGGCCTGCCCGCCGAAACGGTCCGTGAAACCGTGCGGGATATGAAGGAACGCATCGAGCTGGAATTGGAACGCCAGGGGCGCGCGTGGGGCGAGGTCAAATCGGGTGCCGGGTCAATCCGTGATGTCGAATTCGTCACACAGTATCTGCAGCTAATTCACGGAGGGGCCGATCCAAATGTCCGCAGCATCAACACGCTCGACGGTCTGGTGCGGCTTGCCGATTTGGGATATTTGCAGGCCGACGAGTTCCGGCAACTCAGCGATGGATACATGTTCCTGCGGACGATCGAGCATTCGCTGCAGTTGATGCACTACAAGCAAACTCACGCCCTGCCAGAAGAGAAACGCGAGCTGAAGTATCTCGCCCGCCGGCTCGATTATCCCGATGCCGAAAACTTTCTCAGCAGCTATCGGGCGCACCGCGATGCGATTCGTCGGATTTACGAAAAATACATCGGCGGCGAGGAACCCCCGATCGAGATTCCCCGGGCCGATGTCGATGACGGCATGCCTCGGCACGTCGCCCATATGGATGCATCCTACGCCGAGATCTTCAGCGAAGAGGAGATTGTCCGCCACGCGCAATTGCTCGATGCCCTTTCCGACGAAAACCTCGTCGAGTTGGATGCCATCGATTACGGCGACGGCAAATGCCGGCTGACGATTGTCGGCCACGATGATCGCGGAGACCTGTCCCGGGTCTGTGGGCTGCTGTTCGTCCACGGATTCAACATCGCCGACGGACATACCTTTGCCGCCGAAGAAGTCGGAGGTCGCGCGGTCATTAAGAGTGGCACGTCGATTCCCGGTCGTGGACAACCGAAGACGTCGGCCAAGTGGTTCATCAACGTCTTCACGCTGTTGACGTCGCCGGTCGCCGTCCTCGATGAGATTTGGCCACAATACGAACGGGAACTGGTCGAACTGTTGAAGTTGGTCCGCGCCGGTCGTCGTCGCGATGCACAGGGGGAACTCGCCAAGCGCGTCGGCGGAGCGCTGCGCAACGCCGATGTCTCACCGACGTTGTATCCCGTCGATGTCGAAATCGACAACGAAGCGTCAGAGCGTTCGACCGTGCTGCACATTCGGGCCGATGACACGATTGGTTTCTTGTTTGAGTTAACCAATGCGCTGGCGCTGGCGCGAATCGACATCAACCGGTTGATTGTCACGTCGGTCGGGCGGCGTGCTCTCGATACGCTTTACGTCACCGACTCCGATGGCCGCAAACTCAGTGATCCCGCGCGTCAGCAGGAACTGCGAGCGGCGGTCGTCCTCATCAAACACTTTTCACACCTTCTGCCTCGTTCGCCCAAACCTCATGCCGCGCTGCTGCATTTCAGCGACTTTCTCGAGCAGTTGTTCAAACGTCCCAATTGGCCGGAAGAGTTCGCATCGCTGGAGCAATCCGATGTTCTCGATGCGATTGCCCGATTGCTGGGCGTTAGCGACTTCCTGTGGGAGGACTTCCTGCGGTTGCAGCACGAGAACCTGTTTCCCGTGGTCAAGGATATCGATGCCTTGAAGCACCCCAAGCTCAAGGCCGATCTCGAAACGGAACTCCGCGAGGAATTGGCGGCGGCCGATGACGCTCAACAGGCTGCCAAGCTGTTGAATGCGTTCAAAGATCGTGAAATGTTCCGTGCTGACATGCGACATATTCTTGGCCACGTCACCGAGTTCGGAGAGTTCTCCGCCGAACTGACCGATGTGGCCGAAGTGGTTATTGGTGCGGCCAGCGGAATCTGTCTGCAGAAACTGACGAACCGTTACGGCACGCCATTACAGAAAGATCAAACGCCCTGCCCCTTCACTGTTGTCGCGCTCGGTAAGTGCGGCGGCCGGGAACTGGGGTTCGCCTCCGACGTGGAGTTGATGTTCATTTATCGGGAAGACGGCAGCACCAGCGGGCCGGACGTCATCACAACGGCTGAGTTCTACCAGAAATTGGTCGAGGCGTTTCAGCGGACAATTCAGACACGGCAGGAAGGTGTGTTTCAGGTCGATTTGCGATTGCGACCCTACGGCCGCGCGGGAAGTCTGGCGGTGTCGCTCGACGCCTTTGCAAGCTACTTCGCCGCTGAAGGTGCCGCCTGGCCCTACGAACGACAGGCACTGGTCAAACTGCGTCCGATTTTCGGCGATGAAGAATTTGGTGCGCGAATCGTCCGGCTTCGCGATGAACTCGTTTATGCAGGTGAGCCGTTCGATGTCGCCGCCATGCGGGCGATGCGGGAGAAACAGGTCCGGCAGCTGGTCAAGGCGGGGACACTCAACGCCAAGCTCAGCCCTGGCGGATTGGTTGACTGTGAGTACCTCGTGCAGGGGCTGCAAATCACCAATGGTCATCGCCATCCGTCTTTGCGAGAGACCAACACTCTCTCGGCCATGAAACGACTTGCCGCCGCCGAGATTCTCTCACTCGCAAGTTTCGAGCAACTCAGCCAGGCGTACGTGTTTCAGCGGCGGTTGATCGACGCGTTGCGAATGGTCCGCGGCCACGCCAAAGATCTCACAGTACCCGCGCCGGAAACCGAAGAATTCCTCTACCTCGCCCGGCGACTTGGCGACAACCGCGATGTCACTCAACTGAAAGGCGAATTGGAAACTCACTTCGCCCACGTGCGCGAACTCAATCAACGTCTCGACGACCTGAGTTCCCAGCAGTGACGAACCGTGCAGGACATGGCTCGGTTTTTCTGCGTCATCGATCACACGGCGATGAACGACCGCAGCAGCAACCCGACGATGTATGCCAGAGCCGCGGCGACGCTGCCCATGAGTAGTGTTTCGGTCCCGGCGCGTTGCCAACTTTCGGCGACATACCGCGACTTCATGGCGCCGACGGCAAAGAATGAGACGGCGGTCAGTATCAGGCTCGTTGCACGAACGGGCGAATTGGGTAGCGACATTATGTATTGTGCGACGAATGGCAGAATTGGAATCAACCCGATAGCGGAAAACGCCACGAACGTAACCCAGCCCGCTTTCCACGGCGAGACTTGAACCAGCGAAAGCCCTCGTTCTTCGCGGAGCATGGTGTCGATCCACAGCGTGCGGTCAGCGGTAATCACATCGACCACTTTGTCCAACAGTTCGCCTTCAAAGCCTTTCTGCTCGAAAATGCGGCGAATCTCTTCGCGCTCGCCTTCCGGAACGACATCCACGTGCGTCTCTTCTTCCATCCGCGCACGATGCAGCAATTGGCCTTCTGCTTTCGTTGCCAGGTAATTGCTGACGGCCATGCTGAATCCGTCGGCCAGCAAATTGGCGAATCCCAAAATGAGAATCACACCGCTCGAAAAACCAGCGCCAATTGCGCCCGCAACGATAGCAAACGTGGTGACGCATCCGTCGATGCCGCCGTAGACGAAGTCGCGCAAATAACTTGGCACGTGGCCGGCCGACAGGCGCTCGGCGACGGCTTCCGGCGTATGCTCGGCGTGCAACTTGCGATGTTCGGAGTCGCTATCCACCTTTTGACTCCAGCACGCTTATGATTCCGGCTGAAGACCCAATTCGCCTGCGATGGGCTTCAGTGCGTCGATGCAGAATTGGATGTGTTCGTTGAGATCGACGCCGAGGTCTTCGGCCCCGTTGACGATATCAGCACGATTGACCGCGGCGGCAAACGAAACCTGTTTCATCTTCTTGCGGATGCTCTTGGCCTTCATTCCTTCGAGGCGAGTCGGCCGCATCAGCGCGTAGGCGACGATGAAACCGCATAGTTCATCGCACGCATAGAGAGTCTTATCGAGCCGTGACACGCGCGGGCAATCTTCGAGATAATCCGCGTGCGACTTGATAGCGTAGATGACGTCGTCGGGGTAGCCGCGGTCGGTGAGAATTGCTGAACCTTTCAACGGATGGTCAGGCGCGTCGGGCCAGCGCTCGTAATCGAAGTCGTGCAGCATGCCGACCGTTCCCCACTTCTCTTCATCCTCGCCATACTTGCGAGCGTAGGCGCGGACGGCCGCTTCGACCGCGAGCATGTGCTGGATTAAACCCTCTTTTTGCGTGTACTCGTGCAACAGGGCAAGGTCGTCTTCGCGGCTCACTGAACAGCTCCGAAAAACATGACACTGCGACTCTTTGAGTCGCAGCTTTTATTGAACCCACAGTCTGTTCATCCAAGAAGTTTCACCACAATACCGTAGAGTTTCCAGCCGCCGGAAATTGCCAGACCGAGGCACGAGATGATCAGCAGCAGGTCCCACGCGCCGCTTGGTTTTAGACGGGCATCGGTCAGCTTAAACCGCATGTACAAAGCCCCGAGTCCCAATATCGGCAGCATCAACGCCTGCATCGTTCCGCCTAACAGCACCAGTTGCGTCGGATCGATCCCGGTGCAGAACACGGCCAGACAGATCAAAGGTAAGACGGTGCAAAAGATGCTGACCCAGCGGTTGTGTTTCTTCTCGTCGTGGTGATCGAGCAGACCATAGACTTTCAGTGCGTCGGTATAAATGCGGCCAAAACCGGCCATCGACACCAGGAACGTGGAATACAGCACGGCGATGGCACCGGCAAGGAACAGCCACTTGGCGTACGTTCCAAAGACCGGCACATACTGTTCGAGCAGCGTACTGGTCATCCGCGATCCTTCCGGATCGAGACCCTGCTCGTACATGACGGCGACGCCCATCAGGAAAAACGCCAAGGTGGCGGTGGTGTAGATGAGCATCGATGCGAAGGCATCGTAGTGCATCACCTTCATCCAGCCGCGAGCGCGATCGACCCAACTTTGTTCCGACGAACGGGGACCGGCATACTTGGCGTACCCCTTTTCGAGACACCAATACGGATACATGACCAATTCACTCGCACCGACGCCAATGATGCCGAAGGTCGCCAGCGCGGTCGCGACCGGATCGTCCGTTTCGATTCCGTATATTCCCGGTGGCAATGGAGTCGAATCGGGCAGCGAAAACCACAATCCGCCCAGAATCTCACTGATCGACATCGAGAATTCTGGTTTCAATTGCAACGCAATCACATTGCCGATGGTGACGAAGGTGAACGTCACCACCAGGACTGTTGAAAAATTCTGAATCAACCCGTATCCGCCGCGAAACAGAATCGCAATCGTAATCAATGTCACAATTGCCGCCCAGATCTTGTCATCGTAGGTTTTTGGCTCGGTGAGTGTCTTGACCTCTTTCCCGGCTGCCTCGACTGCGCTGTTTAACTTCTCCAATGACGCAGCGTCGGCGTTCGCTTCCTGGGCATCGTGTTGTTCACGTTCGACAACGATCAACGCGCGGACGGCCGCCAATGCCTTCTCATTCATTTGCGGTTGTGACTTGTTCAGTTTATCGAGTTTCGCCTTTAGCAGATCCCGGCCCTTGGTGATGCGATCTTGATCGACTTCGCTCAGCCCCGAGAACACAGAGTTCTCGCTGGCCATGTCGTCGTTCCAGCCGATGTACCGCTTCAACTCCTTTTCCGAGGGAACGCTGATCGCCTCGACGTAGTCGCCTTTGATGGGGAACGCCAATGCCAGCGCCTGACCGACTCCGCCGACGATGCCACCGACTTGTCCCAACCCAACCAGCATCATGATCAGCCAAAACCAGACGATCCAATTGACACGCATGCGTGGTCCGGGGACACGGTCGAGTGCGGCGAGCGTCGTTTCACCGTGGCTGATGGTGTAACGGCCCAATTCGATTTGCACGAAGACTTTGATGACGCAGCCGATGATGACCAGCCAGAGCAGTGTCATGCCGGCTTGTGCGCCGGTCTTGGTGGTGGCGATCAACTCGCCCGAACCAACAATGCTGCCTGCGATAATCAGCCCCGGTCCGAGACGCTTCAATATCCCGATGAAGTCTTTCGGTGGTTCGACCACTTCGCCGCCGGCCGCTGGATCCATCGAAGGTGGCAGCGTATCGTGATCGTTTTCATTCGGCTGACTCATGGGCACGGCATTCCAAAGGTTGAGGTGTGAACGAGGAGTCTATCTGTGGGAAAGTCGTGTCTCGCGACAGAGAACATGAAACCGGCGAGTTTTGAATGAACGGTTTTTATACCCCGATTGTGGTGCGTATTCAAGAACGGGCAGTCGATTGCAGCCCGCGAACAGTCGCAATCTCTCTGCCGTTTCGGGTATGCTGAACGGACTGTTACTCGGTCAATCTCGAAACCCAGCTAACCGGATGCTCCAATGACTCGCTCACTCTCGCTGGCGTTCGCCGTGATGACGGTTGCCTTGTTCGCGTGTACGCACACGATGTCGGCTGCCGAACCGTATCCTTTCAAAGTTCCTCCGCGGGAAGCAGAAACCGAAGTGTGGGTGAAGGCCGATTTTGAATCGGGACTGCCCGAACTCGCCACATTGGGCAAAGGAGCAAAACTCGAACCGAGATTGGGAACCAAGAACTCCCAAGCACTGGTCGCGCGCGGCGGCGGAACCACTTCGATCATCAAGATTCCCATCCGCAAGTTCGATGTCGGAATCAGTCGCTTCGAACTGTCGATCGATTACGCCGGTCAGGGATACACGTACTTCCGGGCAAAACTCAACGCCTACAACAAGCAGGGCAAGGTGTTTAAGTCGGTCACATTTCCCAGTGGGGCCTACGGCTACACGCCCACCATGCGAACCTGGGAAGCACAACTGGTTAACCTGGAGTTCGAGAAGATCTATGCCGTCGAACTCGAACTTACCCAGAGCGAACCGCTGACAAGTCCACCCAGCACGGGCGAACGATTGTTACGCATCGATAACATCGAACTCAAACGGCACGACGAACGGGTCGTGTACGGCAATCGGGCGCGGCGCGATCTCAAGAACGCCGTCCGACGCGAAGGGGGCGAATTCACCGAACTGGGCGACTTAATCATCGCCGACTTCCCCCAGCGACAAAGCTTCTTCGACTTTTCCCGCATCGACGAGAAAAAACGATTCGTCCGCAGCCAATGGCAGGAACGACTGCACATCGGCACAACCTATCGCGAAAGCGTTGGCAAGCTGCCGACCTTTGTGTTGGGCGTGTCGGCAAAGCAAGCCACGCTGGACGCCGCCGCCAAGGCGCAAAAGAAAACGCTCATCCAAATGTACGAGTACTTTCTCGACGATGTCGCCTCGCACGGCTTCAACACGGTCGCCGTCGATTTCACAAAAGAACTCGGCGAATTCGACTCGCTCGCTGCAGCGCGCGGCATCTCGGTCATCTTGCGCGCTCCCTCGTGGAACAACCTGCAAACGTGGATCGCAAAACCAACCGGGCCGATCCCGGCGGACTTCAAAACGACGGCGGCAACGAAGCTCGCCGAATACGGAAAACTCAAATCGCTGATCGGCTACCACATGGACCCGCCGCTGAATCGCAACTACGAACCGATGCTGGCCAAGGCACGCGAGTACCTCGCCTCGGTCAATCCCAAGGTGCAGTTGGCCACTCAGCAAACAGACATTTACGCGGCCGAGAGTATCGCCAAGCCGTATCCAAACTTCGGCCTGCAACGGACCGCGTATCACCACTACATCGGCCGGCCCTGGTCACAGCCGTCGCATATGTATCATCCCAACTCCTGGGTTCGCGCCATGACGGAAGGACATTACCGCCGCATTCTGAACGCATACCGCGTGCGAATGATCCCCACGATTTTGGAAGTCCCCAGCGGAAGGCAGTACGGCAAGAAATCCATCAACATGCAGAAGGACCGCGTTGTCGTCGCCACAACCAATTGGAAATACGACGAAGCCGCCAAACGCTGGAGCGGCTGGTACCGTTACAAATATCCGCCCAACCTGCTCAGGTGCATTGTTTGGAAGGCGATTGAAACCGGTGCCGGCGGAGTGATCATCGACGAATGGGGGCCGGCAGCAGTTGCCCACGATTTGAAAGGCAGCGAGATTTTGGGCGACAGCAAGTTCGCTAACGCCAATTATCTGCCCGACCTTTTACGGCACGCCGATATGAGTGAATCGGATGGCTGGAAAGAACTCGGACGGACCGCCAAGGAACTGGCTCCCTTCAAACACATGCTGGCCGACTCGACATTGCATGGAAACAATACACCGCGAGTGAACAACGGTAACATTCGCGTGAGCAGCCTCACCGGTCTCAATTCGCCCTTCAAAGTGCTGATGGCGATCAACACCAAGGTGGGCGATTATGCCGCCGACGATTTGACCATCGATGCCGACACAGGCGAATTGGGCGGTTACACGCCGGCCACCGGGGAGAAGTTTACGGTGACGATTAAGAACGACATCGGCCTGATCGATTTCCGCACTGGCACATCGATCGAACCGAAAACAACGAAGACGAAAGACCGCGTCGCGACTTACGAATTGACGCTCGGCCCGGGTGAAGGACGGTTTTACTTCCGCGGCAAACAGAGAGTCTTCCGAAACTTCATCAAGAAATATCAAATCCCCCTTGGTAGTCAAACCGAGCGAGCGTCGAGGTAGTTTCGCGTTTTGAGGGAAGTAAAACATATTTGGGCCGAGCGACGGCGAACAAACTGCGCCGCTACCACTAACCGCACAAAACTTACGGAGAGACAACGATGGTTATGACCGCCTCGACAATGTTGCCCCTGGGAACGACAGCGCCGGATTTTTCTCTGCCGAATCCGGCGACAGGCGCAACCGTTTCGCTTGCGGATTTTGCGAATAGCAAAGGGCTGCTCGTTATCTTCATGTGCAATCACTGCCCGTTCGTCGTTCATTTGCGTTCCGCGCTGGCGGCGTTCGCAACGGAGTATCAGGCGAAAGGTTTGGGCGTTGTCGGCATCAGCTCCAACGATGTCTCAACGCATCCCGATGACGGCCCCGAGAAGATGGGTGCCGAAGCGGAATCGGCCGGTTATACGTTTCCCTATCTTTACGATGAACAACAAGTGGCGGCGAAAGACTATCACGCCGCCTGCACGCCGGATTTCTTCCTGTTTGATCGGGACCACAAACTGGTCTATCGCGGCCAGTTCGACGACAGCCGCCCCGATAGCGGGATCGAAGTCACCGGGGCCGATCTGCGTGCCGCCGCCGATGCCGTCCTTGCTGGCGAAGCGGTACCGGCAGAACAGAAACCGAGCATCGGCTGCAACATCAAGTGGAAATCCGGCAGCGCGCCGGCCTATTTCACCGGTGAACCGGCCTGCTAGTTCCACGCATTCGGCGACCACACGACGTGGTTTGCGTTTTTTGACGCAGAGCCCCCAAGTAGCAAAGGTTCGCAAAGAGATCAAGAAAAAAAGGAGCCTGAAGCGCAAGCGAAGGAGCATCGGAGTTCGATTGCCTACTCTTGTGCCCCTTCGCTTGCGCTTCAGGCTTTTATACGTGGTTCTTGGGAATTCTTTTGCCTTTTCTCTCCCAAGTCATGTCCTGCACCCCTTCTGCACCCAATTGCAGAAATCGGTCTGGACAGGAATGCCGGGATCCTTACAATCCCGTCGCTTCCTTGAAAGGCGTTTCCGAAAACGATTGAAACATCCCGTGGAATCGCCTCGAAAACCAACCCCGCCGGTTTGCTGAGCCAGTCGCTTGGATTGCTCAGTTGAGGAAGGACGTTCACTTCTCAGTTGATCCCGTCCCGAACGTCATTTTTTTGACAAGCCGAGAGACTGCAAACAGCGGAAATCGCCCCAAAGGCGAATCTGCCTGTGTCTCCCGATCCAGACATTGACCCGACTCAGACATTGAAAACGAGGACCCGTCGTATGTACTCGAGACAGTGGGCATTTTGTATCGTTTGCGGCCTGACTGTGATGACCGCCATCGGTTGCTACTCCCATTATCCATCATCTGTCTACGGCCCAGGCGGATATCCGGGTTCGTACGCAGTGCCACCCGGTGCAGGTTACCCGCAAGGCGGGTCGTATACGCTGCCCCAGAATGCACCGCTGCAAGGATCGGGAGCATCGGTTACTCCGAACGGTTCATTCCAGTCGCCGTCGGCCAACGGATCAACCAGTCGTTGGCAGTCGAGTGGATCGGGTGGAGACGCCCCAGCATATGATTCGGCGAAGAACCCGGCACCAACGGGCGGCAACACCAACCCGGTACCGAATTACAATGACCCTAACGCTGGAAACGGAGCGCCAGCCGATTCATTTGGCGCCCCTGACGAGTTTCGTGACACCGAAACCTTCGACGCCGATCCGCCGGTAAACAACGGCGGTCAAGAACCGAAGGGCTCCTTTGACTTGGACGACAACCCGTCGCCGTTTAAAGACGGAGCTGCCTCAATTTCCAACGAGTCAGTCCCGTTCGACGAGAACGCCCCGTTCGTCACGCCGAAAACTCCGCTCACGCCGGTTGCTTCGATTCGCAACGTTTCCGATTCGTCGGAAACTGTGGCCGCTGCTTCCAGCCCGTACAAGCATGATCGCGAGAATTTCCAATGGCTGCGCGGCGTCGTCGATTACGACAGCGAAGCACGCAGTTGGAATATCATTTACAACGTCGAACCCGATCAACAGGATCAATTCGGTGGCAGCATTGTGCTGGCAGGGGCCGACGAATTTGAGACGCTACAAAATGACGATGTGATTCTGGTCGAGGGCGGAGTCGATGCGAAACAACTCGACGCACTCGGCAAACCAATGTTTCGCGTCGATCGTCTCGTGCGACTGGAGCCGGTCCACTAACGAGCTCGGCGATTTGCTGATCGATCCGAATTCAAATTGTCTCATCAAGCAGCACCGTCACTTGGCGGTGCTGCTTTCTTTCATAATGCCCACGAGCAGTTGATGGCCATCTGCAGGCGACGCTTGACAGCGTTTGCAGGAATACCATAAATCGAGGTAACGGAGTATTTGTGGGTCGCCTGCGAAAAACCGCAGAGAGACTATTTTTCTGAGATCATCATTGAGGTCGTCGCGTGTTGCATAAGGTGTTGTTCACATTGGCGTGCCTTGTGCTCCCGGTGATATGGGGCGTGCTGGTCAATTGGCTGTTCAATTTGTGGCAGGGGCGAACCGCCCACAAAGAGAACGATGAGCCGATTTTTCCCGACTACCAGATCTGAGAGGCTGCCGGCATGACCGCAGACCTCGCGGAATTATTTCAATCGGCAATGACGCTGCTGCCGGCCTTGTTTGCAGGGGCGGGCGTCGGTTTCCTCTCCGGGATGTTCGGCGTCGGTGGCGGCTTCCTCATCGTCCCCGTACTCAACCTCGCGTTGCGCGTCGATATGGAGTTGGCCGTCGGCACGGGAGCGTGTCAGGTCTTGGGACCGGCAACGACCTCGCTGCTTGCCCGGCGCGCCGATCTGCGCAACACCCGATTGCCGCTGACAATAGCTGGCGGATTGCTGGTCGGCGTCTTCAGTGGTGCGCATGTGCTGGAACTGGCAAAACTCAAAGGCACGGTGGTTTTATCCGGACGAGAGATCGATGCCGTCGAGTTGATGGTGCTGGCCATCTATTTTGCGCTACTGCTGAGCATCGGCTGTTTTGCCTTTTGGGAAAGCCGCAGAGAGCAAGCGGGCGGCCCGCGCATGCTGGGCCGAATTGCCAACTGGCGGATTCCGCCCTACGGCGAGTTTCCCGAATTTGAGCGGCAAACGGTGTCGATCGTCGTTCTTGCCTGGTTCGGTTTGACGGTTGGATTTGTCTCGGGATTGTTAGGAATGAGCGGCGGGCTGATTCTGATGCCGGGGCTGATCTATCTGCTGGGAATGAAGACGCAGAACGCCGTCGCCAGTTCGCTGGTGATTGTCTGGATTGTTTCCTTCCAGGGAACCATCGCCCACGCCTGGCACGGAAACATCAACCTGCCGCTGGTGGTGGCCTTGTTGATTGGTGGAACCATCGGAGCACGCATCGGCTCGGAAGCGGGCCTCAAACTGCGCGGCCGGAATCTGCGTCGTCGCTTCAGTTTGATGCTGCTGGTTACCGCCGCACTGATTGGGGTGAGTCTGTTGCGGCTGCTCCTGTCCTGAATTCCGCATTGTGTGAAAATTTGGTTAGCCGCGACTCGAAAGAGGAGCGCTCCTCTTTCGAGTCGCGGCTAACCAGACGTGTGGCGACTTCAAATTCATCGGCCGGCGTGCGAGTTGCAAGACGATCCGGTATGCTGGAAAACTCTGAGATTTGAATCATCCCCAAAGCTGCCGGGCCGCGTCCCGGCGGAACCTCATCCCGCGAGAGACACACCCATGTGTTGTTCCAACAGTTGGTTAACAATCGGTGCCCTGATGGGCGCGCTGGGAGTCAGCATGGGCGCATTCGGCGCGCACGGCGTCGATTCGTATTTCGCGAAAAAGTACGAAGGCCGCACCCACCAAATCCTTGGCAATGACATTCCTACTGCCGAGAAGTTTCTGGCCGACTACAAAACCGCCGCCAACTATCAGATGTACCACGCACTCGCACTCGTCGCGGTCGGTCTGTTGTCGCAGGCGAAACCGAAACGGTCACTGCAAGTGGCCGGCTGCTGTTTTGTGGGAGGGATCGTTTTGTTCTCCGGCGGCCTGTATGTTTACACGTTGGCCGATCTGAAATTCTTCGGCATGATCCCGGCGCCGATCGGGGGAACCTTATTCATCGTCGGCTGGATTGCGCTGGCAATTGCCGCTTGTCCGTGTGGAAGCAGTGGGACGGAACCTGCCGACTCGTAATCAGATAGCGCGTCGCGCTCCCCTGCCGGGTCGCGGCTAACCATTGTCTTTTGGAATATTGGAAGAGTACGAAATGCAGAAGCCCGCTTTAATTTTTGATGCGCACCTCGACATGTCCTGGAACGCGCTGGAGTTCAACCGCGATTTGATGCTGCCCGTTGCGGAAATTCGCGAGTTCGAAAAGCAGTTCACCGAGATCAATCCCGGCGATGCGACTTGCTCGTGGGTGGAACTGCAGCGCGGACGCGTCGGCATGACGATCTCGACGCTGCTGCCGCGATTGCATCGCAAAGACGCAGAACTAACGCACTACCAGTCGCGCGAGTCGGCTTATGGCATCTGTCACGGGCAATTGGCCTACTACCGTGCCATGGTCGAGCGCGGCGTGCTGCGGGAAATTGCCGATAAGGACACGCTCGACGAACACGTCGCCGCCTGGGAGACCGACACGACCGGCGAATTGCCCATCGGTTACATTCTCAGCATGGAAGGCAGCCCGCCGATTCTTTCACCGTCGCAAATTCCCGAATGGTACGAAGCGGGCCTGCGAATTCTCGGCCCTGCGCATTATGGTCCCGGGCCGTATTGCATGGGAACCGGCAGCGAAGGTGGACTGACGGCCGAGGGGCCGGCATTGCTGAAAGAAATGGATAAGGTCGGCATGTTGCTCGACGTGACGCATCTGGCCGACAAGTCGTTCTGGGAAGCGCTCGATATCTATCAGGGACCAGTGTTGGCCAGCCATCACAACAGCCGCACGCTCGTGCCGGGCGATCGGCAACTGGACGACAACCAAATCAAAGCGCTCATTGAACGCGGTGCAGTCATCGGCGCATCGTTCGACTGCTGGATGATCAAGCCGGGTTGGGTCATCGGTGTGACCGATCCGAAAACGGTTTCGCTGGAAGACCTGGTCAATCACACCGATCACATCTGCCAATTGGCCGGCAACGCCAAACACTGCGGCATCGGCAGCGATCTGGACGGCGGCTTCGGCAAAGAGCAAACGCCCTACGATCTGGAAACAATCGCCGACCTCTACAAGATCGCCGAGATTCTCGATTCACGTGGCTATAGCCAGGAAGACATCGACGGAATCATGGCGAAGAACTTCGTGGACTTCTTCCGTAGGGCGTGGAGCTAGCGGATCGCGGCAGCAGTTAGCCACCCACTATTGAAGCCTGAAGCGCAAGCGAAGGGGCATGTTCCTTCGCTTGCGCTTCAGGCTTCGAGTTTTTCCATCAACCAAGATGCAGGATTTCTACGCCAACGCCTCAACCGTGGATTTCTCGTGATCCACACCCCTCAGCATTCCGTAGTAGGTACATACTCAACGATCATCAAATCCACCTACCGGGTATTCTCATGCCCAACGATTCCCAACTCAAATGCCCGGAATGCGCTGCCCCGATCAAGATGAGGTCATTTCGACTATTCAATGACTTTCGAATCCGGTGCCAGAGTTGCGGGCATCTCCAGAACTTTCTGCCGTTTCATTTTTCTAAGCCTTCATCCGACAAAGAGATGCCAACCCGATCTCAACTGGCTCGGATGATTATTCACGCCGGGCAATTACGTTCCTCGTTTTCGATGCTGCTGTGGATCGGCCTGATTCTTATTCTACCGTTCATTTTTCCAAGAATCGGTCCTGACATGTTGCCGTTCGTGTGGTTGTCAGGCTGTGGGCTTATTACATGGGGCCTCACATATCTGATCTGCCACCGCATGGTGACCTGTCCGAAATGTGGCGCAAGCCTCTGGAATTGCGGAACAGGAAATTTCAAACCTCGGCGGCTGCGGTTGAGAGACGACAGCAGCGCCTGCCCTGGTTGCCACGCCGAATTTCTGCCCTGAATCGTTTCAGCAATGTTGAATCGGGCTAACTCTGCTTCAACCAAACAACCCCAACACCGGCTTACCGCCATCGACGATGGGGGCCGGGCGGTCTTCGACGTTTCTGACGCGGGTTTCGGCGTCGATCCCCAGCGCGTGATAGATTGTGGCGGCGAGGTCTTCGGGGCTGGTGGGGCTTTCGGTGGCGTATTCGGCGTTGCGGTCGCTGCTGCCGTAGAGTACGCCGCCGCGTATGCCGGCACCGGCCAGCACGGCGGGAAACAGCGTGCTCCAGTGGCCGCGTCCCCAACTGCCGTTGGCCTTGGGCGTGCGGCCCATTTCACCCATCGCCACCACCAACGTTTCGTCCAGCAAGCCACGATCATCCAGATCGGTCAGCAAGGCCGAGAGCGCTTGATCGAGTCCGGGGATGAGGTGTTTCTGCAAATCGTTGCTGCTGCGGTGTGAGTCCCAGCTGTAGCCGTTCACACAATCGTAATGTACCGTGGTGAAACGGACGCCCGCTTCGATGAGACGGCGGGCCATCAGTGTCGATTGACCAAACAGATTGCGGCCGTACGCATCGCGGAGCTTGTCCGGCTCGCGGCGGATGTCGAGGGCGTTGCGCGTTTTTTCCGATGTCACCAGCGACAGCGCGCGTTGTTGAAAACGATCGTAAGCGTCGATGGCGTTGCCCGCATCGAGTGCCTGGCGGCTGCCGTCGAATTCTTCCAGCAGCGACTTGCGGCGGCTGAGACGGTTGTTCGTTAACTCTTTGTGCTTCACCAATCCCTGAATGCGGAAGTCGAGTTCGTCATCGGTGCAGTCGCGAAAGTAGGGATTGTCCTTGCCGTCGCGTTTGTCGATCATCGTGGTGACCGGATCGTAACCGCGACCGAGCCAACCGGCGTATTCGCCGGGGCGTCGCAGTTGCACTTTGTATTCTTGCAGTCGGCCGAGGAAATTTGGCAGCACCACATAGTTCGGCAACTCGCGCTGCAGATTCACGGGCAGACGCTGCGACAGGTAATCGACCACCGTTCCCATCGACGGCCAATCTTTCGGCGTGGCATTGAAGCCCTGCCCAATGCGAATGTGCCATTCTTTGCCCGTCTGAATGTAATGGCCGGCACCGCTGTGGTCGTTGAAGCCATGCGACATATTTCGCACGACACAGAATTTGTCGGAAACCTGTGCGCTGCGCGAAAGGTGTTCGCTAATCCGCAACCCCGGTGTTCGTGAGGCAACCGGCTTGAACGGGCCGCGAATTTTCGGCGGCGCGTCGGGTTTCATGTCGAACGTTTCGAGCTGACTCGGCCCGCCGAACAGAAACAGAAAGATGACCGACTTCGCGCGGCCATTGGTCAGCGGCTGAGATTCCTGCGCGGCGAGCAGTTTCGGCAGACTCAAGCCGAGCAAACCGGCACCACCGGCCTGCAGGAGATGCCGTCGGCTCACGCCTTCACAGTTTGTATTTGGTCGGGGAAACAAATCGAGCATGGAGTGGGACTCCGCAAGCGGGGTGTTCAACACGACACTAAACGTAACAGTAAACAACAGAGCGGCTTGTAGCAAGCGGGGCTGTGAGACGTGTTTCTTGCGAATCATTTTGACGTAAAGTCGCAAAGACGCTGAGAAACGCAAAGATGCAGGAGATTGAATACGGAAAGCGGGACAAGAAAAGCCGGCGTGTCACTCTTGAATCGTTCACACCGAGCTTTTTCCTATCTTAATTGAGTTCTTTGCGAATCTTTGCCTCTTTGCGACTTGGCGTCAAAAAAGCGGCCTCTCGCCTGGTCCCCATCTGCAGTTCGGCATTTCTCTGATATCGGCCGCCCTCACCCTGCGGCTTTGCGTTCTCCATTCATCGAGGGGTGTGTACATCTGAGTTGTTGGTGCGGGCAACATACAAGTTTTCCAAAAAACCTTTGCAAATCTTTCAATATCTCACCCGGTGCGGCGAATAGCTGGTTGTGACGGGTGGCCAATGTTGGCCGCGGTCAAAACGGGAAACTTTGCGTTCGTGTCCACATTTGGTAGGAGAAACAGCCATGCTGAAGAAAACATTGATTGGGACAGCCATTGCAGCCACTTTGGCAGTGTTCGTGTTCGGAAAAGACGTGTTCAGTTACGCGACGACGTCGGCATCGTCGGTGCGGGAAGCGGTGAAGTCGGAAGTGCCGCTCGAATTCGAGATCGAACGGGCACGCAATCTCGTCGGAAACCTCATGCCCGACATTCGTCACTGCATGCACGTGACGGCCGAGCAACAGGTTGACATCGAACATTTGACGGCCGACATCAACCGCAAAGAGACGGAGATTGGCCTGCAGAAGGGCCAGATTCTGGCATTGCGAAGCGATCTGGCCGGTGGCGACGAGACGTTCGTCTATGCCAGCCGGAAATACACTTCCGATGAAGTGAAGCGCGATCTGGCGACTCGATTCGAGCGGTTCAAGTCGGCCCAGGAAAACCTTGCTCGTGACAAACAGATTCTGGTCGCCCGGGAGAAAGCGCTCCGAGCGAATCAGAAGAAACTGGACGACATGTTCGTCGCCAAGCAGGACTTGGAAGTTAAACTGGAGCAGCTTGACGCCAAGTTGAAGACGATCCAGGCAGCTGAAACCGTCAGCGAGCTGGAAATTGACGATTCGCAACTCTCGCAGGCGAAGCAGTTGATCAAGGCGTTGAATCGTGAGATGGACGTTCGCCAGACGAAGTTGGACAACGAAGGCAAATTCACCGGCCTGATTCCGGTCGATGCCGCCGACGTCGTTCCGACGAACATCGGCGAGCAGATCGACGACTACTTCGGCCCGACGAAGATCGAAGACGAGCCGAATGTCATTCGGATCGACGCGGCCGCGCTGTAATCCAGCCGGCCCGCCTGTCGGGACAAGGACGCAAACCCGGCAGCGGGAGTCTGAACCAACAGACTCTGCTGCCGGTTTCCCTTGTTCACCGAATGCACGAGACGATGAAAAAACGAGTGAAATACAGCCTTTACGATGAACCACGCACGGCAATAATTCGTTAATCTTGGGGAGTGAGACGAGCAGCGAAACCGGGAAACCGCAGGAACGCAGCCGTCGAAACTCAAACTATTATGAACGTTGCAACCATGACACACGAAGCCGAGCAGAATGCGGGGAACATTGAAAACCCGCGGCAAATGCTGTGGATCGACAGCGTCGGCTCGTTCCTGTTGTGCCAGGGTGAGAAAACCACGATTGGCGGACCGCAGGGGAGCAGTGAATCGGCTGACTTGTCGCTGCTGGCGAACCTGTCGCGGAAGCATGCCACACTGATTCGCAGTGGCGACGGCTACCTGTTGGAAGCACACGCGGCCGTGCAAGTGAGTGGCCGCAGCGTCAACGGAAGAATCAACTTGAGCAGCGGTTGCGAGATTCTGCTGGGCGAAAACGTGCGGCTGAAATTTCAGCTGCCCTCAGCACTCAGCGCGACAGCGACCATCGAATTTTTAAGCGATCATCGACCCGACCGCAGCGTCAACGGCGTGATCCTGATGGACGAGACCTGTCTGTTGGGACCGGGGCGGGAAAATCACGTGCGGTGTCCCGGATGGCCCGAGTCGGTCTTGCTGTTTCGTCGCGGCGGATCGCTGTGGTGTAAGTCGAGAGCGGAAATCTGCATCGACAACGAGCCGGCCTTAGAGCCGCGCGAATTACATGCCGGCAGCGTTGTCGCCGGTGTTGATATGAGGTTTCGGATTGAACCGGTAGGAGAATAACTGTGGAGATTGCCGGCATCGCATTTCTGTTCATCTGGCTGATAATGGCGGCGCTTAGCATCGCGTCATTCGGAATCTGGATTTGGATGCTGATCGACTGCATTACGAAGGAACCGAGTGAAGGCAACGACAAGCTGATCTGGATACTGGTCATCGTTTTCACAGGCGTTATCGGTGCCGCCATCTATTATTTTGTGCGGCGTCCCGAACGAATTCAAAATTTTGGTCAATAGATTGTCGCCATGAATGTACAATTACCAGATACGATCGCGTATGAGGATCGGCGACCGAAAGCAGGCCAAGGGAACATGAAATTCACCTTTCCCCCAGAATCGACGCCCCTGGATGGGTATACGATCAAGCGCGCGATTCATCGCGGCGGGTTCGGCGAGGTGTATTACGCGCTGAGCGACGCGGGCAAAGAGGTGGCATTGAAGCTGTTGCGGAACAACCTGCAGGTTGAGTTGCGCGGCGTCAAACAGTGCATGAACCTGAAGCATGCGAACCTGGTCACCATTTTCAATGTGCTGACGGATGGCGACGACGATCATTGGATCGTGATGGAATACGTGTCCGGAAAAACTCTGGCCACCGTCATCGACGATGCCGCCGGTCCGCTGTCGCCGGAAGTGACGCAGAACTGGCTGTCGGGAATGGTTGCCGGTTTGAACTACCTGCACGATCGGGGCATCGTTCACCGTGACCTGAAGCCGGCCAATGTGTTTGAAGAAGCGGGGACGGTGAAGATCGGCGACATCGGGTTGGCGAAGTTCATCACCGAAAGTCGACGCAGTGCGCAGACCGAAAGCGTCGGCACCGTTTATTACATGGCCCCGGAAGTGGCACACGGCCGCTACGGTAAGGAAGTGGACATCTACAGCCTGGGCATCGTGCTCTACGAGATGCTGACGGGCCGCGTTCCCTTCGACGGGGAATCGACCGCAGAAATCCTGATGAAACATCTGACGGAGAAACCCGACCTCTCGCCGTTGCCATCGCGACTACGGCCAGTGTTGGCGCACGCGTTGGAAAAGGACCCGCTCAAGCGGACTCCAACCGCCGCCCAACTTCTCACCGAATTCGACATGGCGTTGCAGGGGATTGAAGTCGCGACGGAGATTCCCGAGGAGTCGTTCGCTGGGGGCAATGTTTCACCGGCTTTGCCGGGCGAGACAGCCCGGAAGCATCGCAAGAATGCCAGACATTTGCGCCGCGAAGCACGCAAAGCTGCAGAAGCGGCCGCCAAGGCGGCCCGTTATGAACACAAAGCAGATCGCAGACGAAGGCGAGCACAAAAGCATGCGAATCGCGCTGCCGGTTTGGACTCGAACGGGCACGAAGGACAGCATGCTCGACACGGTTCAAGGTCGGCGCAACATGTGAAACACGACGGCGACTCGCCGTTGGCGCTCGTGGTGAAAGTCGGCGCGGTGATGTTGGTGCTGATGGCGTTGTTTGCGCCGGGGTCTGCATTCGTGTCATTGCGATTGCTGTTCGTCGGTGGCATATTTGCAGCGCTCGGTTACGGGATTGTTCGACTCTTCGGTTTGTTGACCGTTCCGCTCACGGGAGACGGCGCTTCGATTGACTCGGTGGGAAACGGAACGCCGACGCAAGTGGTGTCCGGCCGACCGTTCGTCGCACGGCATGTGCGTCAATTGACTCCGGAAACACTGCGATCGATTCCGTTGCGAAATCGGGTGGCCGATCTCACCGGAACGATGACGTATGCCGTGTTGGTGACGGCTCTCGTCACCGTCGGCTTATGGGCGATGATGCCGGGGTTTTTCGGTTACGCTGGCTATGATGTCGGCCACTTCGCCCTGTTTGCCGTCACAACCTTGCTGGGAGCGTGGGCCGTGCTGGTGCCGTCGAAATTGTGGGAAGGAACTACGGTGCAGTCGCACGTTCGCCGTTTAACTTTGATTGGTGCGGGTGCGCTGGTTGGTGCGGCCGGTTTTTGTCTGCACCAGAGTTTGATGGCCGACGTCGGCTACGAATTCTGGGCCCACAGCAACGTTTTTGCATTGTTTAAGAGCGCCGGTTCGCGAAGTTTGTTGAGCGGCGATTACCAACCGACGCTGGTTGGCTACATGGTATTCTTCGGCGCGTTGTTCGGCGTGCGTCGCTGGTGGCGGCATAGCGATTCGTTCCGCAAGAAACGGTTCCGCGTCGGTTCGCTGGTGTTGACAGGGCTGGCCGGATTCGTGCTGCCGCTCATTTTCGCCTTCCCACAAGCGTGGGGGTTGATGTGGGCCGTCGCTATTTCGATTGTGGTGCAACTCTCCTCAGCCTGTGCGACATCGGAAGATCGTCAGCGACTGATGGAAGGAGGACGTAATGGTTCAAACGCCTGATTACTCGATGGCAATTCCCCTGCTGGCAGCCGGCCTGATTGTCATGGCGGTCGGCATCGGCGTTCACACGTTCCTGAAAGAACGTGGCAAGCGAATCTCCGTCGGCGGTGCGGCTTCGCATTTGTTGGGCCTCATCTGGCTGCTTCCAATCGCCGCCGTCTGTGTTGTCGTTGCATTGCCGGTGCTTTGGTTTTTCAGTTCCAGCCAGCCCAGGCCAAGGGGCCACGATGAATCGCATCAGATCGCAACGGCGAATGTGGATGAGTCATCGCTGCCAGACTTCGCTGAGGGTGAGGATGAGTCACCACATCCGCCGTTCAACACCGAAGAGGTTGCGGCAGAGCCTAAACATCCCACATGGGTTGACGCTGGCAATGTCACCGAGGGATCGCGACGTCTGGTGGTTGTGCAAAGCCAGCAATTCCCCCAAGAGCAGCGCGCCCGGGAGGACGCCCTGCAAGAAGCCATACAACTTGTCCGCGCCGATTTTCAACAAACGCACAACGCGCAAGGCCGTTGGATACTGTATCGCTCGCTGGTAAAAAGAGAAGCGGTGAAGAAGACGTTTGTCGAACCAATCCAGCGAAGCACCGGCGTCAACGACTTTTCCGTCGTGCGCGTTTACCATCAGGTGGAATTGTCTGACAACGTGAGAGACGCCGTCTTTCCGATTTGGCGAAGTCAAATTGTCGATGGCCGGCTGTGGATTCTGGGCGGGCTGCTTGGCTTCATCACCTTGATGCTGGGAACCGCGGCAACGTACCTGCGGCTCGATATGCTGACCAGTGGGAACTACCGGCGACGGTTGAAATTGGCATCGGTGTCGCTCATTGTTGCCGGCGGACTCGGACTCGCCGCATTCCTGCCACTCATTTAGGGATTGACGATTGAGTATTGACTATTGATTATTCAAACTGCAGCAGTCCACCAAGAGTTTCCAATCGTCAATACTCAGTTCCCAATAGTCAATTCCTATGCCCGCCGATGAAGCCGATCGCCTGTTGGTTGCCCGCATTCGGCAGGGAGAATCCGAAGCGTGGCAGGATTGCATCGAACGTTACGAGGGACGTCTGCTGGCATTCGTCGAAAGCCGGCTGAGAAACCGCGCGACCAGCGAGGACGTTGTGCAGGAAACCTTCATGGGGTTTCTCGTCAGCCTGCCAAATTACGACGAGAATACGCCGCTGGAATCGTATCTGTTCTCGATCGCCGCTCACAAGCTGATCGACGTCTTACGGCGTGAAGGCAGGCGACCGGCGATGTCGCTGTTTCTACCCGATTCGCAGGGCAAGGCGATCGATCCGGTCGGCACTGCGCGTCGAGCTTCAAGCCTGATGCGCAGCGGTGAAGGACGGACAGCCGAACGCCTCGTGATTGCCGACTGTCTGCGCGAGTTAATTGCACGCTGGACCGATCGCCGCGAATTCGAGCGGCTGATGTGCATCGAATTGCTGTTTTCGCTGGGCATGCCCAACAAGGATGCGGCGCGACGGCTCGACATCACCGAACAGGCAGTCGCCAATCACAAGCACTTCGTCGTCAGCAAGCTCCGCGAAGCAGGCGAGCGAGCACGCCTGCGCGACTTCAACCCGGCCGACTTCGGCATCATCGTCGATTGACCCGCAAAGCCTACGGGCTGAGCCCCGTGGGACCGAACGGAGCAGTTCTTCCTCTTGCCCTGATCGTTTGGTTTGCCCTATGGTCACCAGCATGGAACACTTGCGCGCAATCAGGTGGCAAACGAAGCATGTCGCAGCGCCGCGCCGGATCGTCATTGAGGGATCGGGTGCCACTGGCACCCACCTACGGAGAATCTGCCAGGTTCTCCTATTTGCGATGGCGTTCTGTCTAACGGCGACCACGGTTTCGTCGGCGGCTGATGACTCGACAACAAAGTACTTCGCACAGTTACGGCAGCGGCGATTGTTCAGTCTGGCCGAAGGCTATTGCCTGTCGCGGCTGTCGGAAGGAAAACTGTCGCAGGGTCGGCGCACGCAGTTGACGATTGAACTGTCGCGGACGTTGTCGGAGCATGCCCGATTTACCTCGGGCCAAGAGCAAACCGAATTGTGGCAGCGAGCGACGGCCGCAATCGATGAGTTGCTCAAGAGCAGCCCGCAGAATCCGCGGCGGCTGTTATTGCAAACGCAGCGAGCGCTTTCACTGGCGGCACAGGGCGAGCATCTGCGCTGGCAGGTTGAATTGTTTCCCTACGACGAGACGTTGAAGCCACGAGCGGTTGCCGCCTTCGATCAAGCGATATTGCAATTGAAGGAATCGGAAAAGGAAGCCGCTGAACAATTGCGAAAAACAGGGCGGCGGCGCAGTGCCGACGCAGATGCGCTCTCGCCGTATGAGTTGCGGTCGCTGACGAATCACTTGGGATTCCAGATCGGCCAGGCGCTCGTCGAGCGGGCGAAGCTCGATCCAGCCGGCTCACCCGATCGGGTGGCAACGCTAATGGAGGCGGAGTCGTGGCTGAGTCGATTGGCAAAACGGTCGGCCGAGCAGGCGCTCACACTCGACAGCCGTCTGTTGATGGCCGAGTCGAGCCGCATGCGAGGTGATCGAAAGCAAACGGCAGCCGTCTTAAAGTCGATGCAGTCGGAGAATTCCGCCCGCGAATTGCTCGACCGAATGAAAGCGGTCGAAGCCCGCTTGATGCTCGACGAAGATCGTGCAACCGATGCCGCCCAATTGTTGTCACGGTATCGAGTCGAACGATTGCGATTACCAGGCGAATTACAGTATCTGCAAATCGAGGCGCTCTCATCGCTGTGGGCTGTAGCCGAGGGACGAAAACAGGACGATCTCGCCACACAATTGACGGAGCAGATTGAAGCACATGCCGACCGGGCGGAAGCGGAAGTCGGCGGGTTCTGGGCGTACCGTTGCCGACTGCTGGTCGAGACGATGCGGGAAACAAAACGTTACGGCGTGGAATTGGCAACCGTCGTGCGGGAAGCGAGATCGAACTACAGCGCGGGTCGGATCGATGAAGCCGTTGAAGCGTACGGCCGCGCATACGAAACGGCAGAGCGCGGCGACAACGACGAAATCGCGATGGAGATTGGTTACACACGGGCATCGGTGCAACTTCAGTCGAAGAACTTCAACGCAGCTGCGGAGGGTTTTGAGCAGTTAGCCAACCGGTTTCCCAAGGACTCCCGTGCAGCGACGGCTCACCTGTTGTCGGCGTACAGCCTGGGTAGAGCCTACGAGCAAAAACGAACGAAGTTGCGACGGGAGAAATACACCAATGCTCTCGTGCGGCATCGAACGGGTTACCCGAAACATGAAACGATGGCAGAGGCGACGTGGATGCTCGCGTCACTGGAAGAACGCCGGCTGCAAGTCACGCGAGCGCTGAAACTGTATCGAGAGATTCCCGTCGATCATCGACGCGGCCCGTTGGCCGAAGTGGCCGTCGCGCGATGTTACGAAAAAATTCTCGATCGGGTCCGCGAATTGGAACGCCCGATTGAAACATGGGAGAACGACGCAATTGCACGGCTGGCGACGATGACATCGGTCTACGCCAACCAGCAGTCGCCGCTCGGCATCGAGCAGACGGAAGTTTGCCTGCGATTCGCGAGAATCTGCCTGAACCGCGCACGGCCCGACTATCGCCGGGGAGCGAAGTTACTCGACCTGATCGAAGCGTCACGAATTCGCCAAATGCGAGAGCAGCAGAGCGATCCGGCCGCGGAAACGGATGTCGTCAAAAGGCGCTGGAAGCTGCTGTATCAGGCGGCGACACAATTGCGGATTGTCACATTGGCCGGCGGTGGCCGATTTGACGAGGCGAAATCACTGATCGAAACGCTTGCCGATGCGGATGCCCGCGATGTGCTGGGAATCCTCGACGGGTTAAGCGAGTTGACCGCCAACGCCGATACGAAGACGCGAAATGAAATGGGCAAGCTGCAATTTGATGCAGCCCAAGAACTGGATCGCCGTCGAAACGAGTTGAAGCCGACCGAGCAGAAACGGCTCGATCATTGTTTGGGGCAAGCATACGTCGCCACGGGGCGATCGACTGAGGCGATCAAAGTCTACGAATCGTTGTTGTCGCAAACCCCCAAAGATCGGCGGCTGTTGAAAACGGTGGCCGAACTGTTGACCGACTGCGGGACACGGGAATGTCTGCTGAACGCCAAAACCCAATGGCGGAAACTAGAGTCGATGGAGCGAGCCGGCGAGCCGGCATGGATGAGTGCGCGGTATCAGGTGGTGTGGTGCTTGTTCGCACTCAAGGAACACGACGAATGTCGCAAGCTGCTGGCGGTAACGCGACTGCTGTACCCGGCTTTAGGCGGCGATGAGTTGCGCAGCCGATTTGCGGAGTTGGAAAAGAAGCTTCCCGCTAAACGGTAACTTCCCCGGCAGGGCTGTCCCAAAGCCCACGGGTTGCGTCCCGTGGGATCGATCTCAGAACTCGATTTCGAGCTTCTGCTTTTCTTTGAGGATTCTTGAGCTGACTTCGATTCTGTCGCGGACGAGGCTGGCGGCAGCGGGGACGAAAATTGCCAGTTGCGCCTTGTTTTCTTTCACGGGCAGATAACCGCGCCGTACACCCGGAATGTACTGCCTGTATCCGTCCGTTCCAACGACCGTCCCTTTGAGATCGCTGCGGCGGTAACGCGTGATTTTTTTGGGCAACTTCACCTGAATGATGATGAGGTAGTTTTGCCCCGGTGCTGGATCTTCGGGAACCGTCCAAACAGTGAAGCTGCCTTTGGTAATCGCTTTGCCGCTCTTGGGCATGGAGAAGCCAAGTCCTTTTCCATCGCCGTCCGCGCCGCCGTCACCGCTGCCAACGGCATTCAGCGTGGGCCGCAACTCCTCGGGAAGGGTTGGCCGCACGGTTTCGGGACCTTGAATATCAACCACCTGCATCTGCGGCAGTTTCAGTTGCTCTTCCGCACCGCCGGCCATTTCGAGCGTCGTGTCAATGTTGTCGAATTCGATGACCTCGTTGTTGGCATCGGAAAGCAACAGCGAGAAATCGTTGGACTGCGCCGCTTCGACAACAATGAACGCCAGCGCGGCCGTAACCAGCGTATGCAAGATCAACGAGACACCGTACCCGGTGAACGCGAAAGCGAGCAGACGCTTAAATCGCTGATATCCCGGGTTCTCGACCGACTCGCCTTCCTGCGCGATCGGGTCACCGCGGAACAGGTATGTCAGCTTTTCGAGCAACGTCGGTTCTTGCCACATCGTCCCGGGTTGGTCTTCCGGACGAACGGCAATCGCCGGGAGCAGTTTCTTTGCAGCGCGTTTTCCGTTCGACTTAGCAGGCTTTTTGGATTTGGCCCGCTTGCGGCTGAACCAACCGGGTGCCGCAGTTTCGGCAACTTCTTCTGCAGGGGGCGCACCTTCGGCCTCGTCCAATTCGAGGAAGACCGGCTCGCCGTCCGTCGTTAATGAAGACGGCGATTCGCTCGATGCGAGATCAGTTGTTGTGTCGAACGTCATTCTCGGCCATCCGGCAGGAATATCGATCGGTTCCGCAAACCGTGGTCCGCTACGGGGCGGTGTTTCAATTTCGGCGATGCTCATTCCACTGTTAACGCAAACCAGCGGCAACAATCAACAATCGCCAAACAAACGTCAACTAACCCGCAAAAATTGCGCACCGACCACGCAACCACTAACCACAGTATATACCTATTGGTTTCGGTTAGGGGACAGCATTGCTCGAAAAAAAGTCGTGTGTCAAGCAGAAAACATTGGGAATTTCTCTCGACAATCCCAGTATACCATCCAGAAGCGTTACCAGCCCGTTGCGCAAGCAAGGGTTTCGTGGTGCAATCGTGTTTCAAACCCTTGCTTGCGCTGCGGGCTGGATCGCCCCCGAAAACTGTCACTACGAACCCACTAACAGGTCGGCAAATTGGCGGCCGGTGACGGATAGCGGGTAATCGGCGAACTGTTTCGGAGAGACCCAGCGGTGTGTCGATGTGCGCGGCGTGACTCCGGAATGATAGGTCGCAGGAAAACAGAACAACTGGATGCGGTAGCGGGTCACGCTGTGGTTGATTTTCGCCAACCGCGGACCAATCTCCGCGATCAGCCCACTTGCTTCGGTCAGCCGTGATGAAATTTCGCTCAGTTGAGGCGACTTCGACGACGTATGACCATCAAGCGGGAAGCGAACAAAGTCCCACAAGCCGGCCCAGCGGCGGCCATCGGGAATTTGGCGCAATAAATATCGCCCGTTACGGCGAACGGCGACGACGGCTTCGGCAATGTTGGTGATCTGCGGCCGAACGGCCTTCATCGGTATTGAATCCTGCGAACCCTCGGCAACCGCCCTGCAACAACTACGAACAGGGCATGTCGCGCAATCGGGCTTGGTCGGCGTACAACGTGTTGCACCCAAATCCATCAACGCCTGATTGAAACGACCGGATGATTTTCGCGGCAGCAATCGCTCGGCAAATTCCCACAACAGTCGTTGTCCCGCTGCCGTGCGTGGATCGTCGGCATAACCCACCAGACGGCAATACAGCCGCAGCGTATTGGCCTCAACGATTGGTGCAGGCCGATCGAAGGCGAACGACGCGATCGCGCCGGCCGTGTATCGGCCAATACCAGGCAACTGCTGCAATTGCTTGACGTCGCATGGAAACTCGCCGCCGTTTAATTCAACGAGTTGTTGTGCCGTTTTGTGAATGTTGCGTGCGCGGCTGTAATACCCCAACCCTTCCCAGTGCCGCAGCACTTCATTTTCGTCCGCGGCGGCAAGCGACCGGATTGTTGGGAAGCGATCCAGGAATCGGTTGAAATAGGGAACGACTGCCACCACCGTTGTCTGCTGCAGCATGATCTCGCTGATCCAGACGCGATAGGGTTCGCCGATGTTTCGCCAGGGAAGATCGCGACCGTGCTTTTCGTGCCAGCGGCGAAGGTTGCGCCGAAAACGCTGCAGCCACGATGAATCGATCGTGTTGAGAGCGGAGACTTGTTGGGTCATCATCGAATCGCCTGGTCGCCAGATTGTTGGTTGGAGGGCGAGCGGCCGACGTCAGCCGGCTGATTTTCCCGATGATGTGAATGCGCTCGAACGCAATACGCATCAGAGGGCTTACGCCCCCCGCTCGCCTCGACTAAGAAACCACGGCATCAAATCGCAGCCGGCATCGAATTTGATCGCCGATGCGTCGGCCGCAGTGACTTCGTCGTAGGTTTGGGCGACGTCCGCATCAATGTCCCGACCGCACGCGGCAAACGGCACGTAACCGTGACTGTGCGTTTTCGTTCTCAGCAGTGTTGGGTGATCGGGCGAGACGAGCAGCCGGTAGTCGCCCTGCTGCTTGAGCCAAGCGTGAACCGGGGCCACGATGTCCTCGTCAATGCGCTCGAGCGCTTCGACTTTGGCGGCTGCATCTCCTTCGTGCGACGCCTCGTCTGTTGCTTCGACGTGGACGACGACAAAATCCAATTCGCCCAACGCTTCGATCGCATAACGTGCTTTGGCCGCGTAATCGGTGTCGAGATAACCGGTCGCGCCGGGGACTTCGATGATTCCCCAACCCAGCAGCCGGCCAATTCCACGCAGCAAATCGACGGCGGTGATCACGCCTGCGCGGACGCCAAAGCGCTCGGCGAAAGGCGTCAACGCGGGTCGGCAACCTTCACCCCATAACCAGACCTGCGTGGCCGGCAGTTCACCGCGTGTGATGCGTTCGCAATTGGGCGGCGATGTTGCAAATAATTCTGCGCTGCGGTCCATTAACCGATTCAGTACATCGGCCCCCGGGCCTTGCGGCAGAAACCCGGCAATTGGTTTGTCGGTGATGTCGTGTGGAGGGAACGTTTGCGTTTCTACTGACAACGGTGCGGACGTGCCGTTGGCGCGGTAGAGGAGCAGGTTGCGATAACTGACACCTGTGTGAAACTTCCAATGTGCATCGCCGGACGTTTCGGCCTGCATCAATCCGATGAGTTCCTTGCCAAGTTCACTGGGAATCTGGCCGGCGGTGAAACTCTTCATCACGCCGTCGGCCACCGTCACCAGGTTGCAGCGAACGGCCCAATCGTCGGGGCCGAGTTCGATTCCCTGCGCGGCGGCTTCCAACGGTGCGCGGCCGGTGTGGAAGCGGTGCGGATCGTAACCGAACAGGCTCATCGTGCCGACGTCGCTACCGGGCGTCATGTTGAGCGGGACGTTGTCGGCCTGCCCGACGCTTCCCATTTGGGCAACGGCGTCCATCGCCGGCGTTTGCGCAGCTTGTAACGGTGTACGATTTCCAAGCGAGTCCTGCGGCTCGTCGGCGGCTCCGTCGGGGATAATGAGAACGTATTTCATGGCGTATTGGTTAGCCGCGACTCGCAGAGGAGCGCTCCTCTGCGAGTCGCGGCTAACCGGCTGGAGGTTATTCGGCGTCGCTGCGACGCAATACGAGGACGGAACACTCGGCATGCCGAATGACACGTTCGGCGACCGAACCAAGCAGAAGTCGCGTAACACCGTCGTAGCCGTGCGAGGGGATCGCGATCAGATCGGCGCCAATTCTTGCGGCATACTCAGCCACTTCCAACCCCGGTTTACCAAACAGCACCTCAATGTTGACACCCGTCACGCCCAGTTGTTGGAGCAACTTGTCGAACGAATCGCGAACCGCCTCGGCCCGTTTCTCGTCGGTCATGTCGCCCAGTAACACACCGGGGGAGACATTATCGAGCGGAAACAGCACATGCACCAAATACAGTTCCGACGGATCGGCGACCAATTCCAGCGCGACCGCAATCGAATGCTCCGATTCGCCACTGAAATCGACCGGCACGACGACTTTCTTCTTCGGTAACCAACTCATGTTTGCACCTCGGTGTTGACGGTTGACGGTCTCGATTTCAACGTCGGCTCTTGCCTACTTGTTTTGCGGAAACTCACCCGCCTTGTAGCGTGTCCAGTAATCTTTGAGTTCGGCTTTGACCTTGGGGGCCAGCAAGACAACGCCGAGAATGTTAGGAAACGCCATGCCCAGAATCATTAAATCGCCGAAGTCGAGTACATTCGTTGCCGATACAATCGAGCCCAGGAAAACGAACACCAGGAAGATAATTCGGTAGGACATCGAAGCCCGGTCACCAAACAGGTACGCCCAGCAACGTTCGCCATAATATGACCAGGAGATCATTGTCGAATAGGCAAACAAAATGACGGCGACAGCCAGCACGTATTGGAAACCCGGAATTGCGCCCCCCATCGCATGCGACGTCAACGCGGCTCCTTCTTTAGCCGTTCGCATCGCGACATATGCCGGGTCCGGATTGTCCCAGGCACCGGTGATGACGATGACCAATGCCGTCATCGTGCAAATAACAACTGTGTCGATGAACGGCCCCAGCAAGGCGACGAGTCCCTCGCGAGCGGGATAATCGGTCTTGGCTGCCGCATGAGCAATTGCGGCCGATCCTACTCCCGCTTCGTTTGAGAACGCTGCCCGCTGGAAACCCACGACCAGCACGCCGATTGCTCCACCTTTCAACGCAGATGGCGCAAATGCCTCAGAGAGAATCAACGCAAACGCAGCCGGAATCTCTGTAACGTTCATCAGCAGAATCGCCAATGCTGCCAGAACGTAAACGCCACACATCAGCGGCACGATTTTTTCTGCCGTCGTCGCAATTCGGCGAATGCCGCCAATGATGACAATGCCCACCATGACGGTCATCACCAGACCATACACCCAGCGATAGTTGGCCAACGCGGGAATTGTTGCTTGAACGGCATCGAGAGATTGATTGACCTGAAAGGCATTGCCACCGCCAAACGATCCACCGACGCACAGGACGGCGAATACGATGGCGAGCGCCTTGCCGATGGGCCCGATGCCCATTTCGGTCAGACCTTTCGACAGGTAATACATCGCACCGCCCATCACGCGGCCATCGGGGCGGACTTCGCGGTATTTCTGGCCGAGCGTGCATTCGACAAACTTGGCCGACATGCCGAGCATGCCGGCGACAATCATCCACAGAGTTGCGCCGGGACCGCCGATGGAAACGGCAATCGCCACGCCAGCGATGTTTCCCAGGCCAACGGTTGCCGAGAGAGCGGCGGTCAACGCCTGAAAGTGCGTCACTTCGCCGGCATCTTCCGGGCTGTCAAACCGGCCGGCTGTAATCATCACCGCGTGCTTGAATCCGCGAATGTTGATGAAGCCCATATAAACAGTGAAGAACAGCGTCCCCATGACCAACCACAATACGGCCAATGGCACGACAACTTTATCCTCGTCCTCGACGCCCTCATCACGGAACAAAGAGGCAACGTCATAGAACATGACTTCGCCGACTTTCTCATTGAATTTCGCAAATGCGTCATCCACCTTGCCCTCAATCCGTCGCATTCCGGTGAGTGGCTTTTTGGCGTCTTCTTTGCCAGCGGTTTCGGCATTCTCTCCGGCAGATGCATTTGCCGGTTGGGGATCTTCGTTCGATGGTTGTGCCCAGAGGGCGGCAACCGACACGAAGAACAACAGGCAACCCAGAATCACAGGTGCCGTCTTGAAGGGGTGAATCTTCATTATTCCCTCTCAGCTTCTCGCGGGCGGCAGCCAATCGAACGGATTTTCACGCCACGGAACAACCGCGTCGCACACTGCACAACAATCTTTCGCATGTGCGCATGATCGGTCGAAAATCGACATCAATATAGCAGTCAATGGGTTACGGAGAAACTGTCAAAAGGTTCTTGCCCCAACTGCAAAGATGATTTCATCAATCTTGCCAGACTTTTGACAGGGCGCATTGTCAAAAACCCCCCGTCTGTTTATGATGGATATTGAGAGTGAAATCTCCTCTTCCCAGGATGGCGCGTGCTTAGGCCGTGTCTGCTTTACAGCGAATTGCTACTGGTGGTGTGACAATGAAGGCAAACTTGGATTCCAGCGACCGGCAGTTTCTCGACCGTCTGCATCGGTTGGATGCGGGGACGGTTCCGGAGATTTGCGAGGACATTGGTGTGACGGCGACCGCTGTGCGTCAGCGGTTGAACCGGCTGCAGGGACTTGGATTTGTCACACGCGAGACGGTTCGCTGCGGTCGGGGACGGCCACATCACGTTTACCGAATCACCGATGTGGGACTTCGGGAACTTGGCGATAACTACTCTGACCTGGCGATGATCCTGTGGAACGAAGTGCAGAACATTGAGCCGCTGGAGACTCGAACGCGTGTACTTGAGCGTATCCAGGGGGCATTTGTCGAGCGTTACAGCCGGCTGGTACAGGGCAAATCGCTGAATGACCGGTTCGATCAATTGCAAGGGGCGCTCGCCGAACGGGGTTTCGACGTCGAGGTCGATAAATCCGGACCCCTGCCCATTTTGCGGGAAAACAACTGCCCATTTTTAGAGATGGCGAGCCAGGATGCCTCGATTTGCGAGCTGGAGCGTCAGGTGTTTCAAAGCGTATTGGGTACCGATGTCGAGATGACGAGTTGCTGCCTCGACGGATCGCATTGCTGCGAGTTTCAACCGACGGCAGCGGCTTCGTAAATTTGCGGTGCGGTTTGGGGCGGCGTCGTTGTTGATGGATTTCCGTCGTGATAGAGTGGGGCATTGCGAGAGCGAACTCTCCAACAACGAGAAACCGCACGACTGCGGCTACAACGAATCTGGACTGACATTTCGGAGAAGGATGGATCACGCCGATGACTTGGATCGACGGACGTTTTGAAGAAAATGTGATTACGACCTCGCTCGAACAGGGGATGAACTGGGCGAGGCAATCGAGCATTTGGCCGATGACATTCGGACTGGCCTGCTGTGCCATCGAAATGATGGCGACCGGTGCCAGCCGTTACGATCTCGACCGCTTCGGTGCGGGGGCGTTCCGCGCTTCGCCCCGACAAGCCGACCTGATGATTGTCGCCGGCACCGTGACGTACAAAATGGCGAGCCGTGTTCGCCGATTGTACGAGCAGATGCCGGACCCCAAATACGTGATAGCGATGGGTGCCTGCACGGTGGGTGGCGGCCCGTACTTCAAGTGGGGTTACCACGTGGTCAAGGGTGTCGATTTGGTAGTGCCGGTCGATGTCTACGTTCCCGGTTGCCCTCCCAGGCCGGAAGCCTTGTTGGAAGGCATCATGCGAATCCAGGACAAAATCAAAGCCCGACGCATCGCCAAAGATTCACAGGAAGTCCTTCCCGTTCCCCACCACAGCGGCATGGCCGATATCCCCGAATTGGTAAGCTAGACTTAGGGATGAGAGTTGATTGTTGAGAAGTGGAAACCTTCGGGTCATTGGCCTGACATCTAACTCTCAACAAATTACATCAGTCGGTTCACGCCGACCGCTCGTCTTGCGCGATTTTTGTTTGGTGTCAAAGTTAAAGAGTGAAAGATCACGAGTCACAATGAGCAGTACGCTGAAGATTGAAGACTTGCATGTTTCCGTCGGTGAGACGCCGATTCTCAAGGGCGTGAACCTGGAAATTAAGCAGGGGGAAATCCACGCACTGATGGGGCCGAACGGTTCGGGGAAAAGTACGCTGGCCTACGCGCTGGTCGGACATCCCAAATACCAGATCACATCGGGCCGCGTGGAAATTGATGGCGTCGATGTCCTCGAACTCGACGCCAACCTGCGGGCACGGCTGGGCATGTTTCTGGCGTTTCAATACCCGGTCACAATTCCCGGCGTCAAAGTCGCCGACTTTCTGCGTCATGCCATTTCCAACGTGCGGAACCCCGACCGCAAAGAGGGCGAAGGCCTGATGCCGATGCGCGAGTTCCGCAAAGAGCTACGCGAACAGATGAACGAGCTGGGCATGGAACTGGACTTCGCACGCCGCTACCTCAACGACGGATTTTCCGGCGGCGAGAAAAAGCGGATGGAAATTCTGCAAATGGCGATGCTCAAGCCAAGATTCGCCTTCCTGGACGAAACCGATAGCGGCCTGGACACCGATGCGGTCCGCGTCGTCAGCGAAGGTATCGCGAGACTCAGCGGACCGGAAATGGGCATGCTGATCATCACGCATCACGAACGACTGCTCACATACAACAACCCGGATTTTGCGCACGTCATGCTCGCAGGCCGCATTGTGGAAACCGGTGATGCGTCGCTTGCACACAACGTTCATGCGAACGGCTACGACGACATCCGGCAACGTCATCCCGACGCCGCCGCCGAGGAAGAAGCCGAGCAGGAAGTCACCACAAAAACATAAAGGCGAGCGGGGGGTGTAAACCCCCTGATGATCTCAGCAAGAACCAGACAACGAAATCCTCAACACGTCTGGTGAAGAAGGAATATCAGCCATGTCAACCGACCTGCAACCTGACGTCGGCGTCGATGATTATCAATACGGATTCCACGATCCGACCGACGAATATGTATTTGTCAGCCGCAAGGGGCTGGATGCCGAGATCATCAGCCAGATTTCGGCGATGAAGAAAGAGCCGCAGTGGATGCTGGATTTCCGCCTGCAGGCGCTCGAAATCTTCTTCGAGAAGCCGATGCCCACCTGGGGCGGCGACATGAGCGGGATCGACTTTCAGGACATCTATTACTATGTCCGCGCGTCCGACCGGCAGGAGAAGGACTGGGACGACGTTCCTGAAGACATTCGTAAAACCTACGATCGGTTGGGCATCCCTGAAGCCGAAAAGAAATTTCTCGCCGGCGTGAAAGCCCAATACGAATCGGAAGTGGTCTACGGCAGCTTGCAGGAAGACCTGGCGAAACAGGGTGTGATTTTCACCGACACCGACTCCGCCCTGCGGGACCACCCGGAATTGTTCCGCGAATATTTCGGCACAATCATTCCATCGTCCGACAACAAATTCGCCGCGTTGAACTCGGCTGCCTGGTCAGGCGGATCATTCATTTACGTGCCGCCGGGCGTGGAAATTGAATTCCCGCTGCAGGCCTATTTCCGTATCAACACTGAGAACATGGGCCAATTCGAGCGGACGCTGATCATCGTCGATGAAGGGGCGGCCATCCATTACGTGGAAGGTTGCACCGCGCCAACCTACAGCAGCGACAGCCTGCACTCGGCCGTTGTCGAAATCGTCGTCAAGCGCGGCGGACGCTGCCGCTACACCACCATCCAGAACTGGTCGAACAACGTTTATAACCTCGTTACCAAACGAGCGATGGCCTACGGCGACTCGCTGATGGAATGGGTTGACGGCAACCTCGGTTCAAAATTAACAATGAAATACCCGGCCATCTACCTGATGGAACCGGGTGCCCGCGGCGAGACGCTGTCGATCGCCTTCTCCGGCACGGGACAGCATCAGGATGCCGGCGCAAAAATGGTGCACTGTGCTCCCAACACATCGAGCCGCATCATCTCCAAGAGCATCTCGAAAGACGGCGGCCGTGCGAGTTATCGCGGTCTGGTGAAGGTGAACAACGGGGCAACGCACTGCAAGTCGAACGTGGTCTGCGATGCATTGATTCTCGATCCCGATAGCCGCAGCGATACCTACCCCTACATCGAAGTCGATGAAGACGACGTCGCCATCGAACACGAAGCGAGCGTCTCGAAAATCGCCGAAGAGCAACTCTTCTACCTGATGAGCCGCGGACTCAGCGAAGTGGAAGCCTCATCGATGATCGTCACCGGTTTCATCGAACCGTTGGTGAAGGAATTACCGATGGAATATGCGGTCGAGATGAATCGGCTGATTGAACTGCAAATGGAAGGCAGCGTGGGGTGATGCGATCACAAACTCGTGATCGTTTTCTATCGCCGCACCATTGAACTGAACTGAACGAATAAGAAGACATGACCGCCACCGCCACTGCTGCGACGCTTCCGGCCACTTTTGATGAATCGGCGTTTGAAGCGTTTCTCGAAACGCGCGATGAGCCGGCGTGGGTGACCGACCTGCGCCGAGCGGCCTTTGCCGTTTTCCAGGAGAAGTCGGGCGAGCCACTCGATCCGGAAGAATGGAAGCGAGTCGATCTGCGCACGTTTCGTCCCGAGAACTTTGCCGTCCAAACCGGTAGCCAATCGGGTGCAGAAACCGTCGCGACGTTCGACACGCTGATGAGCGAACGGGCCGAGTTTGCCGGTTCGGTGGTCCATGTCGATGGTGTTACCACGCAAGCGAATCTGCGTGCAGAATTGGCAGCGAAAGGCGTGCTGTTCGGCAACCTGTCGGAATTGGTTCACGAGCACCGCGAACTGCTCGAAACGCATTTCATGACGCGGGCCGTTCAAGCGGACGCCGATCGCATGTCGGCTTGGCATGCCGCCTTCTGGACCGGCGGAACCCTGCTGTACGTGCCGCGAAACGTCGAACTGACCGAACCGCTACACAGCCTGATTGCACTCTCAACCGCTGGGGCAGCCGATTTGAGTCACACACTGGTTGTGCTGGAAGCGGGGGCCTCAGCCACACTGCTGGAAGAGACCGTCTCGGCCGATGCGAACAGCACAGGCTTGCACGTTGGTGCCGTCGAATTACTCATTGGGCAAGGTGCGCGGCTGCGTTACGTTCAGCTTCAGAACTGGAACGAGAAGACGTACCACTTCGCTCACCAAGCCGGCCGCGTCGAACGCGACGGCTCTTTGCAGTGGACCGTCGGCGGAATCGGGGCGAAGCTGGCGCACATTCATCAGGACGTTCATCTCGACGGACGCGGCGCCGAAGCCGAAGTGAACGGTGTCACATTTGCGGTCAACCGGCAGTTGCTTTCGTACTACACCAAGCAAGCACACAATGCCGCCGACACTCGCAGCGACCTGTTGTACAAAGAGGTGCTGCGGGATAAGTCGCGTGTCGTCTGGCGGGGCATGATCCGCGTTGAGCCGGAAGCGCAGAAGACCGACGGTTACCAGCGAAGCGACGCGCTGCTGCTTTCCAGCACAGCCCGGAACGACGCGGTTCCCGGCTTGGAAATCGAAGCCGACGACGTCCGCTGCACACATGCAGCCACAGCCGGCCGCGTCGATGAAGAAGAAGTCTTCTACTGCATGTGCCGCGGCATGTCGGAATATGAAGCGATGCACATGATCGTCGAGGGCTTCTTCCACGAAATCTACGACCGCATTACACCGGATAGCCGAACCCCCGATTTCGACGACAACAACGCAGCCGGCGGCGATCCAATTCGCATCGTCCGCGAAACGTTGAGCCGCGCCGTCGAGCGGAAACTGGGCATCGGCGAGTGATGGGCAAAAATAGGAATTGATCGCAGTCTGCCGACAGATCGAAGCAGAGCTTCGAGACCGGGCGTTCAATTGAGAGTCGGTATTTTTCTACTCTGCGACAGAATGCTTGACGAGACATGGCTGAATTTGAACAAGTTGCTCGCGTTGATGAAATCTCCGATGGCGGGCGCAAGTCGCTGGTTGTGGATGATATACCCGTGTTACTGTTGCGCGTGGGCGATGACTTTTACTGCATCGAAGATGTCTGCACACACGACGGTCAACCGTTGACCGACGGGCCGCTGACCGGATGTGAAATCGTCTGCCCCAGGCACGGTGCACGCTTCGATGTTCGCGACGGCAAACCGATGTGCATGCCGGCGACCGAACCGGTGGCGACCTTTCCCGTCGAAGTTCGTGACGGCGCAGTCTATGTCGGCACGTCCGACTGACACACTGTTCTAGACAAATGGTAAACGGAGCGACGCGATGGCTGAAGACAATGCATTACTCGATGCCCTGAAAGAAGTGATCGATCCGGAACTGATGGTCAACATTGTTGACCTCGGTTTGGTCTACGATGTCGAGCAGGAAGGGGCGAAGGTCAACGTCAACATGACGTTGACCAGTCCGGCTTGTCCCGTTGGGCCGCAACTCATGCAGCAGGCGAAGATGGCCTTGGAAAAGTTGGACGACGTTGAAGAGGCGGAGATCAAACTGGTGATGACTCCCCCCTGGTCGCCCGAACGGATGACCGACGACGCCCGCGATCATCTGGGCATCTTCTGAATCGAAATTCTGGTGTGCGCATCCGGGCATGAGATCGGCAGTTTTCCCCGTCGAAACCAATGGCCCGTATTCGATGCGAGAATCTGAACGATAGCGGTTGGCTCTACAAACCGCTCAATCGGCAGAATCGGTGCAGTCCACCGGAAGACTTCTCCTTGGGCGTCGGCTCGCCTGATTCGCCGGCAGCTTCAATTCCGATACGAATCTTAGACCAGCCGGGCTGCGCGTTGGCGCTGACCGATTCCAATATATCTGGTCCGTTCACTGGTCGGCGTCAATTCGGACGCTGCAGGCTCCTGATTCGTGGACAAATCATGCACGAACTGCACGGCAGGCTGAAAGAACTTTCTTGCGGCTTGATTCTCTGCGCCGTCGTTGCCGGCTGCGCTGGCGACGAGCCGGCTTTCACAGAGACCAAGCGGATTGACGAGAAGGTGACCGACGATGAGTTGAAGGCGTATGTACGTGTCATCCGTTCGTTGCCCGATGAGAAACTGCCCGAATTGCCGCTTGTGTTCGCGCCGCCGCCGGAGTGGAACCAGGCGCGAACACTGCCGGTGGGCGAATTGGTCAACGAAGAGGAGAACCTGATTTCCGAACGCTGGTCGGCCGAATGGCTGGCCCGCTATTTTGAAAAGAATCGCAGACTGGCGCGCGCGCTGCGACGCGAACGCATGTCGGTCGAGCAGTTTGCCGGACTCACGCTGGCGGTGGGCGCAGCACTTGCGCGCAACACACTGGAAGACGACCGCAACCTCGATAAGGTGCTCAAGAAGGGGTACACGGCAATCAAGCGTCTCAAGAGCAATTCCCACCCGTTTTCGTCGCTAGGGCGTGAGGGGAAACACCATGTTTTGCGGCAGGCTGCCTGGATCACCAGGGTCGATCGCATCGAAAGATTGATGCAAGTGCCGCCGGAGAACATCGCCCTCGTTCGCGAGCATCTCGAAATGTTACAACCGATGTTTCCCGCGGAATTTGGCAGCGACCCCCTCGCAGCGGTCGCTGACCGGCTGGAGGAACAGGGCATGCCTTTCGAGGAAATGATCGAGAGCGGCAGCGATGAGGAGATCGAATGGGACCCCCACGATGTCGCCGTCGGCACCGATACGGCCGACGAAGAAACCAGCAACACAACCAAAGAAACAGCTGGAACGGAGTCGTCGCAGTTCTCAACCACCAATTGAACCGGATTTTGGGTTGTGGGTGCGATTTGTGTTGGTGAAATTGACTCACAAAACAGTCCCGCCTACTGACACACCTTAGCCACTCACAAGAACAAAGCAGAAATCCAACCCAGCAAAAACTCCGAAAAATACAAGAGAAACAGCAGGTTTAAGATAACCAGAAACCAATACAACTTAGGCTGTTTCTGCCTTGTTATCACCGTAATATGAAACCAAGGCTCGTGCCAAGTCCTTATATAGAACTTCCCTGTCCACAGAGTGTAGACGAGGCCTGCGGTTACTACGAACAACGCAACCACAAACAATTTTATTGGAAACGGCACGGGATTGCTCCGTCAGTAACCTCACTCGACCACTAGACTGGCCGATTCCTTCAACAACCGCTCCAGCGTCCACGGCTCTTTCGCCAGCCCAGCAGCAAGCGCAGGCGTCCTCTTGATCGGATTTCGAATGCTGGCAGTTCAATAAGCCGCTGCGAGAATTCGGTGGTGGCACTGAAACACACGCGCCAATTATTGGGCGCTCGTCACGTCGGGGCGCAGCCGTTTGGCTTCGTGCAAATAGACGTGAACGATTTCGTTCTGCTTCTTCTCGGTGTTCAGGTGCAGCAGGATACGAATGCAAAATGGCATGCTGCCGGGTACCGGAATTTCTCGCGCACACAGCAGGGGAACCTGGTTCATCCCCAGTTTGCGTGCCGCTTCCGCCGGAAACGTTGACGACAAGTCGGACGTCGTTGTAAATACCGCGGAGACAATCTCGTCGAAATCGTGGATTTCGTTCGACTGGAATATTTTCTCCAGCAACTCCTTCGTCGCCGCGACAATCAATTGCCCGTCATCGCGCTCAACGGTCGTCGCGCCTCGTATGCCACGCGTTGCCATCATCAACCACGGCTCGTCCAAAGGGTCGAAAATCGACTCTGCCGTCGAGAAACTCACCGGCGGCAGGTTACCAATTACAAATAGTCGCGAATCGTTTCAGTCAGGGTTCGCTAGTCTAACATCCCGATCCTGCGGTGACCATTCGCCGGGAGAGTTTCAACTCCCTCTAGCCACGAATTACCGTCTCGAATAGACTCCGTCGCCGTCGTTCGGCTTGAACTGACGGCCCGTTCGAGCCGGCAATGGGCAATCGAACGATTGTGTCGAGCAGGTGTTGTTATTGGTGGAAATCCGCTGGTTCGCCAGCGACGGGAGGTTGCCGGTGGGAACCAATGCTGTCTTTGCAAGCGAGCCAATCCGCGATCTGTTGGTGCGGAACAACCTGGCTGAACTCGAGGCAATTTACGAGCAGGCGACCGATGCCCACCTGCGCCACACCGGCCGTAGCGTCTGGGATACGCACCTGCGCGACGATGACGGAAAAAGCATTCACGTCTATATCAAAATGAATTGGGGACGTCAGCGGCTTTGGCCTCGTATGACCGATCTGAAAAACGGCCAGTGGTTGCAGAGCCACCCCGTGCGTGAATGGCATGGCATCGATGCACTCGGCCAACTCGGAATCAACGTACCCGAGCGACTCGCCGTCCTTCATCGCGGGCTGGTAACGTTCCGATCTGCCGTGATCGTGCGCGCAATTCCGCCGACAGCTGCAGTGTTCGACATGCTGCAAAGCGGTGAATGGCCCCAACTCAAGACAGGGCATCGGCAACAGGTGTTGTGGGGAATTGTGAACGTCATGCGAACGATTCACTCCGCAGGACTGGGTTGGCGGGGGACTTCGGTTGGGCACTTTTACCCACAAGAAGCGGCGAACGGCAATTGGAACACGTGGGTCATCGATTGCGAAGGAGTGCATCCGCGCGCAACACAACGAACGTTTGATCGCGATGACCGAAAATTGATGAAGTCGTTCGAACTGGCTGGAGCCGACGTGGACACACTCACAATGCTCGCCGACTGCCTGCGGCAACAACAACCCGCGGCACTGTCACGCGCTGCCTGAACGCCCAGCTACGACTGCGCGGCGTCGGAAAGCCAAGCTGCCAGCGTTCCGCTGATGATTAGCGGTGCGCCCGCCGCCAGCGACGGGCTGATGAGGCTGACCTTCCCCAGGTACATGCCCAATTGTGTCACACCGAACATCGCCCCCATCACGCCGGTACACAGGGCAATATTCGACACCAGACCGCGACCCTCTTTCCTGACGATCAGCGGAATGGCCAGAAAGACCAGGATGAACCCCATCATCGGTTGCATCAACCGCGAATGGACGTGCAACGCCAGACTGCGGACCGACGAGTTACCATACGAAGGATTCTGCACACGGCGAACCAATTCCGTCGTCGATGCGTAGGAAAAACTCTGCCCCCGATTCGACAACTGATCGAAGCTCACGTCGGTTGCAATGAAAAGTTGATCTTCGTTCGGCATCGCGTGAAGGACCTTCTCACCGGCCTCGGAGAGGTGAAGTGCACTGCGCCGCGGTTGAACGTCGTGCAACAACCAGCCGGCGGGCCGATTCTTCGCTTCCTTATGGAATGTCGCGATTGGCGATCTGACCGGCGTGAGATCGTTGGCAATTCCTGGTGGTAGAACGAACTCCGCTTCCTTCAGACGGTTGGTCCCACGGACCAGTTCCGCTCCGCCAATCCAGATCTTCGATGCGTGGTCATACATTGGCTGGACATCCTCAGTCTTAGCTTTTTCCTCATTGCGCGGCGCGCGCAAGTGGTGGGCAATGCGCGGAATGACAAATTCACGATTCACCATGAGAAGCGACGTGATGATTGCCGTCCCGACCAGCAAGGGAACGACGAGTCGATAGGTGGGAACACCGGCGGCCAACAACGGATGCAGTTCACTGTTTTTGTACAGCATGGCAAAGACCACCATGACTGCAATCACCGAGAGAATCGGGCCGACCATGTCGAAGAACTGGCTCGATCGATAGAGATAGTAATCTGCCATTCGGGCCATCACATCGGTCGCGTTCGTCTTGTCCTCCTGAAACCCGTCGACGTTGGAGAATCCGTCGATGACGACAAACAGCCCGAACGTCGAAAGCAGGAATACGAGAAACACGTGCAGATATCGTCGCAGCAAATAGCGGTCAAATGTGGTCACGTTCAGTCCGTTGAGTGAGTCCAAATTGTGCAGCGCGGGACGGATTACAGGCGAAAATCGAACGACGGTCAATATGGGGTTTGGCAAATGATCGCCGCTGTCTAGCCAACACCTTGGGTGAACGCTCTTGAATTCCCCAAGTGTCCGACTCGATTCGGGCCGGCAGAATCCGAAAAACCAAGTTGGCCATCCAGACTTTTTGACAGTGAAATCGGGTCCGGGCAAGTCGCATCAGCGCTGTTGGATGACGAGAGTGCGTCCCCACACGCCCGACACAAACTGTTGAAATAAAGTTGGTTGCGCCACTTCACTTTTCGTTGGCCGCTGACTCATCTGCTGTGAATTGACCCCGTCCAGCCGCGGAAATGCCAGCCGTTTGAGGACCCATTTCATGACCGATTTCTGGTCGGTCAGCGTATTCCCGTACCGTCAATGGATTTGCGGCTCTGGATTCGTGAAGACGCCAACTTCGGTTGAGGGAATTTCCCGATAAGTCAGGTCATCCGACGTAGGAAAGGCAGATGCCGGGAAATACGGCCTTTCTGGACTGTTTCATGGTCAATTTTCGACATTTGTTTCGCCATGCGGCAGTCCGACGCCCACGGCACCGCCTATCGATAAGAAGTCGTATGCCGTTTGCACACCATGCGTTACGGCACCACCTGGGATTCAATTGTCACCCTCTGCGTTTCGTGCGGGCCATGAAGCAGCGATTTTGCATTCTGCCAGATTTGATTTGCAAGAATCCGAGCTATAGTTGGCTAACTGCACCAGGAACGAATAATTAGAACACCCACTGAATTCACAGCCCGTCAGGGCAGTTTCGGTAGGCGTTTCCCAATGTGTGACAACTAAGGAACGCAGATCATGGCTCGCAAAGATGCACTGCTGCGACTTCACGAGCGGTTGGTTTCCAAACGCGATACCCTGCGAAAGAAACTGACCGGCGATGCTCAATTCGACGTCCAAAACTACAACACCGGCGGCGACGTGGGCGATGCGGCAAATAGCGGATCGCAGAATGAATTGAACACGCAGTTGAAGGCGCTCGAAAGCCGCGAACTCGTGCAAATTGAACGTGCAATCGAACTGATTCGCGACGGTCGGTACGGCCGCTGCGAGGTCTGTTCCGCATCGATCCCGATCACCCGATTGAAGGCGCTTCCCTACACGCCGCTTTGTGTTGATTGCCAACGCGAGCAGGAAGAAATGGGAACCGACTCATTCGATTCGGACGTCGATTGGTCGTCGGCGTACGAACACGAAGGACGCATGAGCGAAAGGGAACTGACGCTCGGCGACATCGATATCGACTAAGAACACACATTCTTCGGCTCGAACGCTTCGTGTGGACTCGGCACTCCAACTGTCAGCTTAATCCAGATGCAGTCGGGGCGCATGCCGTGGTCGCTGGGTCAGTTGGAAACCATCCAGCACGTGATGGCAGCGGACGGCTCTCGCGGTCATCGGCTCCGTGCTTACCAATCTGAGTCCGTGGCAGCGCAACGAAACTACCTAACCGACATTGAAACACCGCCGTGCGAGGCGACCTCCTATGAAACGATCAACAACGCTCATTCTCTGCAGTTCGGTACTGGCAGCTGGATTCGTGATTGGCATGACGGCCGACGGTTGGCTGCAGCCATCGCATGTTCGTGCCAGCGCACTGAGCTTCAGCGATGCCGACCGCCTGTTCGCAGAGTTGGACAGCGACACCGGCTCGCTCATGGAGAGTAGCCGTTTACTCACCAAGATTGCGAAGGTGGCAACCCCCAGCGTCGTTCACATTCAAAGCGAATATCGATCGCCGCGCGGATCGATGGTGGAAGAGACGGGATCGGGCGTCATCATGACCAGCCCGAAATCGAGCGACACGTTTGTCGTGACGAACCGGCACGTGATTGCCAACGCGAAACTCAAGGATATTGCAATTCACATTTTCGATGGGCGATTGATTCATCCGACCCACGTCTTGAAAGATTCGGCGACCGATGTGGCCGTTTTAAAAATCGACGCCACGAATCTGCACCCCGCCCGCTGGAGCAACAGCGATAAGCTGGAAATTGGACACATGGTGCTGGCGATGGGCAGTCCGTTCGGGCTGAGTCAGTCGGTAACGTTCGGCATTGTCAGCGCCAAGGGACGTCGCTCGTTGAAACTCGGCAAAGAAACCACCGTATTGAATCAGGATTTTCTGCAGACCGATGCCGCCATCAATCCTGGCAATAGTGGTGGGCCGCTGATCGATCTGCACGGACGGGTCGTCGGTATCAACACCGCCATCGCTTCCAACAGCGGCGGCAACGATGGAATTGGCTTTAGTATCCCCAGCAATCTGGTTCGCCGCGTGGTTGACCAGTTATTGGAGCACGGTCGCGTACAGCGAGCGTATCTTGGCGTGAAACTCGATCCTTCCTTTGAAGCCGATGAAGCACGCCGGCTGCAGCTCGATCGCGTTCGAGGAGCACGGATCGTCGAAGTCTACTCGAAAACTCCCGCCTCGAAGGCCAACCTGAAGTTTGACGACGTCGTGTTAGAATTTAATGGCACCAAGGTTGAAGACGAGAATCATCTGATCAACCTGGTCAGCCTGACCGCGGTTGGCCGCAAGGTCACACTTTCGGTTTTCCGCAACGGGAAGAAAATGGACGTCGAAGTGCTGCTGACCGACCGCGACGACTTGAACCGACAATCGGCCGTCCCATCGTCCTCACATCCCGGAGTTGGTGTGCCGGTGCAAACAATGGGACTGACTGTGCATCCCGTCGATGATTCGATTTCCGATCAGCTCGGCTTCAACGAAACGGCAAAGGGACTGCTGGTGCTCAACGTCGATTCACTCGGTCCACTGGGGAGACACGTACAGCTTTATGACATCATTGAGGAAGTGTCCCGCACAGAAGTCTCATCCGTGAACGATCTGCAGCAGGCGCTTTCAACCAGCGAATCGGGCGACTCCGTCGTGTTGAAGGTCCGGACGCATCGCAACGGCGTGCAGAGTACCCACTTGGTAATTTGGCAGCGGTAACGAACGCTTAGCGACTGCGAGACACCGTTGATCCAAGCCTGAAGCGCAAGCGAAGGACGATTCCAGAGAACTCCTTCGCTTGCGCTTCAGGCTTGAATTGTTTTGGGTTGCGACCTCAGGCGGCGGCACGACGGACGGTGCGGGTGAGGTAATCGAGAACACCTTGCGAATCGATATCGGAAACGACCTCGATATTGGTTTGCCATTGGGCCACGCCCCGGCGGTCGAAGACCGTCATGCCGCGCGTCAATTCGCCCTGCACTTCGACGTCGATGGCGACCGATTCGCACTCGAATAGTCGCTGTTGCGAGATCGCCGCCAACGCCGCCACTTCGTTCAGTCGCATTCCTTCGATTCCCAGATGCTCGTGATACGATCGAAATGCAAATGGCAACAATTTCGCAAGCAAACGACTGAGCGAAGAATCGGACTGCGACTGCATGCGGCCGAATTGGCCGAAGGTAAGGACAACCTGACGGCTGACATCGAGCGGAACGAGCGTTTTTGTTGCCGGCGAGAGCAGGACGTTTCGAGCCGCCGTCGGGTTGGCGAAAACATTGAATTCCGCAGCCGCCGTCACGTCGCCGCCACAGCCAACCGCCCCGCCCATGCAGACGAGTCGGTTCACCAATCCAAGGAAATCGGGCGCGCGCTCCATTGCCAATTCGACATTCGTCAACGGGCCGAGAGTCAGCAGCGTCACTTCGTTGGGGTGGCTGCGCACGATGTCGATCATAAGCCGCGTTGAATTGTGCGGATGATGCAACTCGGCGACGTTGAATTCAAAATCGCCCAAGCCACCTTCGCCGTTCAGCAAGACGGGAAGCGAGGTATCGTGGGCGCGCCCACGGCATGCCCGGCCGACTTCCGATTCGGCCGTTCCCAGCCGCGGCCATTTGGGTGGGTCGATGAACTCAACGATGGCCTGAATATTTCTCGTCGCATCTGGACCGGAAACGCAACCTGCCGTTCCGGTCACGGCAAGAACATCGAGTTCCGGATCGAGCATGGCCATCGCGATGGCCAGCGCGTCGCCGATTCCTGGATCGGCGTCAATGATGAGTTTCTGTGCCAAGGCCCGCCTCTTCCTGGTCTCGTTTTCTGAGAAGTCGCAAGGGTTTCCTGTGTACAACATCGCGTAACACATTGCATGGAAAAATTTTAGGGCGACCTGGCCGGCTGGTCAATGTCTTTGTTGGTCGTGAGATCCCGACGGGTGCGAGACGCAGTTTGCGCGCATCTTTTTTGACGCAAAGTCGCCAAAACGCAAAGCACCGCAAAGAAGCCGCAGGTGGAAAAACAAACAACGCGGCAAAACGAATCGGCCGCTATTTCCCACGGGATTCCACGATTTCGCAGCAACTCGACATCCCTGCTCTGATCTGTACAGTCGTTTCACTGAAGCGTGTTGCATCATTTCCACAGGACTTGTTTCATATTTTCAAACTTCTTTGCGAATCTTTGCCGCCTTGCGCCTTTGCGTCAAAAAAAGCAAACCCCGTCGCGCAGCACTGGCGACACGCCAGTGCCACCCCAATTTAGGGTGGGCGCTGTGGACGTGCCTGAAACCTGTTGTGTCGATATGATGACCCGAGTTAGTGGGGCGGAACTGTGTGACTGACTGTGTGACTCTCTGCATTGAGGAAAGCAGCCATGACGGCGAAACAACAATATTTGGCAGTTGATTTGGGCGCGGAAAGCGGTCGTGTTATTTCCGGCAAGTTCGACGGCTCAAAAGTCTCGTTGAACGAGCTGCATCGGTTTTCCAACGGTCCGGTCAAACTGGCGGGAACGCTACGGTGGGATGTCCTGGGGCTGTGGTCGGAGATTCAAACCGGATTGGCGAAAGCGGCAGCAGACTCCGCTGGCGAATCGGTCGTCTCGGTTGGTGTCGATACGTGGGGTGTCGATTACGTGCTGCTCTCGAAAACCAACGAACTGCTCGGACAGCCGTACCACTATCGTGATTCGCGGACGGATGGCCTGTTGGCGGCAACAACGTCGCGGGTCTCACGGTCTGAAATTTTCGCCGCCACCGGTTTGCAGTTCATGGAGATCAACACGCTGTACCAGTTACTGGCCATGCAGCAGACCGACGCGAACCTGCTGGCACAGGCTGATCGGTTTCTGATGATCGCCGATTTCTTCCACTGGTGCCTGTCGGGCAGTCGTGTTGTCGAATTCACCAATGCCACAACAACACAGTGTTTCGACCCGGTCGGCGGACAATGGTCGCACGATTTGCTGCGAAAACTTGAGTTGCCGTCACACATCTTCCCCGATGTTGTTTCGCCGGGAACGACTTTAGGCTCGCTGCGTGGTGAGGTGGCTGAGTTGACGGGTTTGAAGCGTGTGAAAGTCGTCGCGCCGGCAACACACGACACCGGTTCCGCCGTCGCCGCCGTTCCAACCGAACTGACGGGGACCGCTCGTTGGGCGTACATCAGTTCGGGGACGTGGTCGCTGATTGGTGTCGAGGTACCCGATGCGGCGCTGTCGGAACGCGCCTTGGAATTCAACGTGACCAACGAAGGGGGAATCGATGGCACGTACCGGTTACTGAAAAACGTGATGGGATTGTGGCTGGTGCAGCAGTGCCGACGATCTTTCGAGCGGCAGGGAACATCTCCGAGTTATGCTGAAATGGTGCAGGCGGCCGAAGCAGCCCCGCCGTTTCGCTCGCTGGTCGATCCGGACGATGCGAGTTTTCTGAAGCCCGACGACATGCCCTCGGCGATGCAGCAATGGTGTCGACAAACCGACCAGCGCGCGCCGGAAACGATGGGTGAACTCGTACGATGTGCGCTGGAAAGTCTGGCATTGAAATATCGCCTCGTGCTGGAACAAATCGAAGAATTGAGCGGTACGGCCGTCGAAGTTATCCATATTGTGGGTGGGGGTTCGCAGAACGAATTGCTGAACCAGTTCACCGCAAATGCTTGTGGTCGTCCGGTCATCGCCGGTCCGGTGGAGGCAACGGCGTTGGGAAATGTCCTCGTTCAAGCCCGTTCGGCCGGCGAAATCGGCACGCTGGCGGAAATTCGCAGCGTCGTGCGGAATTCGAGCCAGCTACTGCATTACGAGCCGCAGGACCGGCAGGCGTGGCAAGCGGCTTTGGAAAGATTCCAACAGTTGCGAATCGCCGCGCCGGGCAATTGACGATTGGCGACAAAGTTTCGACAATCCGTCAGTTGTCGAAGTTGGCGTTCGTAATGATGCACGGGTGGCTAGGGGAGAGTTGATGGGGCTGTTTGATAAGCTGAAACGCGGTTTGGCCAAGACCAAACAGGTCTTGCAGACCGACGTCCGCGATCTGTTCAAAGCGGGTGACATTCTCGACGAAGAGAAACTGCAACAATTTGAGAGCCGTCTGCTGAAGACCGACATGGGCGTCGAAGCAGCCGGCGCAATTGTTGCCGACCTGCGCGAACACCACGGCGGTCGAACGGTTGTGCTGGTTGAAATCTGGGACACGGTCAAACGGCAGCTGCAGGCTCAGTTGAGCTGGGACGATGAGACCGGCTGGGACGCCTCCGATCCGCTGTCGCCCCTGGAAAGTGCCGACGCCGGCCCGACAGTCATTCTCGTCGCCGGCGTCAACGGGGCGGGAAAAACCACCTCGATTGCCAAACTTGCCAACCTGTTACAGGGTGCAGGGAAAACCGTCGTGCTGGCTGCCGGCGATACGTTTCGCGCGGCGGCAGTTGAACAGTTGACGATGTGGAGCGAACGACTTGGCTGCGAAATTGTGAAGCAGGCCAGCGGTGCCGACCCGGCCAGTGTGGCACACATCGGCTGTGAACGGGCGTTGGAAACCAACAGCGATTACCTCATCGTCGATACTGCCGGCCGATTGCAGACTCAGAAAAATCTGATGGATGAACTCGCCAAGGTACACCGTGTTATCAGCAAGAAGATTCCGGGTGCTCCCCACGAAAGCCTGCTCGTACTCGATGCGACCACTGGACAGAACGGAGTCAGCCAGGCCCGAAACTTCTCCGAAGTGACCGAGTGTACCGGCATCATTCTGGCGAAACTTGATGGCACCGCGAAAGGTGGAGTGGTCGTCCCCATCCGCCAGCAGATGGGAATCCCGGTGAAATATGTCGGCGTGGGTGAGCAAATTGACGATCTCGAGCCGTTCGATCCCGACAATTTTGTCGATGCCTTGATTGCCGACTGACGGCCGCTTCCGATTGGACGCGACTCGAGGGGGAGCGCTCACCGTCGAATCGTGGCGAAATGCCATAATTTAGGTACTTCGCGTCGAGCATTCCGCTAAGTCTCATACGTCGTTGCTAAGAGCGGGGGTCTGCGCGGACTAATGTGGTCGCGTGAAGCGGTCCGGTCACGCTAACTCTTTCCTCGCACTTCAAATCCGTCAATCCGCTGCCGGTGGGCGGCCGATAACTCCCTCTGACGAACAGTTCCGCAATGCACTCATATGCGGCCCGTTCAAGAATTTGCAACTGGCACGTTCACTTGAGTGTTATGGAAATCAGTTCAACCATCGACTCAATCATTCCTTAACCACATTTTCATCCCCCATTGAGCTTGCGACGAAGCAGCCACACAAGTTCCCATTCTCGCCAACAGTGCGCTACCCTGGTCCGCGAGACTTTCCATTTCAACTAGCAGAACAGACTTGTCACTCAAAAATGGAATCCTTTGACTTTCCGGCCCGACACTAAGGAGAAGACAATGCAGAGACGCATTTTCCAAAGAGGAAGACTGCGCACGACGTGCGTTTTGAACCTCTTTCTCGGTGGACTGACATTGATGATCACATCCGCCACGTTTGCTCAAGATGCAGCGGCACCACCGCCTGATGCGGCTGCTGAAGCGGCACCCATGCCCGAAGCCATCGCGATGGATGGTGCCACATGCAACACCTGCGACACTTGTTGCGACTGGTGCAATCTCGGCGACAAGTGGTTGTTGTCCGACCATCTCTTAAGCAATGACTGTTGCGAAGAGCCTTCCTTCACCATTGGTGGATGGACGCAGTGGGGTTACCACACCGAATCGAACGGCTTGTTCAATAGCCACGACAGCCAAATCACCAATGGCCAAAGCTGGCTCTACGCCGAACGAGTGGCCGATGGCAGCTGTGGACTCGACTGGGGTTTCCGCGCCGACTTCATGTACGGTGTTGATGCTCAGGACACGCAGGCGTTTGGTGAACCCGCTCCCCAGGATCACTGGGACAACGCGTGGGATCACGGCATCTACGGCTGGGCCATGCCGCAGTTCTATGGCGAACTTGCTTCCGGCGACTGGTCGGTGAAGTTCGGTCACTTCTACACGTTGGTTGGTTACGAAGTCGTTCCGGCAACCGGAAACTTCTTCTACAGCCACGCCTACACGATGAATAACAGTGAGCCTTTCACGCACACCGGTGCGATCGGGACCTACCAACTGAGCTGCGATATCGAAGTGTACGGCGGTTGGGTCGCTGGCTGGGATACCGGATTCGACCGGTTTGCCGATGGCGACAACTCCCGAGGCAGTGCGTTCTTGGGCGGTGCCGCTCTGACGCTGACCGAAGATGCAACGTTGACATACATCACCACAATTGGTGACCTCGGCACCCGCGGTGAAGGTTACAGCCATAGTCTCGTCCTCGACGTCGACCTGGACTGCGACTGGAACTACGTTCTTCAAAGCGATCTGGTTGAAACCAACGGTGGCGGAGACCACCAGTACGGCGTGAACCAGTACCTCTTCTATTCCATCAACGACTGCCTCAAAGTTGGTAGCCGCATGGAATGGTGGAAGAACGGATCGAACTCGCAGTACGCCGCAACGTTCGGTGTGAACTACCTGCCTTCGGCCAATCTCGTCATTCGCCCGGAAATTCGCCACGACTGGAATCCGTCAGGGATTCGTTTCAACGGCGACGGCAAAGGCGACTTCACGACCTTGGGCATCGATGCCATTCTGAGCTTCTGAACTGCAGAGACTCAATACCACACTGTGCTTGAATCGCAAACCGCCGCTCGCAACTCGCGAGCGGCGGTTTTTTTTCGCGCGCGGTTAGCCGCGACACGGAATCCCCGCAGCAGAGCGTTACCTGCCCGATCTTGCGGCGAACTGTGCGCGACAATAATGCAGAATCCCGTGCCAGTCCATTCAATGCTGTGAATCACGTCTTGCGCGGAACGCCGTAACATCCTGTCAGAACTGGAGAAACAACCCGTCTTTCGCCCCGGCCGAACCGGTTGGCACGAGAGTTGCCTTGTTGTCCTTCGAAGCTCGCGTCGCGGGTGTCTATGCAACAGGAAAACTGTCGGTAACAACCGGAAAGGCAAGTCGTTCAATGAGTCGCTCAATCAGATTACTCATCCCGTTTTCTTGTGCCATCATGTGGATGGCGTTCTCTGGAGAAATTCAAGGAGCTTTTGCCGAGGCAGTCGCCCCCGAACAGGCGGCACCGGCTGATCCAGCCGCAGAAGCCCTAGCCGCTGCAGAAGCCGTGCAAGGCAACCTCGACGCGTTGTGGACCGTACTCGCCGCCATTTTGGTGTTCTTCATGCAGGCTGGTTTCGCAATGGTGGAATCGGGTTTCACCCGTGCGAAAAACGCCTGTAACATCATGATGAAGAATCTGCTCGACTTCTCCGTCGGCTCACTCAGCTTCTGGCTGCTCGGCTTCGGATTGATGTTCGGCGTGACCTCCGGCGGTTTTATTGGAACCAACAATTTCATTTTCGATGCCACCAGTGATGCTGCCAGGGCCAGCGGAAATACCGATTCGTTCAGCTGGGCATTCCTGATCTTTCAAACCGTCTTCTGTGCAACCGCGGCAACCATCGTCAGTGGTGCAATGGCTGAACGCACAAAGTTCAGCAGCTACATAATCTACTCCATCTTTATCACCGCCATCATTTACCCAATCTTCGGACACTGGGCCTGGGGTACGCTGTACCTTGCCGATGCAAACGAGAGTGCCTGGTTGGTGAAACTTGGCTTCCTCGACTTTGCCGGCTCCACCGTCGTGCATTCCATTGGTGGCTGGTGTGCGTTGGCCGGAGCGATTGTTCTCGGCCCGCGTATCGGAAAATTCAAAGACGGCAAAGCAATGCCGATTCCCGGCCACAACATCCCGTTGGCAGCACTCGGCGTGTTCATCTTGTGGATGGGCTGGTTCGGATTCAATGCCGGTAGCACCACGGCTGTCGGCAGTGAAGGAGCAAGTTTCGCCTACATCGCTGTTACCACAAACTTGTCTGCCGCAGCGGGTGCTGTTGGTGCCATGATCGCCTCTTGGATTCTGTTCAAGAAGCCCGACACCTCATTCGCCTTGAACGGTGCCCTCGCCGGTCTGGTTGCCATTACAGCCGGCTGCGATGTGATGACTCCAGCATTGGCCGCTTTAACCGGGTTGATCGGCGGTGTCATCGTCGTCTTCTCCGTGTTGTTCTTCGACAAAATCAAAATCGATGACCCGGTCGGTGCGATTTCCGTCCACGGCATCTGTGGCGTCTGGGGAACGCTGGCCATCGGACTGTTCGGTGCCGGACCGTTGCTGCCGCAAGTGATTGGTGTTGGAGCGGCGTTCTTGTGGGCATTCCCCACCAGCTTCATCGTCTTCTACGCCATCAAGGTCACCGTCGGATTGCGAGCGAGCCAGCAGGAAGAAATGGAAGGGCTCGATCTCCACGAACACGGCATGTTGGCCTACCCGCCCAGTTTCGTCTCAGAATTGCAATTGGGGGCCCATGTCTCCGCCGCCCCCGGTATGGCACTGCCCGGTCTGACCGGTACCGCCACCCCCGGAACGGTTCCGACACCGGCGACATCCAACCCCTCGAACTGAGCGAAACCAGACGGCCCGCGAAACGGGAGTTGAAGTTTCAATCAAAACAAGTCAGGCCCGGCTCTTTGTATGAGCCGGGCCTTTTTTGTACGCAGTTTCTTCAAGTTGAGAAGGTCGCGTCACAAAGCCCTCGGGCTGCGGCCCGAGGGATCAAACTCGCTGCTTGTTTTCTGTCATCGTGTCCGCGATAGTGAACGAAGCTTGTGGTAATCGTGCCGCGAGATACTTGACAGTGACTCCAACGAGTTTTGACATGCTGCCAACCATGCGCCGAATTCTTATGATGTTATCGCTGCAGGCTGCAGTATTGGCTGCTTGTCTCACCCAAGGCCAAGGCGGTGACTGGCCACAGTTTCGCGGTGCGAATGCCGCCGGTCGCGCAACAGGTGACCAGCCATTGCCCGCCGATATCTCCCCGGACAAACACGTCGTTTGGAAGACGACCCTGGCCAAGGGACACTCGTCACCGGTCATTTTGGGCAAGCGGATTTTCGTCACAGCAAAACGCGGCAAGAAACTGCTGACCATCGCGCTGGACGCGGCAACAGGAAGAAACATCTGGGAACAAGAAGCCCCCTACGATCGGCTCGAAAGCATTCACCGCATCGGCAGCCACGCAACGCCAAGCATCGCCACCGACGGCAAACACGTCGTCAGCATGTTCGGCTCCAGTGGGCTGTTCTGTTACGACATCGACGGCAAAGAATTGTGGCAACGCAAAATGGGGCCGTTCGACAATCAGTTCGGCGCATCATCATCGCCGGTGCTGGTCGGCAACCGCGTTGTCCTCGTGCAGGATCACGACAACGGTTCGTTTCTCACCGCCATCGACATCGAAACCGGCGACGACGTCTGGCGAACCAATCGCAGCGAATTTCGCCGAAACTACGGCACCCCCGCCATCTGGAAGGTCGGTGAGCAAACGCAGATCGTCATCCCGGGTACGGCACAGGTGACCGCTTACGACCTCAGCGACGGCAAACTCATCTGGAATGTCCACGGCGTCTCCCGCGTTGTGAACACCACTCCCGTTGTTGGCGAAGACGGCCGGCTGTACATCGCCACCGCCGGCGGTGGTTCGACACGCGAACCGGAATTCCAAGCCGTACTCGCCAGTTCCGATGCCAACGGCAACTCGCAACTGGAACAGAAGGAGTTGCCGCGCAGCCCCATCAAGAGTTTCTTCGGTCAGTTTGATCGAAACAAGGACGGCTCGCTGACCGAATCGGAATACGAAAGCATTCGCAAAGTGTTCGGCTCCGCACGTGATGCCGTCTTATGCATTCGGCCCGGCGGAATCGGCGACGTCACCGAAACACACGTCGCCTGGGAATACGCAAAGACCGTCCCCCGCAACTCGTCACCACTCTGGATCGACCACCGGCTATTCCTGGTGAAGGACGGCGGGATACTGACCTGCCTCAACACCAAAACCGGCCAGATCTCTAAACAGGGTCGGCTCAGCGTCCGCGGGAAGTTTTACAGTTCACCCGTCAGCGGAGACGGTAAGATTTACGTCGTCAGTGAACGCGGCCAGCTCTGCGTGCTGAGCGCCAATGCCGACTGGCAAGAATTGGCCACCGCCGACTTTGAAGAAGACGTTTACGCCACACCGGCCATTGCCGACAGAAGAATCTACATCCGCACGGTTGGTCATCTTTATTGTTTCGGACTGAAGTAGGACGAAATCACACGGGCCGATTTCACGTCGCTGATCCGATTGCATCAGCGCCACATTCGGGGACAGCAACGTTGCCGTCGCACGAACCACTGGAAACTCAGAACCGCTGGATCTGGCCATTCGAGTTGCTGGAACACATCGGCGAGGGGGGCATGGGCGAGGTGTACCGTGCGCGGTTCGTGAAGAACGACCGCATCGTCGCCGTCAAACTGCTGCCTTCCGATGTCACCAACGAAACCATTCTCGCCCGCTTCGAGCAGGAAATGAAGATCCTGCGGGCGCTGCGTCACCCCAATATTGTGCATTGTTTCGGCGGCGCGTGTGAAGGCGACCAGCAGTTCTACGCAATGGAGTTGGTCGAAGGGGGCGCACTAAGCGACCTGCTGCGAAAGCAGGGACGGCTATCGGTCGATCGCACAATTGAGTACGCACGGCAGATGTGTGCCGCACTGGCATACGCGCACGAACGGGGCGTCGTTCACCGCGACGTCAAACCGGCTAACTTCCTGCTCACTCCCGATGGCCAACTCAAGCTCAGCGATTTCGGTCTCGCCACAATTTCCGCCGGCCGAAAGATCACCGCCGACGATCGCACCGTCGGCACCTTCCTGTACATGGCACCCGAGCAGATCACCGGCAAGCCGCCCGTCTCGCCGCAGACCGATTTGTACGCATTGGGCTGTGTGCTGTTCGAAATGCTCGCCGGTTCCTCGCCGTTTCAAGGCAACGCGTCGGGTGAAGTTCTGCACAAGCATCTCACCGAAGCCCCGCCCGCCCTCTCGTCGCTGGTCATGTCGTGTCCGGCGGAGATCGACCAATTGGTGGCGCGGCTGCTCGCAAAGAAACCGGAAGACCGCCCCGCCAGTGCAGCAGAAGTTGTCGCCGCGCTGAACAACTGCGGCAGCACAATCACCGTCGTCCAACGTCGCCCGTCGCTCATGACACCGACGAAACAAAAGGAGAAACCGGCACCCCCACCGACTGAGAAGCCCGCCGTTAAAGACACGCAGAACAAACGCGCGCTGCCCGATTGGCTCATCGCCGGGTGTCTGCTACTTGTCGTTGCTCTGTTTGTGTGGAACCGGTCGCTCGCGCATCGGGCGGTGGCGTTCGGGCGGGCCGAGACAAAACTGATCGACACATTTCGCGACAAGAACAGCTTCGGCCGATTGGTGGCAGCGTCAGCTCTATCCGAATTCGCCACCGAGTCCGACTGGCCTTCCCCCCTTTAATTGATCCACAGCGAGTGAGAGAATCTTGACCGGGCTGAACACCCGGAAAGGATTCTTTGAGATGAAACAGAACCGACACACGGTGGACCAGATCATTGCCAAGTTGCGTCGTGCTGAC
>JABISG010000023.1 GCA_018699955.1 Planctomycetaceae bacterium | reverse complement strand
CTTCGCTACGCTGCGCCCTGTTGAACAGAACGTGTTACCTGAACCCCGATTCTCTCACTGAGGGTGGTACAAAGATCGGGGGTAGGCCAATTCTTCCAGACCATTGCGGAAGTCGTAATAAGAGATGAGGCCCAATGATTGAAGCATTCCGATCCACGGTCGCGGTCGGTTCGGCACCGCGCGACACGATCCGTGGTTTTCTTCGTTAGCAGTCTGGACCTTGGGCATGAAACGGTTTTCGGTCGCCCTTTGGCTACTCATCGCAACTGCCGTTATAGCGGGCTTTTGGTCCTTCTCGGGCGCGAAGGAATTGGATGTCTGGATGTTCGAATTGTTGCCTGGAATCGTGGGCGTCGTCGGGCTTGTCGTTCTATCCAGCCGTTTCACTTTCTCGGCACTGACCTGTTTTCTGATTTCGGTCTCCTTTGTGCTGATTGCGGCGGGGGCGCGTTACTCGTATGCGGAGATGCCGCTGCTGGACTGGTTGTGGAATCAGCTCGGATCGAATCGCAACCACTTTGACCGTGTCGGACATTTCTTCCAGGGATTGACAGTTGGCCTGATGGCCCGTGAAGTCATCATTCGCAAGGCCACCGTTGGGCGACGCTGGGGATTGCCGATCTTGAGCATCTCATTTGCGTTGTCGTTCAGTGCCCTCTACGAACTTGTTGAATGGTGGGTCGTGCTTCTTTTTTATGCTCAAGAGGGAGCCGAGTGGCTGGGGCTGCAGGGGGACGAGTGGGATGCGCACTGGGACATGTCCATGGCTTTGGCCGGCAGCATGACTGCGGCGTTCGCACTCGCCGGTCTTCACAACTGGTCTGTGCGTCGTTGGCAGCAGCAGTGCGAACTGCCGCGGGATATCGCTGCTTGATGATCCTCCTGGCCACCGGAGAAGCGACTACCAAATCATTGCCTTGACGGCGCGAAGGAGGACTGCCGGGTGAAGGTGGCCTTTGTAGAGTGGGAGGGGCTTCTTCTGGAGTCCGAGGAGCGAATAGACGGCGGTTTGTGCCGACCGAATGGAGTATTCGACGGTGAAGACGACGTCGCCGGGCAGTTCACAGAACTGGCCCAGGAAGGCGAAATTGGCTGCGTCATTGGGAACGACATTGGGCCTGTCGCCGAAAGCACGGGGCATGAACTGACTTGTGATGTAGGGCATCATGCAGGGGATGCAGTTGGCCTCGTCGATGATTTCCCGAGTACGCTCGCCCAGGCGGAGATGGGAGAAGAGTTCGACGAGAATCTCTTCACCGGTGCAGTCGGACATCGTCCGGTTGACGTAGTTGCCGACCCTGTCGGGAAACAGTCCGTAACCCCAGAAGACGTAAGTTCCGTCCGGCTGGTTGATGAAGTGAGGTTGGTAGGCAAGCACGATCGACATCACCCAGTTGGAATCCTTCAGCGTCACGACTCCCCCGGTGCCGGCCGCGTTGCCGGTAAAATCCTGCATGAAGTCGAAGAAGGCAGGGCTGCGCAGGGTGACGGTGAACGACTCCCACTTCGACTTGTCGATCTGCGAGGCGAAGACGCCGGGCCGACCGAAGTTGGAGTGCTGTTGTGCAATGTTTTCCCAGAGCGCCCACGCTGCGCCGGTTGGCTGGCATGGCTGGGCCGGCGCGGAGGTCATTGTCCCAAGGCTGGAATCCTCCGTCATCGAACCGAGAGTAATGAATACGAAATCTTTGTTGCACACATCGATGGTTCGCTGTTCCGTTTGAGCGCGATGGTGGATACGGGTGGCGTTTGTCTTGCCGGCCTGCTGATCGAAATCGACACCGGTCACCTGGGCATTCATGTGGAACTGGACGCCCTGGTTTTGCAGCCAGGTGAACAGCGGCAAGACGAGTGAATCAAACTGATTGTACGGCGTGCGATAGATTCCTTCCAGGCGGTTGAATCCGGGAAGCAGGTGCATGAAGCGGCGCATGTAGCGTCTGAATTCGACCAGGCTGTGCCAGGGCTGAAACGCAAACATGCTGGACCACATGAACCAGAAATTGCTGTCGAAGAAGTGCGGTGAGAAATACTCTTCAATCCGCAGCGTACCCAGCGACGGTTCGCGGCGCACGGCAAGGCAGGCGAGATTCCACTTGTCTTTGAGGCTCAGGCCGAAGGCGGGCGCTTCGATCTTCCTGCCGTCGCAGACGAGGCGGCTCTTGGAAGAAGTAACAACCTGCCGCGTAAATTCCTGTATCTGCTGCGTGACCGTCTTGCCAGGATCATCGAGGGCCGGGATGGAGCCGAAGAGGTCATAGGTGCAGACGAAGTGTTCTTCGAACATTCGGCCGCCACGAATCACATAGCCGGTTTCGGGTGAGCCGGCACCATCGAGGCTACCACCGAGCACGTCGGATTGCTCGAGGACGTGGATATGACGTCCGGGCATGCCGCCATCCCGTATCAGCGAGGCGGCGGCGGCCAGTGAGGCGATTCCCCCTCCGACAAGCCAGGCCTGCGGCGGCTGATCAATGCTCTCTGCAGGATCCATTGAAGCTCTTGAATAATTTCGGTGGTCGGGTCTCGTAATTCATGACCCCATCGAACTGGAAGGGCAAGACCGTATGTGATCGGGGAACACAGACGGGCGAGTAGAGATTACCACGCAGACACGCAGGCGTGGAGGGGCACGGAGAATTGATTTCGCGCAGCGGGGATCAACCATGGCTAACAGGGATGAAAGCATCCACTAAACCAACCATGAGGTCGCGGCTGCATTTGCCCATGACGGCTGGGCGGTGAAGTACCTACAAGCGAGTTCAGGCCGTGGCGAAGGAGTTGCGCTGAAAGGAATTTTCACAAATCGATCGCACTCTGATTGACGAGTACCGAAGTCGTCGCGTTGAGGCCGGAAGAACTCCCAAGACCGTCTACAATGAAACGAGGATCATCCGCGGGTTGGTCAACTTCGCGTTGTCGCGACGTTTGATCAAGAAAGATCCGCTTGCCGGTTTGAAACTCAAAGAACCGAAACCGCGTTCGCAGCTGTGCTGATGGCCAGGCGAAGTCGATCAGTTTCTTGAGAGCTGCCCAGACGGCCAACGTCCTGCGTTGACGAAACTTGCCGATTCCGGCATGTGGATCGGCGAGTTCACTTGGCTGATCTGGGATGATATCGACTTCGAGCGAAACGTCATCCAAATCCGTCCCAAGGACAGCTGGACTCCCAAATCCGGCGATCAGCGGGCCGTACCGATGACACCACGGGTCTTTGAGTTACTGAAAAGCTACCGCGAAATCATCGGTGGGTGCTGACGGCGCCGCCGTCCACGAAATTCCCCTTCGGGGACACCAGATTTCCGAACGCCGACTGCTGAAGGCGTTAAAACGGGTGCTCACGAAACTCGGCCTCAATGGGTACCTTCACACGTTCCGGCACAGCTTCTTTTCGCGCGTTAATGGCTGGCGTTCCTGAAGCGGTCGTCCGAAGTTGGGTGGGCTATGTCGATCCCGACACCTTGAATGTTGTACACGCACATCGCAGATGCCGACAGTCAGTCGGCGATGCAGCGCCTCGCGGAGGCGCACAATCCTCTGAACCCCAAAGACAAGGGGCAGGCAGATGACTCGAAAGAGAAGGACTCGAAGTCAGCACACTCTCAGCATAAACCAGCGGATGCAGAAAATGACGACGACACAAAGTAAAAGCCGCCAACCCTTTAGGGTGACGGCTTCTCTGGAGAGCGGAGAGAGGGGGATTCGAACCCCCGGTCCCGGTTACCCAGGACACGGCATTTCCAGTGCCGCACAATCGGCCACTCTGTCATCTCTCCGGGTCTTGTATACTAGCGTCTGGTCGCAACCCCGTCTCTCTGTGTGTTAATCTCGACACCCGTTACGACACCTGCTATACTGCTTGCACAAGAATGACACCCGCTGCTGAGAACAATGGGTGTCGCGACAACACCTGTACTTGATTACAGACGAGGTGATGCCAGTGAGCAATTCTACAAAGTCACGTCCCAACAAAAAACCCAAGAAACCATACGACGGTTTCCCACTCACTGCTCACCGAAATGGCCAATGGTGCAAGAAGCATCGTGGCAAGCAGTTCTACTTTGGTCTTATCGACGACTGGCAGTCTGCACTCAAGAAGTATCAGTGGGATTGGCCGTACATCATCGAGGGACGCACACCGCCAGCGACGGGTGATGGCGATTACTGCACACTTTCGGACGCCTGCAATTCTTTTCTCACCAGTAAGCGTAATCGTCTGGATGGTGGCGAACTCTCATCGCACACATTCGCCAAGTATTACGAAACGTGCGAATTGCTGATCGACCACTTCGGACGTGACCGCAGGGTCGATGATCTTCGTCCAGAAGACTTCGAGCGATTCCGCAAGGTTCTGGGCAACGGATGCGGCGCTGTAACGCTGAAAAGCAAAATCAATCGTTGTCGTGTTGTTCTAAAATACGCACACGACAATCGACTGATTGAGCATCCAATCGAGTTCGGTCAATCCTTCAATCGACCATCCGAAAAAATGATGCGAAAGGCCCGCAATCAAGCTGGGCCAAGAATGTTTGAGGCTGACGAGATTCACAACATCCTTTCCCGAACCGATCCCATCCTGAAAGCAATGGTTCTGTTGGGCATCAATTGTGGTTTCGGCAATACTG
>JABISG010000024.1 GCA_018699955.1 Planctomycetaceae bacterium | reverse complement strand
TATCGCGATGCGCACTGGCGACACGCCAATGGCACTCATCAACAAGGAGTTGACAGGAGACCAGGCGTTGACGCCCTGCGACAAAACAACATGCACTCCGGGCGCAAGTTATTGCGCGTCCGACGAGACGTTGGATTGTTCGTCTTGTTCGCGTTTGATGGCTTCATAGACTTCTTCACGATGGACGGTCACGTCACGCGGTGCGTCGATTCCGAGACGAACTTTGTCTCCACGAATCTCGATCACCATGATTGTGATCTTGTCACCGATGACGATTTTCTCGTCTTTTTTTCGGCTAAGAACTAGCATTGCAATTCCCTGCCATGCGAGGTTTGTTGACTTTTTGATACGTGACCAAGTCTAAGCTATTTTCAACCCGGACCGGCGACCGATGGCCAGTTTCGCGCAAAAGAGACGATCGCAGGTAACGATTGTGCGGGTTACACAGTCCGGGTAACCTCCTAACGCCCCCTCGGTGCGGATGGCAGTCGGTGAATCGGGTGTCAGCAGCACTCGGTGAGAGGTGTGTTGTGCCAAAAAAGAGACACCGCAACAGGTTCGACTGCCTGCCGGTTCACCCACTTTCGCCGCCGCATCGACGCTGATAGCGACAACATTGTCTCACGCCAGCAGCAGAACGACTACTCGTCGCTGAGTACGTCGAGGTCATCGCGTGAGAAGCAAGCCATGCGATAAAACAGGTTGCTTTCTTCGCATTTTGAGATGTAATCGGCGGGCATCGCCTCAATGGTGGCTTCGTCCCATTCAATCACGTATTTGGGGTCGGGCTTGCTCTTGCCGATGAGATTATCAATCGCACCAGTCCAGCCGCCACATACCACATCGGGGAATTCCGGGACGGTTGTCCCAGCTTTGACCCCTACACGAGTCCCGACCTTCAATTTGCCGGACGATCGCTTTTTTGCCATAACTCCCGCCAACACAACACATGAGGTCGAACTCTCTACCTGCCATCACTCACCGCGCGAGCGAGTGACACGAGTCCGAATCATATCGAAAAGACGGGGAATAATCCAAACGACTTGCCCCGTTCGACCCAGCAGTTTTCAGAATTCTGCCGTTCAACCGTCTGTCGGGGGGGAACTGGATTCGTCGTCTTTGCGCGTGAACTCAGCATCGATGACCGTACCGGTTGGGGTGCCGGCGCCTTCCGCACCTCCGCCCTGCCCCGTGCCGCCACTGTGAAACGAGCGGAACTGCGCAGTCGCGTGAGCCATCAACCGGCTTCGCAGCCGCGCCTTCAACAGCCCGCGAACGGGGGGCAGCAACAGCGCAAAGCCGACGGCATCGGTCAGCACGCCGGGGGTGACCATCAGCGCTCCAGCGATGAGAATCATCACGCCGTCGAGCAGCACATCGGCCGGCGGTTCGCCGCTTCGCATTCCGTCCTGTAATCGTCGCCACGTTTGCCAACCCTGATGCTTCGCCAGAGCCGCGCCGACAAAGCCGGTCACCAGCACGATGGCGATTGTCCCCGAAACCGATGTGTGACTGCCGATCCAGATCAACAACGCCAACTCGACGAGTGGAACGACCGTGAATAGAAGAATGAGCCGTTTCATTACTACACGAACACTTCGGTGATCGGTCGGCCGTGATCGGTGATGGGGACGGGGCGTTCACCGTCGTACAGTTCTTTGGTGGGATCGATGCCCATGGCCGTGTGAATTGTTGCGTGCCAGTCAGCGAGCGAGATCGGTCGGTCGATGATCTTCTTCCCTTCTTCATCGGTCGCGCCGACAACCTGCCCGGTCTTCAATCCGCCACCAAAAAACAGCGTGGTGAAGGCTGCCGACTGATGTCTGCGTCCGCCGCCGCCGTCGAACTCGGGCGGGCGGCCGAATTCGGTTGCCAGCACAACCAGCGTATCATCGAGTAGTTTCTGCTCTTCCAAATCTTCAATCAACGCCGACAGCGATTTGTCGAGGCCCTGAATCAGACCGTGCTGATTCACCTGGCCATCACGGTGCGTGTCCCAACCTGTGCCGTTGACGAAGTTGAGATTGTACGACACATCGACAAACCGCACGCCAGCCTGCACCAATCGGCGTGCGAGCAAACACCGCTGCCCGAACTCGTTGCCGTACCGCTCGCGCACTGTTGCCGACTCGCGATCCAGGTCGAACACGCTGGTGAATTGCGGGCCAGCCAACTTGAGTGCGGCGGCGATGGTCTGATCGTAGTTTTCCACCTTCTGATCGCCACTGTTTCGCAGCAAAAACTGTTGCCGCAGTTTGCTCAGCGTTTCCAATCGCCGCCGTTGGCGGACGTCGGTCACGTCGGCGGGCCGCTGTAGGCCGTTCGGACCGGACTCGGTGTCTGTCAGATAAATATAACTGTGCTTTGCTCCCAGAAATCCCGGTCCGCGTGTCACGCTGGGATAACCCATCACCAGATACGCCGGAATGCCCGGCTGTTGCGGACCCAACTCGTGGCTGATGATTGAGCCAAGCGACGGATAAACAATCGTGCCACTTGTCGGCCGACCGGTCTTGAACAGGTTGGTGGGAGCCGCGTGTTCGCTCGAAATCGGATGGTTCAGCGACCGCATGACCACACTGCGATCGAGCAGGTTGGCCGTCAGCGGCAAATGCTCACAAACGCGGACGTCTTTAATGGCGGTGGGAATACTGGGGTAAGCCGAACCCGCCTTCCGCGTTTTCGGGTCGCCCGTTTGCTTGGGATCGAATGTGTCAACGTGACACATCCCTCCGCCCATCCAGAGAAAAATACACGATTTCGCGCGGCCACCGATCTTCGGCGGCTTATCGCTGGGCGCTGCATGCAGTTGCCGGCCCGCTAACGCCGCCGCACCGGTCAACGCCGCAGTCTGAGTGAATTCACGTCGTGAAAATTTATTGTTCATGAAATTCTTGAGCCTTGCCAAACGGAGTCGGTTTTCGTCGCATGCTGAGAGCTGACTGCTTTTGCGTCGTTCGATCCCTCGGGCGGCAGCCCGAGGGCTTTGAGACGCAACAACGACAACTTGATTCTGAATAATCTCACGGAACAAAAACAAACTCCGGTGAATTGATCAAACACCACAACGCGTCTTCGACGCGTTCGCGGAATTCTTTCGTCAACCGCACGGTGACCGGTGGACCCGCTTTGGCGAGTCGTTCGGCTTCGAGCAACTCGACGGTTGCTTCCGGACTGAGATGCTTATCCCAATCGACACGCGCCCGTTTCTGCCGGACAATTTTCGGTTTCGGTTTGCCGGTGCGGCGTTTGTCGAATTCGGGGCGAATCAAATCGGCGATGATTGCCCTTTCTTCGCTGTCCGGTTCGCGCGACAGCGTCGCCAGAAACAGTTGCGCGGCCAGTTCATCCACACTGCCTTGGGACAGGCACAATTCGGTGACCGAACTGTCTTCGGTGAGCCGCACCAGATGTGACGACATCATGCTGTTGGCCATCATCAACGGCTGCAGCGGGTTCGGTTCATGATCGCGGTCGGTCACCGGATTCGGCCGCCGTTCGCGCCAGCCAAACGTCTTCAGCACATCGACAATCGACTGATTGACCGGCATTGCGAGCGCGGGTCGGTCTCGTTCGTTCGACATCGATGTCATTTGCCACGCGCGCCGCGGGACGCCCAGATTCAGAAAACCGCGGGTACGGTTCGGATCGAACGTTAACTCTTCCGCATCGAAGTCGCGGCCGACGGCTGAGTGCAAGGAATCGACAACCTGTTCGCCGGTCATGCGACGACGCGTCTGCCCGGAAAACGTCGGCTGTTTCGTTCCATCGCTGTCATCTGGAACTGTGACACTCCGTTGATAGGTACGCGAGGTGACAATCGTTCGGACCAGTTGTCTCATGTCGTAGCCACTGTCAACGAAGTTCCAACTCAGAAATCGCAGCAAATCGGGATGCGATGCCGACGCGGTGGTGTTCCAACTATCGACCGGTTCGATGAGTCCGATTCCCAGGAACCGTTTCCAGGTGCGGTTGACGATCACGTCGCTGAACCGCGTGCTGTGAGGGGATGTCAGGATCTCCGCGAGTTGCGCCCTCGGACGCATTGTCGAGTGTTGTGCGGCCAACGGAGCCGATGGGATCAGTCCGTCGAGCGTCCAGGCCGGGGCGATCGCTTGTCCCGCCTTCAGCGACGCGGTGACCCCCGGCTGACGCCCCCCCGGCAATACGGGCGGGACCACGCTCGTCGTCGGTATTGTCAGCGGTCGTTCATTCAACAGAGCTGCCAGACTGAACAGGTCGCTCTGCTTCAGATCGGTCACCGGCGAGTCGTGACAGCGGGCACATTGCAAATCGACCGCCGCAAATGCCCGTAATACCACGTTCGCCTTCATCGCCATCGGCGAATCGTTCATTGATGCCTGTGCGAACCCGACGGTACCGGCTTCGTCGTTGTTGCCTTCCATCAGAATTAACTCGGTCGCAAAGCGGTCCATCGGCAAATTGCGGCGGAACGACGAATGAATCCAACGACGGAACGGCCCGGAGTTGTTCAAGGTTGGCTTGAGAATGTCGGGGTTCTCGGCCAACACGTCCTGCCAATACCCAACCCATCCGTCGGCCCATTCGTCCGAGTTGAGCATCGCGTCGATCAATCGAACGCGTTTGTCGGCGCTGTTGTCGTTGAGGAAAGCTTGCAGTTCTTCCAGAGTGGGAATCCGGCCGCGCAGGTCGAGAGATAATCGCCGCGCAAAGGCGGCGTCGTCAGTCAGCGAAGTCGGTTTTTCACCAACGGCTGCCAACTTGCGATCAATAAACCAGTCGATGGAATTGCCATCGCCGGCCGGCTGCAAAACGTCCCAGGCCGATGCAATCTGCCGGGCGGAAGCGTGCTGTTCTTCCCAAATCTCGTTTCCGCTCCGGACGGCTGCCTCGCGCCGCTGCGGTTCCAGTTTCTGAAACGCACGCAACGTGCGGGCATTGAGTTGTGCTAACGAAACCGGGCTGACACGAAGGGCTGCAGGATGCCCCAAATAGGTCCAATCGCCACCGCCGTTGGTCGAATAACAGACGGTGACTTCACCCAATTGCTTCTTCGGGCCGGCGGTGAACGCCGCCGCCAACTCGAAGCGGTGCGGCTTCCCGTCTGCAGCGAACGTTGCGACGTAATCGCGCGGCTGTGTCGCCAGCGGTGCCAACGGGTGATTCTGTTTGATCCCCCGCGCATCGATCAGCGGTTTGCCGTCAACGGTTAATAACGCGTCCGATTGTGTTCGCAGCAGAAATCGCACTTCGCCCTTTGGTAACGTCAGTTCTTGCTGAGCACGAATCGCCTGCGTGCCGTTGCGTTTCGTCTTGTAGCCGCGCTGTGAGAATGGAACCGGCAAGACCGAAAACGACATGGCTTCCAGCGGCACCGTCTCTTGCGCTGTCACGCCGTCGAAGTTCCAGTCGAATGGGTTTGGCAGGCCGTTGTAGAGACTGGCGATGACTGTCCGTTCAAAGTTGGCCGTCTTACCGACGTTGCCCGCCCGCAGAAACTCGTCCGGCTCCAGCGGTTCGCCGGTCAGTCGAATCTCATCCAGCAGTCCCGTAAATCCACGATTTAGCCCGGCCTTGTCCTTCAATCTCGCACCGATGGCGAGCGGCTCGCGTCCCGACGGTTTGAGCGTCGTGCGTGCGGAGTTCCCGGTGAGAGTGACTTCGCCTTCCAGTTCGTAATCGAGATACCACGACAGTTTGCCGTATTTGCCCTCGCCACTGTGAACGACCGCGAAGTGATGCCAGAGCCCCGGTGCGACGGGAAAGCGGCCGTCGTGACGGTTGGTCGTCGCCGCCAACGCAATGCACAAAACGGGTGGCCCGCCTTTTTTCACCGCGGCCAACCCCACGGTCAACCGCGTGCTACCGGGCGTTTCTTTGATAAACTGCGTGAGAAAACGGTCGGCGATGGCGCCATCGATGTCGTAGCTGTTCGTCGTTGGGGTGAGAAAGAACCCTTCCCAGGTGAAACCCTTTTGCAGACCGTCGGCCTGCTTGCCCAGATCCAACTGCACGATGGCCGTCTTGCCGTCAAATTCGAGGCTGCCCTTGTTCGCACGGCTGCCTGCTTCCGCTTTCTTCTGCTTATGAAGATCGACAGGACCCGGACTCGTCGGTTGCCAGCGAGCGCCATCATTCGTCAACGGCTTGACCAATTCATCCTGCGAATCAAACGCAAAGTGAACGATGGTCGGGTCATCGGCAATTGCCGACGTGGAAACCGCCGCCAGAGTTACAGCAAGGAATGCGATCACGACTTTCATGGACGGCACTTTCAGTGGACAGCTGAATCAATCGACAGCAGGAGCGCTGAACGCTGTCTATTATGAACGATCACGGCGGCATGTACCAGACCCGACAAGCAGATCGGCCGAATACCAATTTCGTCGATCATCGCCCGAACCAATCGAATCGGATATGCTCTATGTGGCTGACAGTTAAGCCGATATTTCCTATCAATCAAGAAGTGTGTCGAGAACGATGATCAAAATCGGAATCCTGGGAGCCACCGGCTACGCCGCCCGTGAGTTGATTCGCCTGCTGGTGGGTCATCCGGAAGCGGAAATCACGGCGCTCTCCAGCCGGCAGGAAGGTTCGCCGCATATTCAGGCGGTTCATCCGTCGTTGACCGGGCGGCTGGATCTGCACTGTGAGAACCTCTCGCCAGAGGAACTGGGCGAGCGCGTCGATTTCGCATTCTGTGCGGCGCCTCACGGGGCGGCGATGGCCGCAATTCCCGAACTGCTCGCCGGCGGCGCGAAGGTTTGTGATCTGAGTGCCGATTATCGCCTCGCCGACCCGTCGGTCTACGAAGACTGGTACGGTCTCGTTCACACCGACCCAACACGGCTCGGTGTGACAGTGTACGGATTGCCCGAATTGTGGGCCGACCGTATTCCCGGACAACAGCTCATCGCCAACCCCGGCTGTTACACCAGCACGTCGATTCTCGGATTGGCTCCCCTGCTCTCTGGCGGATTCATCGAGCCAAAGGGGATCATCATCGATGCCAAAAGCGGCATCTCCGGTGCGGGCCGCGCGCCAAAGTTGACGGCGCTTTATTCCGAGTGCAACGAGAACGTTACCGCCTACGCCGTCGGCCGTCACCGCCACACGCCGGAAATTGATCTGATTCTTTCGCAGTCGAGCGAACTCGACGTCGAAGTCGTCTTCACGCCGCACCTGATGCCGATGGACCGTGGCATCCTCTGCACCATGTACGCCCGCCCGACAACCGATGTGAGCGAAGACGACCTGCTCGATGCCATGCGCAGCTTCTACGAAGGCAAGCCGTTCGTCCGCATTGTCGAACACCTGCCCTCGACCAAAGACGTCACACACACCAACTTCTGCGACATCACCGTCCGCAAATCGCGCGGCCAGGTCATCATCATGAGCTGCACCGACAACCTCATCAAAGGAGCCGCCGGCGTCGCCGTGCAGAACTTCAATTTGATGTGCGGATTTGAGGAGACAACGGGATTGTTGCTTTGATGGAAATCGCAGAATCGAAACAAGTAATGGAGAACGCGTAAATGGCTGAAGACATGTTATTGCCCCAAGGTTTCCGCACGGCCGGTGTGCATTGTGGGATAAAGGCTGACGCCGAAAATTTTGATTTGGCGTTGTTTGCCACCGATGGGCCGTCTACGGCTGTTGGCGTGTTTACGCAGAACCGTGTTTGTGGTGCGCCGGTGAAGGTGAGTCGGGAGCGTGTGCCGCGGGCGACGGTGCGGGCGGTTGTGATCAATTCGGGCAATGCGAATGCTTGCACGGGAGAACTGGGACTGGAAGACGCCCGCTGGATGACGGCGGCCGTTGCCGAACGACTGGGTTGTGCAGCCGACGATGTGCTGGTTTGTTCGACAGGAATGATTGGCCACTTTTTGCCGCGTGAAAAACTGGAAGCGGGCATTCCGCAGGTTGCCGATCAATTGGCCGATACGCCCGAGGCGTTCGCCAACGCCGCCCGTGGGATGATGACCACCGATACGTTTCAGAAGCAATCGGTGCGGCAAACGGAATTGGGCGGGAAGACGGTCACCGTTTCGGGAGCTGCCAAAGGGGCGGCGATGATTGCCCCCAACATGGCGACCATGCTCGCGGTGGTGATGACCGATGCCGTTCTCTCTCCGGAAGAAGCCGATGGGATGCTGCGCGATGTGGTCGATCGCAGTTTCAATTGCATCAACGTCGAGGGACACACCAGCACCAGCGACTCGGTTATTTTGCTTGCCTCGGGTGCCACTGAGAATGGCCCGCTCGACGATGACGGTCGGCAGCGATTACAGAGTATGTTGAACGAAGTGACCGAAGAGTTGGCGATGTCCATCATTCGCGACGCCGAAGGGGCCGGGCATTTCATTACGGTCGATGTTCGCGGACTCGCCACTCGTGCCGACGCACACTGCATCGCCCGCACTGTGGCCGACGATGTGTTGGTGAAGACGGCCATCACCGGCAACGATCCCAACTGGGGCCGCATTGTTTCCGCCTGCGGACGCACCGGCGTTGAGCTGGGCGAAGAACACATCACGCTGCGAATCAACGGCACATTGATCTACCAGAGCGGGGCGCCGGTTGAATATGACGAAGCGGCCGTGTCCGATTTCATGCGCGACAACCGCGATGTGCACATCGAACTCGACCTGACGCTGGGCGAACAGTCGGCCCGCTTCTGGACCTGCGACCTGACACAGGAATACGTGCGGCTGAATTCTGAATTGACGACGTGAGGTAATTCTGGGACGCCATATCTCAGAATTCGACTTTGCAATTGGGAAGCCTCTTCTTCAGTCGCTGCAAGCCGTTCTCGGTTACCCTTGTGCCGCGGATGTCGAGCGTTTTCAGTTCGGCCAGTCCTTCAAGTCGTCTCAGTCCGGTATCGGAAATTTCTGTACCGCGCAGCGACAGGGACGTTAACTTTTTTAGCGCGGCGATGTCGCGCATGCAGCCATCGTCGATGTATTGGCCGGATCTTGCGCCGACTCGATTCGTACTCAGATCCAGTTTTTCCAAGCCGGCCAACGCTGCAATTCTGGCGACGCCGCGATTTGAGATGCTGGCGTGTGAGATTGTCAGGCTCGTCAGCTTTGTCATCTGTCCCAGGTTCCGCATGCCTTCGTCGGTGAAGCTCCGACAGTAGACAAAGTGCAGCCACTCGAGTTCATCGAGTTTCTTCAACTCGGCAAGCCCTTTATCGCTGATTCGCGCAACTCGGAATTCCACTCCCACAATCTTGCCCTCGTTGTCTTTGTCGCGTTCGACATTGGTCGCTGCGTCCTCAACGGCTGCCGGTACGTCGCCGTTATGATTCAGCAACTCGTTGAGCAGTGGATCGTTCGAGTGTGTGATTTCGCAATCGGGCAGAGACTTTTTCAGCCGTTGAATCGCACGGTCGGTCACCGGGCAGCCGACGACTCTGAGGGATTTCAAATTGGTCAGTTTCTCCAGCATTTGCAATTCGGTGTCGCCGATCTGGTTGCCGCTGAGGTCCAATGAGCTGAGCTTTGAAAAGGACGTCAGAGTTCGCATGCCGGCCGGGTCAATATTGCGGCGGCCATCCGGATCGGCCATGTCGAGCGATTCAAGTTCCGGCAGACCGGAGAGATGCACCAAACCGCCGGTCGTGAAAATGCCACGCAGCGTCAACGACTTCAATGTCTTCTCTCGACCGATGTAATAGAGCGCCAGATCGCTGGTTCCCAACTTCAAGTCGATCGGTTTCGATTCGTCACTGTCGTCGAATTCCACGACCGCCCCCAGCTGACGCACGGTGGCAATAATGCCCGATCTCTGCCGTCGCATGGTGGCCAGGATCTGGTCGTTGTAGTTGAAATCGATCCGACACTTTGGCAAGTCACGCTGCAGGCGATCAACGGCCTCGTCTGTCACGCGCGTCACCTGCAGACCAACTCGTTTCAGCGTCGGGATTTCCTTCAACGTTGCCAGGCCGGCATTAGTGATCCCTCCGCTAAACTTGCCGCTCTTATCCGCTTCGCCGCGACACAGCGACAGGTCCAGCTCTTCCAGGTTCTTGAGCGGTTTGACGTGCTTTAATCCGGCATCGGTGATCTTTCCGCTTTCAATCAACAACAGTTTGATCGACGGATAGTCTTTGAGGAATTCCAGATCGTTGTCTCCGAAGCCGTGATCGTCGTCGCCGTAGAGATACAGACCGGTCACCTGCCCCTGTTCATTCAACGAAAATCGCACGCCACGATCGCGTAGCGCGGTCAGCGTGGGGTCTTCGTTGTCTCCACAGCCAGAGACAATGGCCAGCAGGTAAACCGCGAAGGCCGTCGTCAACAATCGCGAGCAACGTTTTTGAAACAAAGTCATCCACTCAATCCAATCGAATTCAAATCAACTTCAGAAAATCAAAGATGATCAATATACCGGCAGCAAACAAGGCCGCACTATTGCTGTGACATTTTTTCTGCGGCGGTCCAACGCTTGATCCAGAACCGGCGTCTTGAGGCAAGCGGCTCAGCAAGCTCGACATCTTCCAGTTGATCTTCCACAAAATACATGGCTTCAGTCCAGTCGGCGGAATCTTCGATGAGACTGATCGCCATCATGAACCGGCAATGGGTGGTCCAGGCGGCATTGGGATTGTCCTTATATCGGCGAAGATAATCACGAAATGTCGATGTGGCTGCCGAAAAATTGCCACGGTCGAGCTGACACAGACCGATCCAGTAAGCCGCATCGTCTACCGCCCGGTCGTTTATGTTGCGGACTTCTTCCGGTTGAGGTTGACGCGATGCTTTCAGCAGCCGAATCCGCATCTTCTGATAGTTGCGAATGGCCGTTCCGTAGTCGCCGAGCAGATGTGAGATTCGCGTACTGATGTACGTCACATGTTTCCGGTTCTTGGTTTTGTCGGCCTTAAGATTCTCGGGATCGCTGGGGTCGAAATTGATGGTGCGGAACTGTTGGGTGGCGGTATCGAACTGAACGAAGACGGGGGCTGCCAACGGCGATTTAAGAAACGACAATCGCTTTCGCTGACCTTCGCCTCGTTGTCGCGCGGCTTCCGTTTGTTGCTCCGGATACGGCCAAATGCCGACATCGTCTTTGCCCCAAGTCTCGCCGCCGAAATCTGCAACACGCGTCATGAGTCCGGGTGCGCTGGCGTCGTCCTGCAATCCATCGAACACAAGCGACGACCGATCTCCGGTTAGCGATGTGTCGAGACGCTGCATCGACGGCGTCCACAAACTTCGGGTGCCGACGACTTCAACCGTAACATTCTGCAGCATGCCAGCGGTGAAAGGAAACGTCTGCCCGTCGCCGAGATCGAGTCTTCGCAATAAATCGTCGTTTTTCTGCACGTCAGATAGTGTGGCCGGCTGCAGCACGGTTGCCGTCTTGCCGGTGTCGGTTGCCGCAGGAATTGGCGTGCCGAGTCGTGGATCGAACAAGTACACCTGCTCGTTCAACAGCACACCAATCAACCAGAGGTCGTCCGCATCGCTGGCTTTCTCATCGCTGGCTTTCTCATCGCCGTCTTCCGCAACGCTGTCTTTCGCAGCATCGTCTTCGAGGTCGCTATCGACGGCTGTCATCGTCGGGCGAATGATGACGGTATCGATCTGCAACTGACGCAATACGTCGGCGTAGACCCAGGCGATGTCTCGAGGGTCTCCCCGCCCGAACAGCAGAATCTCGTAAGGAGTGAGCGGCAGACGCTCGTCATCCTTGTTGTGCAGCGCGATATTGCGAACGCAGAAGTGGAACAGTTCGACGACGCGTTCCAATTCGCTTTCTTGTGTGCCAAGATCCTGCTGCGCCATCGCGTTGTGCAATTGGCAATTGCGGATATGTTCGGCATCGCCCGAGACAAATCGGTCTGCTGTGAGTCGGTTCATCTGCGTCTGGGAGAGGATTGGCTGCAACAGTTGTTCGATTTCGGGGCCGGGAGGGGCGGCCGCTTCGATTTCCTGCCCGCAATCTTTTAGCCATGTGTTCAGTCGCAATTGGGCCGTTTCCGCATCGGTGCTGATGCCAAGCCGCTCGGGCCGCAGCATATTCAGTGCCGCGTCGAGCTTATCGCTACACCCGAATTCCGAGACGGTCTCGTCCGCAGTCGGCTCAACAACTGTGGTCTGATCGTTACCGTTACACCCCGGCAATGTCGACGTGAGGGCCACGGCGGTCGCAGCGATCAACAGGCTGCTGAAGCAATAGATTTTTCGGGGCGCAGTTTTCATCAAGTGTCTATTCGGTGAGTGTTTCATATCGAGAATTCATTGACCAGCGAACGCAAGCGGACGAGTTGGTCGATCAGCGCCGGCAGTTCATCGAGGGAAATCATGTTCGGTCCGTCGCTGAGTGCTTCATCGGGATTGGGGTGCGTTTCCACGAAGACGGCATCGCATCCGCAGGCGACAGCGGCGCGTGCCAACGGGGCAACCATGTCTCGTTGGCCGCCGGTCGTTTGTCCGCCGGGTGTCTGCACGCTGTGAGTTGCATCGAACACGACGGGAACACCCAGCGACTGCATGATTGGGATCGCCCGCATGTCGTTGACCAGCCGCCCGTAGCCGAACGTTGTTCCTCGCTCGGTCAACATGACATTCGAGTTTCCTGCCTCGACGCATTTGTTGACAATGTGAACGGCATCTTCCGGGGCGATGAATTGTGGCTTCTTAACGTTGATGACTCCGCCGTGACGCGCGGTGGCTTGGGCCGATGCGCAAATCAAATCGGTTTGTCGCGCCAGAAAAGCGGGGATTTGCAGAATCTCACAAACCTCGGCAGCGGGATCGGCCTGCGCCGGTTCGTGAATATCGGTCGTGACTGGTAGCCCCGTCGTTTCACGCACCTTGCTCAGAATCTTCAGCCCCTCATCGAGGCCCGGTCCACGGTAACTGAGAATGCTCGTGCGGTTGGCCTTGTCGAAGCTGGATTTGAAAACGAAGGCAAGATCGCGCGCAGCGGCCATTTCCGCCAGTCGGCCGGCCACTTCGAGAACGAACTCCTCGCTCTCGATGACGCAGGGGCCGGCAATCAGCAGCAACGGCCGACCTCGGCCACACTGGTGGTCTCGAATTGCAACCGGATTAGCGGGCACTCTTGCTCCTTAGCTTTTCGTTTGGCGGCACAAACAATTCACAAGCCCCCGGTTCAATGCCGATTTCAATCGGTGTTGTGCCAGCCGGGTCGCCGTCGATTTGAGCCGGCACAGGTTGGTCGCTTTCAATGCGGACGCGTTGCGCCTGGGCGCAGACGACATCGGGAAGTTGTTCGTGTTTTCCGCGGGCCACCATATATAAGTATCGGAACATTTGGAATGCCGAGTGACGCTGGAACAGGCACACATCGAGCCGTCCGTCATCAGCACGGGCCGACCGGGAAAAACTCAGCCCGAACCCGTAAATCGGCAAGTTGGTTATCACGGCCACCCGGCAGGATATCGGCGCACCGGCACCATCGAGATACACTCGCATCTCCGGATATTTGTACTTACGCAGCGAAATGAGAATTGGTTGGAGATAACTCAATTTTGTGATATGCCCCGTGCGGCGGGCATGTGTTCGCTGTAGAATGTCAGCGTCGAAACCGCAACTGGCCATCAGCGAGAAACGACGGTCATTTGCCACCCCGAGGTCGATGTGCCGCGTTTGGCCGGCGGCAATCATGTCGGCCACAAATCGACCGGAACGTTTGATGCCCAAAAAACGGGCCAACAGATTCTCCGTTCCCAACGGCAAAACGGCAACCGGAATACCGGGATAGCGGTTGATGACGTCGCCCGCCGTACCATCACCGCCGGCAGCGACAATTCCCACCAGGCTCGCGCGGTGATCGGGATTGTTCAGATAATCCTGCAGCCGCTCTCGACGCGAAAAAATCCGCGGCCGCAACCCATGTTCGCGCAGGCGGGAGATCAGTTCCAACAGCAATGCACGCCGTTGACCGGAACCGGATCGAGGATTCCGCTGGATCGCCACCCACCGCTTGGACATTGATGATTCCGGTTGCCTGTTTATCGAATAGTCCATCGCGCTTCGCGAATCGTTGTGCGACTCACAGCATTACGGTCGATTTCAACGCCGAGTCCCGGTCCGGTCAATGCTGCAGCGATTCCGCGTCGCCCGAATGTGAGGTCTTCGACCGTCAAACGCTCGCGTACAAGATGCCGGTCGTAACTGCCTTCGAGATAACGAATGCCGCCGATGGAAGCGGCAAAGTGTCGCCCGGCGGCCGAGAGAATTCCGGTTTCGCCCACCATGCAACCCAACTGGTAACCCAACCCCGCCTGATGTGCGACGGCGGCTAACCTCAGCGAATTCAAAAACCCGCCGCACTTCGACAGGCGGACATTGAACAGATCGCAGGTCCCCCGTTCAATCGCCCGCCGCGCATCGCCCATGCTGCACAACGATTCGTCCAGCATGATCGGCACGCCGATTTGTCCGCGCAGCGCCGCCAGCCCATCGACTTCGCCGTGCGGCACCGGTTGTTCGCAGGAACTGATGCCGAACGGCAGCAGCGGCTGCAGTTTCTGTTCCAGGTTGTCGCAGTTCCAGGCTTCATTGGCATCGATTCGCAGGTCGACCGATTCACCCAGAATGCGGCGAATGCGCGCCAGCGAGGCGGCATCATCGGCCCCGTCCATGCCCACCTTCACCTTGCACTGATGAAAGCCGTACAAGCGTAACTTCCAGGCGTGGACCCGTTCGCGAAACGGAGTCATCGCCGTCACGGCAGCGCTGTATTGCACCTGCTGCGATTGCTGTCGAATCGCCAACGTCTCCGGCACCTTATTAGTGACCGCTGATAACGGAACTCCGTCGTGCCGGGTGACGGCATCGAGAATGCTTATCTCGATTGCGCAGCGGACAACATTGCCGAAACAGTCGCGAGCGGCGGGATCGATCACGGCCAAGTTCCAGCTATCACACAGGACAATTGCGGCAGCCAGGTCGCCAATCTCGCCGTCCAATTGCGAGCGCAGATTGGTCGCTGCAAGTTGAGCGAACGTGGAGTCGATGGTTTCGCCGGTCACGTATTCCCGCGGCGGCCCTTCGCCCCAACCTTCCGTGCCGTCATCGAGACGGCAACGAACGACCAGCGTGTCGTTATGGCGGCGCGTATGCGAGGCGTGCCGAATCGGCTTCTTCAGCGGAATGCGGACGTGATACGCGGTAATTTCTACAATGTGCATGACGCTGGGCAATGTACTGAAAGGACGGAGAGTTGCCCATAGCGACGCACGATACCAGCCCGCAGCTCAAGCAAGGGTTTGCCCACAACCCCTGCTTGCGCTGCGGGCTACCGGGTCCCACGGTCAACTGACCTTGACCAGTTGGCTTGGGGTGACATATACGACGCTGGCAAATGATCTTCGGCCAGGCGAGTCTTCGACAGAAAACTCGCGGCGTTTGCCGCTATATCTATAACTTGTCGCCCGCTTTCCCACGGAAACTTTCACCGCCATGCGGCTGCTGCAGCGATACATTCTGATCGAACTGGTTCGCACGTTCGGCTTTCTGTTGACGGTGCTGACGGTGCTGCTGGTGTTTGTGGGCGTGATTCGCGAGGCAAGCGAAAGCGGCCTGGGGCCGATGCAGATTGTGCAGATCCTACCCTTCATTATTCCCAGTTTACTGCCCTTCACCATTCCCGCGACGCTGCTGCTGTCTGTCTGTGTTGTTTACGGTCGCGTGGCGGCCGACCACGAAGTGACGGCAGCCAAGTCGGCGGGAATCAGTGTGATGTCTCTACTGTTTCCTGCGTTTCTGCTGGGGGGCGTGATGAGCATCTGCTCGATGTGGCTCACCGACCAGGTCATTCCCTGGGCGGTGGGGAACATTCAGCAGACGATTGCGATGGCGCTGGAAGACATTCTCATCGACCGGCTGCGGGCCTCACACCAGGTCAACGATCGCGACCGTGGATTTTCGATCACCGTTATGGAAGTGCGCGGCAAGACGCTCATTCAGCCCTGTTTTCGTCTGGCCCGTGAAGGACGCGGAAATGTAACGATTCAGGCGGAGACCGCCACGCTGGAATTCGACCTTGATCGGCAGGAAGTCATTCTGCATATGGAGCGTGCGAACGTCGATATTCCCGGCGAGAGGCAAGGCTACTTCGAGAAGGAAGACATGCCATTCCCCTTGCCTAACAGCGTGCCGCCGACCAAACCACGGCACCTGAGCATCAGCAAAATCCGCGGCAACCTGGAAGACTTGAGAGTGGGGTTCCACGATCGTCGTCATCGGCAGGACGCGGAAATGGCAATGGCTTTGCTGGTGAACAATCCCGAGCGTCTCTGGCAGGACGACATGCAGGACTTTGAGTACCGCGACAACATCGACCGGACATTGGCGGCAAAACTGGATACGGAAATCTACAGTCGCATGGCGATGTCGATGAGCTGTCTGGTGTTTGTGCTGTTGGGGAGTCCGTTCGCCATCATTCAGGCCCGCCGACAGTTTCTCACCAGTTTTATGATGTGTTTTTTCCCGATTCTGGTGGGATACTATCCACTGATGCTGCTGATGATGAACCAATCGAAGGCGGGGGTACTGAACCCCATGTGGGCGATGTGGATTCCAAATCTCGTCGCGATGGTATTCGCCATTCTTGCGCTGCGCCGCGTTCGCATGTATTAGCGCTGCGTTGAATTCTCAACTCATGGGTGGCACTGAACCCGTCATCGGTGAAGTGACGCGAACCTTCTTCACCGACCACTCCCAAAGGCCGACGGACTTCCCGTTGGCGGTGTGCTTTCATAAACTCACCGGTGAGTGGACGGCGTGCAATTCCAGTCGATTTTGCTTTTGTGCATGCCAGAGGATCGCGTGTGCGTCCAGCATCGTTCTCTGCGAAGTTGGTTTTGAAATTCAAGGTGATGCCGAGTGCAGGCTCCCATTTGGAGGGATTTGATGATTCAGTTACAACGGTTTCGATTCGCTGCTCTGTTTTGCGTAGTCGGTTTGCTTGCTGTCCCGTTTGGGCTTTCGTTCGGCGATGACGAGGTCAAGTCACAGTCTAACGTTGAGAAGGCGGCCAAAGGCGAGAAGGCGGCGAGCGACGACAAACCGGCAGCCGACGCGTCCGAAACCGAAAAGACGCCCGAAAAAACGGAAGCCAAAGATCCAACGGCAGAGTGGAACGAACTCTCCAAGCGGAAAATTGAAATCGCCCGACAGCTGCGCAAATTGCAGACCGAGTTCAAACTGCCGGACACGACCGAGGATCGAAAGAAAGAGATACGGGACGAATTCACCCGGCTGGTGAGAGAGTACAACACCGAGATTCGAGCCAAAATGGGTGAACTGGCCGACGCGGCTTATCAAGCGGATCCCAAGAATGTCGAAGCGGGTGAAGTGGTGATGGAGTCGGCCTATGGCGAAGGCCAATACCAACGGGCGTTGGATGTCGCGAAGAACCTGCTGGAATCGGGCGGAAAATCAAAATACGCCGGCAGCCTGGCAATCAACATTGCCGGAGCGGCCAGTTTCTCTCTGAACCAATTCAAGCAGGCAGCAGACTATTTGAAGAAGGCGGAAGATGACAAACAACTAAGCGACATATACGGCCAGCAGTTTGTGGAACACTTACCCGCGATGCTCGAATTCTGGAACAAGGAGCAAGAGATTCGCAGCCGCGAAGCGAAGCTGGAGGGAGACGAGCAGTTGCCAATGGTCGTATTGACAATTGGTAACGGCAAGAAGGAATTGGGAAAGGTTGTTCTCGAATTATTCGAGAACGAAGCTCCCAATGCCGTCGCCAACTTCATCAACATTGTGGAAAACGAAGACCCGGAGAAAAATTACAACGGTGTGAAGTTCCATCGCGTATTGCCGAACTTCATGGCGCAGACCGGAAATCTGGAAGCCTCGGGCAAAAAGCCGCTCGATTACACCATCGAGTGCGAGTGTTACCAGAAAAATGCCCGGAAACATTTCCGCGGCAGTCTCAGCATGGCCCTCAAAGGACGCGACACGGGCGACTCGCAGTTTTTTATCACCCACATGCCAACCTACTGGCTGAACGAAGAAGTTCGTCCCGAATCCGTCCACACGGTGTTTGGCCGCGTGGTGAGCGGGATGGATGTGATCGACCGGACCAAACAGGGAGACGAGATCACTTCTGCAATCGTAAAATTCAAGCGAAAACACGAATACAAACCGAAAACGGTCCCGAACAAGAAACCGGAACCGTAAAATGCTGGCTCGACATTTGGCCGCCCCGCTTGCGGGGCGTGTTGATTTTACACCACGATGACTTCGCACCAAGAGGTTTCACCATGCTCCGCACCCTCGGTCTTGTCGCCACCGGTTTTGTAGCCGCCGTCATTGCCGCCGCGCCCTCGCCGGTTGCGCCCGATCCGAATTCGCCGCGTCCCATTGAGGCGGTCGATACGGTTTTCATCGAGGACATGACCTGGATGGAGATCCGGGATTCGATGAAGGCAGGGACCGATACCGTCATTGTCGCCACCGGGGGAATCGAACAGAACGGGCCGTACCTGGTCACCGGGAAGCACAACGTCGTACTTCGCGGCACCACCGAAGCCATTGCCCGCAAACTGGGCAACACGCTGGTGGCCCCCATTGTGCCATTCGTCCCGGAAGGCGACATCGACCCACCGACGGTGCACATGAAATATCCGGGAACGATCAGCCTCAGCGAGGAGACCTTCGAGCGTCTGCTGACCGAAATCTGCGCCAGCTATCGCACGCACGGTTTCAAGCACATTCTCCTCATTGGCGACAGCGGCGGAAACCAAGAGGGAATGAAAATTGTTGCCGGCCAACTGAATGACAAATGGAAAGGCGGCCCGACACGGGTGCACTACGTTACCGAATACTACGACTTTGCCGCCGTCGCCAAATGGCTCGAAGACCAGGGTATCGAGCAGAAGCCGGAAGGGTTGCACGACGATTTCGGCATGACGGCAATGATGATGGCCGTCGATCCTCAATCGGTGCGGACAAAACAGCGCATCGCCGCCGGCAACTTCCACATCAATGGTGTGAACCTTGCGCCGGCGTCGAAGACGATCGAGTGGGGCAACCGCATCATCGCTTTTCGCGCCGACGCAACGGTGAAAGCGTTCCGCAAATCGAAAGCTTCGGCAGAATAGCGCCGACGTAGTGGGCCTGAGGCCGACTGCCGCGATTGGTGCCTGACGGAACGGGTTTTTTCTCTCGCTGTGCGACACACCACGAATGCGGATCGGAGAGACTTCGATGAATGCGCTGACCATTGTTCTTTCGAATCTGATGCTGTTGGCCGTTGTCTGCTTGCCGTCAAACGGCGTTGCGGCCGACGCCCAACGGCGGCCGAACATTCTTTGGCTGGTGGCCGAGAACATCGATCACGACCTGGGTTGTTACGGCGAGAAACTCGTGCGGACACCCAACATCGACAGCTTGGCGGCCGAAGGCGTTCGCTACACGCGAGTCTTCGCAACGTCGCCGGTTTGTGCACCAAGTCGCTCGGCGTTTCTGACCGGCATGTATCAGACATCGACCGACATGCACAACATGCGTTCGCATCGTGACGATGACTTTCGACTACCGTCGGGCGTGCGTCCGCTAACACATCGCTTGCGCGACGTGGGCTATTTTACGGCAAACATTCAGACGATCGGCAAGGATCGAGTAGGAACGGGAAAGCTCGACCTGAATTTCGTCAATGAAGGTCCGGTCTACATGTCGAAGGATTGGTCGGCGCTGAAAACACATCAGCCGTTCTTTGCCCAGATCAATACACCCGAAGTCGAATACGACATTTACGATCGCAGGACGTTCGAAAAGCAGCGAGTGGAATGGGTGGGCGAGCGCGATCATCCGCAGATCGCGACTGCCGCCAACGTCGAACCGCCACCCTACTATCCGGATCATCTGCTCGTGCGGCAGGAATGGGCGCGGTATCTCAATTCGGTTTCCGGCATGGATCGACGCGTCGGTCGCGTTTTGGAACAACTGCGAAAAGACGGGCTGCTGGAAAAGACCGTCATCGTGTTCTTCGGAGATAACGGTCGGCTTGAAGCTCGCGGGATTCACTGGTGTTACAACAGCGGGCTGCGCGTGCCGATGATTATCCGTTGGCCGAAGAACTTCCCTCTGCCGCCGCAGTACAAACGGGGTAGCGTCAACGACCAACTCATCAGCCTGCTCGACCTAACGGCGACGACGCTTTCCATGGCCGGCTTGCCACGTCCGGCGGGAATGCAGAGCCGAGTCTTCCTTGGTGGGAAACCCGATTCCCCGCGCAAGTACGCTTTCGCCGCCCGCGATCGCATCGACGAAACGGTCAATCGCATCCGTTCGGTTCACGACTCGCGGTATCATTACCTGCGCAATTTCATGCCCGAGCAAAGCTTCACATCACTGAACCGTTACAAGGAAAAGTGCTTTGCCGTGAAGCCTTTGATGCGACGCTTACTCGCTGAAGGAAAACTGACCGGCGCGCCGCTGGCGCTCATGCAGCCACGTCTGCCGGACGAACAGCTCTTCGACAATGCGGCCGATCCACACGAAATTCACAACCTGGCGAAATCCGACAAGCCCGAGCATCGTGAAGCCCTGCTGCGCCTGCGGGCCGCGCTCGATGTTTGGATTACCGAGACGGGCGACCTGGGCCAATGGCTCGAACCGGCGGAAGTCGTGCTGCCCTTCGAGAAGGAAATGCACGACTGGTTCGGCACGCCAAAGTGGTACCGGCGATCCGGCCCTCAATGAAACAACCCTAAATCAACTCGCGGATTGGTCGCGAGTCGGGATCGGCGAGATACTGCGGGCGGCCCTGCAGATCGCTGATTGTGACCGTTTCTGTATCAATGCCCAGGTTGTGGTACAGCGTGGCGAAGACGTCGCCAAAGGTCACCGGTCGATCAACCGCTTCGCCGCCCAGTCGGTCGGTTGAGCCGATCACCTGCCCGGTCTTCATGCCACCACCGGCAAGCAGTGCACAGGCAACGCGCGGCCAGTGATCGCGGCCGACCCGAGCACTAATTTTCGGAGTGCGGCCGAATTCGCCCCACACCAGCACGGTGGTATCTTCGGCCAAGCCACGTTCGTGCAAGTCTTCGACCAACGCTGTAATCCCCCGATCGAAGACTGGGAAATCTTCCTTTTCACGCAAGAAAATTGAATTGTTGGCGCGGCCTTCGGCATTCAGGCCGCCGTGCCAGTCCCACTTGCTGTAGTTCATGGTGACTACACGCGCGCCGGCTTCGACCAGACGGCGGGCGAGCAGAAAACTTTGCGGCACGCGCGGTGCACCGTTGGCATCCATCATTATCTTGGGGTTACCGGTGCCGTAGCGTTCGACGACGCGCGGGTCTTCCTTGGACAGATCAAGTGCGTCGGCAAGTTTCGATGACGTTAAAACGCCCATCGCCTGTTCGGTGAAGGCATCGAAGCCGTGCATCATGCCGGAGGCGTCGGCATCGCGACGGAAACGATCGACGGCCGTCAGCAATGTCTTGCGATCTTGCAGCCTTTCCGGGGTAACACCGTTAAGCACCATGTCGGCACGTGTCGGTCCCAACGGACGGAAGCCGGCGCGAGCCGTTCCCAAAAATCCGGGACCTGGTTCGTTGTACGGTCCATGTGTGGTGGTGTAACACAGGCTGACAAATGGTGGCACGCTCTTGTCGGCCGGTCCCAGCAGTTTGTTCACAGCCGATCCAAACTGCGGCCATCCGCCAGACGGTTCACGAACGCGCGGCACACGGCCGGTGTAACACTGCGCGGCATCGTGGCCCGACTGTGCGCCGACGAGCGAACGAATGGGGACGAACTTGTCCATCATCCGTGCCATCATTGGAAACTCTTCGCAAATTTCGACGCCCGGCACGTTGGTTTCGATGGGACGAAACGGGCCGGCGATTTCCTTGGGGGCTTCCGGCTTGAGATCAAACATGTCCTGATGCGGCGGTCCGCCGACCAGATACACGAGGATAACCGATTTCTTCGAATTGGTGATGCCCGCCTGCGCTTCAAGCGACAACAACTGCGGCAGCGAGAGACCGCCAAAACCCAGCGCACCAATCTTGAGGAAATTCCGCCGCGAGATTCCGTCACAGAACCCTTGACCCGAATCCGGTCGGCCGAGAATAGAAAGCATCGACTTCTCCTCAAGACGCCTGTTCATCTAGATATAACGGTTCCTTTATATCACATCGGCAAGCCGTTGCCCAGAGATGAGCAACCGACGAGTTTCTCGGGTGCGAATTTGCACAGGGTGAAAAGGCTTAGCCGCGACCCGGTAGGGGAGCGTTTGATCTCCCCCACCCTGATCGCGGCTAGAACCGCGTCATTCGTGGCACGCTATTACTTCTCGATCCCCAGCAGTTCCTCCTCCTCTTCCTGAATGATGACCCGCCCGGTGACGGTGCCGGTCCGGGTTCGGTAGCTGACGGGTTTCTGTGCGCCGGTGTTCTTGGAGGATTGACGGTAGCCTGGAACCTTGTTTGGAACGGGCGGTTCCGGCAGCAATTCCTCTTCTTCCTCCGGAACAACTACGCGCGGGCGGATCAGCAGGAACTGAGGACCTTCGGATCTCCTGACGCCGGTGTTTTTGAACAACCGGGAGATGTATGGAATCTTCTCTAGTTCTGGCACGCCCACTTCGTTTCCGTTGCCTTGGGCGATCTCAATCAGCAGTGTCTTGCCGTCGGGAACCGTACCAACGTAGGCCCGCGTGTTGGCCCAAGGCGATTTCAGATCGCTGACCCGCAAATTGAGACGGACGTTGCGGCGGTCGGCAGAAATGACCGGCTGCACGTGCAGTGAATGCCGTAGCGGTTGCTCTTTGCCTCCCGCTGCATACTTGGCGATGCCGGCTGTTTGGGCGTTGAACAATGTCACCTTTGGACCTTGGGTCAGATTGGCTCGCAAGTCACCCTGCGCCGTTTGCAGCAACAACTCGGTCTGGTGATCGGTGAGGATGATCCCTCCCAGGGGGATGTCACGCCTCTCCTTGCCGTTGGAGTCTTTTTTCGCGGCGTCCCTTGGGGAGTCGATGTTGACGCCGATGCGTTTCCAGATGCCTTCCGGCAGTTTTTCGATAAACCGAGATTCCAGCGCGACCTGCAGGTCCTGTAGCCGTCGGAGTTGTGCGATCAGGCCGGCTATTTCTTTGTGAGCCTCTGGCGTCTGGCGGATGACGAGGCTCAGTGTGGTTTCGAAGGGTTGCATGGAAGCCGGTCCGCCGACCTTATCCCAACTGTCCGGCTGGACCGTCGAGAGAATCGTCTCGGTCAACGCGTCAAAGTCGATGGCCGGGGAGCGCGCCGACAGTGCGTCCTTGCCATCCTTTGGTGCAAGTTCATACTCCGGAACTGGACCGGCGGTGGGAATGGGTATCACCAGATCGGCGACGGGATAGGTGACGACGATCATCGGCCCATTCGCCCGTTGTCGGCTGGTGATGACGAGTACCTCGTCGCGGACTTGATATGCCAGATTCAGATGTTGCAACATCAGATTGAGGCCGCTCTTCAGCATGAGACCGTCGGCGTGGATGGTAACGGGAGTCTTGCCTGTCACCCCTTCTTCTTCCATTCCACGCTGGTCGAGGACGATGTTTAAGTTGGCATTCTGCGAGAGAACCCGTATCGCGTCCGCCAGCGGAATCTTCTCGAATTGCAAAGACACTTGTTTCTCCAGAGCCGTCTGAATTTTCTGCTCGGCCGGAGACACTTTCGACTGCCGTAATTCCTTCCAGGCTTTGTCCTTTTTCTCTAGTACCTTGAGCAGCCGCGAGACGTCCTGCCGCAACGCTTTCACATCGTTGCGAAGTTCGCGAACCGACTGGTGCAAGTCCTGCGGCTGAGGCACAGGGGCGGAGGGAACGAACGTCGCCGGTCGAACGGGTTGCGGAATCATGCGAACCACACCGGGTACTGCGGTTTTCTGCGGGGTCCACGCGGTGGACGCTGGCTTGGTGGTCGATGGCGAGTAGATGGCTTTCGGCGGGGAGAGGATGACCATCAGCCCTTTGCCAGCTGCCGTTTTTTTCCCTTCGGCCTGACCGGTGTGGGAAAGGATCATCGATTCTCCTTCCTTCAATTCGACGACCGTGCTGAATTTCAGCGTCTGGATATTTGGTACTGTAAACCCTGAGGCAGTGCGGATACCGGAGTTGCCAACCCGCTCACTGTGTCCGGCTGCAACAGACAGTTTGATCCCGCCTTTCGTTACCGTTTCCGGCGTCAATTCGATGCGCGTTCCGAGGCGCAGGAACTCGATCTCGACCTGTTGCTTTCCATTGCGGACTTCTTGACTGACGGGGATGGGAATTTCCGTACCGATGTGGACTTCCGCCTTCTGGCCTAACAACGTGCGGATGGTTGGGCGACTGATCACATTGAACGCCTTAGTCGCGGTCAACAAGCGGACGATTCCGTCTGTCGCATTGCGGGGAACGGCCACTGTGTGCAACAGTCGTAGTTCTTGCGGCGGTCCGCTCAGGCCGCGCAGATCACGGATCTTGGGGTCGGTTGCGAACGCGCGAAGGGTGCTCGTGAGATCGAGTTTTGTCTCAGCGAGTTTCTTCCAATCGATTTCCAGTACGACCGCCTGCACGGTAATCGGTGGCTTGGGCGTCTTCGCGCGAGGAGCCGGCGCTCGCGTTGGACGAGGTTGGGGCGCGCCGTAAGGCGTGTGTGGTTCAGGGATGCCGGGGTAAACCGGTCGCAGGTCAACGGGCGGCCATGGGTAAGTTAACCTGCGAGTTGGATTTGGTTGGGGCTTGCCGTAATCCGGTGTTTTCATCGGCTGGTAAACCGGCGTACCATGCGGCGGACGGTACCCTGACGCTGCAACCGGCGCTCCAGCGACTTTCAACTGGTTAAGCACATTGGGATAGAACTGCTCGGCGATTTCGACAATCTCTTTGATGTTCTCGGGCTTCGCAGCGGTTCCCCGTAACAACACACTCTCGCGAACTTTGATCGCCTGAATCGACGCCTGCGGATAGAGTTTCACCAACTGCGACTGCAACTGCCGCGTGTCGCCCATGATGGTGATTTCGATGAGGTATTGCTTCTCCGTTTCATCAATAAACGTCAACGTCGTAACGCCCGGCTCAAGGGTGTGAAACGAGATGCCATTGCTTTCGACTTCTTCCATCTTGACCAGACGATGATTGAGAGTACCAATCATTCCAACATCTTCACGTTTCGTAAAGATGCTGTAGGTGGAGTTCTCGTACAGACTCAATTGCGTTTTCGGGCGGTCTAACTTGAGTATGAACAACGAACCGGTCTGCGTGTAGCCGGGGTCGACGGACTTGGGATCCTTCGCGCTGCCTGCCTTCTTAAATTTGACAACTTTGTACGAAGTGGCTGGGACAGATTTGTATGATCTCGTTGGTGGTGTTGTGATCTGGTTTGTGGGGATCGGGTCCGTCGCGGGGCGGCTAGGTTTCGGTTTGCTGTCTTTCGCGGCGGAAACCGGTGCGGCAGCGACTTTCAATTGGTTATTCACCTTGGGATAGAACTGCACGGCGATTTTGGTGATCGCTGCGAGGTCTTTGTCCTCTTCGACCGTCCCTCGTAACAGCACACCCACACGCTCATTGATCACCTGAATCGACGCACGCGGGTAGAGCCTGTCCAATTGCGACTGCAGCTGTCGCCTGTCGCCGAAAATGGCCATCTCGACATGGTACTGCTTCTCCGCTTCATCAAGAAAGGTCAACGTCGTGACACCCGGTTTGAGGGTATGGAATGAAATGCCATTCCTCTCGGATTTCTCAATCTTGATCAGGCGTTGATTACGATTGCCAATCATTTCGACATCATCACGTTTCGTAGCGATGGTGTAGGTGGAGTTCTCATGTAGCCTCAATTCCGTTTTCGGGCGGTCCAACTTGACCTTGAACAACGAGCCGATCTGCGTGTAGCCGGGGTCGGCAGGCTTGACGACAGTTCCCTGCTTCACTTTGACGGCCCTGTGCGTGGTCGTCGGGGGAGTTGCGATCTGGCTGGTGGAAATCGCGACCGTTGAGCGACGGCTGGGTTTCGGTTTGCTGGTTGGCACCTGGGCCAACGGGCCAGGGGACGCAGCCGTCGTGTCGGGGACCGGCTGCTTCGAGGTTTGCGCGACTATCGTTGTGAAGTCTTTCGCCCTGTCAAACGGGGCCGTCTTCCTGGGAGCCGGCATCGCTTTGATGGCCTCGATCAAAGCGGTTGGAGGTAAAGTCAGCGACTTCGCGAAATCTGGCGCGACGGCGGTCGCCGGGGGATCGGCTGCTGCTGCCAATCCGCAGGCGATCGTTACCATCAACAGGGCAGTGAGTAAGTGACGTCTCATAGTTCGATTCCATTCTGAACAGAGAGGGAGATGTTGGATTTGCGGGTGAGATGTTTCAATAGTCGTTTGCACGTTCTGGTGCCGGTGCTGGCATATAATCCTTTGATGCCGGACCGGCGCGGGTCAGTAGTTCGCGGCGATGCCGCCGCAGGTCGGCCAATCGGGCCGACAGGCGCGTGGCGAGTGTCTGCACTTCGGGTGGTTGGTTGCTGTTGCGAACCAGGGATTCAACTTTCCGCAGATCCGCTTCCAGTTGCCGCAGTTCGACGTCGAGAGAGTGGATTTCGTCTGCCAGAATGTCGATGTCGAGCGATGCCGATCCACCGGATGTCAGACCATCACGTTCCTCGTCAAACTGGGCCAGCAGTGTCGTCCTTGGACCGTGCCAGCAGAGCACGGCGGCGACGATTAGCGTGAAAGCTGTTAACAATCGCCGACGTCGCGAACGGCTCCACGGATCGGTTTGCGGGCAGTCGGCCAACAGACGTTCCACGCGGCGGGATAACGTCGATTGCGGTCCACCGGCGGGAAGTGCGCACGCACAACTTGCGGCATCCAGCCGCCATTCCGCCACGCGCGTCAAACAATGGGCCAGCGATAACGGACTACCGGTACGATCGGCGGCCCAGTCATCGCATTGAAACTCGGCCGCCTGCCGCCAACGAATGCGGGCGACGAAATTCAATGGCTGAAACGGCAGGCAACCGCACAGCAACCGTCCCATCAACAGCCACCTGGCGTCGCCGCGAACGAGATGGGCCAGTTCGTGCGCCAACAGCGCTTCCAACTCGCGGTGGTTCAACCGCGTTTCAATGCCCCGGGGAACTGCGATCGTCCACTGCCAGATGCCAAAAGCAATTGGCTCGCCAACATCATCAGCTTCCAGTAACCGCACACGGCGGCGCAGTGATGATCGTCGGATCACGCGGCCCAGCGCGTCCCTCACAGGGCCTGTGTCAACTGCACGGAACTTCTGAATTCGCCGACGAAACCGATGGCCGGCGACCAGAAACCGCAGCGAACCAACAGTCACAATCAAAACCGCCAGCCCGGCCAACCACGCCATGAATCCGGGCAGTGACTTCGGCGCGGCGGCAATTGATGGTTTTGAATCGACTGATATCGACGGCGTGACAGTCACAGTTGTGGTGGGACCCGTGAGTGCAACATCGATCACGGCAGTGTCTGGCGGTGGCATCGACTCGATCAGTGCCTCGGCGGAATCTTCGACCTGCCATGTTGCCGATGCGCCATCTACAGGAAGCCACGACGGTGGAGCTTCGACTGGGGCGACATCGGCCTCTACCATCAACGGTTCGTCGGCAGGTTCGAGAGGTTCGCTGTCATCAACACCGAGCGTCTTCGGCATGTCGGTTTGCTGAATTTCAACTGAAAGTTGTGCGACCGGTTCGACCCAACGGGGAGAGAACACCGGATTTCCCACGCCGCTGAGAAGTTGCAGTGGGGCAGTCAGCAGCGGAATCACGGCGGCCGACTTCCACAGCCGTTCGGTCAGTGCGTGGCTTCGTGTGCGGCAACACCAAACGGCGAGCGCCGCGATTGCTAACAGCAAAGTGGAGTGCAACAGGTACGTCGTCAACAAATCGAGAACGGTCACGGTGGCGGTGGTGAGGAATTCAGTCATCATCTTTCACCTCCCGTTCCTTCTGGCGGATGAGCGTTTTCAGCCGAGCAAGTTCTTCCGTCGAGACGTCGCAGCCGTCGAGCAGATGGCTGACCATTTCGGTCACGTTGCCGTCGAACAGGCGGCCGGCAAGGTCGGCCACCATCGACTGGCTGACGCGCTCGCGGTGCAGCGCGGGCCGATAAACGTGGACGCGGCCTTCGGTGCGGTGCGCCACCTGGCCGTTGCGTTCCATCTTGGTCAGCATGGTGGCGACCGTGGTGTAGGCCAGCGGGCGGTCGTCCTCGAGTGCATCGCGGACCTCGGCGACGGTCGCTTCCCCTCGATCCCACAACACCTGCATGATGGCTAACTGCAGTCTGGCAAGCTGATGATTCCGACTCATAGCGGTGGTTCCCTCCTGTGCTACTACCCGAGTAGGCGGAGTTCTACTACCTGAGTAGGACTTGTGTCAAGAGGAGTCAGTCGATGTCGCAGATGTTATCAGATTCTTTTCGATTGGAGCGTCGGGTTGACGGCCCGAGGGGAAGGCGGCGCGTTACGGTGTGTGTCCCGATTGGTTATAATGCGAGAATGAACGCCTCACCCATTTCAATGATTATTCTCGCTCTCGTCCTGCTGACAAATGGAGTCGGAGATGTCTGCGCCGATGATCCGACGGCCGTTCGCCGAGAGTTCTTCGAGTTGAAGATTCGTCCGCTGTTGGTCGAGAAATGTGCCGACTGTCACGATGGTGGGGCCGATTCTGATTCCGTGTTGGCGGTCGGTTCCCGCAAGGCGTTGTTGGCTGGTGGCGACTATGGGCCGGCGGTTGTCCCGGGACGCGCTGCGGACAGTTTGTTGATGCAAGCCGTCAAGCGGATTCACAAGGAATTGCGAATGCCGCCGGATGCCGATGACGCCCTCTCAAAAGAAGAGATTGCGGACTTGGCACGCTGGATCAACGACGGGGCCGTTTGGGGCAAAGCGGATTTCACAGAGAAGAATCCGGCGAACAAGACAACTCCGCGCACAGCAGTTCAAATCCCGCATTCCGAACACTGGTCGTTTCAGCCGCGGCGAATCGTCAGTCCGCCAAAGGTGGCCGAGAAGCGATGGGCCAATTCGGAGATCGATCGGTTTGTGGAAGCGAAACGTCAGCAGATGAAACTGACAGCCGTGCAGCCTGCAGACCGCCGAACATTGATCCGAAGGGCAACACTGGATTTGATCGGGCTTCCGCCAACGCCGGCTGAAGTCACCGCTTTTCTGAACGACGCAGATGAAGACGATGCGGCTTTTGAACGAGTCGTCAATCGACTGTTGGCATCGAAGCACTACGGCGAGCGGCAGGGACGGTTGTGGCTGGATGTCGCGCGTTATTCCGACACGCAAGGTGATGTCGGCGACATTCCGATTCCGGCCGCCTATCGGTACCGCAATTGGGTCATCGATTCACTGAATGCCGACATGCCGTTCGATGATTTCCTGCAGGCACAAATTGCCGGCGACCTGATTGCCCGCAAGGTCAAAAACGATGACACCGCCCGTGGGTTGGTGGTGGCTACTGGGTTCATTGCACTTTCGCGACGGTTCGGCAATTCAAAACGCGACGACATGCACCTGACGATCGATGACACGCTCGACACGCTGGGACGCGGCGTACTCGGGCTGACGTTTCGCTGTGCCCGCTGTCACGATCACAAGTTCGATCCGATTCTCAGCACCGATTACTACGGGCTGTACGGCATCTTCGAGAGTACCGTCTACCCGTGGATGGGAATGTCGAACGAGAAGTCCCCCTCCGCGCTGGTGCCGGCGGTTCCCAATGAGAAGTCGCTTCGCAAAGCCGATGATTATTGGGCGTTGATTTCACGCTACGAGTATCAAATCAACAACCACTTCCGACCGTGGCTCAAGCCAACGCTTGATGAATTCAAAGCGGTGTCGAAACAGCTTGAACAAGCATCGGCAGTAAAACAACCGACGACAGCATTGGAAGAAAAACGGAATGAACTACTCGCGAGGTACAAGGGGAAGTTCCGCGAATTGATGCTGCACGATCTGAACTGGATAAAACGCGAGAAGAAACAGCTGGCCGAAAACCCCGGTGTCGAATTCGTGTTTGCCGTCTCCGAAGGTTCGCCACACGACGCCAAACGGCACCGCCGGGGAAATCCGAAGCGTCTCGGTGAGAAAACGCCGCGTCGTTTTCTGCAGACCATCGACGGCCCCAAACCGCCCGTCATCAAAACCGGATCGGGCCGCCTCGAACTGGCGCGTTGGCTCACGCGGCCGGAGCATCCGTTGACCGCCCGTGTAATTGTCAATCGTATTTGGCAACAGCACTTCGGCCGTGGACTGGTTGCCACGCCGGACAACTTCGGTCGGCAAGGCACGCTGCCGTCGCATCCGCAACTACTCGATTGGCTGGCCGAACAATTCGTGCGCGACGGCTGGTCGCTGAAACAGTTACACCGACGAATCATACTTACGCAGACCTATCGATTGAGTTCCGACCTTGAACCAGGGAATGCGGACAAGAACATTCCGCAATCCGTTGATCCAGAAAATATCCATCTCTGGCGGTTCTCCCGCCGCCGATTGGAAGCCGAAGTCATCCGCGATTCGATGCTCGCCGTCACGGGGTTGCTTGATCGCAGTCAAGGCGAGGCGCATCCGTTCAAGCCGTGGTATTCCGCCCGATTCAGTCTGAACCGGCCGTTTCACGAAGAGTTTTCGACCAACCGTCGCAGCGTCTATATGATGACGCAGCGGTTGTTTCGCAATTCGTTTCTCGGTTTGTTCGATGGCCCGGACCGAAACTCCAGCACGTCGCGCCGCGACAGTTCCAACGTTCCGTCGCAGGCGCTTTACCTGATGAACTCATCGTTCGTCAAAGAACAGGCCGATGCCTTGGCCCGGCGGCTGATTGAGGAAACAAAAGAAGACGAGCCGCGCATCGCGCGCCTCTATCAATTGGCATACGGCCGCGATCCCGAAACGTCCGAGAGCCGTTCGATTCGCAAATTTCTCACTCGGTATCGCAAGGCGGCTGATCCTTCCGACAAGGCAGCCAAACAGGACGATATGCAGCCCCTCACCGCTGTGTGCCGTGTTGTGTTAACCGGAAACGAATTCTTCTTCATCGATTGATTGCGTCATGTTCAGACAACCTCAACAACTCTCGCGCCGCGAAGCGATCGGTACTGCCCTCGCCGGGTTGGGAACCGCCGCGCTTCCCGGGACGCTGCTTTCGGCGAACGAATCGGTGACCCGTCCGGCGCATCATGCGCCGAAGGCCAAGCACGTCATCGTGCTCTATATGTCAGGTGGATATTCGCACGTCGACACGTTCGATCCCAAGCCGCGACTGATCCGCGACCATGACCTTCCCATCGGCACGGAGTTGCGAGCGGCGGTTTCCGGGCAGCCGAAAGCCGATCGCTTTCTGAAAGCGCCGTTGTGGAACTTTCGTCCCAATCGTCACTGTGGCACCGAAGTCAGCGATCTGTTTCCGCACCTTCGCGAAGTCATGCACGAAGCCGCTTTGATTCGCTCGATGCACGCCGATCATCGCGATCACGGCGAAGCCACGCTGCAACTTCACACCGGCAGCACTGGCGCGGCCATGCCAAGCTTGGGTGCGTGGTTGAGTTACGGGTTGGGGACATTCAACGAGAATCTGCCAGCACACGTCGTCATCTCAGAACATCGGCCCTACAACGGGCCGCAAATTTGGGACGCGAACTTTCTGCCGGGCGTTCACAGCGGTGTCCGCATCCATCCGGGCGATGAACCGCTGCCGAATCTGAAGCCGGCTTCACCTCTTCCGCTGCAGGAACTGGAACTTAGTTTGATGCAGGCGTTGAACCAGCAACATCTGAAACGCCGGTCTCGTGACTCGCAGTTGATCGGCCGGATGAATTCTTTCCGCACGGCCAAGGGCCTGCAAGATCTGGCACCGCAAGTGCTCGATTTGAGTCGCGAATCAAAAGCAACGCTGGACATGTACGGCTCGCAACCGGGAGATCGGACGTCGTATGCGGCTCAGTGTCTGATGGCGCGGCGATTGATCGAAAACGGAGTGCGCTTCGTTGAAATTATCGACGCAGTCGGAGCCTGCAAAGACAATTGGGACGCCGCTCACCGAGACGTTGGCACACACGCCAAGTACGCCAAGCGAGTCGATCAGCCAATCGCCGCTCTGATCCGCGACCTGAAACAACGGGGTCTGTTCGACGATACGCTGCTCGTGTTCTGCACCGAGTTCGGTCGCAGCCCGTGGGCGCAGGACGGCAAGGGAACCAAGAGTCGCACGCATCACCCGTCGGCATTTTCCTGCTGGTTGGCCGGCGGTGGGATTCGGGCGGGCATTGTGCATGGATCGACCGACGACATCGGCAATCACGTCGAGGAAGACGCCGTCCACATTCACGATTTCCACGCGACAATTCTGCACGTGATGGGCCTCGATCATGAACGACTAACCTACCGTCACGCCGGCCGCGACTTTCGTCTGACCGACGTCCACGGGAACGTCGTTCACGACATCATCGCGTGACGCGTTAATTCTCGTTCGGTGGTGTTGGCTCGACGTCCGCGGGCTTTGGGTTGTAGAGCTGCTTCGCCGCTTGCCGCAGGAGTACCACCAGCGTGATCGCGCTGAGCGCCGTTCCCATTGGGGCGTTGGTCAGGTTGAGCAGCGAGATGACGAAGGTCGTCTTGTATTTGCGGCGGCGGGCCAACCAACGACCGACGCACGCCAGCACGAGACCATGCATGAACATCAATGCGATGGTCGGGATGAGCGCCATGACGAGCGTCACTCCCAAGAGTTGGTCGTCGTAATCGGGCCGGTCCATACCGGGTATGAAACGAACCAAACGAAGAAGTTGCGTCGCGCTATCAGACAACGCCGGCTGTCCTACCCAGTGTGCGATCTCCCAGGCACACATCGCGTATGGAATCAGCGGCAGCGCCGACAGTGCGGTCAGCCCCCCAAGGACGTAGTGACAGAGAGCCAGCTGATCGAGGTGTTTTCCTGACTCGCCCAGCGCAGTGGCAGTGATGGCCGTCCTCGCGCTGCTTCCCGCATCAGGGGCGTTTCCCGCATCAGGGGCCATCGGGTGAATTCCTTGCTGCACGGCGAATCGGTTTCGGCGGATGTCTCGATGAGACAGAAAACATATGGTACGCCCGGAGCAGTCGATGGTGGAAGCGCAACGTGGCATCAGGGCAACAAAGACAATGCGTTTGGTGTTGAGAACTCACGCCGAAAAATCCAGAATGTCGATGTGCTCTGCGTACGGCAATCTTGTCCGGCGATCATGAATCCCGGAAAACACATCGACCGTAAAGCTCACTCAGAGTTCCTTTTGCAATACTTGACTGATTCTAACAACGGAACATCTGATGGCTGATCGGCTCAAAACATTTCGATTCGACGGACGCACTGCCGGGAAACACCTGCTGATTACCGGAGGCGTACACGGCGATGAGTTCGAGCCGATTGCCGCCATCCGCCGACTGATTGATGAATTGAGCAACAACGAGTCGTCGTTGCTGCAACTGCAGGGGCGCGTGACTCTCGTCCCGATTGTGAACGAATCCGCGTTCCTGCGAGGGCATCGATGTGGAGATGATGGACTCGATTTGGCAAGAACGTGTCCCGGTGACGAACAAGGCAGCGTCACAGAGCAAACGGCCTTCGCGGTGAGCGAATTGATTCAGGAATGCGATTACTACATCGATCTGCATACTGGGGGGACGCAAATTAAGGTGTTTCCCCTGGCCGGGTACGTGTTGCATCGAAACCCTGAAGTGCTCGAGGTTCAACGGCGAATGGCTCGGGCATTCAATCTCCCCCTGGTGTGGGGAACGGCCGGCGATCTTGACGGACGAACGCTTTCCGTCGCAAGAGACGCAGGCGTTCCCGCGATTTATTGTGAATACTCCGGAGCCGCAGTCTGCGACCCCGTCGGCGTCGATGCCTATGTCGAAGGCTGCTGGAATGTGTTGAGTGAACTCGGCATGCTCACGCGAGATTGCCCCCCCAACCGTGTCGAGACCGTGTGTGAAGATCCCAAGCCCGGTTCCGGACACATGCAGGTCTGTAATCCCGCCCCAGTCACGGGCTTCTTTGAACCAAGCCAGACACTTGGTGATCGTATTGAGGCTGGAGACGAATTGGGAATGGTGTACGACATCGATCACGGCCAACCCTATTCCGTAACGACGAACGTCGCAGGAATCATCGCTGTGCTGCGAACATTTCCGCGCGTCCACAAGGGTGATGCGTTGGCGGTCGTGATCGAAACGCAACCATAGGCGGCAGGAGTCCCCGGACCCTGCGGGGTTGCGCACAAGTCCCCTTGGTTGACTCTCCCACTGCGCCCAGAAAAGTCAAGATAGGAAACGACTTGAAAGAGCATCTGGCAGCGGGCCAGAGTTTTCCGGTTCGCAACGAAACCTGGAAAACGGTCGTTTGTTTTGGTGTCCCGAATTCGACGAGTTTCGCGAACAGAATGTAGTCCTCTTTGTTTGCGGCCTGCCTCGGATCAGTTTTGAAGCTGATCGAACGTCGTCATGTTTGACCCAATTGACGCGCCAGCCAAAACGGTCTGTATACGCAACACGCCAGAAACGCTTTGAGTAATTGAGACAGCAGTGCTCTCGCCGACCGGTTCACAGCAACAGTTTCCTTCGGCCCACGGCAAGTGCAATCAACATGGTCATCATCCGCCGGGAATTCAACTCCCTACAGGATGGAGTAAAAACTGACCATCATTTTCTCGGAATGTCCGGAAAAGGCGTAGAGCAGACGGGACGCTTGCGGCATCATCGAACCGGCAGATCAAAGGCACCCGACAAACGGGCGGGAACACGGCGCGTTATAATTGAGACACTGCATAATCGAGACACTGCGAGCCGGAATCGGTTTCAGGCTCAACCCAAATGCGAAAAATCGGTTTCAAGGTGAAGAGCATGGACTCGGCGAGAATACAGGTTTTGGCTGTGGCGGCTGTCGTGCTGGCGGTCTCGTCCGAAAGCAATGCGCAGACTCCCGACTGGCCTAATCCCGTGGCGGAACAAGTGGTTCCGTATCTGAGTACGGGACTGCTGCAGGGTCCTATGCTGGGACGTCCTGCGGCAACTTCGATGCGAGTTTGGATTCGCACGGAAGAAGCAATGGATTTCGAAATCCGCTATTCAACGCGACTGCCGTTGAGTGCAGGCAGTCCGTCGATAAGAGGAAAGACGCTCGCCGATGACGATCATACCGGCGTCGTTGACTTGAAAGGTCTGAAGCCGTACACGCGATATTACTATGGCGTTGTGCTCAAGGGCCATCTGGCCGACACGCGCGTGACTCACACAGATTCCTGGCCCAGTTTTCGCACGCTGCCCGATAGCTCGACCACCCACGATCCCGTCAACAACCCCGATGGTCTTTACAATCTCTCGTTTTCAATGTGTGTCGGTGCTTCGCAAGATCCGAAGCGTAGCGGCGGCCAATACTCTGATCCACCCGCCTGGACCACGCTACATCGAAAATTCGGCGATGAAGCGATGTTTCACATCATGAACGGCGATTACACCTATGAAGAAAAACGGGACGGTACGCTCGCGGGAATTCGCAACAACTACAAACTCTACATCGATCGATCGGCGGGAATGAATCGCGTGATGCGACATATGCCCTGGCTGATGATGTTCGACGATCACGAAGTCCATGACAACTTGTTCGGCGCGGGGCAGGTCGGTTTTAAGAAGAAGAACTCGCGACATATCAATCGAGACACACAGCTCAAGGTTTGGCAGGAGTACGCCGGTTGGGCGAATCCGAAAACGCCGCAGCGCGGCAAGCTCTTCTTCGGAACGGCGACCGTCAAGAGGGGCGGAAACATCATCGAATCGCCCGACTTGGATTTCAGCACGCTGAACCCAAAACAGATCAGCACAATCCTGATCGGAAAGAAACAACGACCGACTGATGCTCGCTCGGCCAGCAAGAATGCTGGCACGTACGGGTTGGTCAAGGTTTTGGATAAACATCGTCTGCAGGTGACGCCCAGGTTCGTCGAGGATGAGACAATCGACTTTTCGATCGGCACTCATCACTTTTATGACTACAAATTGGGCAATTGTCATTTTTTCGTAATCGACACACGCGGCGAACGTTCCCAATTCAACGTCAAGAATCTGCACGATCCTCAAACGTTCCTGCTTGGAGAAACTCAACGCAATTGGCTGGTTGACGGCATCAAGAAATCCGATGCCGATCTGTTCTTCATCGTCTCCAGTGTCGGGGTGGTCGTGCCGCACAGTGGGTTTCACGTTCGCCCGGATGCAGGTGACCGGTCGAAAGGCGACGGCTTCCCCGGTTTTGTTCACGAGCGCGAATTGGTCTTGGGTGAACTGGACAAGATCGACAAGCCGATCATGTTTTTCACTGGCGACGTGCATGCCTCGGTCTCGGCTCAGATTACCGACAACATCTGGGAATTCATGGTCTCGCCGTTCAGTTCCAACGGACACCCAATCGGCACGTTGGGGAACATGCCCTACACCGGTTGGTACAATGCCGAAGGGCGCTGGGCGCGCATCAAGTGGGTTGGCAGCGGTCCGAACAACGTGCATTACTCGCGTCTGCATCGTACGTTCTTCGCCATCGTCCGCGTCAACAATGTGTTTTCCAGCCCACGGCCCGACGGCGAAGGACCCGGCTATCAATTCATCCCGTATCCTCACCCTCAGGTGATCGTCACCTGGTACGACGGCTACACCGGACGTCATGTTTACAGCGAAACCGTATCCCCACTCGATCTTGAGACAGAACCCAAGAAGTAAGAGCGATTCCACGTGCAACGGGATGGCAAGGTTGGGGGGGCAACCACTACGATTCGGTCAGACGTGCACGGGAATGCGTCACGATCACAAAGACGTTCGATTGGTTTGGCACGCTGGCGGCCGCCCAATCCGGTGTTACCGGATCGAGCCCGATTCTGCGAAATGGTATCGGTTCCGCTGGCGCGTACGGAGTCCGCGAATACGGTGGTTTTACGGTCTGTCCGCGAATTGACGAGTTTCGCGAACAGAAATGGGGTCATGACTGCGGGCGACAGTTTTGCATTGAGCGTTGAAGCAATTCGGGGATCGCTTGTTTAGATATTCCGTCGCCTCAGCGAAAGCGTTGAGCAGTTTGTCGGTTGTGCCGTAGTGAAGCTGTGGACCTCGGGTGGCAAAAAGTCGCGCTTGAAAGTGCAGTGTTTCATGGCATTCAGTATGGGGGCTTGACATTCCCGACCGTCCGCCAAATTGCTCCTAATTCGTGATCCATCTATCTCACGCGATCCGCGACGGAATAGGTTGATCAATTCGCTGACGGGAAGTGTCGAAGCCCGTGAAATGCCCGCTTCAGGTGGGTAGAATCAACGATCAAACGACCGGATTGTGACCTGCCCTCTTCATCAAACGTCATCCTTCAACTTTGCCTAAGTTGATTGACTCTTACGCCGCGGAAGCCCAAAGTCATTATCACTGTGGCCGATGCAGAGTCGAATTTGAAATTCGACTAATCCAATTCTAACCTGATTTCACGATGGAGCCCACGATGATGGGAGAACTGTTTGATCTGAGCGGACGAGTCGCCCTGGTAACCGGAGGCAGCAAAGGATTGGGAGAGGCCATGGCCCGAGTTTACGCTGAAGCCGGTGCCGACGTGGTCATTTCCAGCAGACACGAAGACGAACTGAAGGCGGCGCTCGAGAGGATTCTGGAAGGAACCGACAGTCGCGGCGCATATATCGTCGCCGATATGACCCGCCGCGACGATGTGGCCCGTTTGGCTAAGGCAGCCTTGGACGAAATGGGACAAGTCGACATCGTTGTCAACAATGCCGGCTCGAATGTCCCCGAGGAAATCGACGAAGTGACGGATGAGAATTGGGATCGCATTATTGAACTGAATCTCTCGTCCTGTATGGCGTTGTCGCGTGCATTGGTGCCGCAGATGAAAGAGCGTAAATGGGGCCGCATCATTCACATTTCCTCGATCATGGCATACGGTTCGAAAGAAGGCCGTAACGCCTATTCGGCCACGAAAGCCGCCTTGATCGGCATGGCCCGATCCGGGGCTTTGGAGTTGGGGCCCTACGGGATCACCGTCAACTGCATCGCCCCAGGACCGTTCCTGACCGATCTCCCCGGCACCGTTCTCACCGAAGAGCAAAAGCTTTCGTTTGCCAATCGGACCGCGCTGGGGCGCTGGGGCAACCCACGGGAGTTGGCAGGAACGGCATTGCTTTTAGCCAGCGACGCGGGCAGCTACATCACCGGCACATCGATCGTCGTCGATGGCGGAACGCTGTGCAAGGTGTTTTAGAATGACTTGGATCTGGTGTCATTGCTGATGGAGATCAGCAAACGTAATCGCCCCAGCCGGCACGATGCCGCCCTTGGACCGACAGTGGCTTTGGGGACGTCACTCTGAGAGAGCCGTTAGCTTTCTCTGTGTATCGGCGAGTCTCATTCGGGAAGCATCCAGAATTCTTTGCGCCAGTTCCTGTTTCTTCTTCGCCCCGTTTGCGCGACCGTGGAGCGCTTTTGCCGCGTCGAATTCGGTTCGCGCAGTATCGAACTGCTTCTGCGAATCTTCGTTCTGTTTCTTCGCTTCGTCGGACTGCTTCCCGGCCTCGTCCGCGGCTGACTGACTTTCTACCGCTTGTTTCTTGAGATTCTCGTCGTCCGGTTTGGCCTCCGACAGTTTGCGGGCCTCTGCCGCTGCTTTTTCGGCTGCTTCGTGCTTTTTGGCGACTTCGTCTTTCTTTTTTCCAAGTTCGTCGGCTTTGGCCTTGGCCTCGTCGAAATGTTTTTTTGCGGCATCTTCTTTCTTCTTCAATTCATCTTTGCGAGGATCGAGTTCTTTGAATTCTCGATCAGCATCTGCAAACTGTTTTTCCGCTTCTGCCAGTAGTTTCTTCGCGACTTCCACGACGAGCTTCGCCCGGCGACGAGCCTCGGCGCGATCGGGAACGACGCGCACTTTTGGCGTGGCCTTCTTTAACTCCCGGACGCCGGCCTCGGTGACTTTTGTCTCGCCGACAAACAGTCTCGTAAGGTTTGAGAGGCCTTTCAAATGCGGAAGCCCGGCATCGCTGACGCCGGTGTCGTAGAGGTTCAACCACTGCAACTTTGCAAGGCGGGCCAGGTGCTTCAGTCCGGTATCGGTGACAGCCGTCTCTTCCAGGTCGAGACGGCGCAAAGTGGAGACGTCGGCCACGTGTGCCAGCCCGGCATCGGTGATGGAAGTCCGCTTCAGTCTCAACACGGCGACGTTCTTCAAGGCGGCAACGTATTTCAGATGCTCGTCATTCAGTTCGCCCGAGGCAAATCGAAAATCGACTTCGAAATCGGTGCTGCCCCGCTTCAACAAACGGACGGCCCCACCCAGTTCTTCGATGCGCTCGACCGCTTCCTCGGCGTTCTTCGGCGGGCGATATGGCGGAGCTTCCGACCGCGCAGACTGAGGGAACGCGACGATCAGGTACAGCAGCGCCGCGAAAAGAGATTGAGAGCAGAAGCAAGTCCGGCAGGTTTTCATCCCAGTAACTCCTGAACCGGCTTCGCGGCTTTATCGACGAGGGGAACGGGACGCTTTGCCGGGGTGAGGAATTCCTGGTGAATGTCGATTCCCAGCGCCAGGCAGAGCGTGCCGATGAAGTCGGGCGCGGTGACTGGTCGATCAACGATGTCTGCGCCGGGACTCTTCGGGCCTTCGGTAGTTTTTCCGATGACCTGACCGGTTTGAATGCCGCCGCCGGCCCACACCGTGGACCACGCCTTGGAGAAGTGACCGTTGCCGTCACCGGGCGTGCGTCCGAATTCGCCCATCCACACGATCAGCGTGTCGTCGAGCATGCCGCGTATTTTCAGATCCCGAATCAACGCGGCCATACCAGCGTCCATCCACGGGGCGCGGTAGGCGATGGGTTTGGCGGCTCCGCCGTGATCGTCCCAACCCCGGTGGACAATCTCGACGAACGACACGCCGGCTTCAACCAGACGACGGGCCAGCAGACACGACTGCCCGAATTTGTGAGACCCGTATTCCGCGCGGAGGCTTGCGGGTTCCTCATCGAGTCGAAACGCCCGCGACCGTTTTGACCGCATCAACCGCACCGCGCGATGGAACGCGGCCTGCTTGGCACCAACGGCGGGCAATGTAAACTTCTGAGCAAACCGACGTTCGCTGCCGGCCAGGAGTTTCAGGCGGGCATCGATGTCGTCGCCGGTCGGGGTGAGGTTTTCCAGACCATCGGCTGGATCATTCACCGCGAGCGGCGCGTGTTCGGGACCGAGGTATGCTGGAACGCTGCGATAGAGGCGGCCACCATCGGGCCGATCAAACCCCGCATCAATTGTAACGAATGCCGGCATGTCGTCGTCGGGCAGCCCCACCTGCGATGAGGCGATGCAGCCGATGGCCGGATGCTCAAATGCGGTCGTCCGTTTGTGGCCGGTGTGCAGAAAGTACTTGGCATCGTAGTGACCGTTGATCTCGGTGGTCATCGACCGCACGATTGCCAGATCGTCCATGCTCTGCGCGAGCTGCGGCAAATGCTCGACGATGTGAATGCCCGGCACCGATGTTGGTTTCGGCGCGAATTCGCCGTGCGTCTTCGGGTCAAACGTATGTTGCTGACTGGGGCCGCCGTCCATCCAAAGCAGGATGCACGATTTTCCCCGCGGCCGTTTGATCGCAGCAGCGGCGAGCGACTCGAACCACGGCACGGTGACTCCAGAAAGAAGTCCGGCGGCCGAAAGCTTCAACCAGTCGCGGCGTTTTAGAGTGGGATGGGAGTCACGCATTGTGCTTTCCGTTTTCATGTCACACAGTTATCGATTCCGCCGACATCTTGCGACGTCTATCGTACCAGAAGAAACTCGCTCCGATTCACCAGCATCCACAACACACCGTTGAACGCCGCGGTCGGATCAGCAGACTGACTGACGTACTCGGCCGCCTCCGCCAGTTCTTCCTTCGTCGGGTGACGCGAGAGTGTGCTGAGATAGAGCCATTCGATGGTCTGTTCCGCTGAGGCGTCCGGTGACTTCTTGCGAAAGTCCTCAAGTGATTGACCACCACGCAGCAGCCGGGGGTGATTGATCATCGTCAGCATCTGGGCGATGCCGTGTGTGAAATCGGTTGCGTCTTCTTCGTTGGTGCCGAACCTGCGATGGAATTCGAGCAACGCATCGCCAACCGGTGCGGCCATGCCGACCGAGGCGTGCGCGACACTGGTTCGCAGATCGAGCTTCGGGTCGCCGAACGCCAGCTTCAACGAGTCGTAGAGTCGGTCGGCTGTCATAAGCCGCATGGGCATCCGGCCGAATGCGGTTGTGAGCACCGTCCGCTGCTGGTCATCGATGTCGGGCGCGACGCGGCTTGCGCGCTGGTAGGCCTGAGAATTACAAATGCAGCGGATCAAATGTTTGACGTCATAGCCGGACGCAGTGAACTCGCCCGCCAGCAGTTTGAGCAGCCCCGGATGTGAGGGCGGATTCAACTCGCGGAAGTCATCGATGGGATTCACGATTCCCCGTGAAAACAGCGAAAACCACACTCGGTTGACAAACGCACGAGCGAAGTACGGATTTTCTTTCGCCGTCAGCCAGTCGGCAAACGGTTGCCGCAAATCCTGGCTGTCCTTCGCTTCAAAACGGTCGCCGCGCAGAAAGGACGCTTTCACGACTGAGCCGACGTTGCGAAAAGCTGAACCGGGAATGCCGATCTCCCCCGGTTTCTTGCTGGGTCCTTTGTTGATTTCGACCTTGCTGAAATCGCCTTGGGAGCGGCCGAAGAATGCCGCCAGCCCCCAATGTTCCTGCTGCGACCAGTCGCGGTAGGGGTCGTCGTGGCAACGGGCACATTGCAACTGCACGCCCATAAACAGCGATGCCACGGCTCGCGCGGACCCGTCCGCCGTGGTCGTGCCGTCTTTGCCGACGAGGGCAAAAAAGATGACCTGCGGGTTCTTCCCAATCTCGCCTTGGACGGTGAGGATTTCACGCGTGACCTGATCCCACGGTTCGCCCGCGACGACCTTCTTTCCGATCCAGCTTCCGAACGCGCGTGCCTGTTGATGGGGCTGAGTCCCCGCATTGCCGGTAGAAGGCAATTCCGGCGGACAGACCCAGTCGCGCCAGGTTCGGCCGAACTGCTCGCCAAACTCGGGTGTCTCCAACAATGAGTCGATCAGTTTTGTGCGCCGGTCCGGTGCGGTGTCGTCGAGAAACGCGACGGCTTGCTCAGCCGTAGGAACGCGACCGGCCAGATCGAGATAAATCCGTCGCAGGAATTCCTCATCGTCGGTCAGTGGGGCCGGCTGTATGTCGGCGGCTTTGAGAAATTGGCCGATGTGTTGATCGATCGCCGCTGCGACTTCCGGGACTTTGTGCTGTTCGTCTCCCGCCACCAACGAATCGACGTTCTGCTGCCGTTGGGAAACCGTGGGCAGCCCGGCATCGATCCACTTTTTGATTGCCGCTTTGTCTAGTGCGGAGAGCTTCTCGCGACCGTCACCCTCCGGCATCTCGTCATTGGCGATGCGTTTCCACAATTCACTTTTTTCGGACTGTCCCGATGTGACCGCCGTTCCCGATTCGCCGCCGACCAGCATTGCCGGCAGTGTGCGGAGATCGAGTCCGCCACTGCTGACCAAGCCACCGTGACACCCCATGCAGTTTTTCGTGAGGATCGGCAGGATGTCGCGTTCCAACAACGGCTCATCCGCCCGCGCCGTCAACGGTATCGCCCCTGAGAAAACGACAAACAATGTCAGGGCGACAATCCCGGTCAAACGGAGAGCGAACATCGACACCTCACAAATTGGGACACTTCTCACCATCGGGTAACGAATGGAGTTCTCGACACGTAACTCATTCAGTGTCTGCTCCGCCCGATTGCGCGTGGCAGGTCTCCCTCGCGGGTGTATCTGCCTATGTAAATGCATCACTCTTTCAGAGTGAAGAGTAACCCATTTGCCGATGACCGTGAAGCCTCGCTGAACTTCAGGGTAGAAATCCGGTACCGCGCCATCGCAGCTATAGCTTGGTTGGTGCGGCCCCAAGTTGGTTACTCTCTAAAAACGATCGTCACCGGCCGTAAATCTCCCGCAACTCGCCGGGCTAAGCGAGGACGTACTTCTTGTTTTCCGTCGCGCTCGATGAGCGTTTCATCCTGATGTTTTGCAATTGGACCTCCGAAATGTACGCCGAAGGCTGGGGATTTGTTTCGTATACCCGTTTCAGCACTCCGCTCCCGAAGTTTTTGATCAACACAAATGGAAAAGCTCAGGTGAAGTTCATTGACCGGGCACAAAGCGATTGAAGCAGCCTCACTTGGGAACCACAAAACTCAAATGAAGCTCGGCGTGCCGGAAGTTGAACCGGTTCCAACCATCATGACCAATGTCTCCAAATGCGGGATGAGGAGAGAGTTTCTCCGTTGATTTGTACCGGTCGATTGCCGTTCGCAGTTCGGCGAGTCCCTCCTGGGTCGTGAAGCTCAAATCGGCAAACATTGCGTTCGCCTTTGGGACGGTTCCAATCACGGGAATCCCTTTGTGAGGTAGCCCGGCTGGCATCCCGGTTTCAAGCAGCCATCTTCTCAATAACGGTCGAAAGACGAATCCGATCAGGCGAGAGATCAACGGCGGACGGTAATTGCCTTCCACCGCAGTTACCAGAACCCTTGCCAAGTGGCTGAAAATCTGACCCAGCGACCAG
>JABISG010000166.1 GCA_018699955.1 Planctomycetaceae bacterium | reverse complement strand
GGCTGCGAATTCCAGCCGTTTTATCGGGACCAGCGTCATCACGCGTTGGGATGTGACCTCCCCCCGATTGTCGTACCCCCCTCAGTGACCGAATCGGGGTTCGAGCAAGTGTCCCTATTTTTTTTCAAAAGGGTCAAGCCGGAGCTTGGGAATCAGTAAAGGCTTTATTGCCCAATCTTCAACAGTTCAACCTCCGAGAACTTCCCAGTCTTCATGCTCGCTCCGCCCAACAGGCCGAAGTGGTTGTCGTCAACCGGTAGCATGCGGTGGAAGAAACGGGCGGTGGGGGTTTTGCCGGTGGGAGTCCACGATTTGCCGTCGTTGCTGAGGGTGAGGACTTTGCCGGTGGCGGTGGTGACAAAGAGACGCTTCCCGAGCGGGAAGCAGGCGGAGCCGAAGCCGTTCATGTCGTCGCCGGGGAGTTTGGGGCCTTTGCTCCAGCTGTCGGTTTTGGGATCATAAACGGCCGTGTTGGTGGTGATCTTGCCGTTGGGTTGCATACCGCCGATGGCGTGCAGTTTGCCGTTGATGGTGCCAACGGATAACGCGCGTCGCTGAAAGGGTGGTTTGGCGACTTCCTTCCACTTCAAGGGTGACTTCGACAGATCGATGGCAATCGCCGTCTCCTGCCAGTCGGCCTCTTTGTCTCCCTGCATCGACCAGCCGCCGACGACGTAAATCGTGTCGTCAATCGCGATGGCATCGAAGGACGAGCGCGGCGATGGCATCGGCGGCAATTCTTCCCACTTGCTGGTTTTGGGATCGAAGCGAGCGAAGTCGGGAACCGACCAGAGGTCCTGATCTTCGTCGTCCTTGTTCTTTGCGGTGAATCCGCCGACGCGGTACAGTTTGCCGCCTTGCGCGACCAATGCGTGACCTTGCAGCTTCGGACCTTTTGCGACGACTTTCCATTCCGTCGGCTTTTTCAGATCGAGCCGCAACAGGTCGCCCGATTGGCCTTTGTCGGAATAGTGATGCGCGACGCCGTGGAATCCGCCGTAGATATAAAGGGCATCGTCGAGCACTGCCGCCCCGAAGCTGGTGATCGCCCGTGGCAATGCAGGGAGCTTTTGGCTACTCGATGCGTTTTCGGTTGTTGGTTCGCTCACGGTTGTTCCGCCTTCCGTTTCGGAGATGCAAACAAGACGATTGCTGGTGCGAATGAGGAGTTTAGCATCAACGGCGGCCACGCCGTAGACACGATCGGCCGTCGGCAGCACGTTCTTCGCCAGCACGTTCAGTTTTGCGCCGGCAGCAACAACGGTGGTCGTTCCCGACTTACTAAAGAAGTAAACGCGGTCGCCCGCCCCCAACGGCGAAGCCCAACACGATTCACCAATCCGCTGCTTCCAGACGTTCTTGCCGGTGTTCGCATCGAGACAAAATGCGACGCCGGCACGGTTCACCATATAAACGTGTCCCCGGTGCGCCAGCGGCGAACTGAATGTTGCCGACCCATCGGAACTTTTCCACGCCAGATGCGTCTTCGTGACGTTGCCGGTTCCACCGCGACGAATTGCGACGTTCGCACCGACTTTGCTTGAGCCGACAATTACCAGATCGTCGGCGACGGTTGCCGATGGGACAGTGTTGCCTTCTAGACCTTCGACGACCCAAAGCTGTTTGCCGTTCTTAGAGTCGATCGCTTCGCATGTACCGTTGGAACTGATGATGATTTGCGATTCGCCATCGATTTGGGTAACCACGGGCGAACTCCAACTCACTTTCTGTGGGCGATCGGATTTCCACAGCGTCTCGCCGGTCGTCTTGTTGACGGCCAATAGATACGACGGGCCGCCATGATCGACCAGCACGATCACCGCATCGTCAGTCAACGCGATCGAACTTCCCAGCCCGTGATTGCCCAGAAACTTGCCGTAGTCGGTGGTTAGCGAACGCTGCCAGACAGCCTTGCCGTTGTGGTCGAGCGCGGCGAGATTGCCCGTTTCAAAGAATGCATAAACCCGTTCCGCATCGACCGCCGGCGTCGGTGCGGCCTGACTGGTGTAATTGCTGATCTTCGCTGTCTCGGAGCTCTTGAATTCCTTCTGCCACAACACTCGGCCGGATGCCAGGTCGATGCCAACGACAACCGCTGTCTCCTTATTATTGCCTGCAACAGCGGTGACGAACGCGCGATTTTCCCAGATGACGGGGCTGGATTGACCGGTACCCGGGAGCTTCGTCGTCCAGGCGACACCATCTTTGTCGCTCCATTTGAGCGGCAGGTGCTTCGCTGCCGAAACACTGTTTCCCCCACCGCGAAAAGCGGGCCAGACATCGCCCGGGTTGGCTGAGATGGCAATCGAAATCAGAAGAGAAAACATGCGAAGCTCCCTACGTGTCGATTCGGCAACACCGTTCCAGATCGAACGGTTGACGGCGTATAATCGCAGCGCGTGCTGTTGTGAGCGACCCCAATTCATTGAAAAGTGACCGGTCGCTGTCATCGAGAACCGAGATATCGGTCTTCTCGCCCCAGCCACAGTTTGCTACATGATCTGAAGCCGGCCGCGATTTGTGACTTATCAACCGACTTCTTTTCGCAGCTCCGTCCATGCACGCACATCACGACCATCATCATTGCCACAGCCACCGTGGCGGCAAGAACAAGCGGCGGCTTGCTTTCACGTTGGTGTTGGCCGCCGGGTATTTGGTGGCCGAGGTTGTCGGCGGGTTGATGACCAACTCGCTGGCGTTGTTGGCCGATGCGGGGCATATGCTTTCGGACGTCGCCGCGTTGGCGCTCAGTTTCTTCGCGGTCTGGATTGCCGATCGGCCCGCTCCGCCGCATCGCACCTACGGATATTATCGGGCCGAGATTCTCGCGGCACTCGCCAACGGTGCCGCGCTGGTGGCGGTATCGGGTTTTATCATCTTCGAGGCATTTCAACGACTGTGGGAACCGCCGGAGGTGCAGGCTCCGTTAATGTTGTGGATCGCGGTCGGCGGACTGCTGATAAATTTGGCCGGCCTGTGGATGTTGCACGGAGGACGGGACGAAAGTCTGAACGTTCGCGGTGCCTGGCTCCATGTATTGAGCGATACGCTGGGCAGTGTCGGCGTGATTCTGGCGGCTGGTCTCATCTGGGCGTTCGGTTGGTACTGGTCCGATCCCGTGGCTTCGCTCATCATCGGCTTGCTCGTCATTTACTCTTCTTGGCGATTGTTAGCCGAGGCGACAGCCGTGTTGATGGAAAGTGCGCCGCGGGGAATCGACGTGGACGAAGTTCGCGACGCGGTGGTTGCAATGGATGATGTGAAGGGCATCCACGATCTGCACATCTGGACGATCACCAGTGGTCTCGATTCGCTGTCGGCTCACGTCGTCAGCGACGATGGGCAGTCGCATCCAGATTTGTTAACACGGCTGCGGACCATGCTGCACGATCGCTTCGGCATCGATCACATCACGATCCAGATCGAGCCGGAAGGCTTCGTCGAACGCGAGACGCCTATTTAACGAGTGCTCATCGTCAACCAGCCCGCAGCGCAAGCAAGGGTTTTCGGCGCCTCTTGTTTGCGCGTTGGAAAGTTGCATTAGCACGGTTTTGTAGGCGGATTCGCAAGAATCCAGAGTTCGCCGCGTGGGGGATTTGTCTGAGATTCTTGCGAATCCAGCGACACCGAGCCAAAGTGTGCAACTTCAAGATTTGCGCTGCGGGCTGGTTTTTGTTCATCTGTCAAAACTGAGCAACCCCGGTTTATTCTGGGTTCACCTTTGACTGCGGGCCGTTGGTTGTCTTATCATTAATTGAAACAATCGACTGTTATGTTTGTACGATTCCCACGGTCGCGAGTGGCGTGTTGAATCGTCGTCGATGCGGGAAACCTTTCGCCTGCTTCGGTCGTCCGGTCGTTGTTCCTGCCGACGAATTCATTCCTTTGTGCGAATCGAGTTTGGTGTTGCTTGCCGAACTTGCAAATTTGATATTCGCTTACATATTGCTACCGCTTGGGGAGATGACATCAATGTTGTGGAAATGCCGCACGCGTTCGATTTGGGGTGTTTGCCTGACAGCACTCATCGTGTGCTTGGCGTCATCGGCCGACGCGCAAGTTCCGTCGATCACATCAACGTCACCCCAGGCCGTCGCGCCGGGTCAGTCCATCGACGTCACTTTGCGTGGCGCGAACTTGGCCGGAGCGACCGAATTGTGGACGAGTTTTCCGTCCCAGGTGGTGTTGTCGCCCGATGTGAAGGACAACGGCAAGAACGCCGCACAGGTGGTTTACCGAATTACGGTTCCCGCCAACGCAACTCCCGGCGTGCATGGCATTCGCGTCGCCACACCGGGCGGTGTTTCCTCGTTGCGGTTATTCGTCATCGACGATCTGCCTTCCATCGCACAGAACCGCGCCAACAAAACTCCGGCGGCCGCTCAGGAGATCGCGTCCTCTGTCGCCGTTGATGGTGTGATCGATTCGCTCAGCCACAACTATTACAAGTTCAAGGCCACCGCGGGTCAGCATCTTTCGTTTGAAGTGTTGGCACGCCGTTTGGGTTCCCCGCTCGATCCGATGATTCGAATTCTCGACATGCGGGGCCACGAGTTGACCTACAGCGACGACGAGCCGGGACTGAGTTCCGATTCGCAATTGAGTCACACGTTCCAAAGGGGCGGCGACTACCTCATCGAACTTCGCGACATTCGTTATCAGGGCGGCGGCACGTATGCGTATCGGCTGCGGGTGGGTGACTTTCCCTGCGTCAGCGTGCCGGTCCCCATGGGCGGGCAACGCGGTCAAACGGTCAGCGTGAATTTCGCCGGGGCGTTCGTCGAAGATGTGGCACCTTCGCTCGTGCAGATTCCATCAGACCCGTTGGTGAATTGGGTCAATGTTGCCGGCAAACGCGCCGGCGGACTGAGCAGCGGCTTTGCGATGATGTCGGTTGGCAACGGTGTCGAATACGTCGAACAGGAACCTAACGACGACATCAAAAAGCCGAATCGCGTGGAATTGGGGACGTCGCTGAATGGGCGACTGAACCAACCTGGAGACGTCGATCACTTCGTGTTCAAGGCGACGAAAGGACAGAAGTTTACGTTTTCCGGAATCACCCGGCAACAAGGTTCGCCGGCCGATCTTGTACTGCGATTGTTCAACGCCGCCGGTGGTAAAGTTTCTGAAGCAGAAGACGCCGGCACGAACGAAGGCGTCATCAGCTACACGTTTCCCGCCGACGGCGATTACACACTGTATGTAGAGGACCTGCATCGCCGGGGTGGCAGCCCGTTTGCTTACCGAGTAGACGTTGCCCCCGTTGAAACGGGCTTTGCACTGCAGGCAACTGCCGACGTGCTTAATATTCCCGCAGGTGGCACGGCCTTGGTCACGGTCACTTCTGCACGCAAGGGATACAACGGCCCGATTGAAATCGCGGCTATTGATTTGCCCGCCGGTTTCACGAGCATTCCTACTGTGATCGGTACGGGTCAGAACTCTGTCGTGCTGACTGTTTCTGCCGCTGCCGATGCGGCAAAGGGAAAACTGGGACTCGTGCGAATCGTTGGCCGGGCGAAAATCGGCGCGGCAGATTACGAATCGTCAGCGTCGGTCGAAAACGCTCTCAAGGCGAAATTCTCCGCCATGCTGTGGCCGCCCCGCACACTGACCGGCACAGTCGGTTTGGGCGTTGCATCCGCCGCACAAATTTCCCTGAAAGTTGAAACGCAAGACGTCGTTTTCGGCAAGAGCCTCACCGCGAAAGTTAAAGTGACGGCGACACGTGCCAAAGGGTTCAACGAAGCGATCGCGTTGGCCGTGACACCCGCCAAGGGCGGCTTGCCCGGAAACGTGACGGTTGGTGTGAAGCCGATTCCCAAAGACAAGAACGAAGTAGAGATTACCGTCACTGCAACCGACAAGGCCGCATTGGGAGAGTTCACTGCCGTTCTCATCGGCACGATCAAACAGGGCAAAGTCACCGTCGCACAACCTCTGCCGGGACTGCGGTTGAAGCTGCAAGCACCGTATCAGTTGACAGCCGACGCCGGTGACGGCAAGCTGACCAAAGGCGGCCAACTGAAATTCAAGGTCGCCGTGAACCGCAACCCGGCATTCACAGGACCGCTTGCCTTAACTTTGCAGAACCTCCCTAAGGGAGTGACTGCTGCGGCTGCAACAATTCCGGCCGACAAGAACGAGGTCGAAGTTGTCCTCTCGGCAGCGGCTGACGCAGCTGTGGGTGCAGTGAAGAATATTACAGTGAAGGGAGACGCGACGGTCGGTAAGGCGAAGCTGTCGGCAACATCGCCGGCGATTCAAGTGACCGTTGAATAAAAGACAATAGGCAAATAGAAAAGAATGGGCGGCACGTAGCCACAATTCGATTTGCGATTTTCACAGGCGAACCGCCGGTATCAAACGGCTGTCGGCGGTATTCGTCCACGGGCCAGCATGGCGAAGATCAATCATGTTGCAGGAGAAGGCCAGGATGTTAAAGACACACCGGATTCTGACAGGATTTGCAGTTGTCGCGTTACTTTCGACCGTCGTGCCGACGACCTATTCGGCCGATGACGCCCAGGTTGAAGTCGGCACTCCGAAGTCGATTTTGCTGCAGCCGAATGCGTTTCAGCTTTCCGGCCATCGGGCGCGGCAGCAATTGATCGTCACCGGCCAATACGGCGGGGAACTCGTTCGCGATTTGACGCTGGCCACAGAGTTCACTTCGTCGAATCCACAGGTGGTAAAGATTGAATCGACCCTCGCGTTGCCGGTCGGAAACGGGACGGCAAAGATTATCGCGAAGGTGGGATCGGTCGAATCGACGATCGAAGTCACTGTCGTCAACATGAAGAAGCCTTCCCCGGTCAGTTTCAAGATCGAAACGCTGGCCGCCTTGAGCAAAGCCGGTTGTAATTCCGGTGCCTGCCACGGTTCGCCGTCCGGCAAAGCGGGCTTCCGCCTCTCACTGCGTGCATACGATCCGCCGCTGGATATTATGACATTGCGAACCGAGTTCTTCGGTCGCCGCACCAATGTTCTCGATCCCGCTGAAAGCCTGCTCTTGAAGAAACCGTCAATGGAAGTTGCCCACGGGGGCGGTCGCCGGTTGATCAAAGGCGATCCGCCATACCAGATTCTTCACGACTGGATCGGAGAAGGGCTTCGCATCGACAAAGCCGATGCCCCCACGCTCGTAAAAATCGACATCTTGCCGCGCGTTCGCGTCTTCCGTCAGCCGGCAGCAAGGCAGCAACTGTATGTGAACGGTCACTTCAGCGACGGCAGCGTTCGCGACATCACCGCGTTAACCGTCTTCACGTCATCCAACGAATCGGTCGCAACTGTCGATAAAAACGGCGCGGTCGAAAAGGTGGGGCGCGGAGAAACTGCGATCCTCGCACGTTATCTCGACAAGATGGAAACCAGCTTCGTGACGTTCCTGGAAGATGTCAAAGGCTTCGCTTGGAGCAATCCGCCGGAGAACAACTTTGTCGATACGATTGCCTTCGCAAAACTCAAACAGTTGCAGTTCCTGCCGTCCGATGTGTGTACTGACGAAGAGTTCGTCCGGCGTGCGTATCTCGATACGATGGGCCGTCTGCCCAAAGTCGATGAAGCGATTGCCTTCCTCGACGATGCCGGCAAAGACAAACGAAACAAACTCGTCGATCAACTGGTCGATTCCCCCGAATTCGCCGGCTTCTGGACTCTCCGCTGGGGAGACATCCTGCGATCGAACAGCAAGAAGCTCAACGCGACTGGCGTTTACAAATTCCGTCGCTGGATCTACGACGGCATTTACCAAGACAAGCCGCTCGACCAATTCGCCCGCGAACTGTTAACGGCATCGGGCAGCGTGTACGAAAACCCGGCAGCCAACTATTGGCGCGCCAGTCGCGATGCAAACGATGCAACCGAAACGACGGCCCAGCTATTCCTTGGCATTCGCATTCAGTGTGCCAAATGCCACAACCACCCCTTCGAGCGGTGGTCGCAGGACAACTACTACGGCATCGCCGCTGCCTTCACACGAATCGGTCGCAAAAAGGGGACCGATCCCGCCGACGAGGTGATTTTCGCAGCATCGTCTGGCGAGATTAAGCAGCCGCGCACCGGACAGACAATGAAGGTCCATTTGCTGCTCAAAGGCGACGTCGATGTTCCCGCCGATCAGGACCGGCGAGCGGTGTTCGCCGACTGGTTGACCGCTCCGGACAACCCGTTCTTCGCCAAAGCAGCCGTCAATCGCATTTGGGGCAACCTGATGGGACGCGGAATTGTCGAACCCGTGGACGACTTCCGTGACTCCAATCCGCCGTCCAATGCCGTACTGCTCGATGAGTTGGCCAAGCAGTTTGTCGAAAACAAATTCAGCCGTAAGTGGGCTGTCCGCACAATCATGAACAGTCGGCTATACCAGTTGAGTTCGCGGAAGAACGAATTCAACGCCGACGACGAAATCTACAACTCGCACGCCACCACCCGGCTGCTGTCGGCCGAGCAACTGCTCGACGCAATCTGCCAGGTAACCAGTGTCCCCGAGAACTTCAAAGGTCTGCCACCTGGGACGCGGGCGGTTGATCTGGTTGACCCGCCGACCAATCATTACTTCCTGAAGATTTTCGGCCAACCACAGCGCGAAATGGCCTGTGGGTGCGAGCGATCGAGCGAATCGAACCTGTCTCAGGCGCTCCAAATGATCAACGGCCCGGTCGTTCATAACAAATTGCGAGACGGCAAAAGCCGGATCGCGAAAATGTTCAACGAGAAGAAGAGCGACGAAGAGATTATCACGGCGCTCTACCTGTCGGCATTGGCCCGCCGTCCGGTTTCCGAAGAAATGGAAGCTTCCAAGAGACACATCGCCGGCAGCAAGGATCGCAAGCAGGCGTTGGAAGACGTCGGTTGGGCCGTGCTGAACTCAAAGGAGTTCCTCTTCCAGCACTAGGAAGAGTTCACCGCACTGTGACAGAACAAACTGTGACATGACGAACTGCGCCCGGTCTTTCTTTGAGAGACCGGGCTTTTCTATATCAATCGCATTTCCGCATTCTGTCTTCTCGTCCCCACGTTCCTGTGTGGGAACGCAAGTCTTTGACGTTCTGCGTCGCGCCATTATGGAGATATGACGATGAATACAGCAACGTTTGCTGCGGGCTGCTTCTGGGGTGTTGAAGAAACGTTTCGGCAAACCGAGGGAGTCGTCGAGACCCAGGTGGGTTACATCGGCGGACAAAGTGAGTCGCCCGATTACAAAACAGTCTGCACCGGAAACACCGGACATGCCGAGGCAGTCGAGGTGACCTTCGATCCGGCACGCGTGACCTACCAGCAGTTGCTTGACGTCTTTTGGCAATGTCACAATCCCACGCAATTGAATCGTCAAGGACCGGACTTCGGCACACAGTACCGCACGGCGATCTTCACGCACGGCGACGAACAAATGGAGTTGGCAACCGCGTCGAGGCAGCACCTCGACGAGAGCGGCCGCTTGGGTAAACCCATCGCCACCGAAATCGTCGCGGCGTCAGTCTTTCATCGCGCCGAAGAGTACCACCAGCAGTACATCGCCAAGGGCGGGCGTTCGAGTTGCCACATCTGATGCAGTGAGGATTGGGAAGCGACCGAACCGCATGAATGCGGTCACTACGAACCTCCATTGGCGGCGTTGGTGTCGCTTACGTTTTCAGCACGACCTGTTGGACAGTCAGTGCCTGTAACCGTGCCGGGTTTGGTTCCGGTAGCGTCTGGAGTGCGCGAACGCTGGGAACACCGGCAGCCGATTGCACCAACTCGACTGCTGGGTCCGACAGGTCTTCGTGGTAGAAGCGGCTGCTGGGAAAGATGTCGGCCGGGTAGGTGAAGTTGTCGAGCATTGCCAAGGCGACACAAAGCGCCGAACCCGTTGCGCTTTCCAGCATGCCTCCCACCCAGCAGGGAATGCCGGCATCGCGGCAGGCGTTATGAATGGCGACGGCATTGGTCAATCCGCCGACTCGGCCCGGTTTGACGTTCACGAATCGGCAACAGTTCATTGCCGCTGCCTGTTCGGCCTTTCGCAGATGTGTGATGCTTTCATCAAGACAGACGGGCGTTTGAATTTCCGCCTGCAGCCGGGCATGGTCGATGAGATCGTCGTGCGCAAGCGGCTGCTCGATCATTGCCAAATTGAACTTGTCGATCTGCTGAAACAGTTCAATGTCGCGCAGAGAGTAACCGCCGTTGCAGTCGATGTGGAAGGTGTGATCGGGATGCGATTTTCGAACTGCTTCGAGCATGGGAACATCCCAGCCCGGACGGAACTTCAACTTAACGCGGGGGAACCCGTCATCGATTGCCTGTCCGACACCGGCAAGCAAATCATCGATGGAATCCATCACGCCGAAATCCGCACCGACCTCAACTTCATCGCGCGTCGCTCCCAATGCCACATGCAGCGGCGTGTCTCGCATGTTGCAATCGAGGCTCCACCAGGCTGTATCAAGCGCGGCTTTCGCAAACGGATTCCCTTTGAACAATGAAAGCGTCTGCTGCAGATCTTCGCCACTGGAGACGTCTTGCCCCAATAGCGCCGGTGCGAGCCAGTCGCGGGTGACGGCGAAGATCCCGCCGGCCCATTCCGGGCTGTAGCAAGGCGCAGCAAAGGGGGCGCTTTCGCCCCAGCCATCGACCGAACCACTTGACATGCGGCACAGCAGCGAGTGAATGGCGGCATCTTCCCCGTAGGCGGTTCGCCACGGATAGATGAGCGGCATCGCGACGTGGAACAACTCAATACGGTCGATCTTCATTCGGACTTTCTGCGATGGCGATAACGGAGAGTCAATCGGCTGCGAACTGCATCATTCGGAGAGTTCCCAGAATTCGTCTTCGCCGCTGTTCTGGTCTGCCGGTCGCTGGCGTGGTTTTGGCCTTGTCGGACGCTGCGTTTCGCGATTCGTCGATCGCTGCGTCCTGCGTCGTCCGCTTGCGGGCAGGTCATCGCCAAGCTCGATAATCTCATCGGGATTGGGCGGGGCGGGAATGACACCTGGGCGACTTCCGGCATTTCTTTTTCGCGGTGCCGGGACAGGGCGAGGAGAAGGAGTTGCTTTTCGGCGTTTGGATTTCGCACCTCTCTGGCTGCGAGATTCGCCGGCTGGCTTCGCCGTTTTCCTGCGGGTTGCCGGCTTGACCTGCCTGTGGGTGGCTCTCACGCCACACTTGTCGCAGCGTCCCTGGTTGTCGAGCGGTTCACCGCAGTCGTTACAGAGCGCCACCGGCTGATCGGCTTCTTCCAGCGTCGAACGCGACGCGGCAACCCGAGCGGGCCGCTTCTTTGGTTTCGGAGGTGGAACCGGTCGCGGCTTAGGCGCTGGTCGAACTGCCGGTTTCCGTTTCGGCGATGCGCCGGCCTGTTTTGCCGACTCAACTCGCGGCGGCCGATTGCGAACGGCCGGTTTCGCGATGTCCTCGTCGCCCTTCAGCGTGGTGACGTCGGCTTCATCGCCGTTCGGCGATTCCAGTTGCGGCTTGAGATTTTCGTGACGAACGATCTTCGTCGATGCCCGTTTGCCGCTGGTCACATCTTTCGCATCGACATGCACGAGCGACTGCTCATCGTAACGAATGGTGACGGCGATCTCGGAACCTTCCGGTAACTTGGCGGGCAGATCGTCGATAATGCACGCGCCGAGTTTGACCGGCGGCTGTTTCGGGTCGAGTCCACTTTCGACAATCTGCAGGTGAACCCGCCGTTGATTCGGCATAACGGTGCCGAAAGTCTCAGTGACTTCCGTCGGCAGCGACGTATTGGGCTTGATGAGATAATGTGGCACGCGATGGCTCGTTTCCACTTCGCGAACCATGATGCCCAGCCCACGCGCGTTGACACTCTTCTGCCGAATCTGAGACAGTCGCGAACTGGCGTCATCGTTGAGAATCGAACGGGCGAATTTGCTGTTGGTCAGCAGCATGCCGGCATAGTAGGTGGCTCCGTGAGCGATCGACTGATCAGGCGAGAGTGACGTATTCAGCGTCGTGCCGCTCATCGACTTCAGACAATTGCGAATCATCGGCATTCGCGAGGAGCCGCCCGTCGTCAGCACAACGTCAATTCGGCCCCAGCCATGTTTACTCTCTTTGAGCATCCGCCGTGTGATGTCGGCCGTGTGTTCGACCAGCGAGGCGGTCAGTTTCTCAAAACGCTCCTGTTCGACCTGATATGTCTTGCGACGACCGGCGTGCTGGCAGGTCATGGCGGCACGCGGCCGAACTGAGAGGCTTCGCTTGGTTTGCTCCGCCTCGAGCGCCAGGAACTGTTTGCTCGAAGGATCCGACGTTGGGTCGTCCCCAAATTCCTTTCTGAACTGTTTGGCGATGGCATCTTCGAGTGCGTGGTTCCAATCGATTCCGCCCAGATTCAAATCGCCACTGCTGGCGATAACACTAACCTCGTTCTTCTGATATCGCACCAGCGACAAATCGAACGTGCCGCCGCCGAGATCGTACACGAGAATTTTCTGTTCGTCGGCCAATTCGGTGAACCACAGCCCCTCACTTCCCAACACATAGCACAGCGCGGCGGCGACTGGTTCGTTGATGATATCGACCCGCTGTAACCCAGCGCGATGGCCGGCGGCCACGGTGGCCTGACGTTGATAGTCGCTGAATTGCGCCGGCACGGTGATGACGGCCTGCTCGATCGGCCCCAACTGATCCTGCGCCGCCGAGATCATCTTTTTCAGCACGAACGTCGCAACGTCAACCGGAGTGTACGGCTTGCCGTTAACATTCCAACGATGGTCGGGATCGCCGATGAACCGTTTTGAGTTTTGTACGACACGCTCCGGCTCAAGAATCGCATTGCGTAGCGCCTCGGTGCCGACGATGACTTCATCGTTGTCGTCGAACAGCACGACCGACGGGGTCGAAAGTTCGCCCTCTTGATTAGGCAACGTGACCGGCTCGCCATGCTCGTTGAGATAGGCAATGCAGGAGTATGTGGTTCCGAGATCGATGCCGATGGCGTGAGTTGTAAGCATAAGGTTTTCGCCGGCTCCTGGTGGCGGTGTCGGACGCAATCGTCCGCGAATACGGATGGCGGCCCGCGTACCCCTATGGTACCATCGACTATTATTTCAAACCAGTGGTTATGTCGTGCGGACGGAATGTTCGACAAACAGGAAGCCGATTACGCAGGTTAAAACCTCGGCGGTCTGGCCGCGAATTGCAGCGACACTTGCATGTTGAAACATTGAGGCCATGTGACGTGATTACAATTGCGGTCGCAATCTGCTCGCTGTTCGCCGCCGACACGCCGACGGCCGACGTTCAACTCGACCGCCGCCATCCGTCCCTCAAGACGGGCAAAGAATTCCGCGACGAATTGAACAAGCCGCTGACAGCGACGTGGCAGAACGTTCCCGCGCGAAGAGTTCTCGGCCGGATGGCAGAGAGCCGCAAGATATCTATTCTGCTCGACCGCCGAATCGATCCGACTCAACCTTTGGCGGTCGATTTCGGCGGCCAGCCGTTGCAGTCGGCGCTGGAGAGCATCGCGGCCAAGGTGGATGGGCAAGTCAGCGTTTTGGGAAATACAGTTTGCATCGGCCCACAAGAGAGCATGGCCAAGTTGCGAACATTGACTGCAGTTCGCTTCGACGAACTACAGCAACCGACTCTCAGATTATCCAAGGGGCGTTTGGCCGAACTGGGCGAGCGCCGCACGCTGCATTGGAATGACCTGGATCGACCGTCCGATCTCATCCAGCAGATAGGGAAACGATATCGTTTGCGGATCGACGGGCTTGAGCAGATCCCGCACGACCTGTGGGCTTCGGCAACGCTGCCATCGGTCAACGCCGTCGAGGCGCTTTCGATTGTGTTGATTCAGTTCGATCTGACGTTCCGATGGAACGAAACCGCCAACGGACTGCAGATTGTTTCGGTTCCCGACAAGGTATCGATTTCCCGTTCCTACACGCCGCGCGGCAGCTCGGCGGCGGGGACGGCGAAGAAGTGGTCGGCGAACATCGATGGGCTGCAGACAAAGGTCGATGGCAGCCGCGTGACTGTCACCGGGACGGTCGAACAGCACGAGGCAGTCGCCGCGCTGTTGCGGCCCACGCGTCGCCGCCCGACAACGCGCCCGGTACCCGGTGCCGTTCTCCCGTTGGAAAAACGATTGTATGCCAAACTCAAGTTTGAACGGGTGCCGGCGGTTGCGCTCATTCGGCGACTGGAGAAAACCGGCATCGTCTTCAAGTATGACGAGGCGAAATTAAAGGCAGCTGGAATCGACATCAACATGCCGATCAGTATGGACCTGAAAAACGCGACTGCCGATGAGGTGTTCGCCGCGTTCTGCAAACCGTTGGGTTTGAAATACAGGACGAAGGGATTGACGGTGACGCTTTCGCCGAAGTGAACGCGGGACAGTTCCCCGCCGCGAAACCGCACGGGATAAACTGCGAAATCGCAAGCATTTTTCAGTGGTTGATGATGAACTCGTTGGAGTTCAGGATGGCCCAGAAGACGTCCTGCAGGCCGGCAACGGGATCGGTGCTGCCGGATTCCTGGTAGATCGAATTGAAACCTTCCACCTCGGTCTCGCTTGGTTTTCGCTGGAGCGCGACCAGAAACAGCGTTTCAATTTTCGCAGGTGTTGATTTGGCATACGCTTTGGTCAACCGTAACTGTTCGCGACGGGTAAGCGGTTTGCGGCGTGTGACGGTCTTCTTCTTTGCTCGAATATCGCCGTTGGGGGCTTCGAGTACCCTCTTCAAGAATGCGCCTCGGTCACCGCTGATGGCATTGCCGATGAGCGCACCGTTCATCATCACCAACGCTTGAGGAATGGTGCCATTGAAGGTGGTTGCCTCGTCGTTTTCGTCGGTGCCGAAGGTCTGCACGAATTGTCGGAGCCATTGTTGCCGTTGGTTTTCGGCCGCTTCGCTATTGCGATTGGCTTTGTGTGCTTCGGTGGCGACGATCAGCGAGTCGTACAATTGCTCGGCTGTGAAGTTCTTGAGGTACATGCGGCTGAACAACGGCACATTTCCGGACGACGGGCTATCGGCGGAATTCTTTTCACCATACCGGCTGGTGAGTTGATACGCTTCGCTGGCCGCAATCCAGCGGATGAGTCGCTTGTTGTCAAAACCGGCCTGTCGAAACTGCGACGAAATGAAATCGAGCAACTCGGGATGCGACGGGGGATTGTGCGGCCCCATGTCATCGACGGGCCGCGTGAAGGCGAAGCCGAAAAAGTGGCCCCATAGGCGATTGACTTGCGCTGCCGCCAGAAATGGCTTTTCGGGGTCGGTGATGAGATTGGCCAACTGGGTTCGCGGCTTTTCCGTGTCGTTGATCGCGACGCGGGTCCCATCGACGTACTTTCGTTGTGCCGCTTTCATCAGGCCGCTGCGTTGTTCGTAGAAAATGACTTCCGTGGTTGGCTCATCGGTCAGACCGGTTTGGCCGCGTTCGAGCCCCCGCATTCGCTTGGTGCCGCGAAAGAAACCGTTCATGCTCCAGAACTGGTTTTGCTTCCAATCGTTGAAGGGATGGTTGTGACACTGCGTGCATTGCACCTGCATGCCAAGGAACACGCGAGCGGAAATCGATGTTGCCGGCAAAGCTCCGTCGTTCAAGTGACTCGCAAGGAAGGCGACGGCGCCGTTCTCGCGGCTGGTCCCCTCAGCAGCAATCAATTCGTGGACGAATTTGTTGTATGCCTCGTTCCGATAGAATGATCCGCGCAGCCAGCGTTCGAGCGTCCCCCGATTTCCACGGTTGCCTGCGCGGCCGACGAGAATGTTGGCCCAGACGTTGGTCCAGTTCTTCACATAATCGGGATCGTCCAGCAACCGGTCGATGTACTTCTGCCGTTTGTCGGGCGACTCATCTTCCAGAAACTCCATCAACATGTCGTACGATGGAACGTGGCCGATGATGTCGAGGGCGGCACGGCGGGCGAATTCGTAATCGTCAGCCGACACCGACGGTTCCACTTCGTTGTCGGCCCATCCCTGCCGGACGTATTCGTTGATCTTGGCAACGATGTCGCTATCCGAGTCGGCTGCGCCGGCAGAATGAACGCCGGTAACGGCAAACAAACATGCGAGCGCGAGGATCAGCGTCATCCGGGCGACAGTAGCAGAGCGTCGAATTCGCATCGTTCGCGTTCTCCCGGACGACTTGTGCTGCTGACAACGGTGAACACCGCAGGCCAGTTTACCCCATATTCGTGGGAAACCTTCGTCGAAAAAGGCCGATTACCCGACGAAAACAGACATTTATCCAAGCTGGCGTGAAGAACCCGCCAGCAAGATGCTGCCTCAATAACTGGTTGGAGCGCGGTTTTGAATTGCCGCTCCGATTCCAGTATCATAGTCGAGGAATCGTCGGCCAACCAGAGGCAGTTGGCCTAGCACCGCTTTCTGTAGCGGGGAAATGCTTTTCAAGTCCCACCGGATTCAACAGATTCCCGGGACGTCTTCCGCGTCAACAAGTGACGCTGGGTTTTGACGACAGAGTGAACAGGACAAAATAGTGGGAACAGGCAAGAATCTCATCGTGGCCCAGTCGGGCGGCCCCTCGCCGGTGATCAATAACAGTCTGCGCGGACTGGTCGAGACGGCACGCGAACTGCCTGAAATTGGCACCGTCTTCGCGGGCTGGCATGGAATTGAAGGCGTTCTGAAAGAGGAACTGCTCAATCTCTCGGAGCAAAGTCCCGAAGAGATTTCGCTGCTGAGAACGACGCCGGCCGCCGGGTCCATCGGCACCTGCCGCTACAAACTTCGCGAACATCAAGATGAAGATTTCGACCGGGTGATGGAGGTCTTCAAGGCACACGACGTCGGCTATTTCTGTTACATCGGCGGCAACGACTCGATGGACACGGCCAACAAAGTCGCCATGCTGGCGCAGGAACGCGGTTTGGACGTGATCGGAATCGGCGTTCCCAAGACCATCGACAACGACGTCGGCGACAGCAAGTTTCAACTCATCGATCACACGCCCGGCTACGGTAGCACGGCCCGCTATTGGACACATCAGGTACAGTTGGCAAACGAAGAAAACAACGGCAGTTCGCCCGCCGACCCGGTGTTGGTGCTTCAGGCGATGGGACGACGCATCGGTTTCATTCCCGCCGCCGCTCGGTTGGCCGATCCCAATCGAGAACTGCCGTTACAGATTTATCTGGCCGAGCGCGAGGTTAGCATCGAGCAGTTGGCCGACAATGTGAACGACCAACTGAAACGCGACGGCCGAGTGATTGTGGTTGTTAGCGAAGGGTTGAAGCTGGGTGACATTGGCGAGTCGAAAGACTCGTTCGGCCACGCGCAATTCAGCGCAAGTCAGCTAACGGTGGCGCAGGTACTCATTAACGAACTCAACGCGCGCGGCCTGTCGGTCAAAGGAGCCGCCCGCGCCAACGTGCCGGGAACCGCCCAACGGCACGACATGCTGTATGCCTCGAATGTCGATCTCGACGAAGCCTACGGCGCAGGCAAGAAGGCGGCCGAACTGGCAGCGGCGGGTGAAAGCGGTTTCATGTCCACCATCCTCCGTAACGACGGCCCGGACTACAGCGTGCGGTTCGACAAGGTGCCGTTGAGTGAGGTGGCCAACAGCGAACGTACCTTCCCCACCGACTGGATCACCGCCGACGGCATGGACGTCACCGACGATTTTGTGAATTACGCTACGCCGTTAATCGGCGGCGACAACGTGAACGTTCCGGTAATCGACGGCCGTTTGAGGTTGTCAAAACTGAAACCAATCTTTGCCGATCAGAAGCTGCCGAAATACGTGCCGCAGGCGGATCGATAGAGCATTGTGAATCAACTCAACAGGTCCTACCGGACGCAGTCCGTGGGCTTTTCGACAACTAACAACTTATCCATCCGGAGCAACCCTTGTCCGACCATCCTCTCAACAACTTTAAGAAAACCAAAGACTTCCTCGTCGGGATCGATTCCGATGGCTGCGCGTTTGACTCGATGGAGATTAAGCACAAGGAGTGCTTCATTCCCAACTTCATCCGGTACATGCACTTGCAGCCGATATCGAAGTACGCCCGCGAGGCGTGCGAATTCGCCAACCTGTATTCCAAATGGCGCGGTGCGAACCGGTTCATCGCCTACACGTTGGCGCTCGACTTGATGGAAGAACGCCCCGAAGTGCAGGCACGGCAGGTTTCGATTCCAAGGCTTCAGGGAATCCGTGACTGGATGGATCGCGAGACCAAACTCGGCAACCCGACGCTGACGCTCGAAGTCGAAAAGACCTCAGATCCCGATCTCACATTGGCATTAGAGTGGTCGGTCGCGGTCAACGAGACGATCGCGCAAATGGTGAAGGGAGTTCCGCCGTTTCCCGGTGTCCGTAACGCCTTGGAGAAATTATCAGCCTGTGCCGACATGATGGTTTGCTCGGCGACCCCCAACGAAGCACTCGAGGCCGAATGGAAAGAGCACGGCATCGAAGACTTCGTCGCCGCCATCTGCGGTCAAGAGGCGGGCAGCAAAAAGGAAACACTCGGACAGGCGGCATCACTGGGCTACGAGAAGGATCACGTGCTGATGATCGGCGACGCACCGGGCGACAGAAAAGCCGCCCTCGAAGTCGGCGCCCTGTTCTACCCCATCAATCCCGGCCACGAAGAAGCCAGCTGGCAACGCTTCCTCGACGAAGCCTGCGACAAATTCCTGAATGGAGAATACGCGGGCGAATACGAAAAATCGTTAATCGATGAATTCGACACCTACCTGCCGGATACTCCCCCTTGGAAGAAGTGATTCAGCAACACCGCTTGCGGTTTAGCACACCTTAACCAACTCCCAACCGACAACTAACCACGGACCACCATCGGAATCATGCAAAACGACATCGCACTTATCGGACTGGCCGTCATGGGCCAGAATCTTGTTCTTAACATGGCCAACCACGGCTTCTCGGTTGGCGTTTACAATCGCACGACTGCTACGACCGATGACTTTGTCGGCGGGCTGGGCGATCAGCCGGAAGGTGTCGTCGCCGACGGCACGCCCGATCGCATCAACGGCTATCACTCACTGGAAGAGTTGGTGGGGAGTCTCAAGTCGCCACGCAAGGTGATGCTGATGGTCAAAGCGGGGCCGGCCGTCGATAAGATTATTGAGGATCTCATCCCGTTGCTGGATGAAGACGACATTATCATCGACGGCGGAAACACGCTGTTCGGCGACACCAACCGCCGTACCAAAGAGGTGGCCGACGCCGGCCGGTTGTTTATCGGCACGGGAGTTTCCGGCGGTGAAGAAGGAGCGCTCAAAGGACCTAGCATCATGCCGGGCGGGTCGCCCGAAGCCTGGCCGCACGTCAAAGAGATTCTGCAAACCATCTCGGCCAAGGTCGGCCCGAACGGCGACATTCCCTGTTGCGAATGGGTGGGCGAAGCAGGAGCCGGACATTACGTCAAGATGGTGCATAACGGCATCGAATACGGCGACATGCAGCTCATCTGCGAAGCGTATTTCATTCTGAAGCAGGCACTCGGACTGTCCAACGACGAACTCTACCGGGTGTTCAAAGAGTGGAACGAAGGCGAATTGGAAAGCTATCTGATTGAAATTACCCGCGACATTTTCACCGTCAAAGATCCCGAGACTGGCGAACATCTGGTCGATCAGATTCTCGACACCGCGCGGCAAAAGGGAACCGGCAAGTGGATGGGCCAGCACGCTCTCGATCTCGGTGTGCCGACGACGCTCATTACCGAGGCGGTTTACGCGCGTTGCCTGTCGGCGCAGAAGGACGCCCGCGTTCGTGCGGCTGAAGTGCTGAGCGGCCCTGAACTTAGTTTCGATGGCGACCGGCAGCAGTTCATCGACGATGTGCGTCAGGCGCTCTATGCATCGAAGCTCTGCAGTTACGCACAAGGCTACGTGCAACTCAATGCAGCGGCCGAGGAGTTCGGCTGGAAACTGAACAACGGTGAAATTGCCATGCTATGGCGGGGCGGCTGCATCATCCGCTCGACGTTCCTGGAAGACATCAAGAATGCCTTTGAGAAGAACCCGGAGTTGGAGAACCTGCTCCTGGATGACTTCTTCCGCTCGGCAATCGACAAAGCGCAGCCGAGTTGGCGGCGCGTGGTTTCGACGGCAGTTAACCTGGGGCTGCCGATCCCCGGTTTCAGTGCGGCGCTCAGTTACTACGATGGGTATCGCCAAGCCCGGTTGCCGGCCAATTTGCTGCAGGCACAGCGGGATTACTTCGGTGCCCACACCTACCAGCGCATCGACAAGCCCCGCGAAGAAACCTTCCACACCGACTGGATTCGGCAACGAAACTTGGAAGACTGACCGGCTTTGGATTACACTTAGATTCGTCTGTTCACACCGTGCACTTTCCTCGATAATGCCAAGCGAGCGATGGGCATCAGCCCAGCGAATCATGTTACCACTGGCCCGTCGTAGCGGAATGTTGCTGCATGCAAATCGAATTCCTGGGAACCGGCGGGTATCACCCCAACGAGCGGCGTCACACGGCTTGTGTGATGCTGCCGGAAATCGGTGTGGTGTTCGATGCCGGCAGCGGGTTCTTTCGCGTGCCGGAGCGGCTGCAAACATCTGAATTGTCCGTGTTCCTTTCACACGCGCATCTCGACCACATCGTTGGGCTGACCTTCCCACTCGTCTCGATGGTGAAGGGCCAACTGCAGCGGCTCCGTGTCTACGGCACATCGACGACGCTGGCCGCCGTGCGGCAGCATCTCTTCGCCGATCCCCTGTTTCCCGTTCAGCCCAACTACGAATACATTGAACTGAACGGCGAAGTCACCCTGCCCGATGGTGGCGTGCTGCGGCATACGCCGCTCAAACATCCTGGCGGATCAAACGGCTTTCGCGTTGACTGGCCGGAAAAGTCATTCGCCTACATCACCGACACCACCGCCGGTCCTGATGGTGTCGATGCCGACTTCATTCGCGGTGTCGATTTACTGATTCATGAATGCAATTTTGCTGACGACATGCGTGAATGGGCATTGAAAACCGGCCATAGCCACCTGACACCGGTGTTGGAGTTGGCACGCGATGCCGAAGTCGACCGGCTGATTTTGCTGCACATCGACCCCCAACTCGGCGGCGATGATCCCATCGGTCTCGTAGGATTGCGAGACATCTTCCCCCGGACGGTCGTGGCCGAAGACGGCGATGCGTTTGAGTTCTAATACGAAGACGCAATCGCTCAATCGTCAGTCAACGGGTGCCACCTTGCCGACGATTACGAGTTTTCGTTGTCGCCGATCGGTTTCAGTGTTTCCATGGGTGGATGTTTCAGGTGGTGTCCGGTTGCTTGCTGATAGGCGTGCGCTACGGCAAGCAATTCGCTCTCACCGTACAGGCGGCCGGTGAACGTAATCGAAGTCGGCGTTTCGACGTCGTCGCGTTTACGGAAGCCGTTTGGCAGTACGACTGTCGGGTGGCCGGTGAGGTTGGTCACACCCGAATCGTTGCCTTCGACGTACAAATCGATATCAGCCATTAACGCCTTCATCTCATCCATCAACAGCCGACGGATACGGTTGGCCCGCAGATATTCGACGGCGGGAACGAATTGTCCCAGTCGAAAAGTTTTCGGCCAACTATTCAAACCCTCGGTAATTCCCTTTCGCGTAATCTCGTCGAAGACGGCGGCGGCTTCGGTGTCGAGAATTGTCGTCAACGCCCAAACGGGATATTTGTCCGGCAATTTCGCCGGTATCAGCTTGACGCCGATTTGCGTTAAGACCTGAAGTTCCGGCCGCTCAGCCACCGGTTTGTCCGTTTCAAAGTAGCCGACTTTCAGCGTCCTCACATTGCTTTGCGACGGCCAGTGAAACGGTCGATCAACGGCCGTCGGGTCCAGTCCGTCAAATCCATGCAATGCACCGAATACCAATGCACAATCCTCGACCGATCGTGTGATCGGGCCGATTTTGTCCATGCTCCACGAAAGAGACATGCAACCGTTGCGGCTGACGCGTCCGAATGTGGGCCGCAGACCCGTTGTGCCGCAACGGCGGCAAGGCGAAACGATACTGCCCAGCGTCTCGCTGCCGAGTGAAAACCCGACGAGACCGGCAGCCGTTGCCGAGGCCGAACCCGCCGACGATCCGCTGGAACCCTGTTTTGTGTCCCACGGATTCCGCGTCATGCCGCCGAACCAGCGGTCACCCATCGCCAATGCCCCCAGCGACAACTTCGCCACCAGCACGGCACCCGCGTTTTCGAGCCGGTCGGCAACCGTTGCCGTCACATCGAACGATTGATCCTGATAATGCGGTGCTCCCCAGGTGGTTTTGTAACCGCGAACCGAAATCAAGTCCTTTGCCCCCCAGGGGATTCCGTGTAGCGGACCGCGGTAGCGTCCGGCGGCAATTTCACGGTCGGCTCGTTCGGCCTGCTTGAGCGCGAGTTCTTCGGTCAGCGTCACCACGCACAACAAGGCCGGGTCGTATTGTTGCAAGCGTTTCAGGTAGAGCTTGGTCAACTCGACCGATGAAATCTGTCGCGTGCGGATCAACGCTGCCAGTTCGGTCACCGGGAGAAAGGCGAGTTCATCATCGGACTGAGGCCGCTTGGGGGCCGCCTGTTCGCTGGGCCGAACCGCTCCCCGTTCGTTGTCGCGGTTGGGGGCGAGCCACGGAGCCGGGTGAAACAGGACCGCAGGAACGTCGGAATTCTCCAGCGCGACCGCCCGCAATTGACGAAAGTTGTCCAACTCGCGGTTGACTGCGCCGGCGGTTGTTTTGCGATCCGCTTCGCTCAATTCCAACCCGGCGATCCACTCGGCCTGCTGAATCATGTCGGCAGTCACGTCGCTCGACTTTTCCGCCTGCGCGGCCAACGCCCGTTGAAACACGGCCGATCCGATTCCCAATCCGGCCAATGCCTTGAGTACGTGCCGACGTGTTTGTTTCTTTGCCTCGGTCGTCGCGGCCACAGCCGAGGAATAATCTCGCACGACCGGTTGATCAATGTCTGTGGGAAAATCTTCGCTGTTCATCGACTTCGCTCCCGGGCAGGGTGAATCGCTTTGTTGGATTCAGCATACCGCAAACGATATCCGTTTGCCCGTCGAATCCACTTTGCGGACGGACCGAGGGAGGGGAGATCGATCTAAATGATCAGCGCACCGGCGAGCCGTGGATGTTTTTCCTCGGGCAGTCCGAAATACCGGCCGGTTGACACCGGCCGCTCGCCTTCGCGTTACGCAGTTTTCGGCGCTCAAGGAGAGACGAAGATTCAACCCCACCCAACTCAGTTGCGATTAAAAGCGCTGCGGCGGTCTTTCCACGGCGTTTGCGTGAGCTTTTTCAGTCGACCGTCGAGAAATCCCAGCATTTGCTCTTCGCATCTTGTTCGAGCATTGTTCCTGCCGATCAATTCCACACCGCGGTATTTGAACGGATAGGCCTGGAGCAGCACGTTCTTCTTGACACCCTTGACGCCAGCGGCCTTGCTGTACATGCGCTTGGTTCCTCCACGTTTGTCTTTCTTGTCTGCCGCCCCGTAGAAGAATACCGTTGAGAATGACATTGCGGGTAGGGTATTGGCGGCCAGTTTGCCAATGTCTGTGATACTGGCACCGATGTTAAGCCCTTTGGTTTTGGACTCGGGAGATAACAGAAGCAATGACCGAATGTCCTGGCCGCGCGGCGTCCGCAGACCGTCATCGTGCGGTGGCTTCTTCCAGTCTCGAATCGTGTACAGGATCGCAACGGCGGCACTCATTTCCGGCGCAATAATCGCCGTCTTGTTCATATTGAGCTGTTCGTCCATATGTTTTTCGAAGATGAAGGCTTTGACGGCTTCCATATCGAAGGCTACCATTCTTTGCCGATCAGCGGGTGTAATCTTGGCAGGTCCCTGAACCACCGATTGTCCATGTTTTCTCAAATCGACGGCGATGACTGCATACCCCTCATCCCAGAGTCGCTGGGCGAATCCCATATTTCCCAGCCAAACCTGACGATTCGACCCTTCCGCGTGCAGCAGAATTACCACGGGAGCTTCCTTGCCGACATCTGACTGATAATAGGTGATGTGAATTTCCAGGTTGTCCGGCCGAGCCGTCGTCAGCACAATGTCATCGTGGATGACCTTCGTTGCCTTGTCCTGAGCGAATCCCACGGTGGTCGCGAGCAGCACTGACACGCTAGCCATAATCGCAGCAACGGCCGAGCGCAGTCGGTCACTGAGAATGCCGGATGAGTCGGAACGGAATTGGCAACTGGATCGCATTGACATCACGAACACCTGTAGTGTGGGTTGTCGGCTACGGAAATGGCCCCAATTTATAGTCTACGAGGCAATCGAATCAGGGTCAATCCGCCATTTCCGCATGAGCATGCTCCCACCGGCCCTTCGAGACGCGTGAACGGCAATTCCTGTGTAGTCTGAACAATCGGATCGCCCAATTGCTTCGCAGCGAGGACAACATTGATGGAAACGCGTGGTTTACTGGTGACGGGGACCGACACTGGCGTCGGCAAGACCTGTGTGGCATCGCTTGTTGCCCGAGAAAGCAGGAAACAAGGGCTGAACGTGGGCGTCTACAAACCGGCCTGTAGCGGGGCCGAACAGGGAGCTGACGGCGAGCCATTCTGGGCCGACGTGGAAGAGTTGTCGCAGGCAACAGGCGGCGCGCACCCACACGACCGTATCTGTCCACAATGTTTTCGTGCGCCGGTCGCACCACCGGTCGCTGCACGGCTGGAGGGACGCGAGGTGGACAACGCACTTCTGACCGGTGGTGTGCGTTGGTGGCAAGAGCGCGTCGAATTGTTGATTGTTGAGGGGGTGGGAGGTTTGTTGTGTCCCCTCAGCGACGCGAAGACGGTGGCCGATCTGGCGGAGGAACTTCAACTGCCGCTGCTGATTGTGGCTCGACTGGGGCTGGGATCGATCAATCACACATTGTTGACGGTCGAAGTTGCGCAGTCGAGACGACTTTCGATCGCCGGAATTGTCCTGAACGAAGTCAACCAGCCCGACAACTTGGCCGACGAACGCGATGATCCTGCGGAAATATCCAAACTGTGTGGAGTTCCGATTTTGGGGGTCATGCAGCACAATCATCCAGACCGGTTGCTTCGCGAGGCGGCTACGGCCAGAATAAACTGGTTCGATCTCGCGGCACCGTTGGTCGCGAAGGGATGAGTGGTTTGCTGTGATCTGCAGCTGTTTGAGAATGGAAGAAACTTATGTCGGTTGAAATGGCCTGTGGGAGTTGCCAGGGCCGATTCCTGGTCACTGTGGCGGGGACGGTTGCCTGCCCTCATTGCGGCACCCATTTGATGGTGTCGGCGGCAGATTGCCCACCGAGTGTTGATGCGAGCACGCAGACGCCGGTGAATGTTGATGAGTCGGACCCAGTACCGGAGCCAACACCAGAGCCGGCCGCTGCTGTGCCTGAGCCGGTCGTACCACCAGAGCCGGTCGTTGTCATACCAGAGCCAGCCGATCCCGAAGCGCAGATGTTCGCCAACTTCGCAGGTCTTGCAGACGCGGGACAAACCGAAGCGAACGAATCGGAACTGGTCGGTGCTGCAATATTCCCGACCACCGAGCCTGCGGTTGATGAGACTGGTGATGCCAACTTCGGCGAAGAACAGTTTTCGTTCGGTCAGGATCAAGACGGCCAGGAACAGGACATCGTTCCGACGCCCGCAGAAGCTGTTGCCGAACAGGTTATCGATTCGACGTCTGACAACAGCGAGGCAGCAGCAGAGCCAACTATAGCGTCCGTCGATTCGTCGGTTCCCCATGAGGAAGTCGCCGCGACCGATGTCCCCGATTTTTCAGCGCTTGAGGCAGGAGAAAACGATTCCGTTCCGGAAGAGCCGCCCGCTGAGTTTCCGTCGTTTGAATTCGAGCCAGAGGCTCCGACGTTGACGCTCGACGCGGCCGGTCAACTGGATGAGGGACTCGGTGGCGAAGAGTTGCCATCGGCCATGTTTGGGGATGGAGCTGCGCCGTTCGAGGCGAGCGAAGACAATCAGGACGCGCCAAACGACTTCCCCGACTTCAGTGCCGGCGCAGATGAGGACGACGGCGACAACCTGGATGATCTGTTGGCGGGTGCCAGCACCGAAGCAACGATTGCCGAGAACAGCCTCGAAGTTGCAGCCGACCAACAACCGCCGCAGGAAAACACCACCGAGCCTGCGCCGGACCCGGTGACAGCAGCAGCAGTAGCAGAAGAAAGTGAAACCGCAGACGAGAAGATGATCCCCAAGGCCTGGTTCTTAATGCTCGCCAGCTATGCCAGCGCGATGACAATTGTTTGCCTCTGGTTACTGATGCGAATGCTGAGTGGCGCTCATCAATTGGAAAGCCTGGAAGATCCGGCCGAGGCGACCGTCCGAGACGGGAAGAAGTTCGTCAAACTTTATCAGATCGATATGAAATTGCCTCACGGCCACGTACTGCGGCTGGGCGAAAGCCGTCGGTTTGGAAATATCCTCGTCGAACCGGTCAAAGTGACACGTGGCCCATTGAACTTCGTCTACTTTTCCGACGAGGAAGCCGCACCAACCGCACCGCCGGAAGCGACTGCTGCGACGCTCAAATTGTGGTTGCGAGTTGAAAACCAGTCCGACGACCAGACGATCGCACCGCTCGATCGGTTGATGCTATTCGACAATCGCGTGCGCAACGAAGACAATTATGAGGACTATCGCGGGAACACGTTCGTCTGCCGCGCGGCGGACAAGCGAAAGGGCGGCAACCTGTTCTATGTCTATGACTTGAACACCAGCGACAGCTGGGATCTGCGCGGGCAAAAACTCGAACCGCTGGAGCCGGGCGAAAGTCGCGAGACATACATTCCGTCAAGCCCCGAGGGCATCGACAAACTGAAGGGCAATCTCGTCTGGCGGGTGCATTTGCGAAAGGGCTACAGCCCTGCGAAACACGGCGTGACAACGCTGATCGAAATCAACTTCCACAGCGACGAGATTCAGGTCGAACCATCGACGGCAAAGAAGAAACAAGCGACCGCTTCGTTGTAGCCGTTTGAAGTGACGCAACCAATCGGGCTCTGACCCACAGGAAGCCATCGAACCGCATGAATGCGGTCACTACGAACCTTACGGCGATGGTTGTGGATCGGCGGGTGGGGAGGCGACCGCCGGGGCGGAAATTGGCGGGGCGGGGAACTTGCCCAGCCGTTGGCCAACGCGTTTCGCATCGGGCTTGAGCGAGCCAAGTACCGATGCCATCGCCGTGGACAAAGCGGGGTCTTTGGCTGCCGCCCAACTTGCCCGCAACGCGAGGACGTCGCGTTCGTCCAGCGTGGCACCAAATCGCAGAATGTGAAACGCCAATTGCAACGCGGCGTTTTCGCGGTAACGAGCGTCGGCACCTTCATTCATTGCCAGAATTGCGAATTGTTTCTGCACTTCCTTTGTTGAGACGACCGACAGAGCGACCAGCGCATTGTCGGCTAGATCCGGATCGTTCAGTGCCGACAAAAGTGCGTTTTCAGCTTTCGCAATGTTGAACACCCGATTGCGTCGCCCGCTGGCAATGTGCGCCAACCAATATGCGGCCGTTTGTCGTCGCGCGCTGCGTTGCTGAGCGCTCAACTTTGGGGCCTTGAACGTTGCCAGAAACCGTCCAACCTGTTCCGTCATCGCTTCCGACGTTGCCGGCGTGACAATGTAGGTCAAACGAGAAAACTGATCTAACAAGCCGGCAACGTCAGCCTGTTTGCCGTTCGGCCCGAAGATCACAATGGGAATGCCAGCCGTTCGGGCATCGGCTCGCAAGTTGCCAATCGTCTGCGAGAGGCCCCAGCGAATCGTGTTGATCTCCAGCAGGATCAGGCTGATGTCTGATCGCTGGGACGCGACGCGGAATCCCCCCTGACCCGTCAGCGCAATGTGCGGATCGAATCCCATCTGGCCCAGGTATCCGCCAAGGCCGCGTGATTTCTCGGCATTTGTGTGAACGATCAACGCTCCAGGCGACCCCTCGTCGGTCAAGGCTTGAGTCAGAATGGAAACGATGCGGCCTGAACTGCGAAACGGTTCGTTGGGATCGACTTGCAGAACGGTGGCTGCCGCGGCAAATTGCACGCGAAGATCGGGGTAGTTCAACGCAGAAATAATCGGAGCGCGACCGGGCCGCCGTTCGGTAATCTGGTGCCGGGTTGCCGTCTGCGACAGCACCTGAAGGCTTGCAATCGCCACATCGGCGCGACCATTTTTCAGCGACTGTGCCAGCGTCTGAGAAACGACTTCGTCTCCCAGCGTCAGCGCCAGGTCGTGAGTCGTGCCGGGACCGGTCGGCAACGGCTTATCCCAACCAACGCGGTGTCGGTCGGCTGCCAGGGCGTACCCCAAGTACAAGGCTTGAGTTTCTGAGTCATCGGGTTTCAGTTCAAGAGTTTGCTGCGCGAATCGCATGCCGACGTACAACGAAGCCGCTTCGGGCGAAAGCCGTCGGACACCGACCGTTCCGACCGGAGGTAACCACGTCCAAACCGGAACCGTGCCGTCCTCTTCCACTTTCCAGCGGTAATCGTTGCGGTAATGTGTCAGCGCAATCTTTTTCAATTGACTGGAAACACCGAACGATGAGACCGTCCCAATCTTCCCGTCGGACTTTGCGAATATGCGAGCGAGTGCCGTTCTCGCCGCCGATTGCACGCCGGTTGTTTGCTGTAAACCGAACGCGGGATACCACATATACGGAACCGCCTCGCGTGCTCGCAGCCAACCCAGCGCCTCGATACTGACGGCACGAATTTCGTCGTTGGGCGATTCGAGCGCCCCCAGCAGTGCCGGAACAATTTGCCGTCCCATCCGCGTCAGCGTCAACAACAATACCGCGTGCTGTCTGGCATCGCTAATATTCTCGAACTGCAGTAGAAGCTGCGGAATTGCCACCGGTCCGGTATTGCGCAGCGCGACCAACGCGGCTTCCCGCTGGGTGGCCGATCCGTTCAGATCGGCAATGAGCGCGACGATGCGTTGCTGATCAATTCCGCGACGGCGAAACACGTCGGTCACCAGATCGAGAAGTTGGGCCGAAAGTGGCCTCAATTCCTGTATGTTCGCGAGTTGCTGAAATACCGCCGGCCCGTGCCGGTCGTGCAACCGCAACAGCAAGGCATCCGTCGGCTTTGGAGTCATCACTTTCGCGAGGTACAACTTCGCCAACTTGGGCCGGGCCAATTTGACCATCAGCAGCACAGCGTCGAAATCTTCGTCTTGAGTTTCCGGCTGTTTCAACAGCGGCGAATCGTCGAGCGTTGGTTCGGGGGCCGCTTTGGGCGCAGTAGCGGTCGGCTCATCGTCATCTTGCGCAACGACAACCGTCGGTTGTGGCAACGCCAGCAGAACGAAAAGACCAAGCAACAAAGACTTCCAACACGCGCGCTGCATGGGGGCAACTCCGAAGGTGCAATGACAATCGTCTGTGTGTACGGCGACCGTACCAGTGCCGACCGTCGTTCCAGCCCGTAAAAACCAAAATGGGCGTAGACCGGCAGCCGTCTCTCTATAGTAGAGGGTATAGCACACCGAAAACAAATGGTTTCCAGTGTTTCGGTTTTATCGAACCCCCCGCCGCCCGGGCTGAAATCCACTGCATACAGATTAGAATCTGTAACGAATGTTACGACAGCATAGTCCGCGCAACCCCTGTATGCGGAACGATGAACCACAAGTTATGAATGATGAACGGTGAACATCCCATCGGGGCAAACGTTTGATTGCTCCCTTCAATCCCCCCCCCCGTTCGTAGTCATAATTCATAATTCAGCCTCATTCCGCCGCAACCCGGTGCTTGGCGAGCAATTCGCCGATTTGCACGGCGTTGGTTGCCGCCCCTTTTCGCAGGTTATCGCTGACACACCAGAACGACAGGCCGTTGGGATGCGACAGGTCGCGGCGAATGCGACCGATGAACGTTTCGTCACTTCCAGTGCAGATCGAGGGCAGTGGAAACTCGCCGTTGGCGGTGTCACCGACCACGGTGAGACCGGGAAACGCGGCGAACAACTCGCGGGCTTCATCCGGAGAAATCGGGCGTTCGGTTTCAACGGTGATGCTTTCGCTGTGGCAATTGGCCACCGGAATGCGAACGCAGGTCGCGTTAATCTGGATCGATTCGTCGCCCAGAATTTTTCGGGTTTCGTATACCATCTTCAGCTCTTCGCTGGTGTATCCCTCTTCCTTGACGCTGCCGATTTGCGGAACGGCGTTGAAGGCGATGGGGTGTGCGAATGCCGAATACTCGAAATCATCACCCGCCAGATGCGCACGGGAACCTTCCATCAAATCGGTCGTTCCCTGTAAACCCGCGCCGCTGACTGCTTGATAAGTGCTGACGATAACGCGTTTCACCGGCGAAGCATCGTGCAGTGGTTTCAGTGCAAGAACCATTTGCGTCGTCGAACAATTGGGGCTGGCAATCATTCCCTTGGCATTCAAGGCCGCCTCGGGATTGATTTCCGGCACAACCAATGCCACGTCCGGCTGCATGCGAAAGAAGCCCGATTCGTCAATAACCGTTGCACCAGCCGCAACGGCAGCAGGCAGATATTCGGCCGCCACCTCGTCCGGCGTGCTGGCAATCACCAGATCGACACCGGCGAAAGAATCGGCCGTCAACTCTTCAACCGTATGTTCGGCGTCGTTGAACGTCAGCGTCGTCCCCGCACTGCGGGCCGATGCCAAAAAGCGAAATTGTCGAGCGGGAAAATTCCGCTGTTGAAGCAACTCAATAATGATGCTGCCAACGGCTCCCGTAGAACCGACGACGGCGACTGTCTCAAACACGGCACAATCTCCTGGGTGAAAACGTCAAAACATGGTTGTCTGTGAAGTCCGCGCGGAGCGACACCCCGCCACGAAATTTACGCCCATTCAATATAACGCGCGCATCGGATGTCCTAAAGCCCACGGGCCGCGTCCCGTGGGGAACAGCGTGTCTCAAGCGGCGAAACGGCGGTCGGCGGTCGGCAGCCGATCCAAAATCACCTCCGCGGTGCGGGCGGTCGCGCCGGTTTCGGCACAGTTTTCGCAAAGTTGCGACAGCTCCGCGACCTTGTCGGTCAGCGCATCACGGTCGCTCAGCCAGCGATCCAAATGGTCAAACGCCCACGTCACCTCACTCGACGGACTGCCGGCATAGAACCGTTCCGGCATCAACTCGCGGTCGGCAATCAGATTCGGCAGGGTGAAATACTTGCACCGAAGCACGATGCCAGCAATCAATCGCTGAACACGACTGATGCGATACGTTACCACAGCCGGCGTTTTGCGGGCGAGCAATTCCAGGCTGATCGATCCGGAGACCATCAGGCAGCACTCGGCCAGTTCGATAATCTCGGACGTCTTACCGACGTGCAATTCCAGCGGCAGATCGAGATTGTGATCGCGAATCCAATTGGCGCAGAACTCGCGATGCGATTCCTTATAGCAGGCAACAAAGAACCGAGCCGACGGATGTGCCGCGTGTAACCGTTGGACGGTGGCAATCAACAACCGCCAGTTGTTATCGACTTCAGAATTGCGCGACCCTGGCAAGATCCCAATGTTTCGTTGTCCGGAGACCTGCCGTTCGTCGATGAACGGTTGATCGAGTTTGGCGTCGGCGACTTCATCAAAAAATGGATGTCCAACGTACTCTGCCTCGACGCCGCGTTTGGCATACCAGGCCGTTTCAAACGGAAGGGCACAGAGCACGTGATCGACGAACTTCTGCATTCGTTTCACACGCCACGGTGCCCAGGCCCACAGTTGGGGCGGCAAATAGTAGAAGACCGGTATGCCCGCTTTCTTTGCCTTGCGGGCAATCCACCAGTTGAAGCCGGGGAAATCGATCAACACGACGGCATCGGGCCGTTGTTCGCGAAAGTACCGGTTCGCACTTTGAACCAGCTTATAAAAATGCCACAACAGCGGCACGACACGCAGAAAACCCATGACGGCCAATTGCGTCAATTGGAACTGCAACCGGCAGCCGGCGCGATCCATCAGCGGACCGCCGTAGCCGACAAATTCGATGTCGGCCCGCCGTCGCTTCATTTCTTCGATGAGGTGTGCCCCGTGCTGATCGCCACTCGGCTCACCGACGGAGAAGAATATTCGCATGTTTGCCCCAAAGACGTCCATAAGAAACCCGGTTTTTTGAAAAACCGGGTTTCTGGTCTCGTTTTCGAGGCGGAACAGTACCGGTAATGAGGCAAAACGGTCAATACCGGATGATCACTGCAGCCGCCAGAAAGCCGGCACAAACAGCACCAGAATGGCGAATAACTCCAGCCGTCCCAGCAGCATCAGCAGGGTGAGCAGTAGTTTTCCCTGCGGCGAGAATCCGGAATAATTCGCGTGCGGGCCGAGGACGCCCAAGCCGGGACCAATATTATTCAGCGTTGCCGCAACCGCGCTGGCGCAATCGAGCAGCTTTTCTGAGGAGTGGTCCGCAGCCGTCGCGGCGTTTTCACCAGATTCACCGCCCCGCGCCACCCAGTGGTCATCCGGTTCAATGGCGGCCAACAGCATCCAACTCGTCACGAAGATAACCAGCACGAGACTGAAATAGACAACCACTTCGTGTCGCAGCGAATTATCGACACGCGTGCCGAACACTTTCAGCGGCCGAACGACATTCGGCCGAAATGCCTGCTCGATTTCCAGCCAGATTATTTTCACGAACAGCATCACGCGAACGACTTTGATTCCGCCCCCCGTCGAGCCGGCACAGCCACCGACGAACATCAACAGCAGCAACATTCCCTTGGAGAACTCATTCCATTCCTGGAAATCCTCCGTGCCGAAACCGGTCGTCGTCATGATGGAGACGACGGTAAACGTTGAATGGCGGATCGATTCCTGGACCGAACGATACGTGCCGCTCCATAGCAGGCTGATAGTCAACACGATGGCGGCGACGAGCAGAATGGAAAGATAAGCCCGATATTCCGGATCGCGACGCAGCGGTGCTAATCGTCCCCAAATGCTTTTGCGTTTCCGCGGATCATGGCGATGCAGGACGAGATAAAACAGCGAGAAGTTCGTTCCCGCAAAGATCATGAACAGGATGATCGTTCCTTCGACGAGTTCGCTCTGGTAGTGACCAATACTGGCGTTGTGCGTGCTGAACCCGCCGGTCGCCAATGTGCCGAACGCGTGACAAAGCGCGTCGTACAGCGATAGGCCTTCCACCGCAAGAATGATGGTCAGCAGTCCGCTGAGGGCGACATAGATGATCCACATGACGACAGCCGTTTCGCGAACTCGCGGCCGGACTGCTTCGTTAATTGGGCCGGGGACTTCGCGGCGCATCAACGCTTTGCCGCCTGCACCAAGTCGCCCCAGAATCGCCACGAACAACACGATGATGCCCATCCCGCCTAGCCAATGGGTGAAGCTACGCCAAAACAGCACGCAGCGTGGCACAAACGTGGAATCTTCCAGTTCGGTCAGCACCGAAGCGCCCGTCGTTGTGAATCCGGAAATCGACTCGAACAACGCATCGGCCACCGTCATCGGCTCGCCGGCCGCTCGCAACGTTCCCGCGAACAAGTACGGCAGGCTTCCCAGCACGCCGGCCAACAGCCAACCCAATCCGACAATTGCCAGCGCTTCTTTCCGCAGAATGGATGCGGTCTCTTTGCGGCCAACCCAATGCAACACCGCACCGATCCCCAGACTACAGCCAATCGCCGCCACAATTCCCCAGAACCCGCGGGCCTCGAACACCTCGGTCTGCCCGCACGCGGGAAACGCCCACGGCAGACTGAAGACCATCGATCCGCCCACCAGCATGCCCAGCAACCCCAGCATGCGGCACAACAGAAACCAGTTCATAGTTGACCTGAAAAGTTGATAGTTCCCCGTCCACAAGAAACCTGGTTTTTTCAAGAAACCGGGTTTCTACCGCCGCTCGCAACTCACCGGCATCTTATCGAATCGTTCCGGAATTCTCACGCCGTAAACCAGCCCCACAATTTCAATTGCCGCTCAATCACCGGCATCACAGTTGCAACGGGAACCTCAAGCTTGCGACAATCAACCCGCGGTATCATTACTGTCGCCGAGACCAAAGGGGAAAATCGATGCGTCGCATGTCTTACAGCGTTGGATTTCACACGAGCGTGCTGCTGGGTTTGTTGGCCGCCGTCTCCGTTTCTTCGGCCCGAGCCGACGATTGGCCACAGTGGGGCGGACCAAAACGCGACATCGTCTGGCGCGAGACGGGAATTGTGAAGGAACTGCCCGCAGGCCGTGGGCCGCAGTCGTTGTTGCCTCGGATGTGGTCAACACCCATCGGCGATGGCTATTCCGGTCCGGCGGTTGCCGACGGGCGAGTGTTCATCACTGATCGACAAAAGCAAAAGGGAACCGAACGCGTCCTCTGCCTCGACGCGAAATCGGGCAAGATCATTTGGACGCACGAATATCGTGTGCGGTACAACGTCAGCTACGATGCCGGGCCGCGGGCGACGCCGACCGTTGACGGTGACCGCGTTTACGCACTGGGTGCAATGGGCCACCTGTTCTGCCTCGATGTCAAGAACGGCGACGTCATCTGGCAGAAAAGTTATCTCGACGACTACCAGGCCAACGTTCCCGTCTGGGGCATGGTCGCCGCTCCACTGATCGACGGCGATCAACTCATTGCCGTCGTCGGTGGCGACAAGGCACTGGTTGTCAGCTTCGACAAAGCGACCGGCAAGGAACTTTGGAAGTCGCTGGACGATTCCGGCGTCGGTTACTCTCCGCCGGTCATCTACACCTTCGGGAAAACACGGCAACTCATCATCTGGCATCCCAAAGCGGTCTCGGCACTCAACCCGACAACGGGCGACGTTTATTGGCAGGTTCCGTTCCGCGTCAAAGCGGGTCTGTGCGTGCCCATGCCGCGACAACATGGCAACCGCCTGTTCGTCACCAGCTTTTACAACGGACCACGAATGATCGAAGTGGGCGACGACCCCACGGCCGCTCGCGTGGTCTGGAAGGGCAACAGCAACAGCGAACAACGCACCGACAAACTGCACTCGATCATGCCGGCACCGGTCATCACAGCCAACAACATCTACGGTGTTTGCAGCTACGGACAGTTACGCTGCCTCGACGTCAACACGGGCGAGCGCGTCTGGGAAACGCTGAAAGCCACCGGCGACGGACGTTGGTGGAACGCCTTTCTCATCCCGCACGAAGATCGTTACTTCATCCACAACGAGCAAGGCGATCTGATCATCGCCGAACTTTCACCCAAGGGCTACAAAGAAATCAGCCGCGCCAAACTCGTCCAAGCAACACGCCGCTTAGGCAGTCAAGGCCGCAACATCGTCTGGTCACACCCGGCATTCGCAATGAAGAGTGTATTCGCGCGGAATGACAAGGAGATTGTGCGCGTGAATCTGGCGGCGGAGTGACTTGTCCCCAACGTGTAAAGGCTGTTGCCTGACTGCTGCAAGGCGATTACTCAATGGGAATCGAATTTCCTTTTGATGAGCAGGGGGATTCCCCCGATACGCAACTGTTTCGCGCTGCGCGTGATTTGATGCGTGCCGGTAAGCACCTCGAAGCAATTCCAGTATTTGAGGCCAGCATGATGCTTGCCCCACATTACAAAACGGCTGAATGTCTCGGCGAGTGCTTTTTCAGCCTTGGGAGACTAACGGAAGCCGTCATCCCGCTCGCAGCTGCGACTGCATTGAACGCCGGACAGCACGCGCCGAAATTGTTGGCCGAAGTATTTCTAGAATTGG
>JABISG010000025.1 GCA_018699955.1 Planctomycetaceae bacterium | reverse complement strand
GCGACAATGCCGACGGAGATCACTCCGGAGTCATCACGGTCGCCGCCACGGGCAATCTCCTGTTTATGGGCGGCACAGGCAACGACGCCTACGCGCAACTGGGCCACGGCGGCAACGAGTTGGATGGCGATGCCACCGGCAACATCTTCGTCACCGGCAACAACTTCACCTTCACCGGCGGTACCGATAACGATACCTACGCCCAACTCGGCCACGGCGGCGACAATGCCGACGGAGATCACTCCGGCGTGATCACGGTGAGCGCGACCGGCAATCTCACCTTCACCGGGGGCAGCGACCGGGATGCCTACGCACAGCTTGGCCACGGCGGCGTCGATGCCGACGACAGCCAAACCGGAAACATCAACATCATTCAGGCCAACAACATTACCTTCATGGGCGGATCGGATGACACAACCTACGCTCAACTCGGTCACGGCGGACCGTTTTCTTCCGCCGACCAGAACGGTGATATCACGATCAACCAGGCAAACAACCTCACCTTTATAGGTGGTTCTGATTTCGGCGCTTACGCCCAACTCGGCCATGGGGGAGTATTTGTCAATGGCGACCAAGGCCTACAAAGTGGCGACATCACGATCAACCAGGCCAATGATTTCACCTTCACCGCCGGTACTGAGTTCGTCGCCTACGCCCAACTCGGTCATGGCGGAGCAGTCCTTTTTGGTGATCAAAACGGCGACATCACAATCGCCCACGCGAATAACTTCGTCTTAACCGGCGGTGATGATTTTGCGACCTACGCCCAATTGGGACACGGCGGAATCGGCATCGATGGCGACCAGAACGGAAACATCAGCATTCTGCAAGCGAATGACGTGTCCGTCAGCGGCGGCATCGGAGAGAATGCCTACGCGCAACTGGGACACGGCGGTAGCGCTGTGGAAATCGAAACGGAAGACCAGCCCTTTGGTGGAGGCCTCACACAGTCCAACCAAACTGGTAACATTTTCGTCCGCCTCGTCGGTAGCGATCTGTTCCTGACCGGCGGAACGGGACCGAACGCCTATTCACAACTCGGACACGGGGCCGCTGTCGGCGGCAATAGCAGCCAGATCATCGGCGACATCAATGTCATCATCGATGGCAGCGCGTTTCTGGTCGGAAACTCTGCCACATCACCCGCGCTGCTGGGACATGCCACAACCAACACCGCCGCAATCACCGGCAATCTGGTATTGGCCATCGATCAGATCAATCCGATCGCCGACAACGGCGGGCGTTTGTTCATGAATCAGTTCTCCGCCATCGACATGGGTGGTGTGCCGAACCAGGTTCGCATCTTCGGCACGCGACGACTCGGCAACGTGTTGGCCGATGGCGCGGTGATTAACGGCATCATCGTCGATAGCAGCCTGCCGCCGGGAACACTCGTCGGCAACCGCTGGAATCCGAATACCGAATTCGTCAATTGGAACCATGAGCAATGGGGGTCGGCGTTCGACGAGTACACACTGGCCAAGCCCGGTCCGTTTACCGCTCCGTTTACGTTCTTCTTCCTTGGCGAGGACACCATCACTCCGCAGGTCTTCCCGCTGCCGTATGACCGCTTCGTTCGGTATTCGGACTACGCCAACAGCATCTTCCACCTACTGTTCCCCAACGGCCCGTTCAAGATGTTCTACGGCGAATGGCCGGCGCGACCACTGGAAGACGAAGAAACCGGCGCAACCTCGGCCGACATTTATGATCCGTAATCGTCGGCCTGGCGAGACACCGCATCAGCACAATCGGCATAGTCGGAATACTCTTCCACGACAGTCAGCCAATTCGGTTGTCTTGAGTGATTGCGTCTCCAAAGTGGCATCAGCGCACCGGTACGATGGAATGAACGCCAATCGACGTTCACTTCACATCGACCGGGAAACTGCATCATGCGACGTACTCTGCTTTCGAGCGTCTTGCTGACACTGTGTGCTTTCATTTTGCAGGCGGCTTTCGATTCACCAGCCGCAGAAGCGCAGCTGACCGCGCAGAGACTGTTGAGCAATGCGGTTTCCGATTACGGCCCACAGTACAAAGACATCGACCGCGCTATCGCCTTGTTTCGCCAAGGCAAGTTGGAAGAATGCCGCAAAGCCCTGAGTGACGGCAAGACCAAGAACCCACAGTTGGCTCCAGTCAACGTCATGCTTTCACATCTGCTCTTCGCGTCCGGCAACGCCAGAGGCGGCGTGTCGCTGCTCGAAGGTGTCGTCACCAAAGAACCGAATGATCCGGAAGCGTACATCATGCTGGCCGACCTCGCATTGCGGCAACGGCGATTAGGGGAAGCCGAACTGATGTTCGGCAAAGGCCTCGCCATTTGTGCCGAATACTCGCAGAATCCAATTCGGAAGAAGAACCTGCGAAACAGCGGGCTGGCCGGAGTGGCAGCCGTTGCCGAAGCCCGAGGCGACTGGAAGCAGGCAATCACGCGGATCGTCGAATGGTCGAAGGTCGATCCGAAGAACGCAAACGCGCATTCGCGAATGGGCTTGGCTCAGTTTCGGCTCAAGCAATACGACGAATCGAAGGCCTCGTTCGCGACCGCTCGCAAGTTGAACGGCAAACTGCCGCTGCCGGAGATCAGCCTCGCCCTGCTGCACGAACAAACCGGAAACCGTGATCAAGCGGAGAAACTGTTCGGCGAAGCGGTGAAAGCGGCGCCGAGCGACTTAAACACCCGACTCGCGGTGGTGCAATGGGCACTCGTTGCCGGCAAGAATGAGTTGGCCGCAAAGAACATCACCGCAGCACAAAAGCTCGACGCCAATTCATTGCAGGTGAAAGTCGCCACCGGTTTGGCGGCTCGGTTTGCGGGCGAACACAAGCAGGCGATGACCGCATTCGAAGGAGTGCTGAAACAATCACCGCGCAATTTCACCGCGATGAATCATCTGGCATTGACGCTGATCGACTCGACCGAAGAGAAGGAACGCATCCGCGCGTTGGGTTATGCCCATCTGAATGCACAAATCAACTCGAATCGCAAAGCCCGAACGGGCCGCGAAGCAACCGTCACACTGGCCTGGATTCTTTTCCGCGTTGGCCATGCCGATGCAGCCGAACGGATTCTCAAGGGGATTCTGAATGCCGGTTCGATTGGCAGCGAAAGCGCTTACTACGCGGCATTAATTCTTGCCGACCGAGGGCAGCGCGAAGCCGCTCAGAAAATCCTGGCATCGGCATTACGCAGTAAGTCACAGTTCCCCGGCCGTGATGAAGCCGAGCGAATTCTGCAGCAACTGGCTCGGGTGGAACAAGCACAAACTCCCGCGAAGAAGCAGAAGTAATCGCTCCAGCCGGTATCAAATCAGAGCGCCATCGGCATCGTCTACTGGAATGTTCCGAAGCCCTTGGTTCCCCAAAACAGATACCAGGTAAGCGTCAAGACGGCGGCGGCAACATTCAGGCAAATTCCAGCAACGCCCACGCTAATACGGCTTTGTCGAATTTGGTCTTCGTCCAATGGTGTTCTGCTGTTGGCATTCAGTTTCATGACGACATCGCCGACCCCAAGTCCGAGGCCGAAGACGACGTGTATCACGACAATCGGCCACAGACAGGAAATCCAGGACAGCAGAATGCCGAGGACTCCAAGGATCACCGACGCGATTCCCATAACGTTCTCGCAATAGAGGGCTGGTATTTTCTACTATTTCAACTAATGGCGACGGACGGGACAAAATAGCACACGAAATAGTTGAGAGTCTCACAACGCAGGCGGGGACAGTGGCGGAAACTGACTTTCGACAAAAGTTGTTCGTCCACAGTCAATTCTTTTTCTTGCCTTCACCTTTCGCTTGCTCCTCTTTCACAGCGATTCGGTACGTCCTTCCCAGACGATCGCGCAGAAAGGGAGCGGCGGATTCGGCAAAAGTGAACGGTGCCTTACAGCCTTTGAAGGGAAACGCTCTCAGGTCTCCACCTTTTCGTCCGGACAAAATCAGCAGGCTTCGGCCGTCCTTCGTACGAATGCGAAGGTGAATGTAGTTGCTCATCACCTTTGGCGCGTCCACCAGTTTCCGACCCTTCTGTTTCTTACACGCCTTGACTGTTTCGAGTACCGACTTCCAGTGCCGACGGGGAACGGGCCATCCACGCACAAAGCTTCGATAGCCGTCGTCGAACCAGCCAGCCGTGATCGAGCGGACCTGTTTCATGGGTGGTGCATTGCGTAACTCCAGCGGTTCCGGCGCAACAACGGGCGTCTCGTCAGCCGCACATGTCGATGAGACAGCGACCAACAGAAGAACGGCCATGTGAGCGGTCACTCGAAACATGTGTGTTCTCCATCTGAAGTCACAGCACGGCAGTTGGTGTCTGGCTAATTTGTATCTCACAACGCGATTAAGATTCTATCGCATTGAATCCGCGAGTGTCACATGAATTATTTGCATCATCGTCAAAACAGCGACGTGAGCGCCTCACCGTCTTCGAGCAGTTGGTACGGCTTCTTCTGATTGTCGTAGGCGATCAGATCGTGAATGCCCATCGCGTGATAGACGGTCTTGGTTACGTCGGCGGGGGTCACCGGTTTGTCGGCGGGGAACTCGCCGTAGCGATCACTCGAACCGTAGCTTTGGCCGCCGCGAATGCCACCGCCGGCGAGGACGTCGGTCAGACAATGCGTCCAATGATCGCGGCCCGCACCCGATGTTCCCCCGGATCGCGGGTCGCCAATCTTCGGCTTGCGGCCCATCTCGCTGGTGATCATCAGCAGCGTATCATCCAGCAAACTGCGGTCTTCCAAATCAGAAATCAATGCCGAAAAGCCGCGGTCGAATTCCGGCAACAGGGCTTTCTGCAAACATTCGAAGTTGTTGCCGTGTGTATCCCAACCTCCGCCGCTGGCGCACTTGAGAGTCTTCGCAGCTTTGGGATCGCCCATCCAGAACACGGTAATGAATGGCACGCCCACTTCGACCAGCCGCCGCGCCAGCAACAGGCTCATGCCATTGACCGTTTCGCCGTAGCGTTCGCGCAACGCTTTGGGTTCTTGCGAGACATCGAATGCCTCGGTAGTGCGCGACGAGGTGAGCAACGACATCGCTCGTTCCTGCTGCCGACTCCAGGTCCGCACTTTCGCGTATTGATCGAATTGGCGATGGGCCGCATCGATGTTACGCATGAGTTCGTACCGCGCTGTGAGACGGTCGGGCGTGATACCTCCCGACAGGGCGATCGCCGGCGCTTGAAACTTCAGCGGTTCATCACGGTTGCCGTTCACATACAGCGGATCGTGTTCAACACCAAGCCGCGCCGCGAACTGACCGGGACGCGTGTAGGCCGGGGCACCGACCATTTGAGGCAGCGTAATCGCGTTGGTCAGATACGGATGCTGAGGACGTTTCGACGCCACCACCGTTCCCATGAACGGCCAGTCGCCGGAAACTGGTTTGCGATTGTTGCCGAGCGTCAGAAACGTTGGATCGGGGACATGTCCGGTCAGATTGTGGTAATAGCCCGCGTGATGGTCGTTGGTGTTGACCGTTCCGCCGACCGAGTTTATCAGCGCAAGATGATGCGCCTGTTTGGCCAACATCGGCAAATGCTCACACAGCCGAACACCGGGCGCCGACGTGGCGATGGGCTGAAACGGCCCACGATATTCGAGCGGTGCCTCGGGTTTCATGTCCCACATATCGACGTGCGACGCGCCACCGCTGAGAAAGAACAGAATCGTCGATTTCGCCGTCGCTCGACCCGTCGGCAAATTCTCATCGGCTGCGCCGCAGGCTGGTCGGCCGAACGTCGTTCCGGCGAACCCAACGCTGGAAGCAACCAGAAATTGCCGACGATGCATCTGCGTCTCTCCGCTCGTTTTCAATGTGAGAATCGACAGACGGCATTGTAACACATTGCGACGACTTGTACGCGCGCATCAGCCCGCGTTCCGAAACGACGCAATGTTCAGTCGATCAGAATCAAGGTGTCCTGCAATTCGTTGACGTCGCCTGCTTCGCGGGGTAACGGTTCCGAAAGTTGTGTCCCGGCCTCGGCGATGACGCTGCAAAGTGTTTCGGTTGGGTTGTGTTGGTGAAGGCCCTCGGTCAGTTGCTTACAAAGCCCATCGAGGAACGTCTGCCCGAGTTTGTCCAACACTTCCTGGTCACCAAGGACGATGGCCGTGTGCTCGTAGAGAGAGACGTAAATGAGCATGCCGGTTGCAGAGGCGGTGTGGTGGACGCGTTTGTCGAAGAAGACCTCGCGTGCTCGCGCGGCGACTTCATCCAGCAGTTGTTGACGCGGAATAAACAGCCGCCGCAGCCAGCCGACTTTGCTGCCGATGATGGCACCAGCGACAAACGCCACCGCGACGGCGGCAATCATTGTCAACACGCCGACAAGAAGTGACGTGCCACCCCAACTGCCGGCATCGCCCACCTGCTGCGGAAACAGCAGCCAGACGGTAACGGCTGCGATCACCGCCAGCCATAGGCCAATGACGTCTTCCGCGCGATCGTAACGACCGGATGCCGTGGCCACGACAGGTACGATTTCGCACGATGTTTTGGCTTCGGCCTCGACGATCGCCTGTTCGACCTGCTTCCGCTGCTGCTCATTGAAGAGATTTGATGCTCGCTGCATTTTTGTCTTTCCTTACCAGGACCCCGATGCGCCGCCACCGCCGGAAGATCCCCCGCCGAATGATCCCCCACTGAAACCTCCGCCGCCGCCGCCGCTTCCCGAACTGGTTGCCATGTGATAGAGGATCGTACCCACGACTCCAAAAAAGACGCCCCAGGCAATCCAGGCCCAGCCGCTCGACCCGCGGCGAAAGAGAGAGACGGCGGTGAAAGCAGCCAGCCCGAAGAAAACGAGACCGATGAGATAATGCGACGCGGGACGGGGACGCGTTGGCAGTTCCAGCTTGCGGCCCATCCGATCGAGCCCCGTGACGCCCGCCTCGATCCCCTGGGAAAATTGACCCTGCTTGAAATTGGGAATGATCTGCTCATTCATAATCTGGCGGCAAACGCCGTCCTCGCGTCGCCCCCATCCACCACCCAATTCAATTCGCGCTTTCCGGTCGCCCTTGGAAACGAGCAACAGAATGCCCGTATTCCAATACTCACCGTCTATCGACTCGTGTCCGATTTGCCATTGATTGAACAACAGCGTCGCAAAGGTTTCGATCCGCATGTCCGCGCCGCCGTGATTGGCCATCGACTCGATGGTGACGACGATAATCGGCGTCGCTTTGTCTGTCAGCAGCTTATCGCATACCTTGCGAATGCGGTCTTCTGCACCCTCGTCGAGCATGTTTGCAAGATCGCGCACAAACTCCCGATCCCCCGGCCGCTCCAACGTGATCTCCAACGCAGACGCCGGAGATACGGCAAGCTGACAGAATGCACTTGCCGCGACACAACACAATGTCGAACGGAAGAGACTGCGTTTCACGTCCATAGGGATTTGCTTTCACGATTCCGATTGAGCAGATGCGGCCGCCCGCGCGATTTGTCGATGTGAGTTTACGATTGAACGATCCGTCGTGGCATCATTCCTCAATGTCGCGGGCCTTGGACAACGCGGATGCGACAATACCGGCTGGAACTGAAATCGTGCCAAGTCCGATCATCAGGACGACAAACGTGAACACTCTGCCGCCAGTTGTTACCGGATACACGTCACCATAGCCAACCGTTGTCAGTGTCACAACAGCCCACCACAAACTGTGAAAGACCGACGCGAACGCGATTGGTTGAGCCTCATTCTCGAAATAGTAAATGCCAACAGCAGAGAAATAGAGAAGCAACAGTGTGACCAACAAGAACAGTATGAGTTCTTCGCGTGCGATCAGAAGTGCCCGATGAAAACGTTGGATCGCCTTGCTGTAACGAACGATTTTGAATGTACGGAACAAACGCAGCAGCCGGAACGCACGAATCGAACGAAGGTCTACTCCAGATGCAATGTAGAACGGCAGGATTGCGAGCAGATCGACGATTCCGAAGAAACTGAAAAGGAATCCAAGCTTACGGTCGGCGACGAAGAATCGAAGGATGTATTCGCAGGTAAACAACGTGACAGTCACAATTTCAATGTGGCGAAGCCATCGGCGAGCAGGAACGGATAAATCGGGCAGCGTTTCAAGGGAGAACGTGATCAGCGAAACAACAATGAGCGACTGAATGAGGAGATCGAAGAATCGGCCCCATTTCGTGTCGTTGTCTTCAATGATGCGTTTCAGACTGTCCACACCTACCGCTCGATCCGATAAAGATGTGTCTTCGTCCGAACAATCAACGCATTGCCGATAACCGCCGGGGAGGCCATGCAGCCGTCGGTGAGTTTGTTTTCGGCCAGCAGGCGGAACTCTTTGGGGTTGGCTTCAATGACGCGCGACGTGTTGTCTTCGTCGATGAGATAGATTCGCCCGTTCGCAAGAATCGGCGAGGCGGTGTGGCGGCCGCCCATGCGGTGCGTCCAGGTCGGTTCGCCCGTCTTGGCGTTGAGGCAGGAGACGACTCCCTTGTCGTTGACCATGTAGAGATAGTCGCCGAGGATGAGTGGCGATGGACGAGTCGGCGTCGATTTGCCGTAGGTCCAGGCGATGTGGGTCTTGGTAACGTCGCCACTGCCATCGGGTCGGACGGCGAGCAGCCGACGGCCTCCCTCGAAACTGAGATAAACGAGGCCATGCCGATAAAGCGGTCGCGCGGCCGCGTTGAAGCCGCCGTGATGCACGGTCCATAACTCTTTGCCGGTCAGTGGATCGTAAGCGACGGTGCCGACGGCTGCCGGGCTGATAAGTTGCAGCCGTCCGTCATGTTCAATGACGGTGGGTGTGCTGTAGGCCTTTTTTCCGTCGCCGTTCGTCTTGCCGTAGTCGATGTCACGGTCGCGGTTTGCCTTCCAGACGGTCTTGCCGGTGTTCTTGTCCAACGCGACAACATATTGCACGTCGAAGCCGTCAAAGTTGACGATCAACAGATTGCGAAAAATGATGGGCGAAGAACCCGGTCCGCGGTGATGATCGCAGAGCAAATCCTGTCGGCTCCAGAGAGTCTTGCCGGTTTCGGTATCCAGACAGGCCGTGCCGGCGCTGCCGTAATGAACCCACAAGCGGCCTTCCTCGACGACCGGCGTCGAGCTGGCGTAGCTGTTGTAATCGAAACAGAACATCGGCTCCGCGATGTCGAACACCGTCACATCGAGTTCGATGCGGCCGCTGTTGGCATCGACGCAAACGGCGAACAGCTTCTTGCCGTCAGGAGTGGCCGACGTCATCCAGATTCTCTCGCCCCACACCACCGGCGACGACCACGCCTTGCCGTGAATGGCGGTTTTCCAAGTGACGTTCTTCGTCTCACTCCAATCGATTGGCAGCGATTTGGACACGGCCTGCCCGTTGCCGCGTGGGCCGCGAAACTGATTCCAGTTATCGGCCGCATCAAGAGCGCCGGCCATCGAGACGAGGACGGCCGCAAATGTCACAATCAATATTCGCATCAAATCGATTCTCTGAAGAGTGAAGTCGCGTGAATCAACGAATTACGATTGTCGCACGCGGTTGTTGTCTCTGTCTACTGTGTTGGATTGGCTCCAGGCGGGTGCTGAGGCGAGCCGAGGGTGTCAACCCTCGGGTTTTCCGAAACACCAGCCGGTTCACACCGGCCGCTCGCCATTCCGATCGCGAAGAACCGCCCGACACAGCATGTTTTCGCCATCAGGTTTCGGACGGTCGCACCATAGAGTAAAATCTACAGAGAGGGACTCGCCGACATCTTTAATGTTCGGCGGCCTGCGAGTGGATCGGGTGGAATGACATGCGAAAATCGACGAGGCACATTCTGCACACGGCAATCCTGGCGGGAGCGTTCGTCGTTCTCGGTGGTGTGGCGCGTCCTGCGCTGGCCGATCCGTCACCCGCAACGAAGAAGCCGACGGCATCATCGGCCGAAGCACAATTCTTCGAGTCGAAAGTGCGGCCGATCCTCGTTGCGCATTGCCTGGAATGTCACGGCGCCAAGAAACAGGAAGGCGGTCTGCGGCTGGACTCGAAGGCATCGTTGCTGGCGGGAGCCGAGTCGGGAAAGGTTGTCATCAGTGGCCGTCCCAAGCGCAGCCGGTTGGTTGAAGTTATTGAATACGAGGATCTGGATGCGCAGATGCCGCCGGAAGAGCAACTGAAGCCGGCGGAAATTGCGGCGATCAAGCAGTGGGTCAAACTTGGTTTGCCTTGGCCTGAATCGAAACCGGGATTGCAGAAGGCTGACCCCACCGAGGCCGCGAAAACACATTGGGCATTTCAACCGATCATCGCTCCGAATGTTCCCGACGTTGCGAATCCGGCAGCGACAAACACCGTCATCGACCGCTTCGTACAGGCGAAACTGGAGTCGCGAGGATTGAGTCTTTCTTCAATGGCGAATCGCCGCACGTTAATTCGCCGGGCAACCTTCGATCTGACCGGGCTGCCGCCGACTCCGGGTGAAGTCGCCCGGTTTGAAGCGGATGATTCACCGGATGCATTCGCGCGGCTGATCGACCGGCTGCTTACATCGCCGCATTATGGCGAACGCTGGGGCAGACACTGGTTGGATGTGGCCCGCTATGCCGACAATAAGGGGTACGTGTTTTTCGAGGAGAAGAAATTCCCGTGGTCTTACACGTACCGCGATTACGTGATTCGATCGTTCAACAGCGATTTACCTTACGATCGATTTGTGCTGGAGCAGTTGGCGGCCGACCAGCTTGTTGCGGGCGAAGCAGACAAACGACCGCTGGCGGCGATGGGTTTTCTGACGCTCGGCGCGCGGTTTATGAACAACACGCACGACGTGCTGGACGACCGCATCGACGTGGTCACGCGCGGGCTGATGGGGCTGACCGTCACCTGTGGCCGTTGCCACGATCACAAGTTCGACCCAATCACTCAGCAAGATTACTACGCACTGTACGGCGTCTTCGGGAATTCGCCGGAACCGGTGGTTCCCCCGATGTTTGCCCCACCGCCCGATACCGATGCGTACCGAAAGTTCGACAGCGAATTGCAGTCGCGGATGGCGAAGTTCAACGAGTTTATCGACAAGAAACATGCCGCCCTGGTTGAGGACGGGCGCAAGCGAGCCGCCGAATATATGTTGCGCGTCCATGAACGGCGCAAGCATCCCAGCACCGAAGATTTCATGCTGCTCATTCCCGCCGGCGACTTGAATCCCACGATGGTGCTACGGTGGGAAACCTATTTGGAGAAGGCGAGAAAATCGCAACACCCGGTGTGGTCGGCATGGCACGCGTTTTCGGATGTGCCGTCCGAGGAATTCGCAAAACGATCAGCGGCGGTCACGGCGCGACTGATCGCCGGAACTGATGATGATCTGCTGGTGAATCGGCTGGTGCGTGAAGCGTTCGCCCAGTCGCCGCCCGGTTCCATGAAAGACGTTGCCCAGCGGTACGGCAAACTGTTCACCCAAGCTAAAGCTCGCAGCAACCCAGTCGATGCCGCGACGGAAGAGTTGCGACAGGTGCTTTACGGCAAAGATGCTCCTGCCGATGTGCCGAAGGTTCTCGGTTGGGGATTCCTCTCGCTGCTGCCCGACCGGCCGGCGCAGGGGGAATTCAAGAAGTTGCTCAAGGAAGTCGAGAAGTGGATTATGACGGGGCCGGGTGCTCCGCCACGTGCGATGGCGCTGGTTGACGCCGAACGGCCGTTCGAGTCGCGCGTGTTTTTGCGGGGCAACCCCAACCGCAAGGGGGAATCGGTCCCGCGACGATTCGTGACCATGCTCGATTCCGACAACAAACCGTTCCAGCGCGGCAGCGGCCGGTTGGAGTTGGCGCGTTCGATTGTCGATTCGGGCAATCCGCTGACGGCGCGGGTGATTGTCAACCGCGTGTGGCTTCACCATTTCGGACGAGGACTGGTCTCCACCCCCAGCGATTTCGGCCTGCGAAGCGAACCGCCGACGCACCCCAAATTGCTTGATTTTCTCGCGGCTGATTTCATGCAGCACGGCTGGTCGATCAAACGTCTGCACCGGCAGATTATGTTGTCCGCCGTTTATCAGCAGCAATCAATCGATCGCGCGGACTCTCGCCGCATCGATCCGGAGAATCGTTTGTTGTGGAGAATGAACCGTCGGCGTCTCGGTTTCGAGGCGATGCGTGACTCACTGCTGGCAGTTGCCGATGCGCACGATTCACAGTTGTACGGACCGCCGCAGAATGTTCTGACCGGTTTCGTACCACGGCGGACCGTTTACGGGTTCATCGACCGGATGGACTTGCCGGGGCTGCTGCGATCGTTCGATTTTCCCAGTCCCTCCGCAACCAGCCCGCAAAGATCGAGTACCACGGTGCCGCCGCAGGCGCTGTTTCTGATGAACAATAATTTCGCGGTGGAATCGGCGCGGCGCATTTTACATCGGCCCGATGTGAGCGGACGGAAAGAAACCGATTCGCGAGTCGAGGGATTGAGCCGACTGTTGTTCGGCCGAGTTCCGACATCGACAGAGGTTGCGATTGCCCGCGAGTTTCTAGGCGATCAACCGACGGCAGACCAGTGGCTGCAATACGTTCACGGACTGCTGATGACGAATGAGTTTGTGTTTGTTGACTGAAGAATCCCAAGCGAACGGTTTGGGTTGGATTCGACACGAGAGCGATTGACGATGCATTTGGATCATCTCTCACTGGCAGACATATCCCGTCGCGATGTGCTAACGCGCTGCGGTACCGGTTTAGGAATGCTCGGTTTGGCCGGCGTGCTGGCGGACGGTGGCGTTCTGCGGGCGGAAACCACAAGACCGAGTTCCTCTGCGCTGCCGCTTACACCGAAGAACCCACACTTTACACCGCGTGCCAAGCAGGTCGTGCATCTGTTTATGAACGGTGGGCCGTCGCAGGTCGATACGTTCGATTACAAACCGATGCTGGCGAAGCATCATGGCAAGCCATTGCCGACCGGCAATTTGCGGACCGAGCGAAAAACCGGCGCAGTGATGAAATCGCCCTTCACTTTTCGACAGTACGGTGAGAGCGGCATTCCGGTAAGCGATCTGTTTTCCAAGACGGCTGCTCACATCGATGACATCGCCGTCATCAACTCCATGCATGCCGACGTCCCCAACCACGAGCCGTCGCTGATGCTGATGAACTGCGGCGACGGCCGTTTGCCACGGCCCAGCATGGGGGCGTGGGTCACCTACGGGCTTGGCTCGGAAAACCAGAACCTGCCGGGGTTCATCGCCATGTGTCCCGGCGGTTACCCCATTGTTGCCACGCGCAATTGGCGGTCGGCATTTCTGCCGGGTGCGTATCAGGGAACCTACATCAACACGCAGCACACCGACGTCGAAAAGTTGATCGCCAACATCCGCAACAAACAGCTTTCGGCCGGACAACAACGGCGGCAGTTGGATCTGGTCCGCAGTCTGAACGACAAGCACCTGGAGACGCGTGCGGAAGACCGCCGGCTGGATGCGCGGATTCAGTCGTTCGAGTTGGCCTTCCGCATGCAGATGGAAGCAAGCGACGCGTTCGACATCAGTGGTGAAACCAAAGCCACGCAAGCAATGTACGGCGCGACGACTCACGGTCGTCAGCTACTTATCACGCGACGGCTGATCGAACGCGGCGTGCGATTCGTGCAGGTTTGGAGCGGCGGCGGACAACCGTGGGACAATCACAATCAGCTGGAGCAGAATCACCGCAAGCTGTCGGCCGACTGGGACACGGCCATTTCCGCGTTCCTCACCGACCTGAAACGACGGGGTCTATTGGAGACGACGCTGGTGCAGTGGGGCGGCGAATTCGGCCGAACGCCGGTTGCCGAACTGCCGGCACTCAATGGTCGCGATCACAACCATTACGGTTTCACCTGCTGGCTGGCCGGCGGCGGTGTGAAAGGTGGACAGCGATACGGAGCGACCGACGACTTCGGTTTCCGCGCGGTCGAAAAGAAGGTTCACGTTCACGATCTGCACGCGACGATGATGCATCTGCTGGGCTTCGATCACGAGCGATTGACTTATCGCTACGCCGGCCGCGACTTTCGTTTGACCGACGTGCATGGACGCGTGATCGACGGGCTAATCGCCTGATGCGAAACGTTGCGCGAAAGCGTGAGACAGAGGAACGTTCGAGAATGGAGGAGCGCAACGCCAGTCCCGCCGATCTGGACCCTCTCCCCAAACCGAAGCGCTCGGCATTCCATGTTCGCCGTCTAATTGGCGCAGGCGCTGTCTTCCTCTGGGTGATCGCTGTCATTTTGCGGCTCACGTTTCGCGACCGGATGCCGCTGCTGTCGGTGTGGTTTTATTGCACACCGCCGGTGGTACTTGCGATTTCGGCAATGGGTGTCGGCGGTCTGTTGTTCCTACGGAAATCCCGGCGGTTGGCACTTATCGCAGTCACTGCCGGCCTGACATGCGGCGGTTGGTGGTGGACGTCGTCATTCTTTCATAACGAAACGCAACCCGCTGATGGCACCGTTCGCGTGCTGCTCTGGAATTGCTGCCACGGGTATCACGGCTGGAAATCGATTGCCGAGGAGATTCACCGCATCGATGCCCCACTGATCGGCTTGGTTGAGGCGGGCGGATACACTCAGAAGCAACGAGACTTCTGGCGGTCGGAATTCGACGGATACAATGTTGCAACGCCGGGAGGCGGCATCGTGTTGATGACACGGGGAACCATTGTTCGCTCAGAACTCGTATCGCTCGCCGGTCGAGGAAGGTGTGGTAGATTTCAGATCGAAATCGATGACGGGCAACTGACGGTTTTCGTTGTCGATATCGCCAGCAATCCATTTATTTCACGACGCAATGCGATCAGCGCGTTGTCGGAAATGATCGACTCGCATGGAGGCGAACCGCTGTTGATTATGGGCGATTTCAACATACCGACCGATTCGGTCTTTCTGGATCGTTTGCGTCGCAGTTGTGTCAACGCATTCGAAGTGGCCGGCAACGGGAATTCCGCCACGTGGCCTTCACCCGTGCCGGTCCTTTCGCTCGATCAGGTCTGGATCAGAGGACCGCTGAATGCGGTGAGTTGCCGTCATCTGTCGAATTCACAATCCGACCATCTGCAGGTTGTGACGGAACTGTCGATTCTGCAGGTTGATTCGTCGGCGGGCGAATCGGATTGACGGTTTGCGCGAGTTGTGAGGACGTTCTTGTCGTGATTCCCATACCGATTTTCGACAACGGCACTCGCTTTTCCCGGCATGACCTAAGCTTGTGCGATGGCGTTCCGTTGAGCCGCAATACTTGGATTGCGCTTTCAAGATTACCGTCATGTCACCACACCGAACACGCTCTCCGGACGAATCCCCACCAACACCAATTTCCGGCAGGATGGCCGCCATGAAGACCGGACGCCAACGAGTTACCAAAGCCCTGGATGTGCTGACGACGGGTCTGTTTCCGTTCGTCGAGCGCGAGTTGAAGGCGGTCTACAAACACGACTGGCACAACGCCGCCCGGGGCAGCTTTCGCGACGGTCGTCAACGCACAAACGTCGGCGCAGCCGACAAGAAGAACGCCGTCATTCGCTGGGATTTGAACGCCGTGCTAATCGTGCTTTGGGACCACTGGAGTCGGGTCTTCCGCCACCGTCTTGGTCCGGCCGAGCGCAGCCTGATTAGCGAACTCAGAGAGTTCCGGAATCGCTGGGCGCACCAGGTGGAATTTAATTTCGACGACACGTACCGCATTCTCGACAGCGTTCATCGACTGTTAGTCGCCGCCAAGGCACCGGAAGCCGAATTGGTTGCTCGCGAGAAATACGATCTGCTGCGCCAACACGTTGGACGTCAGGCGCAACTCGCCCATCGCAAGGCACAGGTTAGTAGAAAGCGGTGGCTCGACTTTGCCGTCTACATGACCTGCTGCTTTTCTCTGGTGTTTGTGATTCTGCAGTTCTTCGGCACGCAGGCGTCGTATCTGGCGGCGTTCTTTATTGCCGTCTTCATGTTCCTTACGCACCAGCGAATTTCGGCACCGCCGCCCATGTTCTTCGGTCCGCACGAATGCGAAGGTTGCAGCAAAATCATTTACGGCGAGACATGTCCCTACTGCGAGTTCGCACCGGAACCGGGTCCGTTTGACGCGTTCGAGTTTGAGCCGGCCGGTCCATCGTCCCATGTTCCCGTGGTGGCCGACGCGACGATGGCCGAGCGTCCTCCGAGCGCGTTCGCATAATGCACAATAGATAGAAACCCGGTTTTTTGAAAAGACTGGGTTTCTTGTGCAGTATAGAAGAACCGAGAGTTGACGCGATGATTGTTGACATTCCCTACCGCCCCTGACAGAATGAACGCGTCGAATAATGTGTGTCGGTACGGGCAATCGTCAGCGCGCGCTTTTATTGATCCCCCCCGCGACACACAATGCTCCCGTCCGCTCTTAGAGTCGGGCGGGAGTTATTTTTTGCATTCTCGGTTCCTGGCGTACCGTCGAGGCGATGCTGCAAATTGCGGCTGCCCGGTGCGCGTCACGTCTGCGGTGAAGCAAGAGGGCAATCATGCGACCAACTTATCGCGTCGCCGTCATCGGACGAACCGGACGCGGAAACTATGGCCACGCAACCGATACCGCCTGGCTAAGTGTCCCCAATACAAAAGTCGTCGCCGTCGCCGACGACGACAAGGCGGGGTTGGCGGCCGCCGCAAAACGGCTGAATGTCGATCGCACCTACGGCGATTACCGCAAGATGCTCGACGAGGTGAAACCGGACATTGTCACGATTGCACAACGATGGATCGATCAACATCGTGACATGGCGGTGGCGGCAGCCGAGCGTGGCATTCATGTCTACATGGAAAAACCATTCTGCCGTTCGCTGCAAGAGGCGGACGAAATTGTCGCGGCGTGTGAAAAATCCGGCGTCAAATTCGCACTCGCTCACCCCACACGATACAGCCCCAAGCTGAAAACCATTCGCAAACTGATCGACGATGGCGCCATCGGCACGGTGCTTGAGTATCGTGCGCGGGGAAAAGAGGACCGCCGCGGCGGCAGCGAAGATCTGTGGGTGCTGGGGACCCACGTACTCGACATGATCCGCGCACTCGGCGGAAAACCGAGTTGGTGTTTGAGCCGCATGACGCAACAGGGAAAGCCAATAACCAAACGCGACGTCATCGAAGGTGCCGAAGGAATCGGCCCGCTCGCCGGCGATGCTGTCGAGGCGATGTACCGAATGCAGGACGGCTCGAACGCTTATTTCAGTTCTCATCGCAACGCATTCGGTCGGCCGTCACGCTATGGCTTACAAATTCGCGGATCGGCCGGCATCATCGAATTGCTCGAAGGACCGATGCCCTCGGTCAAGTATCTGGGAGATCCCGGCTGGTCACCCGGTCGCAGCGGCAAGAACTGGCAGGATGTTTCGTCGGCCGGCATCGGTCAACCCGAGCCGTTAACCGCCGGCAAATACCGGGCGCGGCATCATTTGGCGATCGAGGATTTGCTGGACGCCATCGAAAACAACCGCCAGCCGTTGGATGGCGTCGAAATTGCCCGCGACGTGACGGAGATGATTCTCGCAGTGTTCGAGTCACAGCGCCTCGGCAAACCCGTGCCTCTTCCGCTCGAAGAGCGACGCCACCCGCTGACCCTGCTGGGTTGAATCATCGTCGTCAGCCCGTCCATCATGCGAGGGCCGTGGAGAGTTTCAATCGTCCGAATAGCGGACGATTGCCCACAAACCGACAACCGGCCCCAGCAGTGCGGCCAATCCTCCCGCAAACAGCGCTTTGAAGACGATGAAATCCCAGAACGGAAGCGACGTGACTTTCAGCCATGACAGGGCGATGAGCGCCAGGGGTCCGACAATCAGCGTGCAAATCACACCCAGCACCACAGCACGCAATCGCGCGCGCTCGGGCAAACGGCGAAACAGCCAATGCTCCCGGCGGTTTCGCGTCAGCGGGGGAATCGTTCCACTGGTGACTTTGCGCCGCGCCAACGGCGTCGCGATGAGACAAAGCAAAAGCGGAAGCAGAAACGTTGTTGCCAAAGTGTCGCCGGCAATGCTGAGCGGACCCCACAGCGGGACCGTTTCCACGCTGTGAAACAACAGAAGGGCAATCACCCCGTTCAGCACCACGTTGATTAATCCGGTACCGATTCCCTGTTCGAGGATGAGGAATCGTCGCTGAATCGGTAACATTTCCGACATATTGAATTTCGTGAGCCGAAAGGACACGGGTCATGTTAGTTCAGGAAAAGTCTCGGCAAGCCTCGCGTGCATGATTTGACAATTCAGCATAACATAGTCGTCATACCGTTTTGTCATTCGTGTCGTTTTGAAAACTCCCAGAACACCAGTCAGGGCAGCACAATTCGAGGAAAGTTTCCCACCGATTGCGCCGGCCGGTTAACGGAAAAAAGGAATTTCATCCAGTGACTTCACAAAAACGCGACCGCAGCCGTGATCATTTTGAACGCGCTCTGAAATCCATTCCCGGCGGCGTCAACAGTCCAGCACGCGCTTTCGGTGCCGTCGGTGGCGAACCGCTGATCATCGAACGCGGCGACGGCCCGTTTCTCTTCGACATCGACGGCAACCGGTTGATCGACTACGTCGGCAGCTGGGGGCCACACATCCTGGGCCATCGACATCCGGCGGTCGTCGCTGCGATCGAGGAAACGCTGTCACGGGGAACCAGTTTCGGCGCGCCGACAGAGTTCGAGACCGAATTGGCCGAACTGGTCATCGAAGCGGTGCCGTCGGTTGAACGCGTGCGAATGGTGAACTCGGGTACCGAAGCGACCATGAGCGCGATTCGCCTGGCCCGCGGCCACACCGGTCGCGACGTCGTCGTCAAATTCGCCGGCTGCTATCACGGACACGTCGATAGTCTGCTGGTTCAAGCCGGCAGCGGTGCCTTGACGCACGGAGTCCCCTCCAGCCCAGGTGTCCCGAAGGGCTGCACGGCCGACACGATTGCGATTGAGTACAACAATGTCGATTCGCTGAAGGAGACATTCGCCGACCGGGGCGATGAGATCGCCTGTGTGATTCTTGAACCGGTGGTGGGCAACATGGGCGTTGTCGCGCCGGAACCGGGATTCCTGGAGTCGGCGCAGCAGTTGTGCCGCGAACATGGGGCGCTGCTCATTTTCGACGAAGTGATGACGGGGTTCCGTCTCGCCTACGGTGGCGCGCAGGCGTTGTTTGGCATTACGCCCGACCTGACAACGCTGGGCAAGATTCTCGGCGGCGGTATGCCGGTGGGTGCGTATGGCGGACGGGCCGACGTGATGGAATCCATTTCACCGGTCGGCCCGGTTTATCAGGCGGGCACACTCTCGGGCAATCCGCTGGCAATGGCGTGCGGCATCGCAACCTTGCGCACGCTGCAGGAAACCAAGCCGTATACCCGCCTGGAAGAACAGACGACACGCTTGGTAAAGGGAATCGAACAAGCGGCAACTGCCGCCGGAATCCCACACAGCGTGGCACAGGTCGGCAGCATGTTCACGCTGTTCTTCAACCCCGAGCGCGTGACGAACTATACGATTTCGGCCAAGAACGATACCGAACGGTTCGCCCAGTATTTTCAGGGAATGCTGGACCGTGGCATCTACTTGCCGTGCAGCCAGTTTGAAGCGAACTTTGTCTCGACAATGCACACCGACGAATTGATCGACACAACGGTCGCCGCCGTCGGCGAAGTATTGACCGCAATCGGAGAATCGGCGAAGTAGTGTGCGCGAACCAGCCCGCTGCGGGCTGGTCGAGATGTCGTCTTGCCCGCAGAATCGCGACGATTGGTACGACGCGATGTGGTGGTTCGCATTCTCCGATCAAACGCGAAGTCACTTTGCTGCAATGCCCCACGACGGCAAACTGTCTGCTGTTCGCAACGTCAGTGTGAGCTATGATTTCCGTGGAGAATGCGGAAGCAATGGTGTTGGCTTACCGTCGCCGAACGAAACAGGTTCCACGATCATGCAATTGTTCATTGCAGCCATCTTTTGGATCTCGCTGGGGCTGACGCTCTACGTCGCCGTGGTGTATCCGCGCCTGCTCAGCCTGCTGTTGCGGATGCGAAGCGAGTTCGCCATCCGCGAATCGACAGTTGTGGTTGACGACGCTGACCTGCCATCAGTCTCGGTGATTCTCCCGGTGTTCACCGACGACCGGTATCTGCTGGATCGACTGCAAAACCTGTTGGAATCAAAGTTTCCAGTCGATCAGATGGAAGTTGTCGTCGGCTGCGATCCACGGGTTGACTTGATCGCCGATCTGATTGCCACGGTCAACGATCCCCGCGTTCGCGCCGTGCATTATGAATCACCACGAGGAAAAGCCGAACTGATCAACGCGTGTCTGGCCGAAGCGCGAAACGAGATTGTACTCATCACCGACTGCGGCGTTCATTTTGATCGAAAAACAATTCGGCGTCTGGCCGTTGGTTTTCATAGTCCGCATGTCGGCGGCGTTTGTGGAACAGCGCCGACAGGCGATGCCTCCACTCTCGACAGGGTGGGCGAGCATGAAACGCGGTTTGGGGTTTCACCCGATCGCAATTGTACGGTCGCCGCCTATCAGGCAGAACTGGTTGGAACAATTCCAGAGGACGTACAGGATGTTGGGTTGTTTGTCGGACTGAATGTCTATCGCAGCGGTCTGGAAGTTACCTTCGACGAGGGCGCCGTCGCCCGCCGACGCTGCGAAATAACAGACGTACCCGGTCAACACCAAAGCACGATCAACCGATGTTTGAACCGCATGCAAGAAGCAGGGCAGTTGTTACGCCTCTCCGGCTGCTCGCTGGCCACCTTGGTCGTTTGCAGCCACTGGTTGCGGCGAATCGCTCCGGTGTTTGTTACCGTCTCATTAATAGCCAATGCCATGCTCGCCGCTGATCCACTCTATTTACGACTGTTGCTGCTGCACTTATTCACCTATGTTGCGTTGCTAATTCACCTGTGCCTGCGGAAGACAAAACAACAGACGTTTGCGCGACGAAATCCAAGCGAAGCCGGCGCGTAAGGCATCAAGTAATAGCTTGAACTCGGAGTATTTTCCTGTGACACAATTCCTGGTAACAGGTGGAGCGGGCTTTATTGGCTCGCATTTGACAACGCGGCTGATTGAGGACGGACACGATGTTCGCGTCCTCGATAATCTCTGCACGGGATCGCTCGAGAATCTGGCGCACGTCAACGGCCAATTTGATTTCGTCGAGGGCGATCTGGTCGATCGAGCGGCGGTCGAGCGGGCGGTTGACGGTGTGGAAGTGATCTTCCATCAGGCGGCACTGGCATCGGTTCCCCTCAGCATCGAACGGCCGCTGGCAACGCATGCCGCCTGTGTGACGGGAACGGTCAATCTGCTCGACGCAGCAAGACAAGCCGACGTGCGGCGGTTGGTCTACGCAGGCTCCAGCAGCATGTACGGCAATCAGCCGGAGATGCCCAAGCGGGAAGAGCATGGCCCCGAGGTTCTCTCGCCGTATGCGGCCGCCAAACTTGCCGGCGAACTGTATTGCCAGGCGTTCGCATCATCCTACGATTTGGAAACGGTGCGGCTGCGTTACTTCAACGTCTTCGGACCGCGGCAAGACCCCGACAGCCCCTATTCGGCAGTGATCCCGCTGTTTGCGGCGGCACTGCTTGCGGGAAAACAGCCCGTCATTTTTGGCGACGGTTCACAATCGCGCGACTTCACATTTGTCGAAAACGTGGTTGAAGCGAACGTATGCGCGGCGACTGCCGACGGTGTCTCGGGCAACGTGTATAACATTGCCTGCGGCGAATCGCTGAGCGTTCTCGATCTCCTCAAGGCGATCTGCAGGCAATTGGACAAGCCGTTCGATCCCCATTTCGAGCCACCTCGTGCGGGAGATGTCAAACACTCGTGGGCCGACATCTCAGCCGCCCAGCGCGATCTGGGATATCAGCCGAAGGTCGAATTCAGCGCGGGCCTGCAGAAAACGATCGAGTTCTACGTCGCGCAGACGCAGTCGTGCGCCGGTTGAGACGTTGTAAGCGATGCCCATCGTGATCGACGATGGGGGTGCCACTGGCGTGCTGCCAGTGCATCGCGCAAATCACTGGCGACACGCCAGTGGCACCCGTTCGTCCCGCGAGCGCCCCGATGCGTGGTCTGTAACGGCCGTGTAACATCTGGCATTCCTCGGCCAACATTTCCCGATTTTCCCCACGTTGACAGCCGTCTGGACGTTAGAATAATCGGCACAGTCGGACGAATCTGTGGAATCGGCGGAAACCATTTCCGGTCGTGATACGTCTCTGGTTCACAACACTTCCCTTGCGCGCTGACTTTCAGGAGCCGTTGCTATGCGTCGCTCTCAATTGCGTTTGCCACTCTTACACCTACTGATTCTGGCGGTGGGGGTTTCAATTGTCGATGTGCCACCGGTTGCGGCGCAGGAAACTGTCGGTGACGCGCCGGTGACCGCACCGGAACCGGATACGAAGCCGGCTCCGTTGTGGGACCGGCTGATTTATCTGCCGTACAAGAATCTGAAGACGGTCTTCGAGAAAGGGGACGCCACCGTACTCATCCCCTACCTGGAATACCTGCAACTGAAGAAAGGGGCATCGGCGATGAAAGCCGGCGGTCCGCCAGTCTCGGCTGTCATCACCGAGTCGCGATACGTGGCCCGTGTCGAGAAGGATCTCGTGCGAATTCAGGCGACGCTGACGGTTCAGGTGTTAGACAAGCCGTGGGCTCAAGTGCCGGTGTCGTTCGGCGATGCAGCCGTGGGGAAGATCAAGGCAATTGGGAAGAACGACGACGAGAGTCAAGCGCTGTTGCGCGGTACAGGTAAGGGGACCTATTCGCTGCTGTTGCCGTCGAAGGGAACGCATACCGTCGAGTTGGAACTGGTCGCGCAGGTTCAGACATCGCCCGATGGCCGTAGTTTTCGGTTCAACTGTCCGCCGGTGGGAATTACGACGTTCGAGATGGTCGTCCCCGACGCCGATCAAACGATTGAGATCACCCCGAAACGCGTCGCGCTGCCGGCCAACGTCGCGGTGGCTGAAGTCGATGACGATGTCGAGCCGGGTGAAGAAGAAGTCGAAGAAACGCGAATCAAGAGCAGTCTCGGTTCGACCGCAACGATCTCAGCACGCTGGTTTCCTCGCACGGGGTTGAAGCCCGACATGGCGCTGTTGGCGAGCGTGACGAACTCGCTGGACGTCGCGATAGCCGACGGCCTGGTGCACACCAGCGCGACTTTGAACTATCAGGTGTTGCGAGGGGAGATTCAGCAGTTGCGGATTTCCGCGCCGTTGGGTCACCGAATTCTCGACGTCTCGGCACCGGGATCGAAACTAAAAAGTTGGAAGGCGGTCGACGAAGAGAAACGACAGTTGATTACAGTGGAACTGTTAACCGCCGTCCGCGATGCAATTGCGATTGAAATTCACACAGAGTACGACGTGCCGGATGCGGCTTTCGACGTGGCCGGCGTGCTGGAAGACGGCACGGTCAACGGTATTCATGCCGTCGATGCCGTTCGCGAAAACGGCTTGCTGGCGGTCTCCCACGGCAACGAAGTCACGCTGTCGGTCGAAGACCAACAAGGATTGATCCGAGTCGACGCAGCCGAGGTCGCAAAACTCCGGCGGCGAGCGGGGTCGCTGTATTACAAGTTTTACAGTCCGCGATTTCGGTTGAACGTGGCGGCGAATGCCGTCGAGCCACGAATCACGGCGCAGCAGACGATCCGCGTGATATTCGGTGATGACGAATTGAAGCTGCACAGCGTGCTGGCGTTGAACGTTGAACGGGCCGGTATTTTTGAACTTCAGGTTCAATTACCGGCAGGGCTGACCGTCGATACGGTCGATGTCGACGGGAAGAAGGAACACGCGGTCGATGCCGAGACGCAAATCCTAACGGTGTCGCTAACGGAGAAACGGCAAGGGGCCATTCAACTGGTGGTGACCGGCCATCTGGACTTCGATCCGGAAGCAGACGACGAGAATCAACAACTGCCGCTGCTGGAGCCGCTCGACATGGCCCGCGAGACCGGCTTGGTTTACGTCTATGCGCCGCGCTCAATCGAGGTGATTACCGAAGAACAGAACGTCAGCGGAGCGTATCCCGAACCGACGAGCGGCGGCGGGAGTCAAGGGACGGCCGTCGTCGTTTCGGCATGGTCGTACAGCCGGCGTCCGGTGGCAATTCCGTTTAGAACACGCCGCAAGCCAACACATTTGACGGCCGACGTTGGCACGACGATTGACGTCGGTCAGCAGGTGGTGCAAGTGAAGACTCGGCTCGATTATCACGTCGAGTTTGCCGGCATCGACACCTTTCGTTTTCGAGTCCCTGCAGAAGTCTCTGCAGGAATTCTGATTGAAACGACAGGCGGTGGTGGTGCAGGTGCTGTGGGCATCAAGCAGCGTTCGCCGGCCGCCGAAGCGGTTGACGGTTGGGTCACATGGACCGTCGTCATGCAACAGGAAGTGACCGGTTTGCAGTCGTTCCTGGTCACGTTCGACTTGAAGCGGGAGGCGGAAGCCGACGCAGAGGAGGCCAAGGAAGAACAGCTTGCCGAAGGTGCCGCGAAACCGGCAAGCGGGGAAGTGTCCGTCGAACTGGTTCGCGTCATCGGACTGGATGAAATTGCCGGGCGACCGGCGGTTGTGATGTCGGCGATCCAGGGGGAAGTCGTCGTTTTGAAAGACCGCGCGCTGGCGGTCTCGGCAAAGGCAACTGGTGGCGATGTTGAGCCGATCGATGTTCGCGAGCTGCAATCGAAAAACCTCTCGCGCGATGCGTTTCTCGCCTATCGATATCACAAGCAGCCGGTGTCACTGGCTGTGACGGCGGAGAAACACGACATACAAGAGGTTGTGGCGACGGTCATTCCGCGGGCACTGATCGAGATTGTCATCGGCCGCGAAGAGATGGCGACGTATCGTTGCCGTTACCGAATTATCAGCAGCGAACGACAACGGCTGGCGATCGATTTGCCGAAAGGGTTTGAACCGTTGGCCGTACTCATCGACGGCAACCCCGTCACGCTGGAGAAGAACGGCGGCGGCGATGACGTGGAGCAAACGGAGGGCGCAAGTTCCCGATTCGAGCGGCGGTTCGTCAACGTCGCCCGCCGCAAGGCATCGGACGAGCCGTTCTATCTCACAATTCAATTCCGCGCGCCGGCGGGGGGCGGTCGTCTGGGGTCGTCGTTGGGCGGGAAGGAAACGTTGCCGCTGCCGCGTATCGGTGGCGAAGCATCAGCAGCGGTCGCCGTGCAGCAGTTGCAAACGGCGGTTTGGATTCCCGAAGAATATGCACTGGTGGGTGGCCCGCTGAACTTCGTCGCACAAACGCACGCACGGTTAGGCGGTTCGCTATGGGGACCGCTCGTCGGCCAAAAGCAAACCAACACGCTGGAAGAGTGGATTGGCGGCGGACAAGGCGGAAGCGCCGACTTCCCAACGGAAGGACACGCGTTCGCCTACAGCAGTCTGAGCGCCGCCGATGCAATCGTGGTGACGTTTTACCACATGTCGTACCTGGCGTGGTTCCTGAGTCTAACGCTGCTGCTGGTCGCCGGTTTGCTGTTGCGGACGAACTGGGAGAACAAGCTCGGCTTTCTGCTGTTGGCCGGATTCCTGGCAACGTTAATCGCCTTGGCAAACGCCGACTGGGTCTTTCACGGGCTGGTTGCGGCACGATTTGGAATCGCCGCGATGTTGGCGTGGTGGTTGATTCACGCGTTGGCAGCCATGAGGCGTTCGCAGCCACCGACATCAACAACACCACCCACGCCGACCGGCCCGATCATCCCGCCGGCCGGCGCCTTCCGACGCTATGAAGCAAATCCAGGCGGATCAGGAAAATGGTGACACCGCTTGCGGTTTCGCAGGCGTACTTTTCATCTTTCCAAGTGGCGGGGAATTATTGATCCCCGTATTTTTCAGAGGACGGAAGCATGTCTCCTCGAATAACTGTAATCAACGGCATCGCACTCTGCTGTCTCATGACATTGCCGTCGTTTGCGCAGGAAACCAAGAACGACACCGGCGCAGAAACCCGTCGGGTGTATGTCCCCTTCGATCAGTTGGACGTTATTCTCGACCGCGACGGCAAAGGGGTGATGCTACCGCGCAAGGAATTCGAGACGCTCTATCAGAAAGCGCAAGCGGCGCGAAAGTCGCGTCTGCAATTGCCGCGCGGCATCGTGCTGTCGAATTTGCAATACAACGCCCGCATTGTCGGCGACCAATTGCTGGTGACCGCAACCGTTGAATTCACGCAATTCACGCCGGGCTGGCAGATTCTCAGCTTGCCGCTCAAAGGGTTGGCCGTCGAAAGGGCAACCCTCAACGGTCAACCGGCGCGCCTGGGCCGTTTGCCACAAAACGGGAGAACGCTGCAATTGCTCAGCAATCAAGCCGGCGCGAAGAAGTTGACGTTGGAACTCTCGACACCGCTTTCCTCGGTCGGCAGCGACAAGGTCGCCACACTCGGTCTTGTGCCGGCGACGGCGGCAACGCTGCAAGTGGCTCTGCCAGCGGGCAAACATCTGCTCGCCGATGGACTGTCTCTCAAACGGCCGGCGGCAATCGAGCAGCAGGCAAACTACAGCGTTTCGATTGGCGGCAAACAAAACGTCGTGCTGCGAATTACCGATCGCCGCACCGATCGCGCCGCCGATTCATTCGTACTGGCATCGACCCGTTATGCAGTCTCTGTCGCCCCCGGTAGCGCGTCGTGGCGGGCCGAAACATCACTGAACGTCTTCGGCCAGACAATCAACCGGCTGGTCTGCACGGTGCCGAAGACTTTGGAAATCACCGACATCGAATCGAACGGGCTGGAAGCGTGGGAGTTGGCCGACAGCGTGGACGATCCGGCCAAGACGACGATCACGCTGAACTACCGACAACCGTTCGACGGCACACGGCAGGTTGTGTTGACCGGCGTAATGACGACACCGGCCGGCGCGGTCTGGACGGTTCCAAATTTACACATCGAGGGCGTCGCCTCTCACGTCGGGCGAGTGGCCGTGGTTCATCCACGCGGAATCCGATTGCGGCTGAACCGGGAAACCGGCGTCCGCCGCGTGGCGGGTAAGGCAGCCGCAAATCCGATCCGAAAGGTCAGCGCAAAAACAAACGTTGCCGCCCCTGCCAATACGCTGCTGTTCGATGTCTGGCAGGATGCGTTCACGCTCGATTTTGTCACACAGACAAAAGAACGCGAAATCATCGCCGACATCTTCACACAGCTTGGCATCACCGACAGCGGACTGACACTCAACGTACTCAACCAAATCGAAACGGTCTACGCCCCGCTGTTCGAGCTAGACGTGGCATTGCCGGAAGCATGGGCGGTCACCGCCGTTTCCAGTGAAGGGAAGCCGCTCGAATGGCGGGTCCTCTCGAAAGCCGACGGGTCGCAAACCGTGCGGGTCTCGTTCGCTGCACCGCTATCGCCGGGCAACACGTTGAAATTCCTGCTGGAAGCCCGTCTCGATCCGGCAGGTTGGCCGATCGGAACAGCAGGCGTCGAGGTGGACTTGCCGGAAGTGCGATTACCACAGGCGGCCGTTGTCGAGGGAACGTTTCTGATCGCCGCGACGGCCGACTTCGACGTCGAACCGCGCGACGTGCGCGGGCTTGACCCAGAGCATCTGCCGAGCAGTGCAGGACGGTTGGGGTACCGCTATCAGGACACGCGGTTCTCCGGGCGGTTGCAAATTGCACAGCGGCCGTCGCGTATTTCGGCCGAGACGCTGACATTCACGCGGCTCGATCCTCGCGCATTGCGATCGCATTTGTCGGCGGTAATTGAAGTGCAGGGAGGAGGGCTGCGCTCGCTGAAAGTCGCGCTGCCAACAGCAGCAGGCACCGACTTGAGATTTCGCATGTTGCCGACGCGCGACGAACAGGGGAATTCCGTGCCGCGCGCGAACATCATCGAACAACAATCGTCAGCCCCAGCCAACGGTGAGCGGATATGGACGTTGAAATTCGACCGACGATTGAAAGGCCGCTTCGCAATAGCGGTCGATGTGGAGTCGATTCGCGGGATCGAAGATGGAGAGCAGGAACCGGGTTTCTTTGAACCGCACGTGTTACAGATTTCGGGCGCCGAGCGACAGAACGGGATCATTGCCATTGAAGCGTCGGCCGAACAGCGGTTGGAAATTGATGCCAAGGGGAACGATGATCGCCCGCTGGTTGAGGTCGATCCGGCCGATCTGCCGTTGCCGCCCGATTACCGGCCGCGCGAGCGAATTGTGGCGGTTTACCGTTATGCCGTGGATGGATTCACGGTGTCATTTTCCGAGGAGCGATTCGACCGCGTGCCGGTGCCGACCGCCCTTTGCCGCACCGCCAACATGACGAGCATTCTGGGCGAGACGGGCGACTTCCAACATCAGGGGCGGTTTCAAATTACTGCTGTGGGCGTGCAGAGCATCGGCGTGCGGTTGCCTGCGGGAGCGGTGTTGTGGTCGACGATGATCGACGCGCGGCCGATTGAAGTGCGCCGCGACGGCGATCTGTATCTGATACCGCTACCCCCGGGACAGGGAGCCGCAGCGGTGCAGACCCTGGACCTGTTCTACAAAACGCGGCACGATCCGTTGACACTGCGAGGGAAGATTCGTCAGCAGCCGCCGCAACTCTCAGCCATGGTGGGCGGCACAGAACAACCGTTGGAGATCCTGCAGCAGGCGTGGGAAGTACGCTATCCGCGCGGCACAATGTTGACGCGCAGCGGCGGCCAGTTTCAGCCGGAACGCGAACTGGACCGCAGCAGTCTGCTCAGTCAGATTCAACAGGAATTCGCCATCGGCTCGATGGAAGGCATGGGACGCAACCTGCTGGCCGTCGCCATCGCCGCCGCCGTGATCGCCGTGTTGACACTCGGTTTTCGCAAGAAGGGGTTCGTCGGTCTGGGAGCCAGCAGCGCCGTGCTGCTGGTCATCGGCGTAGCGTTTCTGATTCCGTCGGTTGTTTCGAGAAACGGTAACACAAAGTTTGGCGAAGTCGCCACAGCAATCGAATTCACAGCAGGCACCGAACACGCATTCGAAACTGACGGAGCCGCCGGAGTCGGAGGAGCATACGGCACCATGGAAGACGCCGAGATGCCGATGGATGAAGGTCTAGCGCAACAAAGCCCTGTGTTTGAAGGAGGCTCTGCAGTGGAGAAAGCCACAGCAGAGAAGTATGAAAAGCCACCGGCCCTCGATCCAGCGAAACCACCACCGGAAATGAACGAAGACGGGAGAACGGGGTCACGAAACAGAGCCCTCGGCGGCGCTGTTCGGTCTAGTCCGGAACCGCAAGCTAGTCCAGCGCCGTCGGTCGCTGATTCTCTCATCGCGACCCCGGGGCGTGCGTTGATCGCAAAGACTGCGCCGAAACAACAACAGGGGCAGGGCGGCCGAGAGTTTTTTGATCTCCCGAACCCTCGCGCGTTGACTTCCCAGGACAATTACCCTGTCGGTGGGACAACCGCCGGATTGCATACACCCGGGGCATTGTTGTCGGTGGCGGTGGCGTTGCCGCAACCGGCGGGGCATCGGTCGATGACGTTTAAGTACCTCGGCAATGGCGGTGGTGAAGACGCGGCGGCGTTTGATGTTTCCTACGAAGACAGCCGCGGCGGTGGTCTGTTTCGATTGTTTCTGGCGGCGGCCGTGCTTTGTGTGTTCTGGTTCGGGCGGCGGCGACCGGTGCGGACGAAAGCCATTCTCGGCGCGTTGGGTGTGACGTTGCCGTTGGCGTTGATCGCCGTCACACCGGTGTCGTGGCATCTGGTGCTGGATGGGTTGTTCTTCGGCTCGCTGGCCGGGGTGACGCTGTGGCTGATCACCAACCGCGTGCAAGCGTGGTCGGGATGTTGTCGCGGAATTTTCACGGCACGAACGACGGCCGGCTTGATGCTGTTGGCCGCATCGCTGGCGTCGGTGAATTCTGTCTCTGCACAGAATCCCCCTGCGAGCAAGAAACCCGCGAGCGACAATACAATCGTCATTCCGTACAGCCCCGAAGGTGATCCGTTGACGGGCGGACGGGTCTTCCTGCCGCAGGAGAAATTCCTGGAACTGTGGAACGACGCCTACCCGGAGCAACGCGAGAAAACACCGGCACCAATTGAAGGACTGGTGGCAGGGGCGCTCTACTCGGCAGAGTTGGCCCCCGAGCGAAACGGGACGGCCGGACGCATTGCCGTCACCGCGCGGTTTGTGCTGCACAGTTTTCGCGATCACCAGATTACGCTGCCGTTGCCGCTGGGTGCGGTCGCCACGCGGTCGGCCACACTGGACGGCAATGCGGCTGCTTTGTTGGTGACGGCGGCTAATGCGCAAGCGAACGCGGCACCAAATCAAGCACCGAATCAGGCCGCGAAACCGCAAGCGGTGGCGGGAGCGGGATCATCACTCAGCGTGGTGGTGACTGGTGCGGGATTGCATTTGCTGGATGTGGAATTCGATTTGCCGGCGCAGTTGACCGGACCGGCGGGAGCATTTACGGCACCGCTGCTGCCGGTGGCCACCGGCAAATTCACATTCACGCCGCCGGCCGACAACTTATCGATTCGTGTCAACGGCGTCAGCAGCGCGTTTCGCATCCGTAAGACGGGCGACGATTCATTCGTCGAGGTCCCCATCGATGCAGGGGGTGGATTGCGGCTATCGTGGCAACCGGTGAAGCAACGCGGCGGCATCGACGTGATCGTTCACAGCGAAGCGGCAACCGCCGTCACTTTCGACGATGCCGGCCTCACCCTCACCACCAGCCACTTGCTGCGGGTGCGGCAGGGGTCTCTCAAGGAAGCCGTTTTCTCCCTGCCGGCGTCACTCAAACTGAAGACGATCAGCGGTCCCGATGTGGGCGGCTGGGGCATCGCGGAAGTGGACAATCAGCGCATCCTGCGTGTCTTTCTGCGGCGGGAAATCGATAACGAAACACGCATTACCTGCGAGTTGTTTCAACCGCTGAGCATTACCGGCGACGATTCGAGCTTCCCGTTGCCGTCATTCGCGCCGCGCGACGTCATTCGCGAGATCGGCACAGTCGGCATTGTCGCGCCGCCACAATTTCTCGTTCGCGGCGAAGCGGGTAACGGGATCAATCAAATCAACGCATCGCAATTCGCTGCGCCTGCGGGATTGAAATTGCCGTCATCGCCGCAGTTGGCCTACCGCTACACAACGCGACCGTTCGAATTGAATCTGTCGGTTTCGCGGCGAAGCCCCCAAACACGAGCGGTTGCCGATCACATGGTGCATGTCGGCCGACGAAAGATCGGCGTGCGAAGTACGATCGATCTGAATCTCCAACAGACGCCGCGATCGCGGATTGCGATCCGTTTGCCGCCCGGTTACTTGCCGCTGCAAGTCAATGCGCCGGGCATTTCCGACTGGTACGTGAACAAGGACGATGACGGCATTTCCGATCTGATTGTCGAGTTGAACGCACCGCGAACCGGCGCGGTGACGGTGTCGCTGGGTGGAACGATTCGCAAGGAGCCGGATGATGCGGCAACATTTTTCTCGCTGCCGTATCCGCTGGGAATGAACCGGCTGGAAAGTGGCGCGGCGGTTCGCGTCGATGAATTCTATGTGCCGACACTCGCCGTTACGGACGCTTGGAAGTCGGTTCGTCCCGATCGACTTTCGCCAAGGTTGCGCAGCGGAAAGACCGAGAATGTGCGGTTTGCATTGACTGGGTCGAGGACTGACCCAGGGCCAGGCCCGATTGGTATCAACCTGCAGCGAGCGGAGGTCGAACTCGATGCATCATCCGTTACAACGGTAACCGTCGGCGATGCTGACATCGGTTATCGATTGGAACTGCAGTGGGCGATCAAGCGGGCGGCGACCGATCGGTTTGCTTTTACCGCGCCCGATTGGCTGGCGGGAAAACTGCAGGTGCGGGCGCCGGGGTTGCGGCGGGTGGTTGAAACCGATTTGGACGGACCGCGCACGCGCTGGGACGTGCTGCTGCAGGACCCGGTGCGCGGGCGATATTACTTGATGGCCGATGCCATTCTTTCACCGCCGGCCGATGACAAACTGCAAACGCCGGTGCCGATATTTGTCGGGCAACGCGGCGGGGAAGCAAAGTTTTCGCCGCTGGAAACACAGCAGCAATATGTGGTGGTGGTGAACCTGTCGCGGAATCAGGTGTCGGCGGACAATCGCGACAATCTGGAAACTGTTGTGGCGGATGATCTGCCAATCAAACTGGTCGATTCCAAGTTGGTCGAGCAGGCGAGCGAACTGGTGCGACTGAGCCGTGTCGAGCCGGCACCGGTGTGGAACGTGGTGAAGTTTCAACACGAACGCGGAGCGGCGGCGGTTGTCAATCTGGCGACGCTGTTGACTGTGGTCGAACGCGACGGCAGCTACCGCACGCAAGTCGTTTACAGCGTGCGGAATCGCACACGGCAATATCTAGCGGTTGGATTGCCGAAGGATGTCAAACTGCTGTCCGTGTTTGTGAAGGGCCGACCGTCGCGGACGGTAAAAGCCAATTCGAACGAGAAGTCGTTTCACCTGGTGCCGTTGGCGAACACGAGTCAGGCCGATCCGTCGTTCAACGTCAAGCTGGTTTACAGCGGTCGGTTGCAAAGTGGATCGCTGCCGCGCGGCGTGCGGCTGGCGCAATCGATCGACTTACCTGCCCCGCGAATCCCCTCGGTGAAAGACAACGCCGAGTTCGGCGTGCCGGTGGGCCGCACCACGTGGACCGTCTATTTGCCGGAGGAATATCACACCGCGCCCGAAACCAATTTGAAACGCAACAACTTCACGCTTTCAACGCCGGAACGTGTGGGGCTGTTTCAGAAATTGATTTCCCGGCAGGACTATCTTGCTCTGAGCAGCGTCCTGTCAACCAGCAGCAGCGACCGAACACGGTATCAGGCGGCCAATAATCTGAAACAACTCGAATTGAAACTGCACAATTATCATGAAGCGGCGGACGACAACGACGACGTACGTCAGTTCAACAAACTGCAGGAACAGGCGCTCGAACAGGAGCAATTTAATCGTCGAAACTATCGAATCGACGAGGCCAACAAGACCACTATCAATGTTGATAGCAGCATCAGCATGCAGTTGGACGAGCGAGGGCAGAAGGCGGAGTTCAAGCGGCAGTCTGATAACCAATTCCTGAGCAATTCGGCGGGCATCATTGTCAGTGGTAAGGAAGGGGTTACCTTCTCGAACGACGGTGGCGGCAAACCTGACGAAGGACGTCCCGGCGACGGCAAACCGGGAGAAGGCAAACCCGGTAGTGGAAAATCTTCGGTTGGGTTTGAATCTCGCTTCAGCCAACGGACACAGCAGTCGTTCGGCGACCAGCAAAAAGAACTGAACCGCCAACAGGCTCTGAATTTCGATGTGCATGGCAACACGAGAGCAATGGGGCAGAAGCCACAAACAGCGCAACCGGCCAACGAACCGGAGGCGGCAAAGCCCACTGACGCACAAGCGGAATTGCTGGATGAGCTGGAGAGCATTCGCATGATACGCGGATCAGACGATGCAGACCTTTGGGAAACGCAGCGCGATCTCAGTACCTGGGGAATGCACGGTGCGGAGTCGGATCAGAAGGCCAATGCCGGCAAGTGGACGCAGGCGGGTGGTTTGTCGCTCGACATTGAAGTCCCCGTTGATGGGCAGGCGATTTCGTTTTCCAAGGTCAGCGGCAACCCGAAGCTGGCGCTGTCCGTCCGGCCGCGTGAATCGGTGGAAACCGGGCTGGGAATGGTCTGGACGCTGGTGTGGCTGGCGGTGGGAATTGGATTGGCGGGGTTGCTGAGTCGCGCGCGAGCCGGATCGGCCATCTTCCATAGTCTGCCGAAGGCCATGGTTGGCGTGGGACTGGTGGCGTTCTTTCTGTTTGTGAATCCCGCAGTGGCATGGCTTGGCTTTGCGGTGTTCCTTATTGGTGCCGCCTTGCTGGGGATTCAATATCGTCGCCCGGCGGTGTGAGGGATTTCGTCGCTGCGACCGTCGGAGAACGGTTGACCCCGTAAAAATGGAGAGTCGAATTTTGACAGCGTCCGCTTCATCTGCTAAAACGCTGGCGAAATCACTTGGATAGCATCTAGTCTGGCGCAGCAATGAAATGGAGTTCTTGCATGCGAACCGTGGGAATTATTCCAGCCCGGCTGCAATCGACGCGGCTGCCGCGGAAGTTGCTGTTGGACGAAACCGGCCGGCCGCTTGTTCAGTACACTTGGGAAGCGGCCTGCAAAGCCGAGTCGCTGGACGAAGTGATCGTCGCGACCGATAGCCCCGAAATTGCCGCCAGCGTACGTGCTTTTGGCGGCCGTGCGGAGATTACGGGTGAACATCCCAGCGGAACCGATCGCATCGCCGAAATTGCCCGCCGCTGTTGTCCCGAGGCCGAAATTCTCGTCAACGTTCAGGGAGACGAACCGGAGATCGATCCTGCGCAAATCGACACGTTGGTAGCGCTGGTCGCCAATTACACCGATAGTGAAATGGCAACATTGGCAACGCCGATTCCTACAATCACCGACCGCGACGATCCCGCCTGTGTGAAAGTTGTCATCGCAGCCGACGGCCGCGCGCTCTATTTCAGCCGTGCGCCCATTCCCTTCGTCCGAGATGCTGCCGACTCCCCCTCTCAATCCCCGTGGCTGCTGCACCTGGGCATTTACGCCTACCGCCGCGAATTTCTGCTGCAATTGACGCAACTGCCGCCGTCGCGGCTGGAACAGCTGGAAAAACTGGAACAATTACGCGCCCTCGAAGCAGGAGCTTTGATTCGTGTGGGAATTGTCGATCACCCAGCGGTTGGCATCGACACGCCGGAAGACTATGCTCGGTTCGTTCAACGTGAACTGGACCGTGCCGCTTGATTCCTGACCTTTGTCTTCTGATTTCCGAGTCCAATGACTAAACATATTTTTGTGACCGGCGGCGTGGTCAGTTCCCTGGGCAAAGGGCTGACATCGGCTTCGATTGGGCTACTGCTGGAACGACGCGGAATGACCGTGCGGATGCAGAAGCTCGATCCGTACATCAACGTCGATCCCGGCACGATGAGCCCCTACCAGCACGGCGAGGTTTACGTACTCGACGACGGCTCGGAAACCGATCTCGATCTCGGGCATTACGAGCGGTTCACCAACAGCCCGCTGTCGCGCGAGTCGAACTACACCACCGGCCAGATTTATCTGCGCGTGATCGAAAAAGAACGTCGTGGCGAATACCTCGGCCGAACCGTGCAGGTCGTCCCGCACGTGACCGATGAAATCAAGCAGTCGATTCTCAATCTGGGCGGTCCCGATGTCGATGTCGTCATCACCGAACTGGGAGGAACGGTCGGAGATATTGAAGGGCTGCCGTTCCTGGAAGCGATCCGGCAAATTCCGCTCGACATCGGCAAGGACAACTGCCTCTTCATTCACCTCACGCTGGTTCCGTATTTGAAGGCGGCCCGTGAAGCCAAAACCAAACCGACCCAGCACAGCGTCGGCCAATTGCGACAAATTGGGATTCAGCCCGATATTCTCATCGTGAGAACCGAGCGGCCGATTGACCGCGACCAGACGGACAAGATCGCCCTGTTCTGCAACGTTGAAAAGCAGGCCGTCATCGTCGAGGTGGATAAGGAATTCTCCATCTACGAGGTGCCGATCGGTCTCGCCGAAGACAAGCTCGATCAGCTCATTATCAACAAACTCAGCCTGCCGGCCGGACCGCTGGATCTGGACGACTGGCAGGAGTTGATGCGAAAGATTCGTATTCCCGAGCACGAAGTGACCATCGCCGTCGTTGGCAAGTACATCGAACATCGCGACGCGTACAAGTCGATTTACGAGTCGCTCGACCACGCCGGCTTCTCAAAATCGACTCGCGTGCTGATCAAGCGGGTTGAGGCCGAGGAGTTGGAACAACAGGGTCCGGAGATGCTGCTGAGTGGCGTTGACGGCATTCTCGTTCCCGGCGGGTTCGGTATGCGGGGCATCGAAGGAAAAATTCAGGCTGTCGAGTTTGCCCGCAGTTGCGAGATTCCTTACTTCGGCATCTGCCTGGGAATGCAGTGCGCGGTGATCGAGTTCGCACGCAACGTGCTGGGCCTCAAAGAAGCCAACAGCAGCGAGTTCGCTTCCGACACCGACGACCCGGTCATCTGCCTGTTGGAAGAACAAAAAGATGTGACCGATAAGGGCGGGACAATGCGGCTCGGTGCACAACCCTGTGCGCTCACCCCCGACTCGCGGGCGGCCGCCTGCTACGGCAGCGAAGAAGTCAGCGAACGGCATCGGCATCGCTACGAATTCAACCCCGAGTATCAGCAGGCCTTTACCGATGCCGGCATGATTGCATCCGGCATTCATCCCCAGCGCCGGCTGGTCGAAGTGATCGAAATCCCCGATCACCCCTGGTTCGTGGCCGTCCAATACCACCCGGAATTCAAATCGAAACCGGACGCCGCCCACCCGCTGTTCTGCGGCTTCATCCAGGCGGCACAAGAACGACACCACCAACGCATGCAGGCGACGGTATAGGCGAGCAACTGGCTTTAAGCCGGTTGTAGACCGCGTTTGATCACGAAGTCGCCACAAACGCGATTTTGACTGAATAGCCGGGTGTTTTTGACATTCGTACCCGCAGGCATTAAGCCTGCGGGTCGCAATTGATTTCGCAGACTCTGACTTTGAGACGATCCCATGCGAGAAAATCCCGTCAAACAGAAGCTCCAAAACGGTGAAGCAGCCGTGGGGACGATGGTGTTTGAATTTAACACCTCGGGCATTGGCCGCATCATCGGCGAGACCGGTACGGAGTTTGTGCTGTATGACATGGAGCACACCGGTTGGAGTGTCGAGACAATTCGGGAACTGATGGCAACAACCCGCGCTGCCAACATCGTGCCACTGGTTCGCGTGCCGGCCACCGAGTACCACTTTCTGGCCCGTGTGCTGGATGTCGGCGCGATGGGTATGATGGTGCCGATGGTTGAAACCAAAGAGCAGGCACAGACAATTGCCGACTCCAGCAGGTACCCGCCCGTCGGGCGACGCGGCGCAGCATTTGGCATCGCCCACGACGACTACACCGGCGGCGACGTGGTTGCCAAGATGCAGCAGGCCAACGACAACGTGTTGCTCATCGCACAGATTGAAACGGCCCGCGGTCTCGACAATATCGAACAGATCGCAGCCGTCGATGGCATCGACGTTCTCTGGATCGGTCAGTTCGATTTGTCCACCTCGATGGGAATCCCCGGGCAGTTCGAGCATCCCGACTTTCAGGCGGCCATCGATCGCGTCATCGACGTTGCAACGAAGAACGGCAAAGCCGCCGGGTATATGGCGCTCTCAGTCGATGAAGCCTGCCAACTGCACGAACGTGGATTCCGCGCAATCGCCTACAGCGGCGACTTGTGGATCTACCAACAATCGCTCAAGACGAGCATCGAAGCGATCCACTCGCGCATTTGATCTGCGAACCTTTGCTACGACGCCCAGAGTTGGCTACCGCCATCGACGCGCAATGCCTGCCCGGTCACGAACGCTCCCAACGGGCCGGCGAAGAACTCGACGACGCGGGCCACTTCATCGACCGTCGCGATCCGTTCGAGAGTTCCCTCTTCAACCAACCGATCCTGATCAACTTCTCGCGTTCCCAGAAAGCGGCCCGTGCGGGTATCGCCCGGTGCGAGACTGTTGACGTTGATGTTCGAGGAACGCAGTTGATCGGCCAGGCAACGGGTGTACGTCACCACCCCCGCTTTGGCTGTCGAGTAAATCGATCCGGCAGCGCTACCGCGAAAGGCGGCGATAGAGCTGATGGTCAGAATACGGCCACCGTTTCGTTCGACCATTCCGCGCGAAACATGCTGACAGATCAAAATGGTGCTCAGCAAATTGCGGTCGAGAACCGAACGGACGTCTTCCGGCTTGATCATCACTGCGTCGTTCGGATCGGGCTTGCCGCCGACGGCAGCAATATCTCCACCCGCGTTGTGAACAAGAATATCGATCGGCCCGAGTTCGTTCTCGACCGTCTTGACGACCATTTCGACGTCGTCGGTTTTTGTGAGGTCACCCAACACGCGGACCGTTTTCACACCAAACTGTTCGCCGATCTCGCGAGCCGTGTCGGTCAACGTGGTTCCTTCGCCGTACTCCGACGGGCCATGTTCGCGCATGCCATGCACGCCGATTTGACAACCAAGCGCAGCCAGCCGTTCAGAAAAAGCCCGTCCCAGTCCACGCCCGGAACCAGTTACCAATGCCGTCTTGCCTTCAAGAATTCTTGCCGAGTCGTTCATTGAATCTGGAAATCCCTCAATCTGAAAAGTGTTCTGAACCACGGAGCAGAAAGTAACCAAGACGTTCTCCGTGTCTCTGTGTCTCCGTGGTTTGTCTCTTTACGTCAGTCTTCCACCGTCACCAAACTCGCCTCGGGATTCTCGGTAAGAATCAAGCCGCGGAATCGGACTTCCTGCGGGGCTTTGTTGGAATGCAGTTGCAGGCCGATGGGGCCGGTTCCGCAGAGTTCCGGTTTGGGATCGGACCAGTCGGCCACCAGTTTGCCGTTGATGACGTGGCGAATGCGATTGCCGATCGCCAGAATCTCCATGCGGTTCCAGTCGTGCTGTTTCCCCGCCTTCTTGGCAACGCCGCCCTTGTCGCGGTAGACGCTGTTGCGGCGGTACAAATCGTAGAACCCATAGCCGGAAGGGTACATCACGAGATGTCCCTTGTAACTGAATGCGTCGCCCTTCTTCTCGACGGTCTTTCCCCAGAGCGCGATGCCCGAGTGCATTTCGCTGGTGACGAGTTTGCTTTCAAAGATGAGCCGGAAGTTGCGGTACTTCTTTTTTGTTACCAGATACGTGCTGGCAGCGGGTGCATTCTTCTTGTTGTTCCTGGCGACGATCTCGCCCTTCTCGATGGTGAAGAGTTTATCGATCTGACCTTGCCAACCGGTGAAGTCCTTGCCGTTGAATAGCATCACCGGCTTTTCACTCTTGGGCAGTTTGGTAACCTGTGACTGCGACCAGCCCTTCTTCGCTTGTTCTCCTGCCAAAGCGGCGGGCGACATGATGGCCGCCATACAAATTGCGAGGGCAAATGTTCGCGTCATTGAATTCTCTCCACGGTGGGGTGCGGTTGGTCCAGTACGACGTGACACCAAGTGTCGCGCGATGAAACAGCCAGCATAGCATCAACCGATGGGTGATGCGCGTCAGAAATCGATTGACGGGTGCCACTGGTGTGTCGCCAGTGTCCACCGCGTTGCACTGGCGACACGCCAATGGCGGGAGACTTCGTGTGGGGTCTCTGCGATGTGTTGCATCGCAGCTGGCACGCGTCAACAGAAACAGAACGGTTACGCGGGGACGGGGGCTTCGACGGGACCGTCTTCTTTTTCGCGTAGTTCCCAGACGGCGATTTTGCCGTGGCCCACGGTGTACAGCGTCTCGAACGATTCGTCGAAGGCGAATTCATGGACGTGCATGGGGGCTTTTTCCTGTTTGATCGGCTTGCCGCTGGCGGTTTCGTAGAAGCTGACAAATCCCCCGTGGTCGCCGCCGGCTGCCAGGAACCACTTGCCGCTTTCATGAAAGCAGATTTGCTCGACGAGACCCTTGAGCTTGTTGTCTTCCAGGGTGTGCAGTCGCTTGCCTGCTTTCCAGTCGAAGACCTCGACTCGTGACGGTCCGCCGAGATGGTCGATGTTTCCAATCTTGCCGATGCCGCCTGCCGCCAGCAGATTGCCGTCGGGCGAAAACGCGACGCTGCGAATGCCGCCGATGGAATGCCGTCGTTGCTTCGGATCCCAGGTATACATGCCGGGCGCTTCCAACTCGGTGACCTTCTTGCCGCTGTCGGTTTCCCAGATGACGATGTGTCCCACCTTGTCGGCGGTCGCCAGCAGTTTACCATCGGGCGAAAAGGTGGCACCGTACAGCATCGAGGGATAATGGTGCGGCGTCATCGACTTGTGATCGACGAGCGTATGCTTGAGTTCGCCACTTTGGGCATCCCACACCTTGGCGACCATGTCGTCGGCGACGCTGACGACGGTCTTTTTATCGGGCGCGACGAACACGCCGCGAATCCACTTTGCGTGCGCATCGACGGCACGAACCTGTTCCTTCTTCTCTGCATTCCACCAGATGAGCCGGCCATCGTAACTGCCCGAAACGATGGAATCCGCAGCCAATCCCACACCGGTGACGTAACTTTGGTGACCATCGCCACTGAAGGCGACCGGTTCCGGCTTCTCGGCAGCCATGTCGATTTCGTACATCTTGAAATCGGAACTGCCAAAAAATAGTCGTGAAGTTCCCGCAACACGCTCCATTGAAAAGAGAATGTTGCTGGTGCTCCACTCTTTGGTCTTCTTGAGTTGGCTGGGATCGGCGGTCATGAATTTGTCCTGTTGATTTTGCGCGGCTGGTCGGTTTTGGGTTCGCTAAACCGCAAGCGATGATCGGCTGGTTCTCGAATTACGCGAGAACTTCTTTGACGACTTCTGCGCCGAAATCGACGAGCGGGATGGGCCGCGCACCGAGCTGATAGTGTTTTTCGTGATCGATGCCGAGCGCCTTGTAAATCGTGGCGAACAGATCGGCCGAATTGATTTCGCCGTCAGCAACAGTGTTGCCGTCGGCATCGGTCTTGCCGTAAACCGACCCCCCTTTGATTCCGCAACCCGACAGCGAAACGCTCCAAGCGTTGGCAAAGTGATCGCGGCCCAGGCTGCCGTTAATTCTTGGCGTACGTCCAAACTCCGCCAGCGTGAGAACCAACGTGTTCTCCAGCAGGCCGCGCTGCTTCAAATCGTCCAGCAACGTTGACATCGAGTGATCGAGGTCGGCACACAGTTCCTGGTGCGTCTCGAAGTTCTGGCCGTGGCTGTCCCACCACGCGCGTCCCACCTTGACGAACGGCACGCCGGCTTCAATCAGTCGGCGGGCGATCAGGCATTGCTCGCCGAATTGCGTCGGTCCGTATGTTGCGCGGACATTGGCCGGCTCTTGGGCGACGTCGAACAGTTTCTCGCTTGCCATCAGTCCGCGAACCCGCTGGTAGGCGCTGTTGTGGCTGGCGACAATTCCGCTGTTGCGGCCGCGTGAAAACCGTTGGGCCAATAAATTCCGCAGCGCTGCCCGGTCTTGATGATCGACTTCGGTGATTGTTTTCTGGGCACGAAGATTGTTAGGGACGGAATTCTCGGTCAAGAACATGGGGGCATAACGCGCGCCGAGGAACCCCGGCATTCCGACTGCGTTTCCGCGACCTTCCGTCGAAGAATAGAACGTCACATAATCGGGAACCTGACTGTCGATCCGACCGAGTTCGCGGGCAACAACCGCGCCCATTTCGGGCAGGTTAACAACGGGATCGGGCCGTCGTCCCAAGGTCATCAGCTTCGAGCCGCCACCGTGATCGCCCACGCGTGTGTTGAGCGAACGAATGATGGCTGTATCGCCCATGCGGGCGGCCATTTTGGGTAACAGTTCGCTGATCTCAATGCCCGAAACCGACGTTTGAATCGGACGGAACGGCCCACCGGTTGGGCGACCTGGTTTGGGGTCCCACGTTTCCAACTGGCTCGCTCCGCCGGCCAGCCAGAGCACGATCACCTGCTTTTGTTGCTTCTTCAATTCGCCGGCCAGCACGGGGTTCTTTAACGCGTCCAGCACGGTCATGTCGGCGGCGAATGTTGCCGCGCCGGCGGCCGCCGCTGCGCCGAGAAACCCGCGACGGCTCACGCCATGTTCGGGAGAGCCACAGAAGTTTGTGCGTTTGTTGGACATCTGGAATTCCTTTGTATGTCGGCCCGGCGAACGTCGCTTTCTGTTTAGCGATCCCTGCCGGTTTTTGGGTCCGCTAAACCGCAAGCGGATCTGCCGTGACTTAAGTCATCCGGGAAAAAACTATATTCCACCACTCAATAGTTGAATCGCAGTTCCGGTCCGGTGATCATCGACCAGACCAATTGTTTCAGCGCCTCGTCCGACCGTTCTTTTCTGGCAGAGAGATAAGCATCCATTGCCGCCGCTTCCTCTGCTGCTGGCGGCCGTGAATTCACCGCCCAGAAGGCAGTCTCAATCATCTGTTGTTGATCTTCAATCGTCTTCAACGTTCCGATCAGCCTGTCGCCGGAATCGCGGAGAAAGTCGCGTTCAATTTGTTCGTTGTTGCTGAACAGCAGCGCCTCATCGACGCTGACCAGAAAATGCTCGCTCGGACGTTCGATTTTACTGGCAAATCCGCGAGCGCCATTTTCCATCGACTCGCGTCGTTTCGCCCAATCCTCGGAGGCGAAATCCGACGGAAACGATGTTGGGTTGCTCGTCGCGACCTGAAGTGACAATGCGTATTGTTCGGGTGTCAACGGGCGAACGATTGCGACGGCAAACAACTCAGCCAGCGGCGGTTCGCCTTCGCCTTCCCAACGGCTCGACCGCGCGTAGGCGTTGCTGAGTACAATACCCCGCACCAGCCGCCGCAGGTCGTAGTTGTGCGCCATCAAATCTCGCGCCAGCCAATCGAGCAACTTCGGATGGCTGGGTTCATTTTCCGAGTGCATTTGATCCAGCGGATGAACGAGTCCCTGCCCCATCAGCCGTGCCCATGTCCGATTGATTATCGATCGTGCGAGAAACGGCGAATCGGAATCAGCCAGCGCCAATTTGACGAATTCGCTACGCGGACTGAATGCCGGCGCCTTTGGTGCCGGAGCCTTTTCGTCCTTCATCTGCAGTTTGACTTCGGCGTCGTCTTTCTTGCGTTGCTCTGCCGACCGTTCGCTCTTCGGCTCTTCAATTGTCGCACCGGTGAGAAACATGAACTTGGCCTGTTTCTCTTTGCCCTCGGTCGTTTTGAACTTCACCTCTCCGCCATGTTTCTCCGCCAGCGTTCCCTTTTTGGTGAGATACGTGCGACTGAAAAACGAGGTGAAACCGAAGTAGTGATCCTGCTGCCAATCGAGTACGAGCGGATGATCGTGACATTTGGCACAGTTGATGGCGACGCCGAAAAAGATGCGGCTGGCATCGATAGTCATATCATCGACGCTGCTGGCTCGCACCTTCAGAAACGACAACGCAGTTGCTTGCTTTGGGTCGTCCTCGCGGCCGAGCATCATCTCGCGAAACATCTGGTTCCACGGTCGATTCTCGCGAACCGCTTCCAGCAGATATTGCCGCCATTCGTTCGATGTGTTCCTGCCCAGCATCAGCACAGCATTGAGTTCGTTCTGCTGGTGAAAGGCAAAATCAGGACTTTCGAGCAGCCGATCGATCGTGCTGATTTTCTTTTCGCCGTCGCTCGAATCGACATAACCGCGGACTTCGGCAGTTGTGGGAATGCGACCTGCAAGATCCAGTGTCACCCGCCGGACGAAGGTCAAGTCGTCGGCCTGTTTGGCCGATTCGACATTCTGTCGCTCGATACGAGCATCGACAAAATGATCGATCACTTCGTGAATGGGGCGGTCGGCAGCAGGGACATCGGCAGCCGGCGCGTCGGCGGCCAAACCTGCTCGCGTGACGGCCAGCGACAACAACAGCGCAGCACATATGAAGCACGACTTGAAACTGCAGGTCGGCATCGTCGGTCTCCTACACTCCGGTCGCTGTGACCGGATATCAAGACAGATCGGGCGGGCACACTTCTGATTCCGGCAGGAACCAAATGTATGTGGTTGAACCGGTGAGGTGGCGAGCAGCCGGAAGTACGCCTGTGGACACACTTTTCGACAAATTAGCCACTCTCAGGTTAACACTTCTTGATACGTCGTTCAACACCGTAGCTGTCCACCGAGACCACGTGGCCGCTACGACAAGCATCTTCGCACCAATGACTATCCAAAAAACGGGTGAAAAAACCCGGTTTTCAGTGGAAATCTGCATGAAGTGAACGGTAAACTACTGGCGTTGAGTTAGCCGTGTGGGATTTTCCCGGCGGCAACGATCTTTTACAATTCGATTTGTGGACGATGAGAAAGGTGACGGGATGAATCCAGCCCTGATGATGGAAGTGGAAAGTAGCGAAGGAGCCAACGTCGATCCGATTGAGGAAATCCGCATGCGGACATGGGCGCGCACGAATTATGCGCCAGCCTCAGAACGTGAAGAAAACTGGCACCCAATTATTCTGGACGAGATGACTCGCAAAGACGAAGAAGTCATCTGAGCGTTTTCTCTCTTGTTGGTCTATGAAACGATTGATTTTCGGTCGTAGCCGGGTTGTAACACACGGCTACCATCTTCGACGATTTAACGCCCAAGCCTTTTGGCTTGGGCTTTTTTATTGGCCCCACGACACAAAGCCCGGCTTTTCCGCTGAAAAGCCGGGCTTTGCGATGCGTGTCATGAATGGCGGCAGACTAATTCCGTTTTGTTGCAGTCTTTCCGGTCGCCGTGCGAGCGGCGGGAGATTTCCCCGTACTCGTGCCTTTCCAGGCTGCGACCGACCAGTGCGGATGTGTTTCCACAACCGTTCGACCCAAATCGCGAAGCATTTCGCGGAAGCCGTCGGCTGTGATCGCCCGGTTGGCAACCACCCGCTGCAGCACGAATCGGCGATTGCCCGACACGTACGCGAAGAATTTTCCGCCACCAAGTTTGTCGTTGTTGGCCAGCAGCCGCAGCAATGCGGTGCGGGGAACATCGGCCGCCGAGCGGGGCAATTCATCCAGCCAAGCCATCACCCAAATCGATTGACTATCTTCACTTAAGACAGCCGACATCGACAGTTCCCATTCCTGGTCGGTGTGTTTCGCCTTGAATGCGAAATCGTACCGTTGATCCTGTTTCTCGGCCTTCAAACCCAGCGACGTTAGCAACTGACCCAACGATTGCTCGCTGAGTTGGCCCTGCTGTTTCTGCGTGGTCTGTGCGCGAGCCGCATCGACCATCGACGAATTCAACACAGCCAAAGCAGCAACAGTTGCTGCAAACGCCCCAACAACAACCCATCCGCGCAGTGACACCTTCATGGCCTGACACTCCTTTGTCATAACCGCAAGTAATCGAGCCGGTACGTGTCGGCCCCCTACGGACGCTCAGCGCAAACCGTCAGACGGCGGCACCGTGTCCGTTTCAATATTTGTATTTGGATCTTATTCGGCCGACGACGATTTGAAGTCTATTCGAATCGGCGCAGCTCGATTTGAAATGTGAAATGCAGTAGATAGAACTAAAAAACGTCCGGCTCAAGTCGTAACTAGATGGTCCAAACAGATTTGCGACCACGTCTCGAACCGATCCCGATCATCGATACAATCCTTTAAGGTGGCAAAACCTGTCTCTATGATCGACTCTTCACGGGGCCGAACTTTGGGCGCGTCCAGATCAAATACGTGAACAATTCCCAAATGAACCCGGCCGACGTCGTTGCTGTCGTCGTTAATCAACCCCAACAATTGCTCACGGTAGGTCGTTTCGACGTGGACTTCTTCGTCAATTTCGCGGCTCATTCCCTCGTGATACGCAGAACCGTTCTCGCTGTGGTCGATGGATGAAATGTGTCCGCCGATGCCAATCGAGCGTTTCGCCTTCAGCCGATCTTCGCCGCCCGCCTTGCCGCGCTCGTAGAAAAAGACGCGTCCCTCGTGCCGGAAGATGCAGTACGGAATCAGCTGCTTGTAACTCGGATCGTCCTCGACTTCATTCCGCGGCCGATAACTGGTGTGAGCCGAATCGAGCAGCGTCTTCAGGTACGGCTCCGTATTTTCGCAGAACCCTTCAAAGTAGCCGATCTCGTGAAACAACAACGTCGGCACAACAAGGACGTGTTCAACCTGCTGACTGCTGACGGCCATGAGAGACTCCGTTCGCCCTGAAGGATCTGAGACAATGATTGAATGAGGTTACATAAATCGGTCGGCGGAAGAAACCGAAGCGTTCGATCCCACGGGGCGTGGCCCGTGGGCTTTGGAGAAGCGTCTGTGCAGAGCCGAGATTTAGGATTCTCTTCCGAGCAACTCACGAATCTTCGCGCCCATGTCATCGGCCCGCATCAGTGTTTCGCCGACGAGGATTGCACCGACGCCCGCCTGTTCGAGGCGGATCACGTCTTCGCGGGTGCGGATTCCGCTTTCGCTGACGAATAACGACTCGGGCGGAACCCGTTCGTTTAAGCGAATTGAATGTTCCAGATCGGTCACGAACGTTTTGAGATTGCGGTTGTTCACGCCCACCAACGGCGGATTCAATGCCAGCACACGATCGAGGTTTGCCGGTTCGTAGATTTCGATTAACGAATGCATGCCCAGCTCGGCGGCATAGTGAAACAGGTCGGGCAGCGTTTCCTCATCGAGACATTCAGCAATCAACAGTACACAGTCGGCACCGGCCGCCCGCGCTTCCAGAATTTGATAACGATCGAGCAGAAAGTCCTTCCGCATCACGGGCAACGGAATGGCCTGCCGAATCGCACGCAGGAAATCGAGATGCCCCTGAAAAAAGTGTTCGTCGGTCAGCACGCTGATACAGGCGGCCCCATGTTGGTGATACGTCTCGGCGATGTGCACAGGATCAAAGTCGGCTCGAATCACGCCGGCCGACGGCGATGCCTTCTTCACTTCAGCGATCAACCCAATTCCCGCAGCTGCCCGCAACGCCGCAACGAAATCGCGAACCGCCGGCGCACCGGGCAATTGCGCTTCCAGCTCCGCAGCGGGGCGAAGCCGACGCGCCTCGTCGATTTCCAACCGTTTTCGAGCCACAATTTCTGCGAGAATGTCCGGCACGCTAAACCCTGAAAAAACGAGATGTTCGATTGATTTCAACCGCAAGCAAACTTCGTGCAACAATCATATCGTGGTTCGCGTCGAAGGAAACCGTGACACCAGGCGGCCGGGCGTCTTGCGGTGAATTGCGGCTTACGGTAAACATGTAACCGCCGCGAACAAAAAGGGCGATTAGCTCAGTTGGCTAGAGCGCCACGTTTACACCGTGGATGTCGGGGGTTCGAGTCCCTCATCGCCCACTCAGATTAAGCCCCTTCCCATCTCATGGGGTTTTCTCAATTCTCACGATGGCTGCTGATTCTCAATTCCTCCAACAGCCCCTCAGATGTCATCTGAGGTTGTGCCAATGCCATACTCAATCACTTCCACTGAATCTCGCATTGGGGTAATGCAGCCTTCAATTCCTTCACACCCTCTTCAGTGACTCTGGTGTGTTTGAGGGCGAGAAATCTCAAATTGGTCAGCCCATTGAGATGCTCCAGCCCGCCGTCCGTGACACGGGTGTTGTTGAGTTCCAGCCACTTCAAATTGGCGAGCCCCTTGAGATTCTCCAGCCCGGTGACCTACCCTCGATTGCAGCTATGGCCTCTTTCTCTGCTGGTTCAGGCGGATTGTTCTTCAATCTCTTCACACGCCATTTTGTGACCTTGGTGTTGTCGAGTTCCAGCCATATCAAATTGGTCAGTCCCTTGAGATGCTCTAGTCCAGCATCACTGACGTTCGTGTGAGAGAGGTTCAGAGTTCTCAAATGTGTCAGCGAATTGAGATGCACCAGCCCGGCGTCAGTTATTTTGGTGTGCGAGAGGTTCAGGTTGCGTAAAGTGGTCAGCCCCTTGAGATGCTCTAGCCCAGCGTCACTGACTTCGGTGTCGGAGAAGGATACCGAGAACACATGATTGTCACTATTTCTGCGTGCCGTACCCCCAAGTTTTCCGATAGCCACAATAGCCTGTTTCTCTGTGTGGTTAAGCGGCTTTGGAATCCGGCATTTGGGTAATGCAGCCTTCACCCCCTCCACACCCTCGTCTGTGACATTGGTGTATGTGAGGTCCAGACCTCTCAAACTAATCAGCCCCATGAGATGCTCCAGCCCGGCGTCTGTGACCTTCGTGCTGGTAAGGTTCAGATCGCTCAATTTGGTCAGCACTTTGAGATGCGCCAGCCCAGCGTCACTGATTTTCGTGTAGGAGAGATTCAGGTATTCCAAATTGGTCAGTCCGTTGAGATGCTCCAGTCCGGTGTTGGTGACGTTCGTGTTGTAGAGGCCCAGACTTCTCAAATTGGTCAGTCCTTTGAGATGCACCAACCCGACATCACCAACTTGGGTGTCGGTGAGGTTCAGATTGCTCAACTTCGCCAGCCCTTCGAGATGCTCCAGCCCGGCATCGGTGACTTTCGTGTTGGAGAGATTCAGTAAAAACCGTTTTTTCAACGTCAACTCTTTGAGATGCACAAGATCGTTGTCGGTGACTTTGGTGTTGGAGAGGGACACAAAGGACACATGACGTTTATTTCTCAAGACCCTACCACCCAATTCCTCGATTTCCGCAATGGCCTCTGCCTCTTTCTCGACCTGTTCTGGCGTCTTGGATTCCTCTGCCTGTTCCGGCGACTTCGGTTCGACTGACAGCGGCGTGTCTATCTGCTCTGTCGGTATCGGCGTTACTGTCTGCTCTGTTGGCTCATTGTCCGATCCACAACCCATCAAGGCCAACAGCAACACAACAACTGAGAAGCATCTCAAGTCGGCGTTCATTACGTGTCCTCTTGTGCCAATGCCTTCAGAGAAAATGACGAGTTGTGACAATGCCATTCTTAATCATCAGGTGAAGCCGCCTTCTTAGAAGTCTAAAACGGAATCCGCTCAGATGTCCAGCAGGGATTCTCAAAGTAATACCCCGATCAATGCTTGCCGACAAGAACCCTCGACAGCAACTACGGTTTCGCATCGCCGGGCGGGGGGGGCAGCGGTGGGTCTTTTTTCCACCGCCAATCAAGACCTGAACCACACACCAAGCCTCATTTCCCACGTGCAAAATTGCGATAGGGGGGTATTGGCCCCCCACTCGTTAATTTGCCAAAAAATGTGCGCGACCAGGGTTGTGGTTCAGGGGTCCAGAACGATGGCTTTCGAGATATCCCCCCAGCCTTCGCGAGCCCACGCGCGAGGGGCTTCGGGGTTTAGCAACGTCGCCCACCACCGCACGTCCCACAGCCCGATCACTCGTCACCGTCGCGTACCGTGTCTCGCCTTTGCACTGCGACGTCCGATACGGCTTCACGCCGGTCACCACGTATTGCTGGCGGCAGTGGATGGTGTGACCCTTCGCCATAGATAGATTCACCTAGGCGGTTCGGGTATGTTGGTGGGAACTCGGAGAGAGAAGATACACGCCATCGGGCGTCTCGATCAGCATGCGACATGGATTTAGCCGGGCTTTGAAGAATGCAGTCAGACGAACACGCATCCATCTCAGTGTGGGTTGGCGGCTTGAAAGATGGGGATGCTGACGCTGCGCAGCAGATCTGGGAACGCTTTTTCGACAGACTCGTATCGTTGGCCAGTTGCTGCTGGCGATGACAAAGCGAAAGGCTGCAAGCCATATTCGCAGAGAATCGGCCCAGAAGCGTGGCGGCACCACTCGGCCGAAGTCGCTGTCGAACGACGACAGCAGTGGTTACAGCTTCGAAGAACTCGTCTCACAAGATCTGTCTTGCGAGTCTCTCCTCATCTTCGGGGAAGAGTATTCTCGCCTTTTAAGCCTTCTACGTGATGATCGTTTACGGCAAATTGCGGTTCTCAAGGTAGAGGGCTATGTTTCGCGCGAGATTGCTGAGCGACTGGGTGTGGCCGTATCAACTGTAACGAGAAAACTACGACTCATTCGTAGCGTATGGGCACGTGAGTTGGAGCAATGAATTCTGCAAAACCAAACACAACGGCGCAAGATCCGTTACTTGTAGCCAACCAGATCGATGTGGTCTGCGACGAATTCGAATCGTCTTGGGTGAAAGGCGAGCGGCCGCAAATCGCTGACTTTCTGCAGACGCTTGCCCCGCATGCACATCCGACTTTGTTGGTAGAACTCATTCGCCTTGATTTCTCGTACCGGCGAGTCCGTGGCGAATCGCCAGCGACCGGCGATTATCTATCACTGTTTCCAGAATTTGGCGCGCTGCTTAGCGAGGTCAATTTTGAAGAGGCCGCGTTTGACGACAACCTCCGGCTTGCATCCGGCGACTTTATCAACCAATTCAAGCTACAGGATCAAATCGGCCAAGGTAGCTTTGGTGCTGTTTGGCGAGCGTTTGATACACGGCTCCACCGTTCGGTGGCAGTAAAGACCCCACTCCCTCACAGGGTCAACAACGGCCAGTTGCATCCATTTCTTCGAGAGGCGCGGGCGGCAGCCAAGCTGTTGCATCCGAATATCATCCGAGTGCACGAGGTCATACAGTCCAGCACATCGACGTGCATCGTTTCCGAGTTAATAGACGGAAGCGATCTTGGACAGTGGCTTACGGAACATCGTCCAACCCACCGACAATCGGCCGAGTTGTGCGTTCAACTTGCACGGGCGCTTCAATACGCTCACGAGCAAGGCGTAATACATCGAGATGTCAAACCAGGAAACGTCCTCATTGACGCGGACGGAGAAACACATCTGGCAGACTTTGGCTTGGCCAAGCACGCAGTCGATGCGACCCTCTCTACAATCATCGACGATGGCCAGCTTCTGGGAACGCCCGCCTATATGAGCCCGGAGCAAGCTGCCGGTCATTCGGACAGAGTAGATCATCGCACGGACATTTACTCGCTCGGTGTCATTCTTTACCAGTTGCTGACGAATCAGTTGCCGTTCACCGGAAAAGCGGCGGAAGTCCTCCAACAGGTACAGGGAGTCAAACCTGTCCGTCCGTGTGCTTTGAACAAATCGGTCCCGACTGACATTGAGACGATTTGCTTGAAAGCGATGGAGAAAGATCCGCAGCTGCGATATCAGACTGCAGGAGAATTTGCCGACGATCTTGCGCGGTTCCTCGCAGACAAGCCGGTTCACGCTCGGCCGATCGGACGCCTGCAGCAGGCTTGGCGTTGGGCCGGGAGGAATCGTGCCACAGCCGTCCTGAGCGGTGTGTGCATGGCTGCGACATGCGCGTTTCTTCTCGTGCTGCTCATTCCCAACCGCGACATCGACTCTGACCAGCAGCAAGTGTTGATAACGACGATCCCCGAGGGTGCAAAATTAGCCTTTGTTCCGCTCGACGAATTGACTCACGAACCTCGTCAGCCTATTGAAATTATCCACGGTCACGCGGCGTCACCGCTATTACTCCCCCTCAATTCCGGAGACTACCTGGTTGTGGCATACTTGGATGACGGTCGCTTCCACGAAGTCTATCGTTACGTTCCGACTCTGGCGGAAGCGGACGCCGTCCGAACCGGGCAGGCCATAACCCTGGCTCACCGGCATGCCAGTTTTTCCCCCCAGGATGATGGTAGTATCAAGCTGCCGATCATTTACATCCCCGATAAGAACGTCAGTGATGGGGTGGCACTAACTGATGGGATGGCACTAATCGATGGGAACTCCAATTTTCGGTTGGGTAGCAAGGACGATCCACTTTTCAAGCCACATCGACGCAACATCCCTCCATTTTACATGGACACGCACGAATATACGCATCAGGACTACAAGAACTTCGAGAGCATCGACGGGATCACGGAAGTTCCAACCGTCGAGATCATCGAGCAGTTAAACCTGCCGGACTCGGCCCCGCTCCGGGTGAATTGGCACACGGCGATGACGCTGGCAGAGCGTCGCGGTATGCGTTTGCCCACAGAAGCTGAATATCAATTTGCTGCAACTGGTGGCGGGGAACATCGTTTCCCCTGGGGAAATAGGGTGCCGACAGCAGCGGGAGAAATCACTCGATTCGGTCCCGCAAAGGAGCCCCTCTTCGACCGCCTCGTGCTGCCCGGTCAACCAACTATCTACGGGCTTTGCACCAATGTGGCCGAGTGGACTTCGAGCTATCCTGCGCTTCCCCAAGCCATTGGGTTCGTGCCGATCGTTCGCGGTGGAAGCCTGCAGGTCATCGAGGGTAACCCGCGTGTCACACAGCAAGACCTTGACCCACGCCGCAGAGAGTCGATCCGGTCCGTGATGACAAAACCGGGACTCGGCTTTCGGATGGTTCGCAGTGCCAAGCCCCGGCTGAAGCCGGAAGATTTCGAGATCGTCCTGCCGGAACAATAATCTCACAATTACGGTGCGTCGCTGGAGACGCCCTTGCTACAGAGGACGAGAATCTTCGGCTGCGGTGCCATCTTCAGCCGTGCGCGAATCTGCCCAAGCCGTGGCGTCGCCTTGTATTCATTCTTGCCGAGCGCCTTTGCGCCGTGGACTCTGTGGATGTTGACTGCCTGAGTGCCGGCCGGAAATGTCGAGATTTCGACTCCAACCCAGTGCACAGCCGACGGACCGTTCGGAGGTTGAGCGAGTATCTGATGTGCTTTGACCTTGATACCGTCGTCGATCAGGTTCAGGTAGACCACATATAGTTCCGTGTACGCTTGCTCGCCGCCAACCAGATTCTTCAACTCTGCCTGTTCCATACTGAGCGGCTTGGCCATTGGTGGCTTGTTGGCCCTCTTCGTTAAGCCCGAAATGGTGCAGTCACACGGGCTGGGACCTCCTGAGTCACAACTCTGTGGCGTGCCTGGTGGGCAGGGGTTCGGCCTCAATTCAAACGTACTCTCTGAACAGTTGGTGTCATGCACCTTCCCATAACAGCCACCCATGTAGTTCATTTGCGGGCAGAAGCAGGGGAAATTGACCCCCAAGTTAGCCCCCTTGGACTCGAGGTTCGGACTCTCGCCGCGTTTGTCCAGCGCGGAAACAGCGGCCGTGATGCAAAAAATCAAGCTAGTAAGCAGACATGCTGTGCGCACTTTCATAGATCAAAACCCTTGTAAAGAAACTCAGGGAAGCCAGACACCGTCGCGGCGTCGGCTCAGAACAAGACAACCTGCAGAAGCGAAGTGGAGAGCAGGAAGGGTTGCAACATTCTTTGTTCGTTGACGTTCCCATCCGCAAAGGGAACCGCAATTTCTATTCGAAATGGTTCAACTCGTTCTTGGATATTCTCTGAGTCCAAGCAATCTGCTCGTCTGTTGGCCGCACCTTGGGGCCTGAGTCGCAGACGTAACTTACGCCGAACGACCATTCCTTCCGCCCCTCTGATTTCTCCCGCAAAAAAGAAGAATGACCACATCTCACCGCTCTTTTGCGGTTTCTCCTGCATGAGGGGAGGGCGGTGGTCGCCTCGTTTATTGTGTGCAGCAACTCCATGCGAATCTCACAGCGTCCGGCGACCGGCAGCTGGTTTGAAATTGGTGCGACTTGTGAGCAGCGAGCGAATTAGACGACCGCTAACGAGTAGTCAGATGCACCCAGTCACCGCTGCGTCGTGGTGACGACGCCGACAATCTCGCATCACCGGGTGAAGATTGACGCCAGCGACAATGGTCGAGGTCTGCCCGGCAATCGATCTCTGAACCGTTTTAATCAGGTAAGACACAGGGGACTGGCACGGGGCTGTCGAGCAGTCGTTCGAACTTCGAAAGCGGCAGTTTTTGGGCCACGCACAACAACGATGTCGGAGCCACGTTTCACGTAAGTCTGCCATCTCGCCGGTTAAAAAATGCACGTGAATCCAATGACCGATGGCCGCTCGTCCAATCCAGCTGAATCGGACTCGTCAGATTCTCCAGTGGAATCAGATGCCGACCCCGCACAGCCAGAACCGCAGGCGACCGTGTTCGTCGTTGATGACGAAATTGTCGTTCGCGACTCCTTGCGATGGCTGATTGAATCCGTGGGGTTACCCGTTCGAACGTTTTCCTCTGGCAGCGAGTTTCTGGATGCGTACAGCCCGAGGATGGCGGGATGCGCTATTCTCGATGTGCGGATGCCGGGCATCAGCGGTTTGGACTTGCAAGAGACTCTGCGCGAACGTGGTGCCACGATTCCGATCATTCTGATAACTGGCTATGCCGACGTGCCGATGGCAGTTCGGGCGATGAAGAGCGGGGCGACTGAGTTTCTGCGAAAACCATTCAGTGACCAGCAGATGCTTGACATCGTTCAGAGGGCGATCGACGACGATGCGAAATACCGCAAGAAAAACGCTCGTCTGGAAGAGTTGCGGCAGCGCCTCAAATCGTTAACTCCTCGCGAGTGCGAGATATTGGTATTTGTCTCCGACGGCCTGGCCAGCCGAGAGATCGGCGAGAATCTGAATATCAGCCAGAAAACGGTAGAGACCCATCGCACCAACATGATGAAGAAGATGCAGGTCAGCAACGTCGCGCTCCTCACCCGCCTGTATCTTGAGGCGCAGGTTTCATCCGATTGACTCTCCGCACAGTTTGAACCCAGTGACGTCAATGACAACTCGTGTGCAATTTACGCCCAACCTGACGGACGATTGCGAAGTTGCCGATCTGTTGACGAGCTCCAGCAATTGATTGAAGAGTGATCCGAATTCAAGGAAGCGCGCCCATGATCCGGCCGATTAAAGAAGGCCGCGATTTGAAGAAGCTTCTGACCAGTCAGTCCCAGAATCACCGTCAGCACGATCACAAGGTAGCCAGGGGGACCCGCCGCGCAACTGGGTAGGGGGTGGTTCGGCGCTGCGATTCTGGCATTTGGTCCCATTTCCGGCACTGCGTCAATTCGCAGGAGGCGCCGCGGCACGCCAGCCAGTTCAGACGACCGAACACTCACGCCGATGCCCTCGCAGGTCGCTTCACTTGCCCTGGCTGACGTGGTTGTCAACGAGGGCAGCAATCTCGTCGCGTACCGCTTGAGGGAGAGTCGGCCAAGCTTCAATGAGCGACACCAACGCGGGGTCATTCAGCCCGTTTCGTGCATCGACTGCACCGGATTCCGCACCGCCTGTGTCCGAAATGGCCGTTTTCTGCGGAGAAGTCGCAGGTTGTTCGAGTCCCTCATCGCCCACTTTTGACAGTTGCACTGAACGGCATGACGACGCAGCCCCCTGCAAAACGGGGGGGGTTCCATGCGCGTCGTCGGAGTCGTTCACCTCAGTACACTCGGGTTCCGCCGCTTGCCATCGGCTCCGACGAACTGGATTGTCTTGCGCCCGCTCGGTTGTTTCCAGATGCTTGCCATCGGGTTACTTCCCTTTCCCGTCGCCCCGACGTGAAATCAGAACAGCTCGCTACATCGAGTTGCCGGCAATCCACGCTGTTGTCCACGCGTTCTGAAAATTAAAGCCGCCCGTAATCCCATCGACGTCCAGCACTTCGCCCGCAAAATAGAGGCCCGAGCAAACTCGACTTTCCATCGTTCGGAAATCGACTTCTTTCAGGACCACGCCACCACAAGTCACGAACTCTTCTTTGAAGACGCCCTTCCCTGCCACTTGGAATTCGCCGGCAGATAATTCTGCCACGAGCGCCTGCGTTGCCTTCTTTGAAAGTTCAGCCCATCGAATCGGTTGCTGGCCGACGGCGTGATCGACAAGCGATTTCCATAACCGTTTTGGGAACTGCCAGGGGCACGAAGCATCGACGGTCTTCCCGGAATGACATGCTTTGAATGAATTGAGTTGCTCGCGAATTTGATCGGCACTGGATTCCGACAGCCAGTTGATTCGCAGTTTGGCGTTGTAATTCGAATCGTGCAGTTCCCGTGCAGCCCACGCGGACAGTTTCAAAACCGCAGGACCACTCAGTCCCCAATGCGTCACAAGTATCGGTCCAGATTGGCTGAACGTCTTCGAGTCGGTGACTAACTGACAATCGACGTGTTCAACCGCAACCCCTGGCAAGTCTTCGATCCGTGGATCGTGAACTTTGAACGTGAACAACGATGGCACCGGCGGAACGATTTGATGCCCGAGGCTACTCGTCAATTCGAAACCGGCTCGGCTACCACCGGTCGCCAGGAGAATTCGGTCCGCTTGAATTGATTCGCCAGATTGCAGAGTGACGAAGAATCCCGAGCCGCTTTTACGAATCGCCGACACGTTGGCTCGAATTCGAACCACCACTCCAGCGTCCTCCGCCGAGCTTCGCAAACAATCGACAATGGTCGCTGAATCATCGGTCGTGGGAAACATTCGGCCATCCGACTCTGTTTTGGTCTGAATTCCTCGCGACTCAAACCAGCTCACGGTGTCGGACGGCTGAAACCTGGTGAAGGCACCACGCAGAGCCTTCCCGCCCCGTGGGTAGCTATTGACCAACTCGCGGGGTTCAAAGCAACTGTGAGTCAGATTGCAGCGACCACCTCCGGAGACTCGTACCTTCGCCAATACGGACGAGGCCGCTTCGAGGATCGTCACATCGTGACCGTTTTCGGCAGCCGCAATCGCCCCGAAGAATCCCGCTGCGCCGCCGCCGATCACGATAACTTTCAAATTTCGTCGCCTCGACTGAACCGGGTGAAATGTCAAAATACTCGACCGACGGCGTGTGGTCAAAAAACTCAGCAAAGCATATGTGTCATCAACTCGTCAGGCCATCGAAGTTTCTCGCACAAGCCAAAAACGACCCTTTTCGCCGATTCCGACAACCCATCAGAAGTTGTTCAGCGCGGTCCGAAGCAGATCAATTCCACACGGCAACCAGGTCACTGCAGCCGTGCCAGAACCTGCGGGAGAGGTGAGTCAAACCTTAGACTTTCTCCAGTCAATGGATGAATGAACTGCAGGAAACTTGCATGCAATCCCAGTCGCCGGGCGGGATTCGTTTGGGCCTCATATTTGTGATCGCCGACGATCGGACACTTCGCATCGGCCAGATGCACGCGGATCTGATTACGCCGACCCGTCACTGGTGTGACTTCGATCAATGTGCGCGTCGTGCTTCGCTTGATCACCCGGTAATGGGTCACAGCGTGGCGTGTCCGCTTGCTGGGAGGGGCACTGTAGACCATGAAGGGGCCGCTTTCATCCAGGTGTGAACTCAGCACGCCGTGGTCGGCCGGCGGACTCCCTTCAACAACTGCCAGGTAGTGTTTTTTGACCTTGGACCAATGTGCTTGCAGACTGTGCTTTGCCGCCTCTGTCTTCGCAAACACCATGAGTCCAGACGTCTCGCGGTCCAACCGGTGAACAATCCACACCCGCTCTGAGCGATGGGGATTGCCGCGGCGAACGTAGTCCGTCAGAAAGGTGTAGGCTGTCTTGTCCCGTTCTTTCGCACTGGCAATGCTCAGCAGATTCTTGGGCTTCTCGATGACAATCAGCGAGGTATCCTCAAACCAGACCTTCATCTCCGACGGCAACAGGCGTTCGATGCACATCTCGCCCTTGGCACGAATCGAAACCAGATCCCCGGTCTGCAGCGGATGGTTAGAGCGTGTGGCGGACCGTCCGTTGACTTGAACCGCCCCAAACTTGAGCCACTGCCTCACCGTTGTCCTCTTCATATCTGGGTGACAGGCAAAGAGAAAGGCGACGAGTTCCGTAGGATGTTCAACAGTGTGAGATGTGGGCATGGCACGATGTTGCAGTGAAGTTTTATTGCGGCGAAACCTGCTTCTGAAGCGATCAGGCAATCCGAGAGAGCGACGCAGACGAAAGGCAGCCCCCTGACTTCACTCACACTAACAGTCTAGACGGTAACGAGGCTGATGACGATTCTGTCGGCTCGCCCGTTCAACACTTTTCGACACAGAAAGAATCCATCCCATTCGATCTCAACCACCGTAGAATATGAGTTCCTAATCGCCGTAGCTCAGGCGTCCGCGTATCGGACCGAGAATCTCGTCGGCGATTTGTAGCACTTGGGGTGTGAAATTCTGCGACTCTTTCCACACACCTGCTTTGCCACGACGTCGGAATTCGAGTGTTCCTGTCTTCTCATATTTCTGAAATTGATGTTTCTCGACAATCTGGTCAGCGGCGGCGCGATCGACCGGACATGCAATCAATTCACCACAGGCCATGAGAGAGGGGACCGGGTCTTCCAGCAGGTCCTCATAGGCGATCTGAAGTCGCTGTGCGGCAGGAAACGCATCGTAGGCCTCAAGTGCAACGTGCATTGCCGAGCGAATGTGTTCCGCGGTTCGCCTGACGTTGTCATTGGCCAACGGTGCGCTGCTTTCGCCGAACTGCTTGTTCCAACTTCCCGGCTTTTGTAAGTCCAGGTATGAGTCGAGAACGTCAAACGGATCGCGTTTTAAAAACACCATGCGGCCAGCCGGAAAAAGCGGTCGCAGCCAGCGGTAAAGTTCGGGGGTGTTGACTTCTTTGATGACCAGCCCATGTCGTCCGAATTTGGGATAGCGCTCGCGGACCATATTGAAGAAAAGGTCGCGCAAACCGTCCAGCCAAACCTGGTGATGCCGTTTGGAAAAAAAGGACGAGTTCCGTTCGAGGTCCTTTGGTCGCTCGTGTACGTGCCGAAAGAAGCGGCCGAAGTACGGCTCATGCCAACGGCGGATGCGCGGCAAGTCGCCGAGCATCTCCGCCAACCAGGTGGAGCCGGTTCGGCCGCAACCAATAATCCAGGCGATCCGATCTTCCGAGGTACCCTGGATGGATCGCTGCTGCTCGCCGTCTCTCAGTTCGGAGACGAGCGCCGCCGCGCGGTGTTCGTAGGTGTGGTCCTCTAGCGTGATTTCCTGCGCGCGGGCCACTCGCGTTTGCCGATCCGAATCGTCTTCCACGGCATGGCCAATCGCGGTGATCGCCGTATCGGCATCGAGGAAGTGATAAACCGAGTCGCCGTAGAGTCTGGTCACTTCTGAACGCGTTGGACCGGTCAGCAATGCAGCGTGTCCGAAAGCCGTGACTTCGAAGACACGCGGTCCAGGCGAATCGGCAGGTTCATCCGATTGGCGAAACAGATTCACTGCAACACGCGACTGGGCGTAGATTTCCCACTTCTCCGAATTGTCGATGGTGCGCTGCCGCACTTCGGTGTAGGTCAGTGCGTCAAATTCCTCTGTTCCGCCCAGAATCTTGCCGGCAATTAAAAAGCGGCGGTGTTGCTGCTCGCAGAAGTTTGCAATCTCCAGCAGAATCGGCTTGCGATCCTCGAACACGGTTCCCAGAAAAGAGACGTCGTAGGTGGGAGCATCCACGCGCGGCAACGCCGGCAACGGCGACGTTGCGGTTGGCAGGTACGGAACGTCGTCCGTCGCGGAGTTGATCTCGTTGGTGAAGCGATACGTGTAAAGCGATTCAGTATTTGGAATCGATTCGTAGGGATCGTCGGTGGCAATCAGCACGGTCGGCAAGCCGGCGCGACGGAGCGAGAGAGGAACCCGGGCGCGCTTTCCGCGAAAGTAGAGACCATCGACGAAAACCACGCAATCGATTTCGTTCGATACGTCGAGGGCGGTCCCGAGAATATCCGAACAGACGGCCTCAGGGCTTAACACCTTCAAGAACGAAAATGTGGGATAGGGAACGACCCCGATCCCACACATTTCAAGTCCGATTCGATACCCGTCCCAAACATCACGCGTCGAAAAATTCGCGGAGCCGGAAACGAGCAGGATTCTTGCAACAGCCACAAACGACTTCCTACATCTTGAATAGCAATTCAATTTGGAAGACGGGATTCCACAGGACTTCGCCAGCTTGTATCACGCCGCCTACGGCCCCGCCTCGCCGTACATGTAGGGGATGATATCGCCTTCGGCTCCCAGGAGAGCAGGCACAAGTGCAACGACCTGTGCCAGCGCGTCGGTCTTCATGGCCGTGCTGCACCAAGCAGCCGATGCGCCGGAGAGAACAGCCGACTGCATTATGAAGTCGCGGCGGGTCAAGTTGGAATCTTCACTGGACATAGCCGACCACCGTTGTTGGTGCGAGCGGGCAAAGTCAAAACCGCTCAGCAGGATTTCTTTGACGCTGATTTTGCTTCGCACTCATGCTGAAAGATGTGCGTGCAGATTGCCACTGTTGGCCTTCCCCCCTTTAATTGATCCACAGCGAGTGAGAGAATCTTGACCGGGCTGAACACCCGGAAAGGATTCTTTGAGATGAAACAG
>JABISG010000067.1 GCA_018699955.1 Planctomycetaceae bacterium | reverse complement strand
GAGTCAACGCCTGCCAAGCCGGACCCGAATTGTTCTTCGCCAGCCCGTCGATAATCGCGTGAACCAGTTCCCCTGGATTGCCGCCGTTCTGTCCGCCGCCACCACCAGGATAGCCGCCATTGTTGTTACCGCCTGGGTAACCCCCCGGCATCGGTGTTCCGCCAGGGAGATCTCCCGACGATGGAACTCCGCCCGGCATCGGTGTTGTGCCTGGCATCGGCGTGGTGGTTGAAGCACCGGGGGTATCCGACATCGGCTGTATGCTCGCGTCAGCGTCGTCGATGTTCGGTGTCAACGTTTCATCAAGTTGGGGCGTCGCTCCAGGTTGGGCACCGGCTCCAGGTGTCGTTGGTGGGGCGCTTCCCGGAGGCATGGTTGGATCGCCCGTCCCAGGACCCATTCCGGGAAGGTTGTAGCCGCCGGGGTTTCCACCGTTGTTTCCGTTTGATGATTTGCCGACCAACGGCAGCAGTTCGGCCAGCAATTCCGCCGTCCCCGCATCTTCTGGAGTTCTTTCGACCAGTTGCTCGATGGCAGGTATGGCACGCTTGTCGGCTGTGCGGGCGGCGTTGCGATAATCGTCCGGCTTCCACTCAGCGAAATCCTTGGGAAACTTTGCCGCTGCCGGTTGTGCGGTGCCATCGGTTGGTCCACCACCGGGATAGCCCGCTTCGCCACCAGGACCGCCCGGTCCACCAGCCGCCATCGGATCGGCCGTGGTCATCATCGATTCGGGGCTGGATGTCCCCATCCCGTCTCCTGCGGGTTCCGACGAACCCGTGCCCATTGGCGCCATCGGAGCGGCTGGTGCGCTGTTGACATCGCCTCCGCTCTCATTCCCGCCCCCCGCTTCGCCGTCGGCTGTTACAACCTCTTCGTCCGAACCGCAGCCGACGGCCAGCGTCAGTAACAGCGGGAAAACGGCTGCACGAATCGAAAACAGGGAAAAGTTGCGCATCGCAAACCCTTCGCTCAGTTGAGGGAAGATGATCGACCGGATCGCCGTCCGCGTTGAGTAACGGAACGTATTAGATCGAACTCTACAGAAAATGACATTACCGATAACAGCAGTGCAATTGTGACCTAGTCCGAACTTCAGTGCAACCCCATGCCGCTCAAATCAAACGGGGGACTCGCGGCGATCTCCCCGCCGATTTCAAAGCATCGGCCGGGTACATTGTTGCTGTATTGCATGGTCGCAATCGGTACATTCGTCGCAAGCGCCAATGTCGGTCGCGTTTACGCGCCAGGTTTGTGGTCTTTTTGCAACGAATTGCTCAATTCGGCCGCCTCGCTCTGTTCCACAAGCTACGTTTTTCGTGGATTGATCACAGATGCCGCGGTTCCGCTGGATGGGGATTGCACTGCGGTATCTCGTGGTTCGTTCAACTTGCCGTCGTCGGGGTGTGAGCAAATGTCTCTTTGTTTCCAGCCCGGATGACGCCACGGATCGAGAGTCGATACGCCGAAAGACACACATTCAGAAGGAATTCCCTGGCCGATGACCACGATGAACCAAAACGGTGCCCGCATGTCGCGGGAAAAGGATTCGTCTCATAACGAATTTGAAGATCTGAAGCGACTCATTCACGGCAAGCTGGTCGATAAGCTCGATCTGTCGCGACTGGGAGACTTGCAGGGGGACACTCTGCGCCGCGAAATCCGTTTGGTTGTCGAACATCTGTGCGATACGGAAAACCCGTTGCTCAACCGTTCGGAGCGGGAACGGCTCATCGAAGAAGTTCTCGATGAAACCTTTGGGTTCGGGCCGTTGGAGATGCTGCTGAAAGAAGAAGGCATCGCCGACATCATGATCAACGGCCCCAAGCATGTGTTTATTGAAAAAGATGGTCGCATCCAGCGGTCCAGCGTCACGTTTCGCGACAACGCGCACCTGATGCAGATTCTCGATCGGATCGTTTCGAAGGTTGGACGCCGGATCGATGAAACTTCGCCGATGTGCGATGCCCGCCTGCCCGACGGTTCCCGGGTCAATGCGATCATTCCGCCGTTGGCGCTCGATGGGCCATCGCTGACCATTCGGCGATTCGGTTCGAATCCCCTGACATTGGAAGACCTGCTGAATTTCGGTGCCTTCACGCCCGAGATGGTGATGTTCCTCGAAGGGGCCATCAAGGCGCGGCTGAATATGATTATCAGTGGCGGCACCGGTTCTGGTAAAACGACGCTGCTCAACACGCTCTCCAGTTTCATTCCTGGCGATCAACGCGTGCTGACGATTGAAGACGCGGCCGAATTGCAGCTGCAGCAAGAGCATGTACTGCGACTGGAAACGCGACCCGCAAACATCGAAGGAAAGGGACGTGTGAACGCCACCGATCTGGTGAAGAACGCCCTGCGTATGCGGCCGGACCGCATCATCATCGGCGAATGCCGGGGTGGCGAAGCGCTCGATATGCTGCAGGCCATGAACACCGGACACGAAGGATCGCTGACGACCATTCACGCGAACACGCCTCGCGACGCCGTCTCCCGATTGGAAACGATGATTGCGATGGGCGGTGTCGAATTGCCGCTGAAAGCACTCCGGCATCAGTTCGCCTCGGCGGTCGATATCATCATTCAGGTGAACCGTCTGCAGGGAGGTCCGCGAAAGACAACACACATTACCGAAGTTCTGAACATGGAACAGGAAACGGTCATCATGCAGGACATTTTCCTGTTCGCACAAGACGGCATCGACGAAGACGGCCGGGCATTCGGACACTTTGAATCGACCGGTGTACGGCCGGCATGCATGGAACGACTGGAAGCTTCCGGTGTGCGTTTACCGAGCAATCTGTTCTCGGCACGCGTCATCGGCTAACGACATCGTCGCGTATCCGTTGTTCCTCGAATCGTTTTCAACAGACCAAACAGCCGAACTCAACTCTTTGACTGCAAGACTGGAATTTGTCATGGACCCGTTTCTGATTTCCATTGCGGCATTCATTGCCGTTGCTGCGCTGGTCGGAGTGGCGATCTTCATCATGCGCGATTACGGCGGAAGTAGTGCCGAAGATCGTCTCGAAGTCCTCACCGGTCAGCGATCCGCTGACAGCGCCGGAAGCGGTGTCGTTAAGGAGGAAATGATTCGCGAAGGTCTGGATGGACTGGCCGGACTCTTCAACGCGTTGACCAAACGCCTCTCGAAACTGACGCTGCTGTTTGAACAGGCCGATTCGCCGATCAAGCCGGAGACGTTTTTTGGCTTGAGCATCGGGTGCGGCGTCGCAGCGATTGCCCTCGTCTGGATTGGCGGCGCCCCAATTCCGTTATTTCCGATCGCGGGACTGATAGCAGGACTGATTCCGTTGTTCTGGCTGATGTTCCGTCGCAAATCACGTTTCAAAAAATTCGCCAAGCAATTACCCGATGCAATGGAACTGATCGCCAGGGCGCTGCGCTCCGGTCACAGCTTGGCATCGGGCTTGCACGTGGTGGTGGAAGAGATGCCGATCCCGATTGCGGCCGAATTCGCACAGGCATATGAGGAACAAAATCTGGGCATTCCCATTGAGAAAGCTCTGAAGAACATGCTCAGTCGGATGCCCAACATGGACCTGAAGTTTTTCGTGACGGCAGTCGTCATTCAAAAGCAGGCGGGTGGAGACATGGCTGAGATTCTCGACAAGATCGGTTATCTCATCCGCGAGCGGTTCAAAATTCTGGGGCAGGTGCAGGCGTTGACCGGCGAAGGACGCATCAGTGGCGTTGTGCTGATGGGGTTACCCATCGCGTTGTTCATGGCGGTCTACTACCTCAACCCGCCCTATGTCATGTTGCTGTTCACCGAAGAGTTGGGCCGCAAAATGATTGCGGTGGCCGTCGTACTGCAGATTCTTGGTGCGGTTGTCATTAAGAAAATCGTTGACATCAAGATTTGAGAAACCCTACTCAGCTAACGAACAAACTTGCGAACCGACAGCCGACAAGCCTTGGCTTTGAAATAATCAGGAATTGAACGATGGAACTTGCAAACATCCTACCTTGGATCGTGTTCGCGGCGATTGTTATCGGCGCGTGGGCCGTGTTCAACTTCTTCTCCTCGTCCGAATCGCGGGCCAGCGAGCGGCTGGATGAATTACGCGATCCGAGTCTGCGAAACAAGGGTGAAGTGCCCGGATCGTCGCAGGCAACCGGTGTGGGCGCGATGTTGGGAAAAGCAGCCCCCGCACTCTCGAAGGCGCTTGGTACAAAAACGGAATTGGAGCAAAGCGAACTGAAGGTGCGGCTGGCGAACGCCGGATTCAACTCGCCCAATGCGGCGCAGATCTTCCTGGCATTAAAAGTCGCATTGCTGTTTGTCGGTTTGCTCGCAGGCGGTGGTTTTGGAATGACCTCCTGGGGCATGACACAGAAGGGATGGTCATCGCTGGTGATCGGCGGTGGACTAGGATTCTACTTGCCTGAAATTGGCGTGTGGTTTCTGAAGAGAGCGCGGCAGGAACGCATTTTTCTGGGCATGCCCGATGCGCTCGACTTGTTGGTCGTCTGCGTCGAAGCGGGGCTGGGACTCGATGCCGGCATGTTGCGAGTTTCTGAAGAACTTGAAGATTCTCATCCCGATGTCTGCGGGGAATTTGCCATGTGCAACATGCAGTTGCAAATGGGCCGCCCGCGCCGTGAGGTGCTGCACGATATGGGCATTCGCACCGGTGTCGATGACATGCGGGCGTTTGGCGCCATCCTGATTCAGGCCGACAAGTTCGGATCGTCTATCGCCCACGCCATTCGCGTGCAGTCCGATAGCATGCGTATCAAACGAAGCCAAATGGCCGAAGAACGGGCAGCGAAGACCGCCGTGAAGATGATCTTCCCGCTGGTGCTGTTTATCTTCCCGGGCATTTTCGTCGTACTGGTCGGACCGGCCGCAATCATGATGATCGATGGACTGTTGGCAACGTAAAAGTTGGCGAGCGGCCGGTGTCAACCGGCTGGTTTGTCGCGAACTTAATCGGCCACCGGCGTGTACTTCACCTCCGGCAAACGCACGGCGCGGGTCTGATACGTACCGCCGTCGAATTCAATCACACGATAACCGGGTGGATCGGCGGCGAAGTCGGGCTTCTCACCAGCCGGCACGAATTGCACTCCGGTTGATGGAGTGGTGAAGACCGTCGCGTTTCCCAACCGACCGCTGAATTCGTGATGGACGTGTCCACAGACGACGAGCTTAACTTGCGGCGATGATTCCACCAGTCCGCAAAAGGCTTCCGGGTCCTGCAGTCCAATGCGGTCCATCCAGGGAACGCCGACCGGAATCGGCGGATGATGTAAGAACAGCGCCGTCGGCTCGTCGGCATGCGTTTTCAACTCGCCACCCAGCCACTCCAACTGCTCGGGTTCGATTCGCCCGGGAACGTGTCCGGGGAGGTGGGAATCCAGCCCAATCAGCCGCCAGCCATCGGCCGACGTCGAAAACATCAACGGCCCGCTCTCTCCCGCAACAGCATCGGGAAAGGCCTGTCGCATTACGCTGCGGTCATCGTGATTGCCGGGCAGAATTCGGCACCGTTGGACTTTATCGCCCAACATCGATCGCACTGCTTGATACGTTTCAAGTTTCTCGTCGTGTGTCAGGTCGCCCGTGATAATGAACTGATCGACGTCACTCTCGTGCGCATCAATATGCGCGAGCACATCGGCCAACGTCTCGCGAGTCGGAATCCCTTTGAGCCGCATCGCCGGGTCGGCAAACAAATGCAAATCGCTCAACTGCAACAAACGCATCATTGTCGATTACCTTTTCAAAGACCCAGGGGTTGCAACCCGTGGGCTTTTTAACAAGATCCTGACTTACAACGCCTCAACGGCATCAACCACGTCGAATTCAATCTTCTCCGCGCGCTTGATCCGTGCAGCCACGTGATCCGGGTCGTGATCGAATAACGCCAGCCAGCCGTTGTCTGCGATCTGTCCCAGTAGCTTTGGTTTACTCCGCCGCGATTGTAGCAAATCGACGTCGTACGCCATGCACCACAGCGTCCGCAGATGTCGCGTTGAGGGGCAAATGTCGCCCATATACACGGCCGTTTCGTCGCCGCTTTCAATCACCACCGCCATATGCCCCACCGTATGGCCGCCGGTGATAATCGCTCGCATGCCCGGCAGAAGTTCCACATCGCCGTCCACCAATCGCAACTGTCCAGCCGCTTCCAACGGCAGCAAATTGTCGAGCGGGTACGCCCCCTTGAGTTCCGGCACATTGGACGTGGCGACTTCCCATTCCACCTTTTGCGCCACATATTCCGCATTGGGAAATGTCGGGATCAATTCGCCATCATCGTCGATTCTGGTGGCTCCGCCCGCGTGATCAAAGTGCAAGTGGGACAGTATGACCGTGTCGATGTCATCGACGCTCACGCCGGCATCACCCAGCGCGGCAACCAACGGGTCACCCTCTTCGGAACCGAAGATCTGCCGTTGCTTTTCGGTCATCTTCGAGCCGTAACCGGTGTCGATTAAGATATTCCGTTCGCCCGTCTGCACCAGCACGCAATTCGTCGCTTGCGCAATGTTGTTCTGCTCGTCCGGCGTGAATCTACGTTCCCACAACAATCTCGGCACAACGCCAAACATCGTGCCGCCGTCGATCAAGAACCGGCCGCCGGAGATCGTTGTAAGTGTGAATTGTCCCAGTTGCATGTCTCGCGCCTTTCGTTGTCGTTGGTACGCCTAATCCACGGCGGCCGTCCGAATGGCCTCCATGCAGTCGTCGATGTTCTTGGCATGCGTGCGAAATGACAACACGCAAATGCGAAGTACGAATCGCCCGTCGAGAATTGTCGATGTCAGCATGATCCGTTTGTCTGCGTTGATTCGGTCGAGAAACTCTCGGTTCAATTGGTTGAGGTCGGCTTCGTCGAGACCGGGGCGATTGAGCCGAAATGCGACGGTTGTCAGTTGTGGTTCGGCCACGATCTCAATTCCGTCGATTGTTTTCAACTCTGCGGTCGCCATCGCGATCAAATCGAGTTTCTCATCGAGTGCGCGGCGGAAGGCGTCGATGCCGTGTAACTTGATGGGCAACCACAATCGCAGACCGCGAAAGTCGCGCGATAGTTCCGGTGAGATGTTACAGAAATCGACACGGGCCTCGGCCTGTTGCATCGCCGGCATGTAATCGGCATCGAGTCGATGGGTATCGCTTAGCGCTTTGGCATCGCGAACCACGAGTGCACCGTTTCCAAATGGCAGAAACAGCCCTTTGTGCGGATCGAGCGCAATCGAGTCGGCCCGTGACATTCCCTTGAGGATTGCTTGGCCTCGCTCGGTCAACGTGAAGAACCCGCCATAGGTCGCATCCAGATGTAGCCACAACTGTTCGGCTGCGGCGAGATCGGCCAACGCTTCGAGATCATCGACGGCACCCGTGTTTGTTGTTCCCGCATTGCCGACAATGAGGAACGGTGTCAAACCCTCACTTCGGTCGTTCTCGACTGCCTCGCGAAGTTCGTGACAGTTGATGCGAAACCGTTCGTCGCAAGAAATGACGCGCACATTCCGTTCGGGAAAACCGGCGAGCATGGCTGCTTTCGCAACCGAGTGGTGCGTCTGACTGGATGTATAAATGATGCCCTTGAGAAAGTCTTCCGGCAGCCGACAACGCCGCGCGGTGACAATGGCCGACCAGTTAGCGAGCGAACCTCCGGTTGTCAGAAATCCTCCGGCGGAGGCGGGAAAGCCGACGATGTCGCAAATCCAGCGGACGACAGTTGCTTCCAACTGCGCCAATGCAGGAGCCGCCTGCCAGACGCCGACGTAGCGATTCACCGTCCCGGCAATCAAATCGGCCACAGCCGACTGCGGCAGTCCGCCGCTGGGAATGAAAGAGAGATATCCCGGCGAGGTGGTGTTGAAGCTCTTAGGGATCAGATCCTCGAACAGCAGGTTCAGGATCTCGTTCGCGGAAACCGCTTCCGACGGCAACGGCTCATCGACCAGTCGCAAAACCGGTTCGATGTTCTCGGTGTCCCGCGCAGGTTGATCCGGCAACGATTCGAGAAACGAAACCAATCGCGCAGTTGCACACTCAACCAGTTGCCCGAACTCCCCACCGGAGAGTTCAATATCACGGAAAAAACCGTCGGCCGACACAGGGTCGGCCGACGGCGTGTTTCTCTCGGGTTGAACCGGTTCGTCCAAGTCGCTCACCGGTTGCCTAGTACTCGCGTTTCTTGACGAGACCCGGCAGCGGCACGGGATACTTGCCGTTGGGGCCGACTTGCAACGGTGCATCGCCATCCAACGTCAGGTCTGCAACGCCGGGCGCGAATTCGTGTTCGCTGTTGAGGATCGTGTCGCGGGTGATGAGTTGGCCGGTGTGTGACGCCATCCGTCCCATCGACACCATCAGGCTCGCCTCGGCACCACGATCGACTTCGTTATAGGGCTGATCCTGGCGGATGGCCTGAATCAGATCGTCCCATTCCAACTGGTAGGGACTCGGTTCCGGTTGGGGATACGCCCAGACCATTTCTTCTTTGGTGAAGTTGTATCCCTTGAAGATCCGCGATCGCGCCGGTGCATGCGAGGCCGTCGAGATGATGGCCGATCCTTTGCTGCCGACGACGTAGCTGGCGAACTTGTTGTAGCAGCCGGGAATGGTGCGTCCACGCAGGAACAGTTTGGTGCCATCACCGAACGTATATTCCATGTTGTAGTTGTCGAAGTTCTGATCGACATTGTCGCCACGATAGTGACGCCCGCCGGAACCTTCCACTTCGACGGGCCAGTCGTTTTTCATCCAGCAGGACTCGTCGAGGTTGTGGATGAGAAAGTCGCTGACTGCCCCGCCACTGGCCCACAGGAAGCCATGGAAGTGACGAATCTGGTATTCCAGTTCGCTCATGCCGTCGGGTTTGGGGCCGACGGCTGCCGAACCGGTCGGGCCGGCATTGCGGTACGCCCGCAGTTCCAGCACGTCGCCGATTTCACCATCTTGAATTCGCTCGAACAATTCCTTGCGGGCAAGACAGTGACGGCACATCAGGCCGACGCCGACTTTGAGGTTCTTCTTCTTCGCTTCGACATTGAGGGCAAGCATCTTCCGCGTCGATGGTCCATCGACGGTGACCGGCTTCTCCATGAAGACGTTCAGGCCCTTCTGGATGGCGTAGGTGTACTGCACCCAACGAAAGGCCGGTGGGGTGGTCAGAATGACGACGTCGCCCGGCTTCAGCAAGTCCATTGCATCCTTGTAAGCGTCGAAGCCAATCAGCTTCTGGGCGTCGCCAACTTCCACCTTCTCTTTGAATTTGTTCGACAGAGCGCGATGGCTTGTGGCCAACCGGTCTTCAAACACGTCGGCCATTGCGACCAGCTTGATCGGGCCGTTCTTTACCGAGAGAGCATTCGAGGCGGCACCGGTACCGCGGCCACCACAGCCAACCAAAGCGATAGAAATCGTGTTGTTCTCGCCGGCGTGAACGTGCGTGGCGGCGGAACCGACCAGTGCAGCCGCACCGGCAATTTTTCCACTGTTTTTCAAGAACTCGCGACGTGACGTACTGCCCGAAATCGCCTCGGCCATGAGAGAACTCCTCGTTGACTTATGGGGTGGGAATGATCGAAAACCAAGTCAAAATGCGCCGTTTGCCGACGCGTAGTTTCATGGCTACCATGATGACCTATCGACAGACGACAAACAACCCCGGTTGGCGTAAGGCGTGTTTTCGCCGCTTCTTATCTGGCGTCAATCAATGCCAATCAGATCATTCGATCACCACCAGCAGGTCGCCCGCTTCAACCTGGCTTCCGGGTTTGACGAGTACCGTTCCAATCTTGCCGTCGCGTTCGGCGACGACGACGGTTTGCATTTTCATGGCTTCGAGCATTAGCAGCTTTTGGCCGACGGCCACCTGGTCTCCAGGGCGGACGGCCACGGTCGCCACCATTCCCGGCATGCTGGCAGCCACCTGATTGGGATCGTCCGGGTCCGCTTTTTTCCGGCGGCTGCTTTCCACATCCAGCGTCTGGTCAACGACGGTCACCTCGCGCGGTTGTCCGTTCAGTTCGAAAAAGACGGTTCGTGTTCCATCTTCGTGCGGTTCGCTGGTTGTCACGAATTTGATGACCAACGTCTTGCCAGGCTCAATATCGACTGCGACTTCCTCGTTCGGCTCCAACCCAAAAAAGAAAGCGGGCGTCGGAAAAATGCTCGTATCGGAATACTTCTTCTGGTGCGCGGCAAAGTCCTCAAACACTTTTGGATAGAGCAGGTAGGAGGCGATGTCGCGTTGCGTCGGCTGCCGCTTGAGTACCTTGGTGAGCTTCGCCTCGGCTTGCTCGAAGTCGGCTGGTGGCAAACTGCTGCCGGGACGTCCGCGCAAGGGTTTTTCGCCACGCAGAATTCGGTCGCGCACTTTGCGAGGGAATCCGCCGACCGTCTGCCCCATGCGTCCGCTGACCAGATCGATGACCGACTGCGGGAACGCGATATCGCGTGAGGAACCGACGACATCGGCGCAGCTCAAATCATTCGTGACGAGAAACAGGGCCATATCACCGACTGCTTTTGATGTCGGTGTGACCTTGACGATGTCTCCCAACAGTTGATTGACATCGGCATACACGTCGCAGACTTCGTCCCAACGATCGGCGAGACCCAGCGCTCGCGTTTGCTCGAACAAATTGGTGTATTGGCCGCCGGGCATTTTATGCCGATATAAGGCCGATCCCGCCGCCAGCGTTGGACTCTCGAACGGCGTATAGAATTCGCGTACCGAGCGCCAATAGGCCGCCAGAGAATCCAACACATCACCGGCCAGGCCCGTATCGCGTTTGGTGAATCGAAGGGCTTCGACCAGCGTGTTCAGATTCGGTTGAGACGTTCCACCCGACAGCGGCGCCATCGCGGCATCGGCGATATCCACTCCGGCTTCCGAAGCCTGCACAATTGACGCTGCCTGAATGCCGGCTGTGTCGTGTGTGTGGAAATGGATCGGAATGCCGATTTCCTGCTTCAAGGTTTTGACCAGCCGATTGGCGGCGTACGGTTTGCATACACCGGCCATGTCCTTAATGGCCAGGATGTGCGCCCCCATGCGTTCCAGCTCTTTGGCCAAATCGACGTAGTACTTCAAGTCGTATTTCGTCCGCGTCGGATCGAGGATGTCGCCGGTGTAACAGATGGTGGCTTCGCAGATCGCGTCGGTCTTCAGAACGGCATCCATTGCCACCCGCATATTCGGCATCCAGTTCAACGCGTCGAAGACGCGAAAGACGTCGATGCCCGCATCGGCGGCTTCATGCACAAATGCCTTGACAACATTATCGGGGTAGTTGGTATAGCCAACCGCGTTCGATGCTCGCAGCAGCATCTGGAACAAGACGTTGGGAATCCGTTCACGCAGCTGAATCAGTCGTTGCCAGGGGCATTCATTCAGGAATCGCATCGACGTGTCGAACGTCGCACCGCCCCACATCTCAATCGAGAACAGTTCGGGACATAGCCGCGCGTAAGAGTCGGCGATTTTCAACAAGTCATAGGTGCGAACTCGTGTCGCCAGCAACGATTGGTGCGCATCGCGAAACGTGGTGTCGGTCAGCAACAACGGCTTCTGTTTCAGAATCCATTGACTGAAAGCCTCGGCACCCAGTTGCTGTAGCTTCTGCCGCATCCCGTCGGGAATTGGCGCTTGCTGATCGGTTTGCGGCACGGTTGCCGGTAGTCGCCGTTTGCTTGCAGGACGGCCTTTGACGTGCGGGTTGCCGTTGACAATTGTTTCAGCCAGGTAGCCAAGCACCTTGGATGCCCGATCACGGCGTTCGGGGAATCTGAACAACTTGGGGGTTTCGTCGATAAACCGTGTGGTGCATTCGCCCTTCTGGAATTTCGGATGCAGCAACAGTTTGAGCAAAAACGGAATGTTCGTTTTCACGCCTCGAATGCGGAACTCCTGCAAGCAGCGTTCCATCCGCAGCGTGGCGTCTTTGAACCGCCGAGCCGAAGCACTCACTTTCACCAACAGTGAGTCGTAGTACGGAAACACAACCGCGCCCGAGAACGCCGTGCCGGCATCGAGCCGGATTCCCATGCCGCTGGCCGAGCGATAGTGAGAGAGGCGCCCATAGTCTGGAAGGAAGTTGTTCGTCGGGTCCTCGGTCGTCACCCGGCACTGCACTGCAAATCCATTCGTGCGAATATCGTCTTGTGACGTAAGCCTCAATTCCGGACCCGAAAGTTTTTCGCCTTGCGCGACGAGGATTTGCGACTTGACGATGTCGATCCCCGTCACCTCTTCGGTGACCGTGTGTTCGACCTGGATTCGCGGGTTCACTTCGATGAAGTAAAACTCGTTGGTGTCCGCATCGAGCAGAAATTCGACCGTCCCGGCATTTTCATAATTGACGGTTCGGCCGATGACCAACGCCGCTTCGCATAATGCAGTGCGGACATTCGGATCGAGGTTGGGGGCCGGCGCGATTTCGACAACCTTTTGATGCCGCCGCTGTACCGAGCAATCCCGCTCGAACAGATGCACGAGATTGCCGTGTTTGTCGCCCAGCAATTGGACTTCAATGTGCCGCGCCCGGGAGATGAACTTTTCGACGAAAACGTCGGAACTACCGAAGGCGGTTAGCGATTCGCTTTGAGCTTGCTCGAAGGCTTCGGTAAACCCTTTGGCGTCGGTCACCACGCGCATGCCGCGTCCGCCGCCCCCGTGCGAGGCCTTGATGATGACTGGAAACCCCAATTTCTCCGCTGTCTTCAGGCCTGCGGCAGCGTTACGAATCGGGCGACTGCTGCCACCCAATACGGAAACACCAGCCTGCTTTGCGATCTTGCGGGCACTGAGTTTATCACCCAGTTGCTCTAACGTTTCCACACGCGGGCCGATGAATGTGATGCCGGCATCGGCACAGGCCCGGGCAAAGTCCGCATTTTCGGAGAGGAATCCATAACCCGGATGGATCGCGTCGATGTCGTGCAGCTTGGCCATCGAAATGATCGCATCGATGTCCAGGTACGAACGAATCGGTTCGCCCGGCCGACCGATCTGATACGCCTCGTCGGCCTTAAATCGATGCAATGCGTAACGGTCTTCGTGCGTGTAAAGCGCGACCGTGCGAATCCCCAGTTCGTGGGTACTGCGAAACACCCGAATCGCAATTTCGCTGCGATTTGCGACGAGCAATCGCGTGATCTTCTTCATAACGGTGAGCCTTGAGTCGGTGAAAGTTTCATAAGCGGGGAGACGTGAGATCCTGATTTCTTGCCGGTCGCTAATCGTGTACGATTTTAGCAAATCGACGTCATACTGTTTAGCCGGTCGCCGAAGTGATACAGGCGGTTTGAAATTCGTTGACGCCAACAACCCGTCGGGCGGTCTGACCGAAGAAACGTCTGAAACGGCTTCGACCGGCTTTGGGACTTGTCACTGCGACGGGATTTGATACGATTCGACACGTCATCACCTTTTAGCCGTCCAACGGGTTCAAGGCGTTGTCAGGCTGCCATCGCCATGAGCGGCGGCGGTCAGTTTTTGTCAGATCGTTGTGATTGCTGTCAATCGGCACGAATCCAGGTGCCGTTGATTGACGTAATCGCAAATGAGTTAAGATGTTAGCCGCTGTAGCTCAGTTGGTAGAGCGGCGCATTCGTAATGCGCAGGTCGCGAGTTCGAGTCTCGCCGGCGGCTCTTGATAAGGTGTTGTAACCTTTGAGGTTTCAGCACCTTTTTTCGTGCGCGGCGTGGTGAGGAGTCACGCCGACTGACGAATTGGAAATCGTCAACACAGCCACTGACTGTGTCTTTTGCGAGACCACGGATCGCCGTGGTGGGTCAATCAGAACGCACACTCGCCACAGAACACGACCCTGTTTCGAATCTCCTGGCTTTCGACGCTGCAAATGCTGGCCGGGCGCGTCTGAGTGGCGGGACGACAAATTTTGTCTTGCACTATCGCCAGAGGGACTGGCTGGGGCCGGCATCGAAAAACTGAAATTCGTTTTTCACTTCCGGTCTACTAGAAAACAGCTGGTCTCTAAGGCCGAAATCAGTGCGACCGGAATCGTGGTTCAATGTGGTAGGATTCTGCAACTTTCACATCATCAATCTTCTTGTTCCAGTGTTCATGCTGCTCAAGCAGAAGTGAGTCGAGAAGCGACTCTGCGGCCTTCACTACGACTTCGACATCAACCGTGCCACCTAATAACAGACGCCCGTCTGCGCGGACGGAGACAGAAGAACTCAGGGTCAGCTTGGTCATGGTCGATTTGGCTTTTCGCATCGGTTCCTTCCGATGCCCCTTGACGCCATACCGCTCTTCGTCGTGTTCACGGTTGTCCCGAACCTCCTTTATAGATTTCTCGAACGACACGAATCTGGCCGCTTCCGGCGTAACGAGACTCAAACCATTGAGCCAACGGTGCGCCTTTCGGCATACGTTGAGAAAACTGTATTCTTCCAATCTTGCAGTAGTATTGTACAAAGCGGAATTTGTGTGCTTGTGTGGCTCCGTTTGTGCGTCAATCGAGCGTTTTCCCTGAAGGATCACAGCTTTTAGCCAGTAGATGGAAGTTTGCAGGGATTGGAGACTGTCGAATTCCATCTGCATTGCTTTTTCATCATTTCTACCGTGTTGCATTTTCGTCGGCTCCCGAACAGTTTGATAGAGATTTCATGGGATCGACACATCGTAACTGTTGCCGGTTCGGTTGAGATGTCATCCGAGATACGGTAGTCCGGCAAAACTCTGGAAGACCTCTACCCATGCAAACACGACGCCCTCTTGCAATCAAGCGATTCTTTTCGCCAATCCACTGCTACATTCCAAAGATCAATCACATCAACACGGTCGAACCACTTACCTAGATCGCATTGTCACCGATCAAATCGAGACAAAGCCTTGTCATTGCCGCCGCCTTACCACCCGGCGTCCACGACCACACCCCTTCTGCCTTCCAACAGGCCGCAAAGAGTTCACCATTCCCTTCGGCTTCTCACCAACTCGCTCCAGCATCGCCGTACGGTATTTCTCGTGTTGTTCCGGCGTGCAGTTGGTGCCGTGGTACATCAGTCAAAGAGCCGCGTTTTCTCGCCGACAAAGCCGTTTCTCCACTGTCAGCGGGGCCAATACCTCCAATGGTTTACGCCGGTCAGTCGGGCTTTGCGGCACCCAAAGCGTGCACAATCGGAACAACGGCATCACCTTGCCCATTTGCCGTGACAGACATACGCAAGCAGGGTTCGCAGGTTGAGGTTGTGGCTGAAATTGCCGATGCCTACATACAGGGCATGGGTTTTGCGCGCATGCACCGCCACGATAGTCTTAGCCGTTAAAGTCGATACAAACGATGTCAAGCAACCCTCATCGCGTACTCGTCGTCGATCGCGCAGAACTTGCGCAGGAGCAGGCGACCGATGTGCTGCAACGCGAGGGGTTTGCCTGTGAACTGGTGGGCGATGGTCGACGGGCCATGGAAATGTTGGCCGCCGATCCGTACGACGTGGTGGTGAGCGATCTGCAGATCCCAGATGGCAATGGGAAATCCTTCTGTCTCGAACTTCTTCAATCGGGCGATTGTCCCCCAACGATTGTCGTGACCGACGCCGTTCAGCCCCACATTGTGCAGGCGTTGATGTCGCGCGGTGCCGCCGATGTCTGCATCAAGCCGGTTGACTATGTGGCTTTGGCATCAACAATCAAAGGCTTGATCAACCAACCGGTTGCGGTAGCCGCGACAGATTCTGGCGCGAGTTCAGCGGCTGAACCGAGCGAGCAGGAACAGTCGCCGGCTGGGTCCGGTTTGATTGCCGACCCTGGACAAGCTCAACGCATTGTGACCATCTTGATCCAGGATTCCGACCGCCGTGACGAGTTGGCGAAGAAGTTGGCTGCGATCGACGTGCTGGCAGTCGCAGCGACCGGCTCTGAAGATCTCCTGCAGCAGTTGAATCAGCAGCGAATCGATCTGGTCATCATCGAGAACGACTTGGGTGGCTTTCTCACCGGCTTGGAAATCCTCAAACGACTTGCCGACGATTTGATCCGTCCGAACGCGTTGTTGCTGTCTGAATCGACCGACAGAATTCAGAAGCTGGCAAAAGAGCTGGGAATCACAACCATCCTCGATCCTCACGCCGATCTGGATGACATTGTAAAATCCATCGACGGGCTTTCGTCCGATGTCACCGCGCGGAGCGAGGTGGTCCCGGAGAGAGCACGCAAGCTGGTGCAGGACTTCTCAGGAGTCCCGCCGCTGCCGCAACTGGTTCTCAAGTTGACCGGTTATATGTCGATGAAGATCGAGGATATTCCGGTCAAAGAGTTGGCGAACGACATTTCCTTTGATCCCAAGGCGATCAGCGAACTGCTGAAATTGACGAACAGCTCAAGCATGGGGTTGCGTCGCAAAGTGACCAAGGTGTTGGACGCAGTCACGCTATTAGGTCCGAAACGCGTCATCTCGCTCATTGTGTCCTCGGCAACGATCGCCGCTCAGTCGCAGTTGTTGAAGAACTGGTCTGCCGACTTGCGCAAATGGTATTACAAGCGAAGCGTTCTGATGGCGAGTACGGCCTCGATCTTCGCCGAAAAAATGGAGAACGTCTCTGCCGATTCTGCATTCATTCTCGGGTTGATGCAGGATATTGGAATGCTGGTGTTTGCCAATAGCTATGGGGACAAATACTCGGCCCTCATTCAGCGGGTTCGCGAGGTTGGCCAACTCCGAATGCATCAACTGGAAGAGAAGGAACTCAAGCTGTCGCATCCTGCCGTTTCGGCCGCCCTGCTGCAGAAGTGGAAGTTCCCGCAATCGTTAATCGGCCCGATTCTCGACCACCACGATCACAGCAGTAATTCCGAACGCTCGAAGTTGGAACTCGGCCTGATGCACTCCATGCGGATCGGCGAAGCGCTAGCCGATATGGCCGATCTGGCCCATCCGATTCGTCGTCAGGCACTCAACCAACTGCTCGACAAGTACGAAGACGAACTGGGTGCACAAAGCAAGGTTTGCCTGGCCGAATCCGTTGCCAAAGCGGCAGAGTCGTGCAAACTCTTTTCGCTGCCGATTCCCGATGCCGACGAAATGGCCAACTTGGTCGAATCGATCAACGCGCCGGAATGATCGGCCGCCGAATACTCTTCTCCAACTGCTTGGACTCCGTGCCAACAAGTCCAATTCGTTCGGCTTGACGAAACTCGCGTGGCTGCCGCTTGAAGCTGCCGGACACTACAGGCGATAATAACCGACCGTCTGCTCTCCATCTCGAATGAGAGTTGGTGGGACGGTTCAGGTCGCGTCGCTTGAGAGTGTTTTCAATCCACAGTTCTTCCAAATTGTGATCGAAGCAATTTCTCGAAAAAATTCTTGCTATTGAGTTGTCGCAGGGACATTCTGGATACTGTTGGGTTCGCGCTGAAATAATTGGCTGCACAAAGGCGAGTAGAGAACACAAGGACGATTCATGCAGACCATGAATATTTTATGTCCCCAATGCAGCTTTGCGCTGATTGTCACGAATCGTGAGATTCTCGGGCGTCCGGCTCGTTGTCCCATGTGTAAGCACAAATTCATCCTTCGCGATCCCGATCCCGTTTCCGAATCGACCAGTTCGTGGGAATCACAGTCCGAGTCGGAAGAAGACTTGCTGGCAAAACGGACGGTGACTTTTAATGAACTCGCAGTTGATCGCGGGCGAATCTATATCACGCTGAAACAAATTCAGTTGAATCACTCGGCGGAAGAGAGTGAACGATTTGAACGGTGGATTGCCGACAAGACTTCGATCGACGCCATGAGCGGCAGCGGGTTTTTCCTCGAAGACTACGACGAATGGTTGTCGCTGGGAAAACCCGACGGCCCCGAGAGCGCCCGCTGACTCTGTGCTGCGACTGCTCTTGATTTCGTTCCGCAGTCTTCGGCAAGAACAGGGCCATCGGCAAGAACAGGGCCGCGCGAGACGAGCATTGAGGCAGATGCTATAATAACTGCAGGCAGTTCGAAGGCGAGCCGACTGCTCAGTTTCCCCCCCCGTGACTCATCTCTAATTTGGCACGAATTTCGATGAAAACCCGCCTGTTGATTTCGCTGTTTGCTTTGGGGGCGGCCTTCGGGTTGCTGATGTATGCCGCATTCGGTCCAACGGGACCAACTCCGTCATCGAACGACGCGAATAACGGCAGCGAGACTCCGGGTGGCAAGCAGCTGAAATTGCCAAATCCGGAACGTCCGCCGATCATCGAGGAGCCGGCCGCCACGCCGAAAGGAATGGCGTGGATACCGGGTGGGACGTTTGTAATGGGCGATGCCGACGGCGCGCCCGACAAGCATCCGGAACACATCGCCGACGTTCCCGAACACCGCGATTCATTGGTCGAACACGAAGTCGTCCTCGACGGGTTCTGGATGGACGTGACCGAAGTGACCAACGCGCAATATCTGGAATTCACCGATGCGACCGGCTACGTCACCGTCGCAGAGAAAACTCCCAAACGTGAAGACTTCGTCGGCCAGGTTGAGGACGTGAACGCAATTCCCGCCGAGAACCTGGTGGCCGGTTCAATCTGCTTCAATCCTGCTTTCAATCGGAAGACATTGACCAGAGATCACCCACTTTGGCCATACCAGATCTGGAAGTATGAAAAAGGGGCAAATTGGCGGCATCCCTTTGGTCCGGAATCATCGATCACCGACCGCATGCAGCACCCGGTCGTGCATATCTCGTGGGACGACGCCGTTGCTTACTGCAAGTGGGCGGGCAAGCGATTACCCACCGAAGCCGAATGGGAACGGGCGGCTCGCGGAGGACTGGCGGGAAAGAATTACCCGTGGGGAGATGAATTTAAGCCGGACGACAAATGGTCGCACAATATTTACCACGGCGTTTTCCCCTACGAAGACCGGGGCGAGGATGGTTTTAAAGGAACGTCACCGGTTAAGTCGTTTCCGGCGAACGCGTATGGGCTGTTCGACATGACCGGCAACGTGTGGGAGTGGTGTGCCGACTGGTACCGCCCCGACTACTACGTCCACAGCGATCGCAGGAACCCCACCGGACCAAGCGACAGTTTCGACCCACTCGAACCGAAGATTCCCAAGCACGTGCAGCGCGGCGGTTCGTTCATGTGCAGCGACACCTATTGCATCGGCTACAGCGTCCACTCGCGGATGAAAGGCGACTCGATGAGCGGTGCCTTCCACACCGGTTTCCGTTGCGTCGTGCCTGCCGTCGGCATCGAAAAGCACCGGCAAGCGACAGGCGAGAAATGACGGCCGCGTGAATTGCGCAGAACCTGCCCGCCGCTCAAGTTCTGCAGTTGCACACTTTGCATCGGCGTAGCTGGATTCTCAAGAATTCAGACGGATTCGACAACGTTGCAGAATCTGAATTCTTGCGAATCCAGCTACAAACCGACGCTCGACGATCGACTAACCGAAATACGTCGAATACTGTTTCTTCACCGCATCAATTCCCGCGCTGATCATTTTGACGTCGGCGGTCGGTGACAACATCCGGCAGCCTCTCTCGACCATCGCCGCGGCGTGTTCGGGACTCACGCAAACCGCGCCCCAGTGTTTGCCGTGATTCTTGCACGCCGCCCCAACACGGTCGAGCGCTTCGATGCATTTCGGGTTGAAGAAATCGCCCGTCACACCCAAACTCTGGCTGAGATCCGACGGCCCGACGAACAGCAGATCGACACCATCGATGGCGGCAATCGCGTCGCATTGTTCCAGCGAGGTGAGCGTTTCAATCTGAATCGCCACGAATGATTTTTCGTTGGCTTGCGGACAGAAGTCCTTCGGCGAAATCGACGCAAACTGTCCGTCCCAGCCGCTGGTATTCAAACCGCGATAGCCACGCGGAGCAAACTTCGCCCACCGCACGAATTCTTCGGCTTGTTCGGCCGTGTGGATCTGGGCCGCCATCACACCGCCACCGCCCGCTTCCATCGAGCGGGTGACCAAAGCGTAATCGGTCGGCGCAATGCGGACGAAGCAATCCATTCCCTGACTCCGAACCGCCAGCGTACCAACTTCCAGATCATTCATGCTCATGCCGACATGTTCGTGATCGAACCACAGGCAATCGAACCCGCCCTGAATGCCAATGATCTGCAGCAAATTGTGATGCATCACGCGCCCGACGCCGGCCGCCATCACAATTTCATCTTTCGCCAGTTTCGCTCGTACCTTGTCCACAGTTGTCATCCCTCAAAGAAGTAGCAAAACGCGGCCCCATACGGCCCGCATCGTTTTTCGTTGTAAATCGCCTCCCGCCAGTGTGCCGCCTCACAACAAAAAATACCAGCCCGCCGCGCAAGCCAGGGTTTGGGTGGCTGGGTTCGACCGCAGGGAACCCCCAGACAAATGCTTCACTTTCTGGTTTCCGAGGTTCGGCTTGGGAACCAGTCAATTGAGATTTCACGTGCTAACAGCTGAGGAGTTTGGGAATCGAGCAACCAACTACAGGAGGAACCGCGGATTACGCGGATAAGAAAAGCAGCAGCCGACTTCCAACTGGCCTATTTTATCCGCGGCCATCCGCGGTTGAAATCCCGATGTCTTTTCTGGTTCCCAAGCCGGAGCTTGGGAACGAGTAATATACCAGCCCGCCGCGTGAGCAAGGGGTTTGGGTGGCTGGGTGGCATCCAACGATTGATTGTTTTATTTCACAGTGTCCGGTTCTCAGAGGCGTTTGCAATCTTCGTAGTACGCCGGGCAATTGCCTGGTGGGTTCGTCGTGAGCGCAGGGGGCGACACAATTGCGCGAACCAGTATTCCGTCGCAAGCGAGGGATAGAAATGGACCAGGGCCACCACGCCGCGTTTCTGCAAGAAATCCGGAACGACCTTGCCGAAGCGGCGGCGCGAATCAAAGAACTTCGTGAACTGGAAGAACGCGTCGAACAGTACGTCAGCGAGAAAACTCGCATCGGCCAATCGAAAGTCGCGCTGAAACCGAACCCAAGAATTCAAGAAAGAAGCATTATGGGAACCGTCGAATTCGATCCCAACGGGTTTCCTGCAACGTAGGTGCCGCGTGTCATGAGGATAACATTCAGATCGAAGCCCAAAGATGTGACGCGCAGCCTGCGCGAGCGGTCTGTCCTCACGTAGTTTCATTCGGCTTCACTGGTTCCCGGCTGTGGTAGTTTCATCAAACCAAACAGTCGTCCCAACGAAGTATATGTTGGATTGCCTGATGTCGTCTGGCGATTGAGGCTCTGTCGCTGCGAATCCCAAATCGAAGAACACCTTGCCACCAAACGTCTTTATTGCAATGTCGTCGCGCACGTTTGGATAGTCGAAAACATCGTTGTAGCGGATGTGGAAGTCTTGAATACCGTTGAGGAGAAAAACAACTTTGGCCACTGACTCATTGCTGTGGTCGTGTGCCAAAAGTGAAATTCGGCAGGAGAATTTCTCGTTGGGAGCCGTTGGCGGGACAAGCTCGATACCTTGATACTGAGCATCATGGAAACCGTGGAATCTCTTGAGCAGCAAGTCTACATCGGTCGGCGTCAGTTTATTCATCGAATGTTCCTCAACTGCCGTGTCATGGGGGGACTGGAGCCCTTGCGCTAATCGAACAAAGTAACACGCCGACAAACAATCGCCCGTGCCTTGCCGGCGACTCGCGCAAAAATCAACACGCCTGCCGCGTCGCCGTCGAGTTGTAGCTTACGGCGAACGGTTTCGACTTGAATCGGGATGTGGCGGCATTTGATTTCGACCTGGCCGAAATTCGCGTCGCGGAAAAACTTGCGGATGGTGCGGTCGTTGTTCGGCAGTTCGGCCAGCACTTCGAAGGGTTGCACGAACGCCGAATTGACGAGTTGATCCGACGTCAAGTATTCTTCCGCGTCGTCGAGTCGCGCCAATTCTGTTTGTGATGACAGCAGGTCGATCAATCCGGCGCGAACGATGGCCGGGTTGGGATCGTAGACGTAACGGCCAACGGCGGACATGTCGGCGTAGGCCGAGAGTGGATCGCCGGCCAGAGTTTCATCGGCAGGCAAAGCCGTCGCCCGCCAGAGGCCGGGGGTTGCCAGACTGCCGAACCAGATCGTCGCTTCCTTCGCTTCGCCCGCCAGGCTGACAAGTTCAATTTCCACGTCCTGAAACTTGCCCACAAAATTCGATGCCGGACTGAGTTTGATCGCCCCGCCCTCGAACTCCCGCATGATCCGTTTGAGGGTGTCCAGCGATGGCACGGAATCTTCGATCCGCAAACTGCGACTGCCGGCGCGTCCCGTGCGGCGATCGGGATCGACGTGGACCAATCCACCCGGAGAAGTGAGCCGTTCCACATCGGCACAAACGATGTCGAATCGCGAATCGACGCCGTAAACCTCGGCGTTCCATTTCGCCCGCAAGCATGCGGCGGGGTTGATGTCGGCACCGGTCACGTCGCAGTGGGCCGCCAACGCGACGGCGTCGGCACCAATCCCCGTGCAGTAGTCGCTCACCCGTCCGCTGAACCGTTTCGCCTTGTGAATCGCGACGGCTTCGGGAGTTGCCTGTTCCAATCCGCGGCGATCGAGCCACATCGAATCGGCCCGCGAGAATTTTTTCTGCCCGCGTTTTCGCAGTTCGACGAGCGAAAGCGCTGCGCGCACCAACCCATCGGAATACTCCTGCCGCAGGCGGTTCTGCAGAACGAGTTCCGATTCGGACGCCGTCTCGATCAACTCGAAGATTTCCGGCATCTGCCGCAATTGCAGCAGCAGTTCCGTTTCCTCATTCATGCAGCGGTGTTCCCGGAATCGCAGTTGGCATTGCCCTTCGTCAGCAGCTCGACCTTGATTCTAGACAGGTCGAGCTGCGGGGCAAAGCTGCGCACGGGTCGATTTCGCGAATCGTCGCACCCGGAAACACCAATCGATATTCAAAACCCGCGTTTAACCAAACTCAAGCGCGGATGGCGCAACCCGGACTTCGGGGACCGTCCAGCGGCGGCTGCGAATTCCCTTGGTTTCTTTTCGCCAGCGGGTTTGAGTCCAGGTTTGCCGGATTTCTGCGGAGCGTTCGTAGATTTCCGCTTGCGTGGGATCGCGGACCGTCTGGTTGCGGATTTCGGCGGTTTGATGGGGGCTGGCCAGATTGCTTGTGACGATTGCGGACATGTTGTTTTCCCCTGCGGGCTGATTCTGTGAGATGTGAATTCGAGATGCACTCAGATGTGATCGACAAAACTTATGGTGAGGCCCGCTGGGCGGGATGAGGTCATCGATCAACAAATTGATGATGACACTCAATCCCGCAGTTCTCGTTCTTCAACTTTCATCGCGAACGACGTCACGCATTCGTTCGATTTCCCGAACGATCGCGGCGCGCCAGTCGCTTCTCGCGTCGTTCGGCTTCCCTCGCCTTCAACCGTTCCACAAGCTGTTGTCTCCTCGTCATGGGCTGCGATGCGCGCTTGGCCTGCAGTTGGAGTTGCCGTTGTTGTCTTTGCGCCTGTTGCTGGCGAGCGACGATGTTGCGGCGAATCGCCTGCTGCCTCATCATCATCATGGCCTGACCCTGTTGCCGTTGCTGCATTTGCTGTTGCATCTGCATGCACTGCTGCATCCCCTGCATTCCGCCTCCTGCTCCACCACCGCCGCCGCCGCCAGGACGGCCCATTCCCATTCCGCCACCCATGCCTCCGCCGCCCATCCGCATTCCGCCGCCCATGCCTCCGCCAGCCATTCGCATTCCTCCGCCACCACCTCCCCCGCCGCCACACCGTCCTTGCGCGTGAGCCGAGTCGGCCACCACCAAACTGAACGCCGTCCCGACGGCAATCGCCGCGAACAACAATCGTCCTTTGCCGGCAAATCTGAAGGTTGCCGGATATGCGAGAGTCTTCATCGTAAGTCCTTTCCAGGATGGTGGTTCAGTCTGCGTTGCCGACAATGAAACCCACTGCGTCGTGAACGACGCGAAAATGCGTGCCGGATCGAGCAAACTGTTCCGAATTGAAACTTGAGATGTGTCTACAGAAGTAAAAACGCGAACCGGGTGAGACTTTCAACAGGCGGAACGGACAATTCTTCAGTTTTCTGCTGGATCATCGGGAACGCATTTCAGGCAACCTGCTGCGTTTTTCTTCGCGAACGTTGACTGTCGCTGAGTTTCCGCGATAGTTATCAGGTTGGCCGTATTGGAACGGCATCAACCGCGACTCGAAGATTCAGAGAGACAAAGCGACAATGAAGGTTTTGGTGATTGGACAGGGGGGCCGCGAACACGCGCTGGTCTGGAAATTGGCACAGTCGGCTTCCGTCGATGAGGTGTTCTGCGCACCGGGAAATGCCGGGACTGGCGAAGACGGCACGAATGTGGATATCAGCGGCACCGATGCCACGCGGTTGGTGAAATTCGCGAAGGACAACCAGATCGGTCTGACGGTGGTTGGCCCTGAAGTGCCGTTGATGGCGGGAGTTGCCGATGCGTTTCTCGACGCCGGATTGCCGGTGTTCGGTCCGCGAGCTGCGGCGGCGGAACTGGAAGGCAGCAAAGTCTTTTCCAAGCAGTTGATGCAGCACGCCAACGTTCCGACCGCCGACTTCCAAGTCTTCAAACATGCTGACGCCGCCCAGAGTTATCTGCAAGACCGCGAAGCGACATCGTTCGTGGTGAAGGCCGACGGTCTGGCCGCCGGCAAAGGGGTCATCGTCTGTTCGTCGCGGAGTGAAGCGCTCAGGGCGATTGAAACCATTATGGTCGAACGTGCCTTCGGCGATGCGGGCGACCGTGTGATTATTGAAGAGCGGTTGGTCGGCGAGGAGGTGAGCATCCTCGCGATGGTGCAGGGCAAAACCATCATTCCGCTGGAAACCGCCCAGGATCACAAACCTGCGTACGACGGAGACCTCGGGCCGAACACCGGCGGCATGGGTGCGTACTCACCGACGCCGTTAGTCACGCCCGAACTGATGGACAACATTGTCTCCGAAGTTCTCGTTCCCACCGTGCACGCGTTGAAAAAGGACGGTCGTGAATTCTGCGGAATTCTGTACGCCGGGTTGATGATTTGCGGGGACACGCCCAAGGTCCTCGAATACAACGTGCGGTTTGGTGATCCCGAAGCGCAACCGGTACTGATGCGGCTCAAATCCGATCTGGCCGAAGTGCTGTTGGCGGCGGCCGAAGGCCGACTCGCCGAAATCCCGGCATTGGAGTGGGACCAGCGGCCCGCCATTTGCGTGGTGATGGCATCGGACGGCTATCCGGGCGACTACGAAAAGGGCCGTCCCATTCGCGGACTGGAAGACGCCGCTGCGCTTGAGGACGTCAAAGTCTTCCACGCGGGTACCATCAAGCAAGGCAACCAGATTCTCACCAACGGCGGCCGTGTGCTGGGCGTCACCGCGATGGGCGACACCATCGCCGCCGCAAAACTCCGCGCTTATCAAGCGGTCAAATGCATCCGCTGGGACGGCGCCTGGTGTCGCAAAGACATCTCCGACAAAGCCCGCGATTGATCGAATCCGACAGTTGTAAAGCCGCGACCAGTGGTCGCGCCGCATCATCTATTTCGCTTCAGCGCGCTTTCCGACCGTCTTCACCCACGACACCTGCGTAATCAATTGATTGAGCGACGCGAACGAAATGTGGGCGTTGGTCGCATACCGGGGGGTGTCGTTGGCCGGGAATGTTGCCAAGGTTGCATCGCCCACCAGGAACACGTTGAAGTCACGCGACAGGTTTTCGTAACCCGCCGTCGTCCGGCAGAAGCACATGTCGGTGGCATAACCGGTTAACATTACGTGGCGAATGCCGTTCGCTTTGAGGAATTCCTTCAGCGGCGTGTAACCTTCGGCATCGTAAATTACCACGTCGTCATCATGAACGGTCACATCGCTGGTGACGGGAATCGGCAGGTTCCAGAATCCATCGTTGTTGTACTTCGGACCGGCGTCCAAACCGGGGAATTGGGCAAAGTAATCGATCACCGGCGTCTCGGCCGAAAGTTTCAACGAGCGAATCAACGGCTCGCCTTCATAACGAAAACTGGTCAGTCGCGTCTTGAGTTCTTTCTTTCCCTCGGCCCGTTGTTTCGCTGTCGGTGTGCCGCGAAAGGAGCGGTACAGTTTTTTACGAATCGGATCTTCTTCGCCCGGCAGGCTGTATAAAATCAATGGAACCTGTTTGCGCATCCGTTTCAGAAACGGGTCGATCACTTCACGCGTGTGCCGGGCTGCGAGGTGATTCTTGTCGATGGTACAAAAGTCGGCAACGCCGGCCGGCTCGGGCGTGTTCCAACCCTGCCCGTCATCGATACCCCAAGGATGCACCATGATCACCGCCGTCTGATCGGCCCGCAAACGGTTCGGCATCTCGATGATCCCACGCGCATTGTACGAAAACCGCCAGGCACGCACTTCCAAATCGGCATCGGCATCGTCCACCAAAATCGGCGCTTCATAACGCCGCCGTTCCTTCACCGGCTGCACAAACTCCGGATGATCACCCAACAACGGTTTCGGATCTTTCAGCAATGTCAGTTGATTCGAATACAACCGCAACGGTTTCTCACCGGCAGCGGCCGGATCATCAACGAGAGACAAAGTCACAGCCAACAGCAACGGGCACAGCACGTGTTCGGTTTTCATAGTGGAGTCTTTCCTTGTCTCTGCGAAACTTTGCGTCTTCGCACCTTTGCGTCAAAATCAACCGCGCACACCATCGGCAATCGTACTCAGTCCCACAATCTGAGCTTTGTCACCGGCGTCTTTTACGATATCGCAAATCAGTTTGATCGTTTCAAAGCCAGGGTCTTCCACCACCAGACACGAGGGGTGCGCGAGGAAATCGAAGACGGCTCGGTTTTCAATAGCCCATTCGGTGGCGAGTCGCACTGCTTTGAGAAAATATTCGAGTTTCCAGTATTTGCTGCGAAATGCGGTGACGTCGCTGATGGGACTCATCGGGATTTCGATCAGCCCGGTTGGATAAACGTACGGCTGTGCTTCGGCTTGTGCTCTGACAATCGATGCGTAGACGTCGAGAGTGGGCGGCTTCATGATCTCGCCCGACTTGTGGGCCGGGTACTTGGAACTGACCCAGCGAAACCCCTCGTCGAGCAACAGTTTCTGGATATCTTCGCGACCGTTCAGCGCATTGTTCGATCCGCCCGGTGTGCGGAAACCGTCTGGAACGATGCCGAGCCGTTCTTTCATTGCCAGCGTGGTGACGCGCACGTTTTCGCGAACGATGTCGGCCGCCTCTTTCCCGCGAATCAGCCACGGGGAACGCTGGAAACGAAACTGTGTTTGTTTCGGGTCTTTCGTCCAAACATTGACGTGGTCGTAGGTGTGGTTGCCGACCGGGTGACCTTCTTTGATGATCTCCTGCAGCCAACCGATGTCGGGCTGTTCCAGTACGCGGCCGACGCAGAAGAAATGAATCTTTCCGCCGCGTTCCTTCGCCACACGCGCCGCCCGAAGCGAATATTGTTTCGTCGCTTCGTCGAGGTTGCCCTTTTGGTAATCCCATTCGAGCATGCCCCGCTTGGGGTAATGGCGGCTCATTTCCAAATCGAGCGTGATGCCGATCTGCGCCTTCTTAGGGTCTTTGCCGGCCCGCGAAATGCCGACAGCCGTCGCCAGCGTTCCTCCGACGGCAGCGGCAAGAAACGACCGCCGCGTCCAATCTCCCGAGTCGCGTGATAAACCTGGCATGACGGCCCTCTTTCCGGATGCGAACAACAGAAATCGCGATATCCTTTTAGCCACAATTATAATCCTTCGGCGTCGCCGGTTCACAGGCAGTCCGAGAAACTCCCAACGGCTGCTTACGGCTTGCGATGGCCGGGGCGCCAAAAAGAAAGGCTTTCTAATAGGCTGGCAAACAACTGGTGTGGCAAGTGGGGGGAACGGGCGAATCGCGATGGTTCGATTCCGTTGTTTGTTAGCCTCGTAGTCATCGACACATTTTGCGTCATTCCCGCGCAGGCGGGAATCCAGTTGATTCGCCGACCATCGTGCGGGGTGAGGTGGGGCGGTCGATGGTTTTGAAGTGCTGCTTGCCAATTCGCTGGGTTCCCGCCTCCGCGGGAACGACGTTCTGGTAAGAGTCTGGCAAACAACTGGTGTGGTAAGTTGGGAAAGCAGACGAATCACAATGGTTCGTTCTCTTTCTGTCGTTGCCAACAGCCACTTTGCGAATCTTTGCGGTCTCTGCATCTTTGGGTTGAAATCGATTGCATCAACGATTTGCAGTCCATTGAGACAACACGTATTTCGCTCCAATCCCGAAAAGTTTACATTGCGTACTCGTTGTGCGGTTCCAATGCCGGGACAACATTTGGATGATGCGAATGAAGCCGATTCGTTTGCCGTAAGTTTTGTCAGACGCCAACCCAACACCCACTGAAAGGCAACAGTCATGGCCGATTTCAAAGTTACCGAACTCGACGACAGTGTCGATTTTGGCAATTTGAAGTATTGGGATGTCGTGATTATTGGCGCTGGTCCTGCCGGGTTGGCGGCCGGTTTGACGACCGCGCACCGTGGTTTGACGACGCTCATCATTGAAGCGAAGGACAAGCCGGGCGGTCAGCCGCAATTCCTGTATGCCGACAAACGCATCGTCGATATCCCAGGATTTCCCGACGGCATCACCGGCGAGGAACTCTCGGAGCGGGTCTATCGGCAGGCGGTCAACGCGCTGGTGCAGTTTCGGTTTCGTGAAGAACTCACCGAGATTCAGGATACCGAAGAGACAGAAAAAGAAGACGCGCTCAAACGGGTTGTCACTTCAAAGGGCGAATACCTTTGCCGCAAGGTGATCATCGCCTGCGGGCTGCTGCATTATCCACGGAAGTTGCCCGCACTGGATGCGCTCAACTCGAAGAAGGTTTATTACAAGATCCCCAAGATCGGCGACTATCAGGATCTTCGCGTTGCTGTCGTCGGCGGTGGTGATTCCGCCCTCGATGCAGCCGTCATGGTACTGCATCGCCACGGGCAGGTTGATTTAATTGTCCGCAGAGACCACGTGAGGGGAAAAGCCGACACGCTCACGCGGGTGAAGGCCGATGGCGGAATAATGCACACTTCATGTGAAATCACCGCAGCGGATTTCGTTGGCGGCGAAATCGCGTTGACGCTCACCGACGGTTCCACGCACAACTACGATCTGGTCATCGTGCAAATTGGATTTCTGTCGGCCAAGGAGACGTTTCAGCGCCTCGACCTGCGGCTGAGTGACGACGGCAGTATCGCGATCGATCCTTACTTTGAAACCAGCCGACGCGGCGTCTTCGCCGTCGGCGATGTCCACGGCGATATCAAGCTGATTGCCGTTGCCTGGGCCGAAGGAATCCAAGCGGCAATCTACGCCTTCAAGGAAATCACCAGCCCGTTCTGGCTGAACGAAAAACGTCTCCGCGATCAGAAAATCGCGATGATCGGCGACAAGATTTCACAGGCGGCCGGTCGCTGAACGTGAATTTGCAGAACCCACGGGTTGCAACCCGTGGGCTTTGTGATTTCAATGCCAGGATTATTTGACGGTCAGGCGGAACGGCATCAGTGTCAGTCGGGGTTCGTGCGACAGGAGTTGCATCATTGATGCGGCTTTCAGGTGCTGCGCTGCTTCGGGTGAAATTGCGCGGACCGAATCGATCAGCGCGGCCGCGTTTGCCTCGCGCACTTTGGCGGATGCTCCCAGCGGTCCCAGCAGCGATTCAAACGGGTTCGTTGCGGGCGGCAGAACCATCCGCTGGATCTTGCCGTTGGGATCCATTCCCGCAAGTTTTGCGGCGTGTTTGACGGCGTCATCCAGAGTTCCCAACTGATCGACCAACCCGACTTTCAATGCCATCGAACCGGTGTAAACGCGGCCGCGGGCGAGCTTTTCGAGGTCGGCATGTTTCATGTTTCGGCCTTTGGCCGCCTTCTGCGTGAACTGGTCGTAGACCGCGTACAGCATTTTCGTCATCGCGGCCCGTTCGCTGTCAGAGAATCCATCGAGCGTACTCATCACGCCGCTGTTCTTGCCACGGCTGATGACCGTCGTCGTAATGCCGGCTTTCTTGAACAGTCCGTTCAGTCCGAACTTGCCGCCCACCACGCCAATCGAACCGGTCAGTGTTCCCGGTTCGGCGAAGATGCGGTCGGATCCCATTGCAATGTAGTAGCCGCCACTGGCTGCGACATCGCCCATGCTGACGACGAACGGCTTCTCAACCTTTTCGAGTGCTCGCCACATCAGATCGCTTGCCAGCGCGCTGCCGCCGGGGCTATCGACACGGAGGACGATCGCTTTGACGGTGTCGTCGGCGTTCGCTTTGCGAACCGCTTTGATAATGGTATCGCCACCCAACACATTGCCGCTGAGCATATCGGTCTTACTCGAACCAGTCATGATCGTGCCGGTGGCGTAGATGACGGCCACCTTGGGGCGGGGATCGGCGATGCCGCTGTTGGTGTTGCCGCCCATCATCATGGTCATCAACTTCATCATCCCGCCGATGCCGCTGAAGTCGGTGTCGATCTTCTTCTTTGCATAGCCACGGGTGATGGTGAGCTTAGTGGTTTTGTTTTCTCCCTTGACGATGCCGACCAACTGGTCTTCGTAGGCGATCTTGTCGATCAGTCCCAGTTTGTGTGCCGCCTCGGCGGTGTGTGGTCCGTTGTCGATGGCAGCGATGACCTGCTTCTTCGTCAGCTTGCGATCGGCGGCCACTGTTTCGACGAGGCGGTTGTAATGGTCGTCGAGCAGCTCTTCCATTTCCAGGCGAAATGCGGGACTCATTTCGGTGCGTGTGTACGGTTCGGCGGCCGACTTGAATTCTCCGACTCGTAACATCTCGGCCTTCACGTCGAGCTTGTCGAACAGGTTCTTGTAGAAGCTGACTTCGGCTCGCATGCCGGTCATCATCAGCACGCCCGATTCCGGCATCACCACTTGATCGCAGCTGGATGCAATCAGGAAGTCCATCGTCGTGGCCGAATCGAGCCAGGCGTAGACCTTCTTGCCTTTGGATTGAACCCGCTGCACGGACTGACGAATCTCGTTCAACTTAGCCCAGCCGATGGTCGGGTTCTTCAGCCGCAGAATGACGGCGTTGACGCGAACATCGTTGGCGGCCGCGTCCAATCGGCCCGTGCCGGTCGCGAGACTTTCGGTCACGCTGCCGAAGAGTCCCTCGGCCGTTGCGCCTTCGGGGTAGCTTCCCTTAATCTCAATGTGGGCCGCCCGAAGTTTTGGGGCTTGCGCCCATACTGGATCGGCGGAAATGAGAACGGTTAACAACAGGCTGCAGGCAGTGATCGCAAATCGCATCGAAAGGTCCTCTGTAGAACGAGGGCGAAAGGTCGGGTGTAGAACGTGGCTGCGCGCTGTACGGATCTCAGGGTTTGTCGAATTTCCCCGGAGTTTCTCCGCTTTGAGTCGCCACGTTCAGTCTAGGTCGACACCGATGGGCGGTCAAGATGCGTGTGTCCCACGGATCGCGGCCGGTGGGCTTTTGGGGGGCATCAACGGTTCCAGGGGAATGCGAGCGTGGGCCGATTGGCGTAACGCTTCATCTTCAGCACCAGGCGGTTGCCGCTGCCCGGCTGCAGTTTGACGGTGAGCGATGAATCGTCAACGTCAAGCGTTTTGCCGTTGAGTGTCGCCGAGAGAATTTGATGTTCGGCGTAGGCACCGCCTTGCAGGACGACCGTTCTCGCATCGAGTTGATTGACGTTCACCATCGCAACGGTAACGCTGTCGTCGGTCATCTTTTCGATCAGCGCGGCCACGTCTTCGGCGATTCCCGCCCGTTGTCGTTTTGGATCGAAGTAACGCAGCCGGCACTGGTGAATCAAACCGTTCTTGCCGGAATACAAACCGCCGGTCATCAGGTGCACCAACGATTGAATGCTGGCGGGGTTGAACTTCATGGGGTCATCGGCCAGTCGCGTGTCGGGTGTGGTGGTGTCGTTACGAATGCCGGCGACGCGCTGCCGTATGCGGGCGAAGTCACCGCGCAGAGCGGTCTGTGGGTAGTTGGGATTTCGACCGTCGAGATATGCCAACCAGGCATTGGGCGGCACCCATTTTCGATCCGATGGCTTCATCGACAGGTAATAGATTTCCAGCGCGCCCACCGTATACGGCTGCGACTGGAAGTTGTACCACCCGTTGTCGCCGTAGTTGTGGGGATAAACTGTTTGACCTTTGACGGTCTTCTTCTGCGCGTTGATTGTTGCGATTTGCTTTCGCCAGCCGTCCAGATACCGATCGTCGCCGGTCAACATGTAGGCGTTCACGAATCCGGAGATGCCGAGGTTTGTTGTGTTACGGTGCGCCAACTTTCCCGTTTGTGGCACGACTACACTGAAGCCCCAGCCGTAGGTTCCGCCGTACCATTTACCTTCGGTCGCGCTTCCAATTTTCCCGTCGAGGCCGACGTTCGATGGAATGATGTTGCCGTTGGCCGCGATGCGGCGATTCCAGCCATCGACGTATTTCAGCAACCACTGTTTGTATTTGGGTTCGTGTGTGAGCATGTAGGCGTTGAGGGCCAGGCAGGTCGCTTTCAGATTCGAGGGGTGATCGCCGACGATGTCGTTGTAGTCTTTGAAGTGGGCCAGCATTTCCTCGTAGCTGGTTTCGCCGTGGCCAAGACTGAAGCGGTTGGCGACTTCGATTGGATCGCCGGTCCAGTCGAGCGCGGTCGCCTTTCGCAGCAGCGGTCCGCGACTGCCGTTGAACAGGCTGCGGATAATGTTGTGCTTGGGATCGTAGTTGAGCGCTTGTGGATCTTCATTCATGTAGAAGCCGGCGTACCGTCGCACGCGGTGGCCGAACTGGACGTTGTCGGGGTCGGAGAGTCCCTGCAGATTGAAGACCGTCAGCCCTTCGCTGTTGTGCAGCCAGTCGAACATGACGGGAAATTCTTTGTAGTACATGCCGTCGCGGGCGAACGGGACGTCGACGGTCTTCGCCGCTGTGTATTGCCGCAAATGGCCTTCCCACGCTTTCTTGTACATCGCCAGCACCGAATCGTCGGCTCCCAGCGCATGCAGGATGGGCCAGTAGATGCAGTTCTCAATGGCATCATCCGGACCGTCATCGCCTCCCCAGCGTTCCACGCATTGCAGATAACCACGTTCGTCGAAATACCGATCGAAGAATACGCGACAGGCGGCCGCGTTCGCGCGCAGCAGTTCGCGTTCTTGAACGGCCCAGTCGGGCGGAGGGGTTGGAGTGTCGATGGACACAACCGCCTCGGCGGCCACGGTTGATTGAATCGGCGCTGCGATAATTGCCGTCAGTAGAAGCAGAGCAAGACTGTTGCGAAGCACTGCGGTGTCCCCCATCTCAAGCCATGCCAATTGGCCAAACCGTATCGACCGCGATTCTTGCGGCCACGTGATTCGAGTTTGGGGAAAACCGCCGACAATTGCAATCCGGTCGCGGCGCTCTTGCGTTGGATGAACGGGTCGGTTCGACTATAGTGTGGTTGGTGTGGACATCGGACCGGCAGTATTCCTTTTATCCCGTTGCGTATTCATGGATTTTGCAGACTTTGATCGCGGACAACATTTTCAGGAATTGTGGGAATCGGTGCGGATCGAACGGCCGGTGAATTTCTCACTGTTTACGTTCGGCGAGTCGGACCTGCCCTACTTTCTCGTCTGTGGTGCGACCGAGAAGGGGGCCACGGTTTCCATCACCCGTGGCGAAGTGAAAGTCACGCGCCCGTCGATCATCACCCCCGACAACGCTCGTGCCGAGTTTCGCAACTTCTTCGAGAACAACGAGGACGAAGGCATCGTCGATTTTCTGCTGGCGCGATCGGCCGCGTTCTCGCATCTCAAGTTCGACAACCGCAGCGGACCCGCCCGCATTGTCAGCGATAGCATTGAAGAGGCGGTCGATCGCTTGAATCGGCAACTCGACGGCGAAGAGGAAGAACACGTCGCCATTCTCAGCGCCCCGCCAGAAATGGCCGGCATCGCCGTTCTGCGTTACGCATCCGAACGCGTCTGGTCCAGCGCCCCCGACAACGTCCAGGAACTCCGCGAACGCGGCTTCCTGCCGTAGAGATACGATAAACGCTTGCGGTTTCGCGGACCCTAAAACGCCTGCCCGTCCATCCGTGAACGTCACCCCACAAGCCCGCGCAGCACGTCCATAATCCGATCGAGATCGTTCTCCACCACGACCGGACGATTCGCGAACGGGCCGGGAGAAATTGGCGACTTCGATTCCGTTTCGCCGGTGTCAGATTGTCCCGCATGATAGTTGACCGTTGCTGTCGAGTCTTTCAGTTGATGTCCGGTCAAGATACAAACGACGCGGTCGCTGGGGGCGATGACTCCCTGTTCGCGCAGCAGTTTCGCCCCGGCGACACTTGCGCCGCTAGCCGGTTCGCAACCGAATCCACCCGCGCCCACTTGCGCTTTGCCGTCGAGAATTGCCTCGTCGTTCACCTCGCGGACAACGCCGTCACAGGCATCGAGTGACCGTAGAGATTTTTTCAGACTCACCGGCCGATTGATTTCGATGGCGCTGGCAAGTGTCGAAGCGCGGCGATTGTTTGCATCCATCTCCGAGTAGAATCCGTTGATTGACTCGCCATCGACGCGGCCCTCGTTCCAACGCAGGCCTTGTTCTTCATACAGTTGATACAGCGTGTTGGCTCCAGCCGCGTTGATGACGGCCAGCCGCGGAATGCGGTCGATGAGGCCCAGTTGTTTCAACTCGACAAACGCCTTGCCGAACGCGCTGCAGTTGCCCAGGTTTCCGCCCGGCACAACAATCCAGTCGGGCGGCTCCCAATCCAGCCCCTCCAGCACCCGGTACATAATCGTCTTCTGGCCTTCCAGCCGAAACGGATTGACGCTGTTGCAGAGGTAGATGTTCATCGCGGCACACACTTCGCGGACGCGCATCAAGGCATCGTCGAAGTCGCCTTCAATCTGGACGGTGTGGGCACCGTAGTCCAGAGCCTGCGACAGTTTGCCGATCGCGATTGCGCCGCTGCCGACAAACACCACGACATTCAGCAATTGCGAAGTGCTGGCAAAGACGGCCAGCGACGCGCTGGTGTTTCCCGTCGAAGCGCAGGCGGCGGTCGTCGCGCCGACCATTCGCGCATGCGTGACGGCGGCCGTCATGCCATTATCTTTGAAACTCCCCGACGGATTCAGACCTTCATATTGCAGGAACAGGCAGTCGTCGTTGACGCCCACATACTGCGCCAGCGACTTCGACGGCTGCAAAATGGTTTGCCCTTCGCCAATCGTGACGATTTGGTCTTCTGCCGCGAAGGGCAGCAACTCGCGAAATCGCCAGACGCCGCTGAAATCGAGCGGCCGATTGCGACTGCTCCATCGTGATTCAAATTCGCGCAGCGACTTCGGCGTTTGGACGCGGTCCCAGTCGTACTGAACGTCGAGCAATTCGCCGCATTTCGGGCAGGCCGATGCGACTTCATCAACGGAAAGCGTCGCATCGCAGTCGGGCGACATGCAGGCTTGGAAGGCAACATCGGTGGCGGTGAGAGGGGAAATCGTCGGCACTCCTGGATTTGCAAAACGTTCACTCACAATGACAGACTCGCGACCATTGTCTCTCAGCGACGAACATCCCGCAACCGCATTGCGTTTTCCTTGCATTCTGCGACGATGCAGACGGCAACCGTCGTTCCCATCTCCTTATCTGGAGAATCCTGCTCGGAACCGAATGCTTTCTGTACGGGTGTCACATTGTGGTTGGATTTGCGGGTAGTCAATTCAGTGCACTTTGAAACGGACTCCGATTCCAGAGGACCTTCCATGAATCTTTCGCCTTTGTACACGCTTTGCCTGTTCGCGTTAGCCGCCCAGTCAGCGACGGCTGCCGATTGGAGTCGTTTTCGTGGACCGAACGGGTCGGGCATCAGCACCGACACCGCACCGCTGCCGGCGACGTTCGGTGAGAAAGAGAATCTGAAATGGAAGCTCAAACTTCCCGGACCGGGGTCGTCGTGTCCCATCGTTGTTGGGAATGACGTTTTTGTCACCTGCTGGTCAGGATATGGAACCAACCGGCAAAACCCCGGTGAGATGAGCGACTTGAAGCGACATCTGGTTTGCATCGACCGCCGCAACGGCAAGGAGAAATGGTCGCGTGCCGTCGATGCCGTGTTGCCGGAAGATCGTTTCGGCGGGATGTTTTCCGAACATGGCTATGCCACCCACACACCGGTTTCCGATGGCGAGCGGGTCTATGTCTTCTTCGGAGCATCGGGCGTGGTGGCCTTCGATCTGGAAGGCAAACAACTCTGGAAGAAGAGCGTCGGCACCGATCTCGATCGTCGCCGCTGGGGTTCATCATCCAGCCCGATACTTTACAAGAAACTGCTTATTGTTCCGGCGTTGGTGGAAAGCCAGTCGATGGTTGCCTTCGACAAGCTGACAGGCGAAGTGAAGTGGAGCAAGAAGGCGGGCGGCTTTGGTAGCACGTGGGGAACGCCGACGCTCGTCGATGCACCCGGCGGTCGGCAGGATTTGGTCATCGGCGTTCCCGAGGAAATCTGGGGGTTCAATCCCGATACCGGACGATTCGACTGGTACTGCGAAGGCTTACCCTCCGATTCGGTTTGCACCAGCGTTGTTGCTGCCGACGGAATCGTCTATGCCGTTGGCGGACGCTCGGGTTCGGTTGCCGTTCGCGCCGGTGGCAAGAACGACGCGAAATCCAATGTGCTGTGGAGCGGTCGCGCCCAGTCGCGGATTTCGACGCCCATCTTTCACGACGGACGGCTGTACTGGATTAGTAATGGAATTGCCAATTGCGCCGACGCGAAGACGGGGGAGTCATTGGCGCGCGTCCGATTGGGCGGCGGTGCCGCTGCACCGAGAAACAACAACGCCGGCAATGCCGGTGGTCGTCGACGATTCGGCGGGGGCGGCGGATTTGGTGGACAGGATTATTCGTCGCCGGTTGCCGGCGACGGAAAGCTATTCTTCGTCAAACGCGCCGGCGAAGTTCACGTTTTCAAACTGGATGAAAAACTCGAAAAGCTCGGCACCAATCAAATCGGCGGCAACGGCGAAGACTTCAGTGCGTCGCCGGCAATCAGCAACGGCGAACTCTTCGTCCGCTCCAGCCGCAACTTATATTGTTTTGGTTTGGGCAAGTAAGGATTCAAACTGACCAACATCTCGTTCCCACGCTCCTGCGTGGGAACGCACGTCATCGACGCTCTGCGTCGCGATTGATGTTGCGTCAAACAATTTCAGGCGAATTCACAACCGATCCCTTGCGCTCATGCAATTCGGTCAGCAGGTCTTCGTAGCCTTCAACCATTCGCTCGACGGAGTAGTCGGCAACCACCCGCTGGCGACCGGCGTTGCCCATTTCTCGCGACTTTTGCGGATCGGCTAGCAACGCGGTGACGCGTGCTGCCATTTCGTCTTCGGCCGTCTTCTCCACCAGAAATCCGGACACGCCATCGGCGATGGTCTCGGAAATCGATCCGACCCGTGTCGATACGACCGGCAGCCCGCAGGCCATTGCTTCGAGTATCGACACCGGACTGGCTTCCATGTCGGACGTGAGCAGAAACAGGTC
>JABISG010000125.1 GCA_018699955.1 Planctomycetaceae bacterium | reverse complement strand
CGGTGGGCACTGGCGACACGCCAGTTGGACCCGATCCAGCAATCCCCAATCCCGTAACCGAAGAGTGACTCGTCTGCGATCACTTGCCGATTCGGCCGGCCTGCAGATCTTTGACCACTTCGGCCAGCAGCGCTGGATCGTCGCTGGCGACGACGTGTTTGACTCGGCTTTCCGGCACCTTCATCCTGAGCATCAACTCTTCGGCTCGTTCCCAGAGTCGAATTCGCTTCTTGCCGTCCGCAAGGAAGAGGTCGGTCGCCAACTCGCTTAGCCGCTGGTCGTCAATCTGGTCGCGGTTCTTGTAGTAGCGCGAAATGACCTTTTTTTGGTGGTTTGAGTAGTCGGGCACGCGTGTTTCCTTCCCGGATTGAGCGAATTTCGGCTGTTATCTTAAGTTGATGGCAAAGGTTGTCCAGTCGATTTCGCCGGAAAAGGGCTTTTCCTGATTCCCGGTTCTTGGTATCAACGCCGCGCATATCCTGAAAATGGCGTTTAGTTCGGCAATTCCCCGGCTTAAACGCTCGCCCACATACCGTTCCCTTCGTGAAATCATATTGCCTCAAGGGGTGACCATGCGGAAAGCCTTCGTGCTATTTGGCGGTTTCTTGCTGTTGCTCACGACTGTGGGGGGCTGTCAGACATCGGTACCCACATTTGGCCGGGATACGATCATGCCGGCGTTGGGGTTCTCGGCAGTGCCTGGGCAATATGAGCCGGATCTTGATGGCTCGGACGACGAGTAGTTCGTGGTTCTTGATAAGAGACAGAAACGCGGCACAGGGCAGATACAAACAGGTGACTCTGTGAGAAATCGGCTGGTGATGACAAATCGGCCGATCTTTGGTCGGCAATCGAGCCGATGTGTTGGATTATCAATGGGGAAGATCGCCCCTCACGCTCCCATTCTTCCCACTTTTTCAGATACCTGATTCTACAAGAGGCACAGTGTCGTCTTGGCGTCAGGAACTGAGAATCCACAAACAATGAGACGAACATACATGATCGGCGGGTTCTCGCGGTCAATTCCGCTAATCTGTGGACTGTTTCTGCTGTTGGTATCCGTCGGCTGCCAGCACCAACAAGCTTCGACACCCCTATCGCGTCGACACGAGTTGCTGCAACTCCGGGCGCAGAGTTCCAGGGGGGCGGACCATAAGTTACGGGAGTCCCCGATTGCCAGTGCTGAGTCTAATGGCACAGGCGGGGAAACAGCGGGGAATCCCGGTTCACGATGGACCGGTTGGCTCGACCATCTTCCTCGCCCACCGCGAATCCCGCTGCCACGCACCGACATGGGAGGCAGCGACATAGCTGTCCTTGAACCGGGGATGGAATCTGCGAGTTCAGGCAATTATTGAAATCACGCCTTGAACGCGGTGTGCTGCCTTCGGCGAGTGGTTTCTGCCGTGTGGTCAATTCTGCCCGATTCAACCTGGCGGCAATACCGCTTTGAATTGGCCGATGTGACCCGTGCACGCTGGCCTCTGACTGGCATTGCAAAGTGTGGGCCGCTAGAATGCGCTGTTTGAACGGTTTGTTGATCGTACCGTCGTCTCAACATTTCTTCTCTCGGGCGTGATTTGCCCGGGGGACCTTCGGAAGCTGAATCGGATTCGATTTCGGCTCTAAGTCGTGTGAGATACACGGTCGTTCTCCCGTTGTTTTGCGATTGTTCTTAACTATCAGATCGGGTTTTCGCCGCGGTTGCCGCAGAGTTAGGCCCCGCAGCGGACAGACAGGAGCAAGCGGCAGTGCAAGTTGCCATTACATGCCGACACGGAACTATCTCCGACGGTGTTCGGGGATACATCGCCACAAAGTCAGAGAAATTGCTGACATATTTCGAGCGTGTCTCAGCGATTCAGGTGACCATTAGCTTCGAGAAAGATCGGGTCACGTCTGAGATTCTGGTCGATGTGGAGCATCGTCATGATTTCGTTGCCAGCGACGTGGGTGATGATGTGACGCCAACGTTTGATAAAGCGCTACACAAGATGGAACAGCAGATCAGGAAGTATAAAGAGAAGTTGCAGGATCACCGGCGCGACTTGCCTTTGAACGAACTGTCGAGTACCGACGACGTGACGGAAGAGGGCGAGGAAGGCAGTTAGTCCTCGCAGCGCGTGTTTCGGCGAGCAGTTTGGAAGTGGTTGATTCGTCGGTGATCGCGGTTGGTACTGTGCTTCGGGTGGCAATCGATGTTGCCATGATATCTTAAACGGGTTTGTGTCGAGAACGACACATCTGCCACATCGGGTGACGCGCCGCGCCGCCGGATTGTTATGGCAAAGGAGCGATTTACATGAAGTTGACAGATTTTGTGGTGGCGGATGCTATTCTGCCCAATCTGTCGGTGGACACAAAAGAGGGGGCCATCCGAGCAATGGTGGCTGGCTTGAAGGACAGTGGCAGTATTCCCGCTGAAGAGGAAGAGGGCATAGTTGCAGCAGTCCTCAAGCGGGAAGAGTTGGGGTCAACCGGCATTGGCAACGGCGTCGCTGTCCCACACACAAAACATCCATCGGTCGATCGTCTGGTCGCTACCATTGCCTTGTCGAAAGACGGTGTGGATTTTGCCAGCTTGGATGGTGAGACGGTCCACATCTTGTTCCTGCTTGTTTCACCGCCCGATCGCCCCGGAGACCATCTGCGGGGCTTGGAGAGCATCTCGCGGCACCTTCGGAATCAGAATTTTTGCAACTTTCTGACGCAGGCCAACACGAGCGAACAGATTGTCGATTTGCTGAACGAGGCGGACGGCGACGAATTGGAGTGATCCGATTGCGGGTCGCTGTGTTGCAGTGCATCGTGTGTGTGCATTGTTTTTTCGGTATGAAACCGCTGGTTCTGGCGTACGTGAACGTTGTTATGCACGTTGTGAGCAAAACTCCGGTGTGTCAGCAGACAGTCACTGTCAAATTAGAAAACGGGCTGCATTTGCGTCCGCAGTCTCAGATTGCGCAGTTAGCCCAGCAGTTTGACTGCGATGTCAATATCCGAGTCGATGATCGCACGGTCAATGCCAAAAGTATGTTCGACTTGATGACACTGAAAGCAGCACACGGCGCAAAGCTGTGTCTGAAAGCCAACGGAGCCAACGCAGCCGAGGCAATTCGCCAGCTGGTGGAGTTATTCGAGTCGGATTTTGAGATCGACGACTCGTCCAGTCCTTAATCGGCGGGGTTCGCCGCCATACCGTTACCCCAGTCGCGAGCAATTGTCTGACCACCGGTTGTCACCGGCAATCGGGCAGACGCAAATCGCGTCGGACGGAGTCTGAATACCGGCCATGCTGATCAAACGCGGTATCGCCGTTTCACCTGGCGTCGTCACGGGAACGGCCCTGCTTCTGGGAAGCGAGGACTTTCGCATTCCGCGGACGGTTGTCTCCGTCGATGCGATCGATACCGAAATTGCGCGTTTTCATGTTGCGCTCGAGAACGTCTGCAAAGAGATCGCGGAGAATCAGCGGCAAGCAGCCGAAGAGTTGGGCAAAGAGTACGGCGACATTTTTGCCGCTCACCTGGCGATGGTTCGCGATCCGAAACTGATCGAAGAGATCGAATTCAGTATTCGCGATCGATGTTTCTCTCCCGAATTTGCCACCAGCCGTGTTCTCAGGCACAAAGCCAAGGTGATGCAGAACCTTGGTTCCCATTATCTTGCCGAACGCGCCGCCGATGTGTTTGACGTGGAAAAGCGGCTGTTGCGGCATTTACTGGGCGAGCGCCGCGAAGAGTTGACCCAACTGACCGCTCCAGTTCTCGTGTTGGCGCACAATCTGACGCCGAGCGAAACCGCGAATATGAGCCGCGAATTCGTGCTGGGATTCGCGACCGAAGTGGGCGGCCCGACCAGTCACACAGCCATCATGGCGGGCGCTCTGGAGATTCCAGCCGTCGTCGGCGTGGGCGATTTTCTATCGGACGTCTCGGGCGGTGACGTCGTCATTATCGATGGCAATGACGGCCAAATCATCATCGATCCGGATGAAAAGACGCAGGCGGCATTTCGTGATTCGGAGCAGAAACTCCGCACGTTCCTCGAAAGGCTCGAGGGGCTGAAAGAACTTTCCGCCGAAACCCAGGATGGCTGCCAGATCCAGATTCTGGGAAACATCGAGTTTCCCGAGGAAGTGGATCATTGCAACGCACGGGGCGCCGAGGGAATCGGGCTGTATCGCACCGAGTTTCTCTATCTGGAAAAAGACCGGGAACCAACAGAGGATGATCATTTCGACGCGTATTGCCGCGTGATCAACGCGTTTCAGGGGCGACCTGTCGTCATCCGCACATTGGACCTGGGGGCCGACAAGGTTCCCACCACGTTCCGCAATCCGTTGCCGGAATCAAGCAATCCCATGCTGGGACTTCGCAGTATTCGTTTGAGCCTGCGGAATCTGGACCTTTTCAAGGTGCAGCTACGGGCGATCCTGCGAGCCGCCACGCGGGGTGACGTGCGGATCATGTTTCCGCTGATTTCATCACTGCTCGAGTTGCGGCAGGCCAAGATGATTCTGGCCGATGTGGCAGAGGATTTGGAAGAGCAGGGGATTGAGTTTCAGCGTGATTTACCGGTCGGCATGATGGTCGAAGTGCCGGCGGCGGCCATGTTGGCCGAAGAATTCGCGCGTGAGGTCGATTTCTTTTCGATCGGAACCAACGATCTGATCCAGTACACGTTGGCCGCCGATCGGTCCGATCCAGCGGTTGCCAATCTCTATAGTCCCGGTGATCCGTCGATTTTGCGGCTGATTCGTATGGTACTGGCGGCTGGCTCCGCATACGATACACCCGTAACCGTTTGTGGCCAGATGAGTTCCGATCCGAAGTTCATCCCGCTGCTGCTGGGGATGGGGTTGAGAAATCTCAGCGTCACGCCGTATATCATCCCCGAGTTGAAAGAGGTTGTCCGAAACATCACAATCGCCCAGGCCGAAGCAGTGGCAGCCCACGCGCTGACACTCGATCTGGCACGCGATGTCGAAAGTTATTTGCGAGGAGAATTGCGTAAGTTGTGTCCCGATTTGGTTCCCTGATTGGTTCCTGTTGAATCGAGGGGCCAGAGTCAACAGCCGGAATTCCGCCGGCTACTGACTCTCGACTCTCGAACAGTTGGGCGAGTCCGAATGTGTCAGCGAATTGTCGCTGATCATCATTCAGACCGCTGCCATGACGACGGATCCAATACGGTCTTTGGACCAAACAGGAAAACACGACAGTATGGTCCCCGAGTGTTTGACGCCGGGGCCGTTGGAAACATTCTTAGGTTGAACAGGGTGCATATTCGTTTCTTGAACGAGGGGCGGTCTCTGATCGTGGATGATCGGGATTTCGCTAATCCAAACCGCTGTTGTCCAAACGGCGGCGGTGGTATTGCGCATCAGGCAGATTGCGCTGATGGTGTTTTCCCAGCGGTGCTTCGCGCCGTTGGTGAGCCGCATTCATTGCAATGCCGACACGGCTCGGGAATTTCCCGACGCGTCGTTGCTGGTTGCGCCAGCGCAGTCAAAGAAACGAATTTGCTCGAAATTCTCTTTCATTCGCAAACGGTTCGAGTTGCGGCATTTGCATCAAGGTGCAAATTCAGCGGCAACAACAGTGTGAGAATTCTGAATGGAGCAACGACCACTGAGTCTTGCTCCGGTCGAACGACCGCGCTAGGAACCATCGAGAGAAAGCAGGAAGCCGAGCTGCGCCCCGTTCGTCACTCCAGACGAAAGGGCATTCATGAAAACAGAAATGATGATCAACGTTCTCCAGCCGGAAGAGAGTCGCATTGCGATTGTCGAAGACGGCGTGTTGGAGGAACTTTACGTTGAGCGAAGCAGCCTCGAAAACTATGTCGGCAACATTTACAAAGGCCGCGTAGTCAACATCGAACCGAGCATTCAGGCGGCGTTCGTCGATTTTGGCGTCGGCCGCAATGGCTTCCTCCACGTCAGCGATATCGAGTATCAATACTACAAGCACCTCGAAACCAAGAGTGACGAAACCGAGAAGCCGAAAGGCAAGCCGCGACGGCACAACGAGCGAAATGCTCGCAGCAAACCGCCCATTCAGGAAATCCTGAAACGCGGTAGCGAGGTGCTGGTGCAGGTCATTAAGGAAGGAATCGGAACGAAGGGACCGACGCTTTCCACCTACATCAGTATCCCCGGTCGGTATCTGGTGCTGATGCCGGGACTGCAGCGGGTTGGTGTGAGTCGCAAAATCGAAGACGATCAGGTCCGTCGCAAGCTCCGCAGCAGCTTGATGGAACTGGAACCACCGCCCGGCCTTGGCTTCATCATTCGTACGGCAGGAATCGATCGCACCAAGAAAGATCTGCAACGCGACATGAACTATCTGTTGCGGTTGTGGCGGGTCATTGTGCGGCGAATCAAGAAGATGCCGGCGCCGGTCGATATCTACCAGGATAGCGACATGATCATCCGCACGATTCGCGACATCTTCACCAGCGACATCGATGCGGTCTGGATTGACGAACCCGAAGCGTATGAACGCGCCCGCGAATTCATGCGAGTCGTCCTGCCCAGGCATGTCAATCGCGTCAAACTCTACGAAGGTCGCGCATCGATTTTCCATCGATACGACATCGAAGCCGAAATCGCCCGCATTCAGCAGCGGCAGGTTCCCTTGAAAGGGGGAGGGTCGATCGTCATCGACCAGACAGAGGCTTTGGTTGCCATCGACGTCAACAGCGGCAACTTTCGCGTTGACGATAACGCCGAGGAAACCGCTTATCAGGTCAACATGAAAGCCGCCGCGGAAATCAGTCGGCAAATTCGGCTCCGCGATCTTGGCGGCGTGATCGTTAACGACTTCATCGATATGCGCGAAGACCGGCATCGGCGTGGCGTCGAACGGACAATGCGCGAGGCCGTCCGCCGCGACCGCGCCCGCACCAAGGTGCTGCGGATCAGTCCATTCGGTCTCATCGAGATGACCCGGCAGCGAATTCGGCCTTCATTGAGGCGAAGCACCTACGAAGATTGTCCCAGCTGCACCGGGACCGGGCAGGTGAAGACGGGCGAGAGCATGGCCATCGAGGTGATGCGTTCGCTGTTGACAATTGCTTCAAACGAGGGCGTTTCGCGTATTCTGCTCGAAATCCACGAGCGAGTCGCCAACCACCTGAACAACCGTAAGCGTCGCGAGATCGCGAAGATTGAGGAAGAACGCAGCGTTTCCATTCTCGTCACTCCGCTGTCAGACGTTTCCCCTGATCACCTGAAAATGCGATGCCTCGACGAGTTAGGCAACGATGTCAGGATTTCCTCGGCTGAACACTCGAAATCCAAGTCATAACTGGCTAGACTCAACGATTCTGAAACAGGCTGCCGACCGCATTGTTCGACGTTCGCGGAACGTATCCCCACAGACGACCAACCGATTTCCAGCACACGAAGAGAAACCATGTTTGCAGTGATTGAAGATGGCAGCCGCCAATACCGTGTCACCCCCGGCGAAACGGTTACGGTCGATTACCGGGCCGATGCGAAAAAGGGCGATACGTTGACGTTCGACCGCGTGCTTCTGGCCAATGGTGGCGGAGCAAGTGCGATCGGGCAGCCCGTCATCGACGGCGCCTCGGTCGAGGCCGAGGTGGTCATCGCCGAGGAAAAGGGCCCGAAGTTGGAAGTCCAGAAGATTCGCCGGCGAAAAAACTCGCGGCGTCATACCGGTCACCGCCAAAAGCATACCGCAGTGCGAGTGACCACCATCAACGTTCCAGGTCTGGAAATTGTCGAACCACCGCCGGCCCCGGAACCGGAAGCAGCACCTGCCCCCGAGCCGGAAGCTCCAGCCGCTGAGGCAACTGCCGAATCGGAAACCGAGGCCACACCGCCGGAAGCCGGCGAATAGTCCACGGTCAAATCCGGTTTGACGGCTTGAGCGCCACTGGCGTGTCGCCAGTGCATCGCGATGAACACTGGCGATACGCCAGTGGCACACATCAATGTCGGACACGTCATGGCTGATCCTTTTGACCCGGAATCCGTCCGTCGGCAATTTCCGGCGTTGAGCCGAACCCACAACGGTAAGCCGGTCATCTTTCTCGATGGGCCGGCCGGCAGCCAGGTTCCCCAATCGGTTGCCGATGCAGTCAGCTGCTGCCTGTTGGAAACGAACGCCAATCACGGTGGACCATTTGCCACCAGTCGTGAGAGCGACGCGATTCTCGACGAAGCCCACCGTGCGGCCGCTGATTTCATGGGGGCGTCCGATCCGGACGAAGTGTCGTTCGGCGCCAACATGACTACGATTACGCTCGGCCTCAGCCGCGCGCTGGCAAGAACGTGGCAGCCGGGCGATGAAATTCTCGTCACCCGACTCGACCACGATGCCAACGTCACGCCCTGGGTTCTGGCCGCGCGGGATGCCGGTGTCACTGTCAAGCACGTCGAGTTCGATCACACCGACTGCACGCTGGATCTCGAAGACTTCGAAGAGAAACTGACCGATCGCACCCGGCTTGTTGCCGTCGGGTATGCATCGAATGCCGCCGGAACGATCAACCCGATTGCCGACATCGTCAAGAAGGCGCACGGCGTGGGGGCGTTGGTCTTCGTCGACGCCGTCCACTATGCCCCACACGGATTGATCGACGTGGCCGAACTCGGCTGCGATCTTCTCGCCTGCTCCGCGTACAAGTTTTTCGGACCGCACGTCGGTTTGCTGTGGGGGCGTCGCGAATTGCTGGAATCGCTGACTGCGTACAAACTACGACCCTCGACGAATGAACTGCCCGGCAAATGGATGACCGGCACTCAGAATCACGAAGGAATCGCCGGCGTTCTGGCGGCGATTGACTATCTGTCCGATCTCGGACGAACAATCAACCCCGCGGATTGTCGGCGAGAAGCATTACAAACTGCGTTTGCTGCTATCGGCGAACATGAACGGGAACTCTGTCGCCGACTGTTGGCAGGGTTAGCCGAGTTGCCTGATGTTTGTGTCCACGGTATCACGAATCTGACGCAGCTAAACGATCGCGTGCCGACCGTCTCGTTCACACACCGAAGCCGAACGCCAGGACAGATTGCCGAACGGCTCGCCGAGCGGGGCATCTTCGTTTGGCCGGGTAACCATTACGCGCTGCCGTTCACCGAAGCGTTAGGACTGGAACCGGAAGGCACGCTGAGAGTCGGCTTGCTGCATTACAACACGGCCGAAGAAGTCGATCGGTTGCTGGTCGAACTGTCGCAATTGTAGAGTCCACAACGTCATTCCCGCGCAGCCGGGAATCCAGTCGGTGCGCGGGAAAGCATGCTGCGCGTGTTGGGGTGACGTGGGTATGTCGCTGGGAGTTGTGCGTTACTTGTCGGCTCGCTGGATTCCCGCCTGCGCGGGAATGACCATGTTGCGACGTTCCTGGACTTCGCGGCTCAAACAGTCTCTGCCGCCGAAAGGTTCGATTCAAACAGGCGACGTCGGCGGAGAAACTCGTGTTCCTCGGTCGGTGAGAGGTCGATGAGTTGCTGGGGCTGCAGGCCAATCTGGTAAAAGCCGTAACCCATCGGCGTACAATGTTCGCGGCGACAGACGACGAACTTTGTGGAAACGTCTCCTTCCATGGCAATCATCACCAGTTCGTCGGCCAAGGGCTGCGTGTGCAGCACCGACAACCCTTCCTTGCAAATGTCTTTGGTGAGAATCGGAACGGCCGAGGGAAACTGCGGTTCGTGCGACTCGGAATCCAGGGGAATCAGCCACACCACTTCACAGAACGCACCCCGCTTCGCCTTCCGCTGGCTGTCACCGATTTGCGGCACAGAGTTGCGGTTGACGTAGCCGGCGAACAGCGTTCGCACTTCGTCATGTTTTTTGCGAACCAGGAATCCGAACATGGTCTCACGCGGGTTGGGGATTGAAACCTCTCGATGGAAAAGAGTAGGTCGCATTCGGCGCGGTGTCGAATAGCCACATGTTGAGAAAACGCAACGCGGAATCAAAACGGCCGACTGGACCGGTCGAATCGATTAAGACGATCGGCTCATTTCAGCGATTCGAGAAACGCCAGCAGGTCGAGGAACTCGGTGACGGTCAGGTTCTTGTGTAGAACGTCGGGCATCAGCGACTTTTGTTGCGGGTGGCGTTCTTCAATCTCATTGGTTTTCAATGAGATGACTTCGCCCGTTGAGGTGCCGATCCGCTGCAGATTGTCGCGCGTGTCGCCCAGGATCATGCCGGTGTGAACTTTTCCCGACTCCATCAGAAATGTCCAACTGACAAACTGCGGCGCGATTTCCTTCGACGGTTCCAGAATCGACTCCGCTAATCGCTTGCGGTTTAGCGCACCGCCGATCTGCGACAGATCCGGCCCGACCTGCTCGCCGCGGCCGTTGATCGTGTGACAGTTGTAACAGCCGGCACTCTGGGAGTGGAAAAACGTTCGCCGCCCGGCCGCCGCATCGCCCTTGCCTTTTTCGAGCAGCGTGTACCAGTCGACCGGTGTTTTCGGTCGGGCATCTTGCAGCGGTTTCAGAATGTCGGGGATGTCGATTTCCGCCTGTGCCAACACCAACGCTAGTTGTTCGGCCAGTGCGCGATGCGAACCGCCCGGGGCAAGTGTCTTTGCATCGTTTGCCTGGGCCGCCCGGAATGTGCGCAACAGTGCCAAACGCGTGCCGCGCCCTTTGGCGGTTTTCGTTAACTGCTTGCGGGTTGATCGCAGCGTTTCCAATCGCAGCAATGGCTCCTTTGCCTTGCGCAGTTGATCGAGCGCACCGATCACGGCAGCGTTCCGCTGCGGGAAGTACGAACGGCCGGCCAATCCGGCGATTGCTTCGGCCCGCATTCCGAGTGGTCGCTGTTCATCAACCGCGACCGTGGCGAGCAGTTCACCCACAAACGGGGCAGTCGAACGCTGCAGCGTCCGCACCGCTTCAAGTTGTAATGTGCGGTTCTCGTTCTCCAGAAAGCTCCGCATCAACGCGGCATCGAGTGCTGGATCGTTCTCATCGACCAACCGCAGCGCCTGCGCCCGCACGGCCGGTGATCGCTTTTCATCCTTCACCAACGGCAGCACATACTTGCCCGCCGGCGTCTTGTCAAAATCCTTCGGGTCTTTGCCATCCAGCATGTCCAGCGCCGCCAGCGTCGCGAGAAACAAATCGGTGGTCATCGACTTGCTGTCGAGAATCGCTTCGACCTGCGGCCGGAGGTCTTTGAGGTCTTCCTCCGCGACCCATTGCACGGCCGCACGGCGAACCAATGGCAAAGGAGACTCAAGGAATAGCGTAACCAGCTCACGGTTAGATGGGGCCTTCCGACGCGCTGCCAACACGATGATCGTTCTTGCCAATGGACTACTTTTCGGGTTTGCGGTCCACCAGTTGAGGAACGACTCCAACTTCTTCGCTTTCGACAGATGCAGCACGAAGGCGTAGTGATAGAAGGGATCGCGAATTTCGTTGTCAAAAGCCTTGCCCTGAAATGGGTGATTGCTGATCTTCTCTGACAATCTTGCCGACGCGGTAAGCGCCAGCATGAACGGTGGGTCTATCGAACGCTTTGACGGATCGTATGGCGCAATCGATGCAAACGCCCGCCTTGGGATGACCTCTCTGGCGTCATAGTGTGTGAAGAGTCCGTATTCGCCTGCGAGCCAAAGAGAGGCAGTGTTGACTGCGCATGCCCGACCTTCAGACGGTAATCCTCCAAAGACTTCACTTGTCGCAGTCAGTAAATCCCGTGGAGGCGGTTCCATCAATGCTCGGACGACGTTGGCCCAATAGGATTCAATTCGCGACCGAACTGAGTTCTTGCGGTCAGCAATCCGTAACAGTAGTCTTCGCCTGCCCTCAGCGGAATCTGCCAACCGCGTCGCAGCGGACCGGCGCACCTCAATGCGACTTGAATCAAGCATCTTCTCGATGCTTGCAATTGCCGTCTGAGATGTAACCGCCGCCACATCAATCACCTCCCGCTTTGGTTCGTCCTTCATCGAAATCCGCCACACTCTCCCGTGGCCGTGGAGTTTGTAGTCGCGTTTGACCCAGTCGGTGCAGAAGAGGCTACCGTCGGGGGCGACGGCGATGCCAACCGGGCGGAAATCTTCGCCGCCCTGGATGATGGTTTCGGGCAGTGATTCGAATGAGGCACCGCGTGGTTTCAACTGAAAACGGTCGATGCGATGATCGCCCCAGCTGCCGACGAGCAGGTTGCCGAGGTAGTCTTTGGGGAAGCCGTCGGATTCGTAGGCGACGATGCCCGAGGGAGCTTCGCCGGTGCCGGAGACCATCGGCAGTGTGCCGGGGATTTCGCCGTTCCAAGCGGTGAAGGGATGCAGACCCTTGCGGCCGTTGCGGAAGCGGAAGCCGTAATCGCCGCCTTCAATAATGTGTAGCAATCGGCAGGGCGGGCGGCTGTCGGGGTCGTTATCGACGGTGAACAACCGGCCGAAGGCATCGACGCAACTGGCGTGCGGATTCCAGAAACCAGTCGCCCATTGTTTCAGTTTGGAACCATCGGGCCGGCAACGATAGATGTTGCCCCCCTCCGCACCGCCTGAAAGCGTCAGGCCATCGCTGCCGATGACTTTGTAGTCGGCCCCCAGATTTTCGCCGAAGCCGAAATATATCCAACCCATGGCATCGAACGCGAACCCGGCCAACCCGTTGTGCGGATAATCGCCTTTGGTGTCGAGTTGAATGATGCGTGTTTTCTTGTCTGCCTTGAGGTCACCGTTGGTGTCGGTGTACTGCCAGATGGCGCGGCGGGTGGCGATGAAGACGTCGAGCGTGGTTCCGCCGGGACGCGGCCCGGCGGCTTTGTTCTTTTGGCTCTTGTCTCTCGACTCTTGACTCTTTAGCCATATCGGTTTGACGGCGATGCTCATGGTGTGATTGAGGCCGTCGGTGAAGAGGGTGATTTTGTCGGCTTTGTGATCTCCGTTGGTGTCCTGCATCACTAGAATGCGGTCGCTGGGGTGGCCTTTGTAGCCGGCCGGTGGGAAATGAGTGTTGCTTTCGATGGCCCAGACACGGCCCGCGTGATCGATGTCGATGCCGGTCGGCGTGACAATATCGGGATGCTCGGCGAACAGTTCGATTTTCAATCGCGAATCGATGGCGCGCGGTAAACCGTCGGCAGCGAATGTTGTTTGCACGCAACCGATAATGGATATGATTGCGATGAAGGTTCGGGCTGATGCGGTTGGCATGCGTGGGATTCCTGTTGATCCACTGAGGAGGTCCCACCCGGCGCGGCGGGGGGGCTTTGTGCGCCAATTGGTGCCGGTGCAGGTTCGCATAACGGTCTGGAGAAGTCTATCGCAGGTGCGGATTCTTGTAATTCTGCAGAGGGATGTTCAGGATGGTCAGTAATGACGCGGTTCAGTGAATTTGAAACAGGAGAAGATCGCCATGAGCGGACAGGTGGAAGCGAAGATTGAGCAATTGGGACATCGACTGCCGGCGGCCCCCGAGGCGGTGGGGTTTTACGTTCCGGTTTTGAAGACGGGCAATCTGGTTGTCACCAGCGGACAGTTGCCGTTCATGGGGAAGGAACTGGTTTTCAAGGGCAAGGTGGGATCGGAAATTCACGAGGAAGACGGAATCAACGCTGCCCGCATTTGCACACTCAATGCGTTGGCGCAAATTAAGGCGTGCGTGGGAGATTTGGACAAGGTGACGCGGATCGTACGTCTGGAAGGGTTCGTGCAGTCGGGCGAGAAATTCCGTAACCAGCCGCATATTCTCAACGGCGCATCGCAGTTTCTGGCCGACGTTTTCGGCGAGAAGGGACGACACACGCGGACGGCGATCGGCGTGAGCGAGATGCCGTTGAACGCTGCGGTGCAGATCGCGCTGTGGGCGGAGGTGGATGAATAACGCCCGCTCGATCAGTGGGATCGAACGGGCGTTTGATTGGTTTGCGAAACCGCAAGCGGCGTTATTTGCTGGCGGATGCCTCGGGGGCTTTGTAGCCGGGGGCGGCTACGAAATTGGCGGTTGTCTTCGCGTCGTCGAGATTCCAGATGCGAATTTCGCCATCGTAGCTGCCGGTGGCAATTCGCTTGCTCGCCGTATGCGGGGCGACCGAATAGACCCAGTCGCTGTGTCCGGTGAAGGTCTTGAGGGCTTTGCCGTCGGCAACGTTGTGCGACCGGGCCGTCTTGTCGGCGCTGGCACTGTAAACCTGGCCTTCTTTGGTGACGGTGATGCGGAAGACTTCGTCGCCGAAGCCGCCGATTGCCCGGACCTGTTTGGCGTCGCCAATGTTCCAGGTGCGAATCTGCTTGTCGCGACCGCAGGTGACAACCTGTTTTCCATCGGGGCTGAAGCCGACGCCGAACACGGGTTGTCCGTGACCGTTGAATGTAACCAGCGAGTCGCCGGTTTTGGCATCGAACACTTTCGACGTTTTATCGCGACTGGCCGATGCGAGTTTCGCGCTATCGGGTGACCAGGCGATGTCCATCACCCAGTCGGCATGGTCTTCGATGATCAATTCTTCTTTGCGGGAAGCGATGTCGATGATGCGAATACTGCGGTCGGCACCGGCACAGGCCAAGCGTTTTCCATCGGGGCTGAAGGCGACGGAGAACACCGAATCGCCCGACGTCACCAGATCAGCCAGCAAGGCACCGTCTGCTGAGTTGAAAAGTTTCACTTCGCCCATTTGCGCCGGTGTGCCGGCAGCGACGGCGATTGTCTTTCCGTCGGCACTGTATTCGATGTCGTAGACGCGTTCGGCGACGTTGGAAATACGACGAACGATCTGGCCATCGGCGGGATTCCACAGCACGACTTCGTGGTAGCCTGAGGAAGCCAACTGATTACCGTCGGGGCTGAATTGCAAAGCGGTCACCGGGATCGGGACGCGGTAGGCTTCCGGCGGCGATGGCTGCGGCAGCTTGGGCATAATGGTGATGAGTTGTGCGTTCGGTCCGGCGCCCGCGTTGAGCTGTGCTCCGGTGTCGATCCATTTTTTGATCGAGGCCATCTGTTCTTTGGTCAGCGGGTCGGCATCTTCCGGCATCGAGCCATCCTCGACCATTGCGAACAACGAAGAGAGATCGCCCTCGCCGGGATCGACCGCCGCACCATTTTCGCCACCCTTCATCAAGGCGGCATACGTTTCCAGGTTGAGACGTCCTTTGGCCGTTCGCGCGTTGTGGCAGGCCAGACATCGCTTGGCGAGAATGGGGGCGATGGTGTCAGAGAAGGAAACGAACTTCCCGGCTTCGATCAAAACGTGTTCGAGGCCCTTCTGCTTTGTGATGGCGACTGCTGTGACGGCGGCGAGTTGATCCTCGGCCTTTTTGACTGCAACTTGAAAAGCTGCGATCTGTGCTTCGGCCTGCTTGGTTGCGGCCGGAGCTCCGTCAACGGTCTTCTTGGCGGTTGCCATGTCAGTTTGTGTTGTCTTCACGGCGGCTTGCGAATCGGTGAGTGCTTTGGCGGCTGCGACGGCTTTGGCCTGTGCGGCCTTGGCGGCAGCGGCGGCGGCCTGTGATTTTGCCAGCGCGGCCTTGGCGGCTGCATCGGCATCTTTCGCCAGCTTCGCGGCAGCGGCGTTGGCTTTATCTTGCGCCGTTTTGGCGGCTGCGGCTTTTGTTGCCGCGTCCTGCTGTGTCTTCAGTTTTGCCGTTGCTGCCTTCAAGGTCGCTTGCGCTTTGGCGACGTCGGCTTTGAGTTTCGACAACGAATCGGTAAGGCCTTTGGCCTTCTGGCGAACGCCGTCCGTTGCCTTTTCGGCTGCGGTCTGTTGGGCTTTGGCTGCCTCAGCCTGTTTTCGCAGTTCCGCTTCCTGTGCATCGTCTGCTGGAGCCGTTTGTGCAGCTGCAAGCAGCAAGCCGGCTGCCAGACACCATGACGTGGAAACTTTGATGGTCCGTCGCATGATTCGCCCTTCCAAGATTTCTCGCACGAGCCGATTTTATCACGTTGCCGCCGGGGCCCCGTTTTGACTTCGACAGCCGTCGAACAATTCGATTCGCAGCGACGAACCGTATTGGTTGTAACGATTGTGAAATTCGCTCAACTACGGCAAGCGAATGTGAAGGCGGGGACTGGGAGGCATGAGGCCGACGCGTTGCCGACATGTTTCTCAACTACGTATAGCTTCCCTGTTTGCGGGGCCGATGTCAAGCAGCGGGAAGCCCAAGAGCGGGTTGAGTTGCGTCCGTGTGCGCGCAACGCGAGCGGTCTTGCGGCCCAGTGCGTCGCGTTTCCGGCCGAGAGCGTCGGCATGCGAGTTCAGGAAACGCGATAGAACGATGTGTCGGCGGGCGGCGCACTTCGAATCGCCACCGCCGACCGGGCCGGCCGGCCCGATCTCAGATTATTTGCGGTGGCGAATTTTCGCGCGCATTCGTCGTTTCTTACGGCCGATCTTCCGACGGCCCTTGCCCGATTTCTTCGTACCCACAGGCGGAAACTCCCGTTCGTGTTCAAACAGATGCAGAGACATTGACAATTGGATTCGCCAATCTAGCAGTTAGCGAGCGATTCATCAACAGCGGGGCAAAATTGTGGAGCCGACGGCTTTGACCCGCAGCTTGCCTCATGCGTATCATCGTGTTGGTCGTGCCGGTTGAGTACCATGCTGGTAGCAGCCACGGCGGCCCTCCCGACTTCACCTCACCCAAGATTGGGCGTTAGCGCTATGATCCGATTATTGCTTGGCACGACGCTGCTGTTGATGATTGTCGGTTGTACGAAAACCGCGGAAGAACCCAAAGCGGAGCCAAAGCCCGAAAAAGAGAGCATCTTGAAGCAGAAGACGCAGGATATCGGTGAATACGATCCTGATGCCGGCCGCGAATTGAGCGACTCGAAAGTCCGCGTCGATGACCTGATTCTCGGCCCGCTGCAAGCCTACGGACCGGAGGTGGAAAAAATATCGAAGATGGCGATTGATCGCCAGATTCAGTTTTTTCAAATCGAACACGAACGCTATCCAACCTACGACGAGTTCATGGAGCAGATCATCAAGCAGTACAAAATTCGGCTGCCCGTGCTTCCGGGCAAGCATGAATACCAGTACGACGTTGAAAACCACAAGCTGGTCGTGGTGAAACCCATTGCGGATGAGGCGGACGAGAAAGAGTAATTTCGCATCGCGAGCCACCCGACGACCGCTGTGTCAGATTAATTCGCGAATCGGTTCGCGGTGATCGACCAGGTATTGCGGGCGGCCGGCCGGATCGGTGATGGTCGTCGATTTCACGTCGATCCCCAGGTTGTGGTAAAGCGTTGCCATCACTTCCAGAAGATGAACCGGCCGATCCACGGCTCGCTCGGCATTTCTGTTCGATTTGCCGATCGCCTGACCCATTTTCATTCCGCCGCCGGCGAGAAAGCACATGGCCACCTCGTACCAGTGATCGCGTCCGCCTTTGTTGCTGTTAACGCGCGGCGTCCGGCCGAATTCGCCCCACATGACGACAGTCACATCGTCGTTCAGCCCGCGAACGCTCAAATCTTCGAGCAGCGCGTGCATGGAACGATCCAACTTGGGCAATTGATTCCGTAAATGGCCGAAGTTGTTGCTGTGCGTGTCCCAACTTCCCCAGTTGAAGTTGACCACGCGAACGCCCGCTTCGATCAGCCGTCGGGCTGTTAAGAACATCTTGCCGTCGTTACCGTACCGCTCGCGCAGCCGTGGATCTTCCTTGCTGAGGTCGAGGGCATCGGCGACTCGCCCCGATGTCACCATCTCGACGGCCTGCTGCGAGTAGGCATCGAGCGCGAGCATGTGGCCGGTGTGGTCCATGTCGCGACGTAATCTGTCGAGACCGCCAAGCAAATCGGTTCGGGACCGCAACCGGTCGGCCGTTACGCTTTTGTTCAGCCGCAACTCACCACCCTGCGGTCGAAATGGCTGATGAACTGCGCCGAGATACCCGACGTAGGAACCGTTGTAGCCAACAAACGGCGGTGCTCCTACGCTTAAGTCGCCCTGCAGTTTCGACACAACGCTGCCGATCGACGGACGACCGCCCAGGCTCTGTAAGCTACTTCGTGGAAACCCGGTTTGCGTTGGGTAGTCGCTATGGTCGGCGATCGAACCGGTCAACGAACGGATGACCGAAAACTTATCGGCCGACTGAGCGAGCATCGGAAAGTGCTCGCAAATATCCAAGCCGGGAGCATTGGTGCTGATGGGATTGAACTCGCCGCGATATTCGCTTGGGGCATCGGGCTTCAGGTCAAATGTGTCTTGATGAGACGGGCCGCCCGCCAGGTGAATGTTGATCAGAGCTTTATTCGATGACCCGGTGCCGGCGGCGGCCTCCGCTCGCAGGAGATCGGCAAGCGTCAATCCGCCAACACCCGCCGCGCCAACCTTCAAGAAATTTCGGCGTGAAACACCGGATTGGATCGACATCATCGCACATCTCCGTTGGCAGTTGAGTCATCGACCGTCGCCCACCGTAAGCGACGGCAGTCTGAAGGGACTCTTGTACTATATTTGCGTCCTACAAATCAACATCCGCTTACTTCTTCATCGAAAAAGAGTGCATCCGCAGGATGGTAAGCTGGCTTCAAAAAAGGTGCCGTTCAACCTGACGGGCCGTTGAAGAACTAACCCGAAGCATAAGTTTTGAAGTTACGCACTTGGCTTGACGGGAAACAAGAACCCCAAGTATTGAAGCCTGAAGCGCAAGCGAAGGAGCGTGCTGGCGTCGCCTTGGAATCATCCTTCGCTTGCGCATCAGGCTTCGATAAACGGGGGCGATTAATCCTTGTCGGCGCGAAGAACTGAGATGAATGCTTTTTGGGGGATATTGACGCTGCCGAATTGCTTCATTTTTGCCTTGCCCTTCTTCTGCTTTTTGAGAAGCTTCATCTTGCGTGTCACGTCGCCGCCGTACAGCTTCTCGGTCACATCTTTGCGGAACGGCGCGATGGTCGTTCGGGCAATGATGTCACCCCCAATGGCCCCCTGGATTGGAATCTTGAATTGATGCCGGGGAATCTCCTTGGCAAGCTGTTCGCAGTAGTGCAGCGCCCGCGGTCGCGCCTTGTCGCGATGAACGAGGTAGGCAAGCGTATCGACCGCTTCCTTATTGACAAGAATATCGACTTTCACAATATCCGTTTTTCGATACTCGATCGGCTCATAATCAAACGATCCGTATCCCCGCGTGATCATTTTCAGCTTGCCATAGAAGTCGAATAAAACCTCTCCGAGCGGCATCACGCTGGTCACCTCGATCCGACTGGCCGACAGATAATTCATCGTCTGGCTTTCCGAACGATGCTCCCTGCACAGTTCCATCACAGGGCCGACGTACTCCTCGGGAGTCAAAATTGCCGCTTTGATGTACGGCTCGCTGGCCGACTCGATCGACGTGGGATCGGGCCAGTAACTTGGGTTGTCGACTTCGATCGTTTTACCGTCTCTCAAAGTGAGTTTGTACTTCACTGACGGGGCCGAGATCACCAAACCGATATCGAATTCTCGCCGAAGACGCTCTTGAATCACATCCAGGTGAAGCAGGCCGAGAAATCCACAGCGAAACCCAAAACCAAGTGCCGCCGAGCTATCCTTCTCGAACGTGAGCGATGCATCGTTGATTGCGAGCTTGTCCAGGGCCTTTGTGAGTTCGACGTAATCGCCCGTGTCCATGGGATAAATGGACGAGAAGACGACCTGTTTGGCTTTCTGGTAGCCGGGAATCGGCTCTTCAGCCTGGCGATCAAGCAGGGTGATCGTGTCGCCGATTTCGATGTCCTGCACACTTTTGACTCCAGCGACAACGTAACCCACCTCACCGGCGCTGAGCTGTGTTTTGGGATTGAGTTTGAACTGGTTGTAGCCCACCTCATCCACCTTGAAGTCGCGGCCGGCGTGCATGAAGTGGATCGTATCGCGCGGCTTGAGAGTGCCTTCCATCACGCGAATTTGAAGGATCACTCCTCGGTACTTATCAAAATTCGCATCGAACACCAGCGCCTTCAGCGGCGCATCGGGATCGCCTTCCGGGGCAGGCAACTTCTCGACGATGCCCGCCAACACGTCTTCGATGCCGATGTTGTTTTTTGCCGAAATCGGAATCGCCTCGAACGGATCGAGCCCCAATTCGGCATCAATTGCCTCTTGCGCACGTTCCACATCGGCGGACGGAAGATCAATTTTGTTGATCACCGGCAGCAGGGTCAGGTCGTGTTCCAATGCGAGATAAAGGTTCGCAACCGTCTGCGCTTCGACCCCCTGAGACGCATCGACAATGATCAACGCACCTTCGCACGCCATCAAAGAACGCCGAACTTCGTGCGAAAAATCAACGTGGCCCGGTGTATCGATCAGATTCAACAGATAGTCTGTTCCATCTGGAGCTTGGTAATCGAGCGTAATCGAATTGCTCTTGATGGTAATACCGCGCTCACGCTCGATTTCCATCGAGTCGAGCATCTGTTCATGCAAATCGCGCTGCGCAATGCCTCCACAGGTTTGAATGAGTCGGTCGGCGAGAGTCGACTTGCCGTGATCGATGTGGGCAATAATGCAGAAGTTTCGAATGTGTTTCATTCGAGTAGTTTTAGCAGAAAGCAGCTGGCACAACCAACGGAACGAATTCACCGGCGAGCATTGTGGTGAGGATGCCGTTCGAGCCTCCGTCCTGGTGCTTCCGGCCCGGATCAGTCTCGGACAATCCGGCAATTTGGCAGAGAGTCTTTCAGAGAGGTCATGCGATCCTCGCTGAGACCCGGGCAATTGGCGATCACCAGATACTCGAGGGACTTCAGCTTCGTCACCGTTTCCAGGCTTTTGTCGGTGAGGCTCAGGCATCCATTCAGGGTGAGTTCTCGCAGATTCGACAGACCGCCCAATTGACTCAGCCCGGCATCGGTGAGCTTCGTGCAATTATCCAGGTACAGTTCTTCGAGCACCGTCTTGCTGCCGACATGGCGTAACCCCACATCCGTGAGGTTCGCACAATCGGCCAGATTCAATGTTCTTAATTGCGGCAACGAACTCAACACCGCCAATCCTTCACCTTTAACATTCGGGGTACTCCACAGACTCAACTCCTTCAACACCTTCATGTCTTTCAGGTGAACCAATCCTGCATCGGTGAAGTTATCGTTGTCGCAGAGATTCAAATATTTCAGTCCGGTGTTGCCACGAAGATTGGCCAAACCGTCATCTGTCAGAGCACCAATGCAGCCGACATTCAGAGATTCCAATTCAGGCAACCCCTTCAATGCTTCCAGACTCTTGTCGGTCAGCGCCAGACAGTAAAACAGGTTCAAAGTTCGCAGCCGCTGTTTGCCCTTGAGGTTAATCACCGCCGCATCGGTTAACTGAAACGACTCCATCATGTCGAGACGATCGAGCGATGTCGGAATTTCAATCTCTCGTCCTTTGAGCGGCCAATTGAATCCCATCTCCAATGTCTTGAGGTTCTTGAGTTTCGCAAACAGCGGGTTGTACCCCTTGGCCGTAAGGGAGAAGTGACCGAATAACCCGAGGAATTCCAGCGACGTCATACCTTCAAGGTGTTTCAGCCCCTTGTCGGTGAGGTTCCGGTTCGCAGACCATTGGCGACTTCCGTTGGCGTTCAGGTAGGTCAGCGAGGTCAACATCGCCAACGGTGCAAAGGTTGCATCGGTTAGGCCGCCGGTTGAATTGGAGATGTCCAAATACTTCAAGTTAGTCAATGCCTGGAGACCGTCGCTTTTGAATCCGCGAATGTCCCGGACTTCCAGCTTCGTCAGCGCAGGGAGATTTGCAAGGTGCGCATAGACGGCGGGCAAGTTGGCACGCGTCGAACTGATATCCAGACTGGCGAGATGCGGCAGCTTGGAAATCGACGCGATCCCCTTCGCCGAAATCCGATTGCAGCGTGAAAGGTTGAGAGTTTGTAGCTGCTTGAGGTCGGCCACATGGGACAGCCCGACATCGGTCAGTCGGCCGCAACCGGATAAATTCAGTTCGGTGAGATCGGCTGCCGTGCAAACGCGCTGGAGGTCGGCATCGGTTAGTTCCGTCCCCCTGTTAGTCAGCAAATCATTTGCAGCAACGATCGTCAGGACTTTGGCATCATCCGTCCCCTGCGGCTTCGCTGCCTCGGGCAACAAGCCGACAACGAGACCTATGGCGAGGAACGCGAGTGCAACCGTTGACTTGATGGTTGTCTTCATGCCAGCAACTCGCTCAGGGGGCCTGATTGCATTTCGGCTTTGCCCAATGCCATGTCCGGCTGACCGAACAGGTCTTGAGGGATGTCGGCCAGATGACACAAGGTTGTAAACCAGTTGCAGATGGTATGGTGGTGTCCCTTGTTGCCGTAACGTGGATACGCCAGGTAACGCCCCTTCGACTTGAGCTTGCCACCCAGGTTGCCCAAAACGAACATCGGCCAATCGAACCCGAACGAATGATGTTTGGCGGCGTTGTCGCTTGTGTAAACGATGATGGTGTTATCGAGCATGGTCCCGTCGCCTTCGGGGACCTTGCTCAACTTGGCTGCCATGCCGGCAATCAACTCGATATGGAATCCGCGGATGGCATCGCGGCAATCCTGTGACGAGAGAGTCGCATAGCCGGCGCCGTGGCCGATCGCATGCACATTGTTGCCAACGCCAATACCCGAATAGACAGAATCGAGACCGTCCGCATGAACGGTCACCACATTGGTTAGCCCGGAAATCAAAGCGGCCGATGCCATGTCGAAATGGGCTTCGAGGTGATGGGTTTTGAATCGCGACGTGTATTTGTCGTCAAGTTCCGGAGCGTTCTCCTTGAGCACTTTCTGCATCGACACCAGTTTGACGCGGCGATCTCTGAGTGCCTCGAAACCGTTCAAGTATTGGCCCAACTTGGCTTGCTCTTCCGCGGGCAGATGTTTTTGCAGCTTCTTGATATCGGCCGACATGGCGTCGAGAACGTTGCCCGTCCGCGTGTATTTCTTCTTGAGGTCGCCGCCGACCAGGATGCTGCCGAAGAGGTTCTCGAATGCCCCCATCGGATTTTGTTGAAACGGCAACTGCTGGCCTTTGGCTTTGGCCGAGATCGACGGGAACGTGATTCCCTGGCTGCCTTCACCCATCTTGAAACCGATGTGGTTGAAAACCGACGGGAACTTCTCGGAGAGGTGGCCATCGATGGTGGCGAACAGCGGGGGCGTGTGTGCCGGTGCCTTGTAGCCACCCAGCGCGCCGTAAAATGCGCTATGCCCGGCCTGCGTCATCCGTCCGCTAAGCCCTTGAATGATGGTCAACTTGTCTTTGAACGGCTCCAGTGATTTCATGCTGTCGGACAGTTTTCTGCCCGCCAGCGGCTCGTCCACGAGGGTGTCTCCCCCATGCTTCAATCCTTCGGGATTGAGATACTCTCCCTGCAAACCGCTGCTCTTCACCACAAAGACGAATCGCTTGGGAAGCTGCTGCGTCTCGGCGGCTTCGAGGTGCTTGAGGAACGGCGACAACGCTACGGCTCCGGCCCCAAGCGTGATGCCTTTTAATGCCGTTCGGCGAGTTATCCTGTCCATGTCCGTCTATTTCCTATACAGAAACGAATCTGATGTCAGCAGGCTGACCAACAGTTCTTTGAAGCTGCCGTCACTTTCCACGTAAGCCTTGTCCATCGCGATGAGCGTTCGCGAATCACTCATCATTTCGTTGCGGCCCATCCAGTAGCGAAAGACGTGGCGGATAAAGCTCTGTCTGACTAAATCGGACTTTGCCAGCCTTTCCATCATCTCGCGTACGTTTTCCACACCGCTATCGAGTGATGTGTCTCCGGTATGTGTGATGCCGCCCTTCGTGTTGACCGGTTTGCCCTTTTCCAAACTCCGCCAACGGCCCACATGGTTGAAGGCTTCAAAGGGCATGCCGAGCGGATTCATTTTCTTGTGACATCGCCAGCACTCGTCGGCATGGACGACGCTGAACCGTTCTCTCAATGTCTTGGTTTCGTCATCCGGAATCTGAGCATCCACGGTGATTGGGACATCCATGACAACGCCGGCCAGCAACTTCTCGCGAATCCACTTCCCGCGCCGGACCGGGTCGTTATCAAAATTGCCGCTGTGCGCCACCAACCAACTGGGCTGTGTGAGAATGCCGCAGCGTTGCTCTTCCGGCACCCGAAAGACCTTGCCGTTCTGCCGGACGAGTGCGTCCTGACTCTTGGCCTTATCATAAGCCAATTCGAAGGGATCGAGGTTGTAATTCTGTAGGTGGTGGGTTATCCGGTAGGTCTCTTTCCCGCGTGCTCTTTTAATCCGATCTTCCGGGTTCGTGCCGTTCCAATAGCTGGCCACCACTTTATTCGTCGTCAACAATTCATAAAGAACGTTCTTGTCTTCCTGCAGAATATGGCGAATGAGACTGTCGGTGTCGTATTCAAACTTCGATGCAGTTCCCGATATGAACTGTTTGAAACCTTCCCGCTGTTTGAATTTGTCGACGTCCTTAAACACCTCGCGTGCTTTGTAGTAGCCGAAGAATTCGCGGAAGAACTGCAGAATGCGCGGGTTGGGCGTACTCAGGAAAGTGCGGTTGTGATTGGTCAGCCATCCGTTTTGCCGGGCATCGAACATCTTGCGAACGACCCGTTCAACGTCGGCCCGGGTCTTCAGTTTTCCGGCCTGCATTTCCCGAACCAGCGAACTGTGCCCGGCTGCCCAAGCCGGCCTTGAGGTCGACATCGTCCTTTTGATCGGCGCTTCGCTGTCCTTCGTGTAAACATCGACGGTATCGATTTCAGGCACACCGAACGCCGGTTTGTTGTGAAAGGCATAGTGAATCGCGTAGGTCAATTCCTGTGGCGAAAGAAGGCGACGACCATGCTCGTCTTCAATCCCCAATCCCAATTCCATTCGATACACGAATTCGGGCGACAAGGTCACGAAGATCAAGACGGCTTGCAGGGCCATTTTGTTGCCCAGTTCGACATTCTTCTGGAAGACGTTGTTCCAGTAGCTCTCATATTCTTCTTCGCGTGGCGAGCGGCGCAGGAACAGGGCGAAGGCCACATCCAACGCTTGATTGAAATCTTTGCGAGCGACTGCACCATTGGTGTTGAGGATCTTCTGGAAGATCACCGGGACGCGGCCTCGGTATTCGTTGGCCGACGTGGTCACGCCGCCAACGAACATGGCTTCGTTGTTGCCGGTGCGGCTTCCTTTGTTCTTCACTTGAGTGACGATCCTGACCTTCTGGCCCACGGTCAAAATCTGTGCCATCGTTTCCGCGTTGACCAACAGCGCTTCCAGCGAAGATTGGTCGGCCACAATCGAAGCGTAATCGGTGAAGCCCGACGCATGATGCACAAATTCAAAGAACGGGTTGGCGTACTTGGCATCGGCAAAGTACCGATGCGCTAGGAGCTTGCCTTTGTGCGGGCCTTGCTTGATCAGATGGTTGCCGGTCCCACCAATTTTGACGCTGTACCACGGCGCTCGGCCATAGGCGTTCGCCCAAATCGCATCGTAAATAATCGGCCGCTGCCGCCAGAGTCGCGCCGGCGTGTAGGGCATCACTTTGACGCTGCCATCGAACAACGACTTGTGATCCACGTAGTTGCCGAACTGTGGAAGCAGCATCTTCTTGTCCAGGCCGAAACCACGGCCGACGCGCATCAATTCGGCTTCCACCTGTTTGAGGAATTCCTTCTTGCGTGCGGCCGTTGGCTGTTGTTTGCTGTCGCTGGGCGGCATCTCGGAAAACTGAACCTGAGCAAAAATGTCGTTCCACAACCGGGCCGTCTTGTCGTCGGCCATGTCGTGCAGAACAGTGTCGAGACGCAGATCGCCTTCCTGCTTCAATTCGCCGTGACATTTGACGCAGAACTCGCTGACGAAGAGAGTCGCCTGTTGCTTGAAGACGCCTCGACCTGGAACCGGCTTATTGTCAGTTGCGGCGGTCGCATCGGGAGACGGACGCTGGCCAAATGCTGAGATGAATTGACCCAAGCCGAGCAGCAACAGGGCTGAAAGGATCGCCGGCCTGAGGCGCGAGAGCGTCCTACGAAGATGCTTATTGGTGGGGGCGTCCATCTGGTTAGCCTGGCTTCCAGTTCTTCGGTTGAGAATACGTATCCGCGACAGCACTCTCGTTGAACGCGCCCACGCGTTCACAAAAATGGCTCCACTCCTTACGCGTGGATGTCGTGAAAGTATTGTAACCGGACTGGACGTGAAACGCAGCAAAACAATGCTACGATCCTCGGTGTGTCTCTTACTCGTTGCCAGTTTTCTCGTTACCAGTGTTCGCCTCGCGGGCTCGGCCTACGAGATCAAACAGAATTCGGCTCACCCGCTTCCAGTCGTCATCGGACATGCCGTTTGAATAAGAAACAAGTTCCGGCTCTCGCCGGACACCGAAGGACCAGCGGTGCCGAATAGAAATGCGGCCGGCACAGCACGGCCCTACGCTCCGCCGGTCCTGGCTGGCTGGGAATTTAAGCGGAATAACGCAAGAAAGCCCCCAAAATGGGAGCTTTCTGCAATGCTCAAGAGAGAATCAGAGTCAGGCGATGATATCGTGAACGACGTCGCCGTGGACGTTGGTCAGCCGGAAATCGCGGCCGCCGTATCGGTACACGAGCCGTTTGTGGTCCAGACCCATCAGGTGCAGCATCGTCGCGTGCAGATCGTGGAGATGGACTTTGCCCTCGACTGCTTTGTAACCGAGTTCGTCGGTCATGCCGTGGGTGAGTCCGGCACGCACTCCGCCTCCGGCGAGCCAGGCCGTGTAGCCTTCGGCATTGTGGTCGCGCCCTATCGTTTCCTTGCCGCTGAGAACCTGAGTCTCGGGCGTGCGTCCGAACTCGCCGGTCCAGAGCACGAGCGTGTCGTCCAACAGGCCGCGCTGATTCAGATCGGCCAGCAGCGCGGCGACCGGCTTATCGACCGTTGCGGCTTTGCTGCCGAACTTGTTGAGGTTGCTGTGATGGTCCCAGCCTGTCGAACTGATCTCGACGAAGCGAACTCCCGACTCGGTCAGTCGGCGGGCCAACAGGCACTGCCGTGCGAAATCGTCGGTCCGACTATCGCCAATGCCGTACATCTCCTGCGTGCTTTTCGACTCACCGGCGATGTCCATCACTTCGGGCACGGCTTGCTGCATCTGCTGGCTCAGTTCGAGCGAATCGATCACGCCGCGTACGTCGTCGGTTTGGTCGAGCAGCCCCTTGTTCAATGCTTGAGCCAGTTCCAACGAAGCCCGTGCCACTTCGGGAGTCCGGCCGTGGGCGGGAGTCAGATTGCTGATCGTCGCGTTCTTGACCGACTGGCCGCCCCAACCAAGCCGCGTCGCCTGAAACGAACTGGGGAGGAATGCGCTGCCGTAGTTGGCCGGTCCGCCGAATGTCCGTGTCGGTTTGATCGTAAAGAACCCGGGCAGGTTCTGGTTCTCGGTCCCCAAGCCGTAAAGCAGCCACGCCCCCAGCGAAGGACGAACGAATTGGAATTCGCCCGTGTGCAGCATGGGAATTGCGATGGGGTGGGCACGGCTGGTGGTTTGCATGCCGTTGAGCATACAGAGATGATCGGCTTGTTTTGCCAAATGCGGAAAGGCTTCCGAGAACCACATCCCGCTCTCGCCATGCTGTGCGAAATTCAAAAGCGGCCCCAGCAGCTTCCCTTTCTTCAGCCCCTTCTTGCCGGCACTCGCTTTGAGCCCCGGCTTGTGGTCGAACGACTCGAACTGAGAGGGGCCGCCGTTGATGAAGATGAAGATGACGCGTTTCGCCTTGGGGGCGAAATGCGGCCGTTTCGGCGACAGCAATCCGGCGCCGGCATGACGAGGAATCAGGCCGGCCAGAGTCAACGATCCCAGCCCGCATGCTCCCGCCTTGAGAAACTGGCGGCGTGCCAGAATCGGTTGTGTAGAGTTGTCTGTCATGGCAAGTTTGCTTTCTGTGTTCTTGTTCAACGCGAAGTCGTTCAACGAATCACCGTCTCCATCCTGACTACGCTATGTCGCATCTCCCGACTTGATGTCGACCAGGAACCGGAACTCGGCCGTGGTGAACAGGGTGTGGAACCATGCGGCCCAGGCATCGACATCGCTGTCGGCGTTTTTCGGATTCGCGTCGCGAATCTGCTGAACCAGTTTCAATGCGCCGTTCCGTTCCTCGTCGGAGATGTCTCGCCCGTACGCCCAGCGCATCGCCAGGTCGGCTCGCCCGGCGTCATCGGTCGCCGCCTTGGAAGCCAGCAATCGTTTGGCGGCGTGCTTGGATTGCTCGGCCACGAAGCTTGAGTTGCGAAGGTAAAGTGCCTGCGAGGGAACGTTCGTCACCGATCGCCCTCCCGTCACCAGGCTGGGGGAAGGAAAGTCGAACAGATCGAACAGTTCGGGCAGGTAGTCGCGAACGACCGGCAGGTAGACGCTACGCGAGTTGCTCGGCGGCTGAATCTTCGCGGTCGGAATGCCGCGGACCAGTTGGTCGCCCAGCGGTGTCACCGTCGAACCACTTGGACGTTTCAGGTCGATCTGCCCGCTGACAGCCAAAATTGCATCACGAATGGCTTCGGCTTCCAGTCGCCGTGGAGTGGCGCGCCAGAAGAGACGATTGTCCGGATCGGTCTTCATGTTCGCCGCATCGCGCGTGCTGCTGAGTTGGTACGACCGGCTGAGCATGATCGTGCGAATCATGCGTTTGACCGACCACCCATCCTCCATGAAACGCAATGCCAGCGAGTCGAGTAACTGCGGATGACTCGGGTGTTTTCCAATCATCCCGAAGTTATCGACGCTTTCGACAATCCCCCGACCGAAGAGATGGTGCCAGATGCGGTTGACCATCACGCGTGCCGTGATGGGGTTCTCCGGACTGGTGATCCACTGGGCCAATGCCATGCGTCCGCTTTGTTTGACATCAATCCTGGGGGGATTGGCCATGTTTACGACGCTCAAAAATCCGCGGGGAGCTGCCTCGCCCGGTTCGCGGATGTTCCCGCGAACGGCAACTTTCGTATCGTCGGGCTTCGCTCGATCTCTCACGCTCATTGCGTATTGAGGTCGTGGCGGTCGGTTCTTCTTTAACTCGGCCACGTTCTTTTCGAGCGAAGCGACTTCGCTCTTCAACGTCGCGGCCTGTTTGTTCGCGGCCTCCAATTTGACAACCGCCTCGGCCAGTTCCTGTTGCACGGCCGCCTGCGCAGCGTCTGTCGCGGTGGAGCCGACTTCGGGTTGACCTTTCGCAGCAACGAGTTCCGCCTTGGCGCGTTTTTCCACTGCGGACTTCGCTGCAATCGCCAGCTTTTCGGCGGCGGTCGCTTTCTTTAGCGACTCACGTTTCGCGGTCAGTTGCTTCTCGGCAACCGGAATCTTTTTCTCGTGAGCTTCGGCGGCTGCATGCAGGGCCGACGCGTTGGGGCCGATTGGCAGCAGGTCGGTCGGACTGTTGCTGTATTTCTGCTTGATCGTTCCGTACAGCGGTTCGGTACTCAGAAAGATGCCGGCTAAGGCGTAGTAGTCTTTGGTTGGAATCGGGTCGAACTTGTGATCGTGGCAGCGGGCACAGGAAACCGTCATCGCGAGTGTGGCACGGAAGACCGTGTTGATCTGGTCGTCCACAATATCCATCCGGAATCCCGTACCGCTGGAGTTGTGCCGCTTGGGACCGAAGGCCAACAGGCTTGGAGCGATGCGACGCGCCTCGACGGCTTGAGGCGATTCCCCTTCGGTCGCCGGAATCAAGTCGCCGGCAATCTGCTCGCGGAGAAACACGTCGTAAGGCTTGTCCTGATTCATGGCGTCAATCACATAGTTGCGATAGGGCCATGCATGCGGGTACGTGAAGTTGAACTCCATGCCGCTCGATTCGGCGTAGCGAACAACGTCGAGCCAATGACGACCCCAACGTTCGCCGAACTGTTCCGAAGCCAAAAGGCGATCGACCAGTCTGGCCAACGCATCGGGCGAATCGTCACCGATGAACGCAGCGATTTGTTCCGGGGTTGGCGGCAGCCCGACGAGATCGAAGTAGACCCGCCGAACCAGTGTTCTGCGGTTCGCATCGGCGACCGGTCGTATGCCTTCGGCTTCCATGCGTGCGAGTACGTAATGGTCAATTTCGTCGCGCGCCCAATCCGTCTTCTTGACCGTCGGAGCCTTAGCAGGCTGCGGTAGCTGGAAGGCCCAGTGTCGTTTCCCTGCCTCGTACCGCTCCTCCTTTGTTGTGGGGCCGACGTCTTCGCGCGAGTCCGGCGCGCCGAGTTGAATCCACCGCTCGAATGCGGCGATCACCTTGTCAGGCAACTTATCGTCGGGCGGCATTGCCGAGACATCGTCATCATGGCGCAGCATGCGGATTAGCGGGCTTTTTTCGACTTGATGCGAAATGAGCATGGGACCGGAGTCGCCACCGCGACGGATGCCCGCGGGCGAGTCCAATTCCAATCCGCCTTCGATCTCCTTCCCCTTCTTGGAGTGGCACTCGAAACACTGCTTGACCAACACGGGCTGGATCTGCTGCTGGAACAGAGCAAGTCCCTCGGCCTTGGACTTCGCGGCGTCGGGTTTTCCCGCTTTGGGTTTCTCAACCTCGGATTTCTCACCGAAGGCAAGCGTTCCCGATACCAGCACCGAAATCAACGCGACGAGAGAAAGCAGAGTGTGACGCATCGCCCGTATCCTCTGGCCATGCCTGGGGAGGAAAGAAGGCAGGCCATCGACATGAAAACGGCCAACCGGGGGGAAATCATCCAAGTGGTGTCCAGTCTAAGACCCGCAAAACTAGATGTCAAGGTCCAGATATCTGGTTTCTATCCTGGAGATCGGCACTTTCGTTGCGAAGTGGACACGTTTTCTTCGGGAAGCCGACGAATGTCAGCACGTGGCCGCTACACACCTCGGCAGCTGCAACTTTAATCGCAGCACGTGTTCAGATCAGGCTCCCCAGCCGTTTTCAAATGCAGAAAGTTCGCATTAGTGGGGGGACTTGATGTTGCTGTGTTACGTGGGCTCCTGCCCAAGGAGACGAAAGCCGTCAGGGTCACGCTGAAGGAAGACTGCTTCGTCGATGCCGAGGAGTGGACGCCGAAGGCCGCCGCGAAACCCTGACCAGCCGACCCTCAAATATCCCAATACGTCCATACGTCTGGCCACAAACACGGCAGGTTGAGTCCGCGTATACGGTCGTTGATCGGACACTCGCGTGTGGTGATTGACGTCCGATTTAACGGTCCGCAGAAGTGTTATGACGCTTTCTTAGCCAACGCCACATTGAGATGCCCCCGATAATTCCAGCCACTGCAGCGCATATCGGCCCAACAAGAACTGCCCCGACCATAACGCCGACAATCGATTCTTCTCCCCAGTGTCCAAAGAGAACGCCATCCCCCAGCCAACACGTGAATAAGCCAACCGCAAACGAGAGTGAGGCACAAATAGCAGCCACGATGAATGATATGATCGCTCGCCGGATTTGCACTTGAAACGGCCTTCGCCTCGATTCAACGGTTTGCCCACGCTCGCCGGGGAAAAGAACATTCTCAACCGCTGGCGGGCAATTTTGTGTTGATCACCAATCCGACTTCCAAACCGTGATCTGGCCGGCTACGACTTTCCTCGATCCTTGCAAGCGGATGGACTGACCGGACGACGATGACACCAACCTTCTTCCGTCCGGAGAAAAAGCGACACTGACAACCGGGCCGGTGTGTCCTTTGAGCGTGGCACGTTCCTGCCCTGTTACCGCGTCCCAGAGTTTCAGTTCGCCGAGTGGCTTTCCTTTGTCGATGCCTCCACCCGAAACGAGCGTCTTCCCATCCGGGGAGAACGCGATGCACGCAATGCCCCCTGAGTGACTGTTAATCGTGGCTCGCTCTCGTGCCGGCTCTGTGTCCCACAATTTGATCTGACCGGAAATGACTTTTGTTCTTGAATTGGAACCTGTCGCGGCCGACGCTAATGTCTTGCCGTCGGGCGAGAAGATGACGGAAGAGACACCTCCAACATGTCCGGTCAGGGTCGCAATTCGCCGGCCAGTGGCGGTATCCCATAGCTTGACAGTTTTGTCACCATAAGCCGATCCGGACGCCAACAGTTTTCCACTTGGAGAGAATGCCAGCGCGGTTACAAACGTTGTGTGTCCCTCAAACGAATGTCGTTCATTTCTCGTCCTGACGTCCCATAGCTTTATCAATTTCCCATCGGTGTAAGCTAGAGTCTTGCCATCGGGTGAAAATGTCGCGAATCGGACGACACCGGTTTGTTCGGGGCGTGTTTCACGCTCCTGACCAGTGAACACGTCCCACAACCTCAAACCTGTCTGGCTTTGTGAATTCCGAGAGTCGTGGCCTCCGGCAGAGGCCAACGTGCTTCCATCCGGAGAGAACAGCAGACGATGGACGTCGTGTCTCTTGAGTGTTTTCCGTAGTTCACCGGTTTGCAGGTTCCATAGTTTCACTTCGCCCAGTTCATGCGTCCCCTTCGTTTTGTTCTCGCCAACTTTTGGATTGCCCGATTGAGCGACTTGGGTAATGGTACACGCAGTGGCTGTTGCCAAAGTGTTACTGTCGGGAGAAAAGGCCACACAGCGTACCTCACCGGGATCTTCAGAAAGCAGCGACCGTTTTCGGCCCGATTCCGAATCCCGTAGGACGAGCGAGGTCGCGCCTTTGACGATTCCACTCGTCAAGGTCTTTTCGTCTGGTAAGAACACTCCCACTGAAGCCAACGTCTTGCCATTTGGCGAGAAGACAGTGGACGTCGTGGCATGACTAACAGTTCCTTGGAACGTGATCTTTCCCTGCGGTTCGGCGCTCCATAGCTTGACAATCCGGCCATTACCGGCCGAGGCCAATATCTTGCCATCCCCGGAGAAGGCGACACAAGTCGGAGTATCGCCGTGCCGGAATCTGGTGTGCTCGCGCCCGGATGTGATGTCGTACAATCTGACCGACGCGTCGCGGCAGGGCAAAGCGACTGTCTCGCCGTCGGCTGAGAAGGCAATTCTGCTGGTCCCAAAAGAAATCGCCCCCAACGGTTCCACTTCAAACATCGATTGCACATGGCCGGTCTCAGTGTCGCGCAGTCTGACTTCGCCGGGGCCTTCCATGCGTCCCTTGCTGCCTGACCTGGCGACAGTCACAAGCGTCCGACCGTCCTGAGAGAAGCTCACCGAGTCGATGGTCTTGTCAGTCTCGCTGTTTTCTGCAAATGTTGCTCGTTTCTTGCCCGTGAGCGCGTCCCAAATTGTGGTCGTGTTGCTCCAGCCGCTTGATGCCAGACTCTTACCATCGGGGGAGAAAGCAACGGAAAAGATCAGTTGCTTATGTCCAATCAACGCTGCCTTCTGCTGACCGGTTACGACATCCCATAACCGCAGTTGACCAGGAGCCTCGTATTGCGTGCCTCCGCCCGTCGCCAATGTTTTTCCATCTGGAGAAAAGGCAACGGACCAGACGAAGCCAGTGTGTCCTTTGAGAGTCGCGTTCTTCTTGCCGCTTGCCACATCCCATAGCCTGATCGTACCGTCCCAGCCAGCCGAAGCCAGCGTGTTGCCATCGGGCGAATAGGCCACACAGGTTACCTGGTAAGCCTCTCCGTCGCCCTGCAGTTTGATATCGAGCGTTCTCTTTTCTTCCCCGGTTTCTGAATCCCAAAGCTTGACCGTCCCATCATAACTTGCGGAAGCAAGAGACTTGCCATCGGGCGAAAAAGCGACACACGAAACCGCATACTTGTGGCCGGTAAGGGTTAACAGGTCGCGCTTCGAAAGTTGATAATAGTGCCCCCACGCGAAATCTCTCAGGTGCTTGGGGCATCGGACGGTGTCGTTGAGCAAGTCCAAAGCCAGACCGGGATTCTCTTCCCAGACATCTTGCACTCGCAACAACTGTACGTTGTAGGTTCCCAGTTCGGCTAATGCTGCTTGCCGTTTCGCCCGATCACGAGCCCTGCGATGCTGATCGGCTAGAAGTGCGTTCTTCCGAGCAAGGTCTTGCGCCTGTTTCTCGCTGCTCTCTGCCTCATGCTTCCTTTGCACAGCGTTTTTTCTCGCCTCTCGCTCTTCCAGCGCAAAGTGCGTCGAAAAGAAGACACCTCCGATCAGGGACACAATCACCGCTACGGTCAGACTTGCCACAACCGGCTTCCGCTTGCACCACCGCCAGAGACGTGCCGGGCGACTGATTGGGCGGGCCAGGATCGCCTTGCCGTCGAGAAATCGCTGCAGTTCCCCGGCCAACTCTCGAGCAGACCGATACCGTCTGCGGCGATCCTTTTCCAGGCATTTCAGACAGATGGTCTCCAGGTCGAGAGGCACTTTCGGACTGAGCGTGCGCGGTGACACGGGTTCTCGTTCCAATACTTGCATCAGCGTGTCGAGCGGATTGTCAGCCTGAAACGGCGGACGTCCGCTGAGCGTGGCGTAGAGAACTGCGCCCAGCGAGTAGATGTCGGCCGCCTCGTTCACCTGGTCGATCCGTCCCGACGCCTGCTCGGGCGGCATGTAGCTGGGCGTTCCCATGACCTGCCCGGTCGCTGTCAGGTTGCTGTCGCCTCCGATTTTCTTCGCCAAGCCGAAGTCCGTAATTTTGGGATGTCCCTCTCGATCGAGCAGAATGTTGGCCGGCTTCAGGTCGCGGTGGATCACTCCTTTGTCGTGTGCGTACTGAATCGCATCGGCAATCTGCCGTACAAGTTCGGCGGCTTCTTTCGGGGGCAGTGGGCTGTCGGCGATTCGTGCTGCCAGCGAGTCACCTTCCACCAGACCCATCGAGAAGAAGTGGTGACCTTCAAACTCGCCCACTTCAAATACCGGCACGATGCCGGGATGATCCAACTGCGCGGCAGCCTCGGCCTCGGTTTGAAACCGCTGCACGTCGGCCTCGCCAGCGAATTGACCGGCCAGGATCATCTTCAGCGCGACCGTGCGATTCAACCGGACCTGACGCGCTTTATAGACGACGCCCATTCCACCACGAGCGATCTCATCCAGCAATTCGTAATCACCAAAGTACTTGATCGTGGCGCCAATTGGCGGAGTCGTACCCGCGGCCAATTTGGCATGGTCCGACGGCAGGATCGTCGGAGCGTCAGCCAGGGCTTCGGAGTCTGGAACGAGGGTCTCAGCATCGGCAGCATCAGTTGGCGACTCATTCAAGCCGGCCTGCAAGAGGCACTTCGGACAGACGCCGGCCGGTGCATCAGGTGGTAGCTCGGTTCCGCAATCGGGACATGTCTTGTTTGCGCTCATGGTTGTCTCTCAGGTCCTTCAAAGTGTTCTGACGGAAACTCTCAAAAACGCAACCGAAGTTTTCTTTCAACCCGAGAAAGTATCAAATAGGTGCTGCACCTCGCCGTCAATATCCTCTGGTGACGACACTGTTTGCGCAATTTCTTCACGCAGTAGTTCACGATAACGTCTGCGCATGCGGCTGGCTGCCATGCGTGCTGCCGACTCGCCGAGACCCAGTTCGCCGGCGGCGACAGCGTAGGACGATTCGCCAGAGCCACCGATGAAGTCTTTGAGGCAGTGGAACTGCTGCCCCTTCCCGCTTCGCTCCAACTCACGCTGAAGACGACACATCACGCGGTTCAGCAGCGTCATCGCCCACTGTCGTTCGTAGAGCCGCTCGGCGGTGATCTGGTCCGCCGGTTCATTCGAACCGGAGTCCTCAGACGCGAAGTCGAGCGAAAACGGTGCCCGGCCGCCACCACGTTTCTGCGCCTTGGCCTTGTCCCATTCTTTGGACAGGAAGTGTTTGAAAGCCGTGATCAGAAACGCCCTAAATCTGCCACGTTCAGGATCAGCTTCGACCAGGTAGTGCTTTTCCAGCAAACGCTCAAAGAAGGCCTGTGTCAGGTCCTGCGCTTCATGGATGTCGCTGACGCGACGACGGACATACGCATAGAGCGGTGGCCAATAAGCTCGACACAGATTCTCAAGTGCTCGATCGGACGCGGCGTCGCCACGTTCTCCAGCAGCGAGCACCAAGCTCCAGTGAGTTGTTGCAAACGCGCCTGCGTCGTTCCCGGTAGGATCTGCTTGATGGTCATCAGAAGCCATGTCCGCATTGTAAGTCCGCTGGACACAGAAACCAGCAATTGCAGAAAACCTGGGGATGGTCGGCCGCGCCGACGGCCATCCAGACCGGAGTCAATAGGTTGATCCCGATCTCACGGATGAACCGGCACACTTTGAATCTGGCACGACGGATACGAGTAACTGTAGCTGCGTGGATACCCACCATACAGCATAGGCATTGCGCCACACGTTTGACTGCGATTGGAATGCCATACTTGCGAGTCATAACACGCCACAGATCACGACGCAGATCAGCGGCCCAATCTACAGGGGCAGAGTAAGAAGAATCCAGTTTGATACTTTCCGCGATTTCATGGTACCGACAACGATTGGCCAACGGATTTGAATTGTGTAAATCGACGCGACTCGACGTCACTCCGTCTCAACGAATAACGAGACATGTCCACACTGGCCGCAAATGCGGGCGCGTGTCGGTGCGCCGCCGATGCCGGCGCCTTTGAAAAGGTTTTCCATCCAACGCGGCAAAGGACTCTCGACTTTATCGGAGACGAATTCGATTGGATCTGTATTGCCCGATTGTTTCAGGATGCCGCTTTGAAATTCCGTTCCGCCGCAATAGGGGCAGGACAATTTGTTTTCTGGATCCATTATCGATCTTGTCTTGGGTGAACGGGCGTCGAAATCAGCAGCGTAATGCCAACCGAATCATCATAAGCGTTCAAGGTTCAAGTTCAAAACACGTCTGCCGTCATCACGATGTGGTGCCGGACGTCTTTTCGAGTTGATCAACCCGTGCTTGCAACGCCTTGAGCTTGTGTTTCGTGAGTTGATTGTCGGCAAACAGCCCACAGCACAGGATAATCGCAATCAGTCCCCAGTCGTCCATTGTATTTGCCTCCATGATTTGAGAGTCCGTTTTTTGTAATCTACGGTATCTTATCGAAAAAAGTAAGAAAAAACTGGTTGACATGTCGTGATGTTCCGACATAATGGGATATGGAGAACAACCAATGACAACCAGGACAAGAAAACGAAAACTGACACCGCTTCCGGCACTGGAACAGGCGGCCGAGTGTTTGAAGATTCTGGCGCACCCGCACCGACTGCGGATTGTGCAGATGCTGCTGCGGGGGCGGTATACGGTCGGAGAGTTGGCCGAGGCTTGTGAAATCCCGAGCCACATGGCCTCGGAGCATCTGCGGTTAATGCAACGCTGCGGATTTCTCACGAGCCAGAAGGAAGGGCGGAAGAACTTCTACGAGGTTTCAGAACCACATTTGGAAAGCATCATGCAAAACATCGAAGCACGTTTCGGCTGATGAGTTTTGTGTTTTTTACCACGACATATCGTAACATCGCCACATGACAACCAATGTGGTCGTCTGCAGGACAAAAAAGGGAAAAGCCATGAACCCGACGACGGTATCGCCAAAAGAACTTGCAGAACTTCAGCAGGCAGGTTCAGGAATCGACCTCATTGACGTACGAATGCCCGTTGAGTACCGGGAGGTTCACGTCGAGTTTGCTCGGAACATTCCGTTGGATCAACTTGACCCAACGGCTGTCATGCAGGCCCGCAATGGTTCCAGTGATGATCCGCTGTATGTTGTTTGTCGCAGTGGGAGCCGCGGCGAAAAAGCGTGCGAACAATTCCAACAAGCGGGATTCACGAACGTCATCAACGTCGATGGGGGGACTCTGGCCTGTGAAAAAGCTGGGTTACCGCTGGTCAGAGGAAAGAAGGCCATCTCGTTGGAGCGTCAGGTGCGGATCGCTGCCGGCTCACTTGTGTTGCTGGGAGCCGTTCTTGGCTGGTTGATTCATCCGGCCCTCATCGGCTTGTCCGCATTCGTCGGGGCGGGTCTGGTTTTCGCTGGAATCACCGATGCCTGCGGCATGGGAATGATGTTGGCCAGGATGCCGTGGAATCGATGCAGCCAGGGCACAATCGCCTGCAAACTTCATTGATCGACGAAGACCGTCATGTGATCTCAAAATGAAAGTTGTCCGTCAGGCAAGGATTTCGGGAATCGTCCCTGTGCTGTCGGCGTATTTCTCTTGGTTGATTCCCAGCACCTGCAACTGTGTTAGCCAGAGGTTGGCCAGCGGTGTCCCCGTTTTGCAGTGAATGTGATTGCCCAGCTTCAGTTTGCCGCCGCCTCCACCCGCGACGACCAACGGCAGATCGTTGTATTGGTGAGTGGTGCCGTCTCCCATGCCGGCGCCGAGTGTGAAGATGGTGTTGTGAAGCAACGTTGTGCCGTTCGCTTCTTCGATGCTGTCCATCCGCTCTACCAGTCGTGCGAATGCCGAGACGTGGAAGTTGTCCAGTTTCAGCAGGTTTTCCACGTGAATATGCGGCGCGTGCGTCATGCCGTGATGGCTGTGCGGCTTGTCGAGAATGCCCTCCCAGTTGGTCGGCGTGGTCCACCGTTCGGGGCCCACCATCAGCGTGCCGACGTTGGTCACACCGCTTTGCAATGCCGTCACCATCAGGTCGCCCATCAGGTGGATGTACTCGTTGCGAGGCAGATGTTCGGCCGGGCGTTTCACTTTGGCCGCAGCCAATTCCGACTTCATCGCGTCGATGCGGTCCATCCGTTTTTCGATTGTGCGAATCGCCTCGAAGTATTCATCGAACTTCTGTCGGTCGGATGTGCTGAGCCGCCGTTGCAACTGCCGGGCGTTGCCGAGGGCCAGATCGGTGATGTTGCGGAATCGCGTGTTGGCTTGTGTGCCGAACAACCGGTCGTAAACCTGACGCGGGTTTCGCATCGAGGGGGCAACGTGACCGGTCCCGTACCACGACATGTTGTCGAAGTAGATCGACTCGATGTTGTTCTTATGGTCGTTGCAACTCAATTCCAAAGTTGAATAGGGCGTCGTCTTGCCGATGCTGTCACTGACGATGTGGTCCAGTGTGCGCGCCAACGGATAGGCGGAGCCTTTCACCTCGAACGGCGCCACGCTTGTCAGAAAACAGGACGCACACTGAGCATGCGAGTCGGTCCCGTGCTGGAAGATGCGATCCAACCCGGTAATGAGAGAGACCTTGTCTTTCACCTTGTGCAGCGGCGCCAGAGTGGGCGTGAACGTCCACGGGTGGATGCCGGCCGGGACGCTCTTCCCCTCGAACCGCCAAACGTTGTTCTGACCGGCAAACTTTGGCAGCGCCCGATCACCCTCACCGGGAAAGAAGCCACGCCGCGTGATTCCGTTCGGCAGGTAGAAGAACGCCAGACGCTGCGCCGGCTCGGACGGTTGTTTCCCGTCTGCGGCATCGCATCGGTTGGTGAAACTCTCAAGCCACGGCAGGCTCAACGCGACACCACCGGCACCCGCAAGAAATCGGCGCCGTGACAAGGAGCGGGCGTTTGTGTTTTTCATCATTCTTCCATTCCAGCATCTGTGTTTCAGGTAGCGCAAGTCGTCAAGAGTTTCTATCGGTCTCCGCCTGAGAAAGTCTTCGCGACTGTCGCTATTTTTCTTTGGGGCCTCGCATGTTCTTATGAAGAAACGGCTCGCTCATTGCGATGCTTTTCAGCACTGCACGCAATTGGTCTTTGCCGGTCATCGCTGTCGCAGTCATCTCGTCCAACGCGGGAGAATCGGCCGGTCCGAGTTCCCGACCGAGTGCATAAGAAAGAAGGTGCGAAGTGAACCCGCGGATGAACCGTCGTTTCTCTCTCAGAATCAGTTGCTTGAATTCGATGACCGTCTTGAATTCAAATTGATTGAACAATTTTCCGCTGACGTCGACATCGCGGCCATTCTCGTACTTGTCGCGCCAGACACCTGTGGGGCCGTAGTTCTCCATCGCAAAGCCGAGCGGATCGATTTCGTTGTGGCAGGCGGCGCAGTCGGCACGCTTGCGATGAATCGCCAGGCGTTCCCGAATTGTGAGCTTTTCGAGTTCTTCCCTATCGACTTCCGGCAGTGGCGGAACGTCGGCGGGCGGCGGTTCGGGCGGGTCGTTGAAGATCACCGCGTTGATCCAGGCACCACGAGTGATCGGCTGGGTACGGGTCGGCGTCGATGTCATCGTCATCACCGCCGCGTTGGTAATCACGCCGCCTCGACGCGGATCGTTCAACGGAACCCGCCGGAACACCTGCACCTGGACATCATGCCCCGAATTGGATTGGCCTTCGTAATTCTGGCGGAGCATATTGCTCTGCCAGGTGAACTTCGGGTCCAACAGGTCGATGATCGATCGATCTTCAATGTAGACCGTCTCGAACAGCAGCAGCGGCTCGGACATCATATGAATACTGGTTCGGTATCCGCGGTAGTAGAAATACGAGAACTTCTTCGGATCGGGGATCGATGTGACCAGTCGATCCAGTTGCAGCCACTGAGCCGGAAAGTTGTCACAGAATCGACTCGACCGGACGTCATTCATCATCCGATTGATCTGCGTGCCGAGTGTTTTGGGATCGCTCAGTCGACCCGACTCGGCAAGGTCGAGCAACGTGTCATCGGGAATGCTACTCCAGAAGAACTGGGCAAGACGCGAGGCCAATTCGTAATCATTCAACCGCTGGCGACCTGGGTTCTTGCCGGCTGCTTTCTTGTCTTCGAGCGATTCATAGAAATAGAGGAATTCCGGCATCGCGAGAACCGCTCCAACGACGGTGCGCATGGTGTTTTCAAATGATGCTCCCGAGGCAATCTGACCTTCGGCAAACTTCGCAAATCGGTCGATAGTTTCGGGATCGACCCTTCGACGAAATGCGCGACGGAGCAGCTTCTCGATTCTGGCCCGTATCGCATCGCTTTCGGCAAGCGGCGCTGGGTCAGTCTTCGGCAGTTTCTTGCGTCCTGTGACTTCGACGAAATCGAGGCCGAAGAAGTGTCGCGGCGACTTCTTATCCTTGCCCACACATTGGAATCGCAGCGTGTGCGAGCCGGTCCCAATTGTTGTGGAAATGTCGAAGTCCGTGCGTCCAACTTTCGTGTCGTACAGGTCGATCGTTTCGTCGATCTTCTTACCGTCAAGATAAACCGCGAACGTTCCGTAGTCGGTTGCTTTGGTAAATCGCAAACGAAGGCCGGTACCCGGTTCTGTCACTTTGAAGGCCAACGTCATTTTCTCGCCCTGCTTCGGGCAGAGCCAAGCGAGTTGCGCGTTGCCGCTCCAGTCGCTCCCAAAACGTTGCATTTCCTGCCGCACAGTCCGCCCCCTGGGTCTCCCGACAAGTTTGATCTGGCCGGCCAGTTCAGCCTCGAATCGACCTTCGGCCAGACTGCGGACCGGCTTACCCGGCGGGGCGAACAGCCAATCCCAGCTTCGGCATTCCTGCGGGTTCAGGTCGGAACTCTCCACAATCGTTTGGCTCAACTTAAGAAACGATTCCATTAACAACGGCGAAAGCGTCAGATGGTCGGCACGGTTGTCGAATCCGTGTTCGGCCCGTTTGTCTTGCGGGAAAGCCGCGACGCCGTTGAATCCCTCGGGCCGCTGATTGTCGATGTCCTTGGCGAGCGGACGACTGGAGACGCGAACAACGGGGGGCATCTTCCGGGTCTCGGGCTGGAAATAATCCTGACGCCGCCGCATCAATCGCTCGTTGAGTTGAAAGATGTCGCGATCCAACTCGAGCAGATCGACGACGGCGTTGTTGTATTGAAAACGATTCATCCGCCGGATGGGCGTCGGGACGAACGCTTGTGTCTTCAATGCCTCGGCGAGCAGCGTTTGAAGTTGCGAAACCATTTGCTTTCGTTTCGCGTCGGGAAGCGGCGGCTCGTCTTCCGGCGGCATCTCGCGATCCTTAAGAGCCGCAACCAAATCTTCGAGTAACTCCGGCTGCGCCAGCAGATCATCGCCCGACTTCAACGCCAATAGATTGACCTTGCCCTCGACCGTTTTGCTTTTTCCGTGGCATTTGTTGCAATGCGACTTGAACGCCGACCGCAGAAGCGACAGAGAATCGTCGGCCAGCAAAGACGATGGCAGAACAATCGATAGCAATAGGGCGATGGACGCCTTGTACGCGATTCGCATAATCTTCAAACCATTCTGATTGACTTTCCGCAGAAATAACCAGCCGACATTATAGTCGATTCCCGGACGGAGTGTTGCAATCGACTCCCGTAGAAACTTTTGTCGCCTGACAAGCCACAATCAGGCTCAACCTTCCTGGGCAAGTTGCTCAAGGGGTGATCTGGCGTACCTGGGTCTTGGTCGTGAAAGTTGGGAATAACCAGCCAAGCAAGGCCTGGGAAGTGAAATGCGGTCCGACCCAGTGAACATCGTTGCAGGAAAAGTCGCTGGACGAGGACACCTACTCCTATGGTACAATGTTGATCCCGCCTGCTAACGCGATAAACACGCCTCATTTATGAAATCCCACCGTATGAATTTCCGACTTGCAACTCTGGCAGCCGCCGTTCTGCTGGCGGTGACTCAAGGTTCAGCCCTCGCCCAGAACGAAGCAAAAAAGCCGACCGACACGCCCGGCGTCGAATTCTTCGAGAAGAAGATCCGGCCTGTGCTCCTGAAGCACTGCTATGAATGCCACTCGGCGAAGGCGAAGAATGTCAAAGGCGGTTTACTGCTTGATACACGTGAAGCAGGTTTGAAGGGGGGAGACACCGGCGCGGCGGTTGTACCAAAGGATGTTGACAAGAGCCTGTTGATCGACGCATTGCGGCATGAAGGTTTTGAGATGCCGCCGAAGGGAAAGCTCCCCGATGCGGTGATTGCGGACTTCGTCAAGTGGATCGAGATGGGAGCCCCCGACCCTCGCCGCGGAGAAGCCATCGCGAAATCGACGATTGACTTCGAGAAGGCCGGCAAGCACTGGGCATACCAACCCATTGTCAAACCTGCGCTACCGAAGGTGCAGCGTTCCGATTGGCCGACGAATGCCATCGACTTTTTCACGCTCGCGAAAATGGAACAGTTGAAATTACAGCCCGTCGATCCGGCGGAAAAGCGAGAGTTGATTCGCCGCGCGACATTCGACCTCATCGGACTGCCGCCCACTCCGGAAGAGGTGGCTGCTTTTCTAAAGGACGACTCGCCAACGGCTTTCGAGAAGGTGATTGACCGGTTGCTTCGATCGGATCACTACGGAGAGCGGTGGGGCCGCTACTGGCTGGATGTCGCACGGTACGCCGAAGATCAGGCGCATACTTTTGCCGTCCGAAAGAACACCAATGGCTACCGATATCGAGACTGGGTTGTCGCCGCTTTTAACTCAGACATGCCCTACGACAAGTTCGTGCGATTGCAGATTGCGGGAGACTTGATCGGTCCTGAATCCGATGGCTCATTCGATCATCTCGTCGCGCTCGGTTACTTTGGTCTCGGTGCGCAATATTACAAGAACAGCGACGCGGCCAAGGCGGCAGCCGACGAACTCGACGACCGCGTCGATACGCTCACGCGTGGTTTCCTGGGACTGACGGTTTCGTGCGCCCGCTGCCACGATCACAAATTCGACCCGATTCCGACACAGGATTACTACTCGCTCGCCGGCATCTTTCGCAGTTCGAAATTACACAATGCGCCGCTGTGTAAGCCGGAAGAAATTAGGTCGTACGACGCGGGGCAACAGCGAGTTAAGAGTACCGAAGCCGACATCAAGAAGTTTCTGGCCGATGCGAAAGCAACTGCCGCCGAATCAAAGGTCGGCGAGATTTCAAAGTATATTGAAACGGTCTGGGTGCACCGAGTTGCCGCCGTGAACGGTCAATCGACAAACACTGCCAAACTCGCAGAAAAGGCGGGAGTTAACGAATTCCTGCTGAAACGCTGGATTGGATTTCTCGATGCGAAGCAGAAGGGAAAGGTCGGCGAACTCGATTCGTGGTTTGCACTCAAACTTGAAAAGTCACCCGGTACCGACGGCCAGCCGAGTGTGCCGGAAGCCGTGTCGAAGGTCGCTGGTAATTTCCAGAAACATATCGAGAGCATGCTGAATGTTCGCGATGGAGTCGCCACGACCAACCTTGCCAAGGTGGTAGGAGACAAGCCACACAAGCCGGGCAGTCCGCGGTTCGTGACGCCGCTCGTCACTAAAGTTCGACCAACCGCCGGCATCGACGTCGATATCAGCGAAGCAAAGCAGTTGTTCCTCGTTGTCTCCGACGGTGGCAACGGAAAAAGTTGTGATCACGCCGACTGGATCGCACCGCGGCTAGTCGGAAAGAAAGGCGAATTGAAATTAACTGAAGTCAAATGGAAGTCGCTGGAAGGCTTTGGCGGCGGAAAACTCAACCGCAACTACCAGGGCCAACCAATTCGCGTCGGCGGCAAAAAGTACGAAAACGGTATCGGCGTGCACGCTCCAACCGTGATCGTCTACGACCTGCCCGAAGGCTATGAACGCTTCAAAGCAACCGGCGGCCTCGACAACAGTGGGTCGGATCAGGCGGGCGGCTGTGGCGATCAGGCAAGCGTGCAGTTCAGTGTCTACACCGAGAAGCCGATTGACGGCCCGATCAGTCCCGGCAAGGATCTGCTGTCCATCGTGCTGGGCAAAGATGGTCCGCTCGCAGTGAGCGACGGCGACCTTGAGAACTTTCTGGCAGCAGAGAAGAAAGAACAGTTGATCAAGCTGCGAGCCGACTTTGAAGAGGCAAAGAAGACCGCCCCGGCAATGTACGCGATCGCTCACTCCTACGCGGAAGGCAATGTTGCCGACATGAAGGTTTTCGTACGCGGCAACCCCGCCAGACAACGCGAAGTGGCGCCGCGACGATTTCTGAGAATTCTTGCCGGAGAAAAACGCGACCACTTCACAAAAGGCAGCGGTCGCCGGGAACTGGCCGAAGCCATCACCCAGGCCGATAACCCGCTGACTGCCCGAGTCTTCGTCAATCGAATCTGGCAACACCATTTCGGTCGTGGAATCGTTGCCACGCCCAGCAACTTTGGTAGTCTGGGTGACGCTCCAACTCATCCCGCTCTGCTGAATTATCTCGCCGCGAGGTTCATCGGATCGGGCTGGTCGATCAAGACACTGCATCGCGAGATCATGCTCTCCTCAACTTATCGGCTCGGCACGTCGCGAAACGAGTCCAACTCCAACATCGATGCAGATAACCAATTTGTCTGGAGAATGACACGACGACGTCTGGACGTGGAAGCCTGGCGTGATGCATTGCTCGACGTTTCCGGCCGGCTCGACCGCACGCTGGGAGGTCCGTCAACAAATCTGGCCGACGCCAACAATGTTCGCCGAACGGTGTACGCGAAGGTCAGCCGCCACGAACTGGATAGCCTGCTGCGGCTGTTCGACTTCCCCGACGCCAATATCACAAGTTCCAAGCGAAGTGAGACGACCGTGCCGCAGCAGCAGCTCTTCGTGCTGAATAGCCCGTTTATGGTCGAGCAGGCGAAGGCATTTTCCGCACGACTTCACAAGGAAGTCGCCGAGGGTAACGAGGCTCGAATTCAACGCGCCTTTATGCTCGCCTATGGCCGACCGGCATCCGACGTCGAAATCGAAATCGGTTTGGCCTACCTCGACGGTGAAGTCGATCCACAAAGCAAGTTGACGCTGTGGCAAAGCTATGCCCAGGTGCTACTGGGCAGCAACGAGTTCATGTACCTCGATTAAAAAACGCGACTAGACAGTCGCCCGCAACACATCGATCGAACACCCCGAATTCAAAGAATCAACATGAACTCCGAATTACAACGATACGGAATGACTCGCCGCGAATCTCTGCAACGCATGGGCACCGGATTGGGAGTACTCGGCCTTGCCGGCCTTCTCGCCCAGGACGGCTCGCTGGCAAGCGGTGCGGAATCGTCCAGCCCACTGGCTCCAAAATCTGCTCACTTTGCACCCCGAGCAAAACATATCATCCATCTCTTTATGAACGGTGGACCGTCGCAGGTCGATACGTTCGATCCAAAACCCGCGCTCGAAAAGTTCAACGGAAAACGCCCCCCTTCAGCCGACCTCAAGACCGAACGAAAAACCGGTGGCCTGCTCATGTCACCGTTCAAATTCAAAAAGTACGGAGAGTCGGGCATCGAGGTCAGCGATCTGTTTCCGAACGTCGGATCGTGCATCGATGACATCTGCGTCATCCGATCGATGCACACCAACATTCCTAACCACGAACCATCGCTGCTGATGATGAACAGCGGCGAGACTCAACCCACCCGGCCCGCGATGGGTTCCTGGTTGCTGTACGGACTGGGAACCGAGAATCAAAACCTTCCCGGCTACGTTGTGTTGTGTCCGGGGAAGCCGGTCGTTGGACCGCAGTTGTGGAGCAACAGTTTTCTCCCCGGAATTTTTCAGGGAACGCACATTAACCACGCAAACAGCGTCGATCCGAAAAAGGTGATTCGCAACATCAGCAACCCGTATCTCACAAGCCGTGGCCAAAGGCGGCAGCTTGATCTCTTAAAGAAAATGAACGAGTTGCATCTCGAGAAACGCGGCGGTCAGGACAATCGCCTCGAAGCCCGAATCGAGTCGATGGAGATGGCCTTTCGGATGCAGTCCGAGGCGCAAGAAGTTTTCGACCTGAAGAAGGAAACGAAACAAACGCGGGAATCGTATGGCACAGGACAGTTTGCCAACGGTTGTCTGGCTGCCCGGCGGCTCGTCGAAAGCGGCGTGAGAATGGTGCAGGTGTATTACGGCAACGGTCAGCCGTGGGACGACCACGGAAACATTAAAGCCCACGCAGACAAAGCGAAGAACGTGGATCAGCCGATTGCCGCGTTGATCAAAGATCTGAAACAGCGCGATCTGTTGAAGGACACGCTAATCGTCTGGGGCGGCGAGTTTGGCAGAACACCGGTCGCCGAAAACGGCAACGGACGCGACCACAACCATCACGGTTTTTCGATGTGGCTGGCCGGTGGCGGAATTAAGGGTGGAATGACATACGGTGCCACCGACGACTTTGGATTCGCGGCAGTCGAAAACAAAGTCCACGTCCACGACCTGCACGCCTCAATCCTGCACCTGATGGGCCTCGACCACGAAAAGCTCACGTTCCGCTACAGCGGTCGCGACTTCCGTTTGACCGATGTGGAAGGTCGGGTCGTTCACGAATTGTTCGCATAAGCGAGCAGACGGTCGGCGATTTTCGTTTTAGTCCCGAACCGAGCCGGTCTGTCGGTTGGCGTATCCGGGCGTTGCTTCGTTCATAACATCAGTACGATCACGTCCAAAGTTGAAATCACACGGAGGCGCATCGACGTTTTTCAGGTAGCGCCGCCGCTTCCGATTGCCGTCCCGCTTGATTTGCCGTTTCAGCCTGCGCAGAAATCGGTTTTGATCGGTCATGCCTGCTTCTTCTCTTATTGAGACCTAATCAAGTAGTCCTGGGTGGACTCGAACCACCGATCGTTTCCTTGTAAGGGAACTGCCTTCGCCGCTAGGCCACAGGACCGAAGTTGAACGAGGAATTTGGAAGGATGAACGGGTTGATCACTCTGCGTTCATAATTCATCGTTCCCGAGCGGAAGCCGTGAGACTCGAACTCACAAGTCACCGAAGCAACCACCTGTTTTCAAGACAGGTTCCTCATCCAGCCGGATGACTTCCGAAACAGCTTAGGCTCTCAGCCCTCAACTTTTTCAGTAGGATCGCTGGGGCTCGAACCCAGACCCGCCCGGTTAAGAGCCGGGGATGCTGCCGCTAACACCTCGATCCCAAATTAAAAACCCGATGCCGTCGTGACACCGGGTATTGCAGGACAACCAACAACGCACCCAATGTCACAAGCGAAGCGGATACGAACTCAGCGTATTCGCCTTGCCGCTGGCGAGATCGCCGCGACCGAGCAAATCCTGCTTCGTGTTGTGTCGTGTGGATTGCATGTTTTTCAATCCCGGAGGATTGCCTTCCCGTGCGTCGATCATCATTTGGCTGACAGCGGAGTAGACGCAGGAACAAGAAAAAGGTTCACGGTATGCATGAATTCTATGCGCCGACCAACCGTTTGACTTCGCTGGACTCGAAAAAACACGGACCCTGTTATCCATTTCGCCACGCCAATGTCTTCGACTCGCCGTTCCACGAATGCTTTGGATCGGTCGTGCGCGTTGTCAGCATGACGCCGTCGGCCGTCAGGCGGGCCGTTGTCCAACCGGTCGTCGAAAGTTTGCGGTCAGCCACATAGGAAGTGGCCGGCGTGTTGATGATGTGAATTCCTTTGTGCTGGGCAACACCGCGGTCGTGGATGTGTCCGTGGATGTACGCCTTCACGTGCCGACGTGATGCAAGAATCTTCCACAGTTCTTGTGAGTCAATCAGCCCGCCGGGAAAATGCAGTGGATCGCCTCCGAGGCGTGGATTGTGATGTGTGACAATGATTGCCGGCTTCGACGAATGGGCATCGAGCGCTCGTGCCAGCCACGCCCGCTGTTTCGCGCCAATCGTACCCTGTGTGACCATCGTCTTTTTCAGTGAATCGAGCAGAAAGAAGTTTGCGAAACGCGTCTTGATCACCGAAATGTGACGCGACTCAACCGGCGGGGCTTTGGGGCGTTCTTCTTTCATCACGTCGTAGAACACTCGGCGGTTGTCGTGGTTGCCAAGTGTCAGATGCACGTCGAGTTTGGCCTTGCGCATCGGCGCGATGAGCTTTGCAAAATGACGATAGTCGCCCGGTTGGCCATCTTTGAGGGCAAGGTCGCCGTTGATCAGCACACAGGCCGGCTTGCGTTTCAGCCCCACCAATTCGTCCACGGCCAGACGAAGATGACTGGGGACCGCTGAGTTGGGCGGGTGTTTCTCACCGATGTGCGTGTCGTTCAGCAGGTAGACAAGGTCGCCATCGACTTCACCGCCGAAGGCGTCAGTGGAACAGGCAACCAATCCTGCTCCTGCGGTGAACAGGAATTGTCGTCGGTTCTGTGCGGGCAAGTGGATCGGCATGGATGTCTTCCTCGGCGAATCGGGCGAGCAGTGTTTCGTTGAACTGTCCGTAATTCTATCTTACAGAAAAGGCACTGGCGATGCTCCCGCTGACCTCAGCGATGACATGCGTTCGGCCAGTGGTGCGTTCGAACTCCGCCCGGTTGTTGGACACTACCATCTGTTTGGGACACAATGTTTGATGGATGAAGAACATGCCGTCGATTTTGGCGATGGCAAAATACGCAACCAATTGATGAACCCCTTGACTCACCTTTGTTAGGAAGACTTTGATGGTTTCACAGACAATTGCCGCGTTGTGTCGCATCGCGGTTTTGCTTCTCGCGCTGCCCGTGATCGCGATGGCTCAGCAGGCACCGTACGACGTCTTTCCGTCGGCCGACGCGCCGTATTATCGCGTGCGTTACGAGGCTTCGACGCAGCCGGGTGAACTGACCATTGCAGTCAACTACACCGTCTGGATTCCAAAGGGGGTGAAGGAACTGCGTGGCGTGATTGTGCATCAGCACGGCTGCGGCGAGGGATCGTGCAAGTCGGGCCTGACGGGGGCATACGATCTGCATTGGCAGGCGCTGGCGAAGAAGCACAACTGTGCCTTACTGGGGCCATCCTACGAGCAGCCGCAGAAGGTCGACTGTCAACTGTGGTGCGACCCTCGCAACGGCTCCGATGCCGCGTTTCAGAAATGCCTGGTCGATCTCGGCAAGAAATCGGGTCACCCGGAATTGCAGAACGTGCCGTGGGCCTTGTGGGGACACAGTGGTGGCGGTCATTGGGCGGGTGGAATGGTGCTGCTGCACCCGGAACGAATCGCTGCCGCGTGGCTGCGTTCGGGCGTGCCGCTGTTGGAGCCGAACCCGGAACGTCCCAAAATCAAGGCACACACGCTGCCCGACGCTGCGCTCAAGGTGCCGGTGATGTGTAATCCCGGCACGAAAGAGGGCGTGACTGTGAAAGACGGCCGGTTCGCGCAAGTCTGGCCGGCGAACGAAGTGTTCTTCGGCGGGATGCGTGGCAAGGGCGCACTTATCGGCGTCGCGGTCGATCCGTTGACGGCCCACGAGTGTGGCAACCAGCGCTACCTTGCCATCCCGTGGCTCGATGCTTGTTTGAGTGTTCGTCTGCCCAAGACCAACGGCAAACCGCTGTATGCGATGCCGACCGACGGTGCGTGGCTCGCCAGTCCAACCGGCTTCAAAGCTGTTCCCGCCGCGAAGTTCGACGGCGATCCGTTGAAGGCCGCGTGGCTGCCGAACAAAGCGATGGCGAAAGCATGGATGCAGTACGTCAAAGACACCGGCCTGACCGATAGCACACCGCCTCCCGCGCCGACGAACGTGCGCGTGAACGGCAACCAACTGAGTTGGGATGTCGAAGCCGATCTCGAAAGCGGATTGGCCGGCTTCATCATCGAACGCGATGGCCGGTTTCTGGCCAAAGTTCCCGAGGAAGGCAAGAACCGGTTCGGCCGTCCCATCTTTCAAAACCTGCAATACAGCGACACGCCCACGCAACCGCTCGTGCCGATGCGTTTCACCGACGAGAAATCTGTTCCCGGTAAGAAACACACCTACCGCGTGATTGCCGTGAACACGGTCGGTTTGAAGTCGAAGCCCTCCACCACTTTGTCGGTCGTGACGCCCGAATCGGTCGGCATGTCGTCGTCGAAGCTGGCAAAGGTGACGGAGTTGATGAACCAGCGGGTCGCCGATGAAAAGATTGCCGGCGGAGTCGTCGCAGTGGCGTGCCGCGGCAAGGTGGTTTATTTCAAGTCGTTCGGCAAACGAGACGTGGCGGCCGGCAAGCCGATGGAGAAGGACACGATCGTACGGCTTTACTCGATGACGAAAGCGATCGCGACCGCAGCGGCGATGATGTTGGTCGAAGAAGGAAAGATCGAGCTGGAAGCACCGGCATCGAAATACGTACCCGTGCTGGCTGATGTGAAGGTGTGGACCAAGAATGGGCTGGTCGCACCCAAGCGGGCGATCACGGTCGCAGACCTGATGCGACACACGGCCGGTTTTGGACGACGCGGCGACGACGCAGTCGGACGGGCGCTGCAGAAGGCAAACTTGGGCGATGCGACGGACCTCGACGATTACGTTAATCGGCTCGCCTCGGTCCCGTTGGCATATCACCCCGGCGAGGATTGGATGTACTCCAACTCCATCAGCGTGTTGGGATTGATCATTCAGAAAGTGTCGGGCAAGCCGTTCGGCGAGATTCTCAGCGAGAGACTCTTCATCCCGCTGAAGATGACCGACACAGACTTTTACGTTCCGGCCAGCAAGTTGGGCCGATTTGCCGTCAACTACAGCCGCAGCAAGAACGGCCTCACGCCAATCGACACACACGCCGCCAACGAGAAGTATCACAGCATGCCGCCGGTGCAGTCGGGGGGCGGCGGACTGGTGGGAACGGCCGGCGACTACATGCGGTTCCTGCTGATGATTGCCGGCGGCGGCGAATGGGAAGGCAAACGATACCTCAAACCGGAATCCATCAAGCTGATGACCACCGACCAACTACCCCGCAAGGCATTCCCAATTGCATTCGGGTCGCAGGAACGCCACGGCACGGGGTTCAGTTTCGGGTTCAGTGTCAGCACAGCCGACACCGAATGGGACCCCGCCGGCCATGTTGCGGAATACGGCTGGGCCGGCGCCGCATCAACGCACTACTGGGTCAGCCCGAACGACGACGGCCTGATCGTCGTGACCATCGAGCAAATCATGCCCTTCAATTTCGACACTGAATGGCTGCTCAAGCCGGTGATCTACGACGCGATTGAGAAGTGATGCGAAGCAATTTTCACAATGTGCTTCATGGGCGAGTGCCGTCCGTCGATTTTACCCAGGTTTGCAACGCGGAATTTACACCAGGAGTTCGACGGCCGGTGTATGTGACGACGCCGAAACGCTTGGTGCGAAAGTCAACTGAGATGTGACAAAACGAACCGTACAACGCGCCCCCATGTGAAACGGATATCACCTCGCCGGTTTTCGTATCGGTGGAAACGAACAGCCCGAATCCATAGCCGCCGCCGGGTCGCCGAGAGTGGATTGTTGTCATCTCCTTCCATTCTGTTATGGCAAGGACTTTCCGGTTTTTCGCTTTCCCTTTGTGGAGCAACATCCGAGCGAACTCCGCCGCCTCGCGAGCCGGAGCGTAAATGCTCCCGCCGACCAGCGCGAGCTTGTGCCGTTTCCTCAACATGTGCGGTGTCTGCCGGATGATCGACAGTCTTCCATTCTGAATTGTGTGTCCTGCCGCAATATTGCTTTCATCGACGGCGGGAAAGTACGTTGTTCTCGTCAGCTTGAGCGGCTGAGCGACACGCAACGAGAGCAACTTGTCGAACGGTTTACCGGCCGCAACTTCGGCAACGCGACCGAGAATGCAGTAGCCAGCCCCGCTGTAGGCGAATCGCTTGCCCGGATCAATGCTCAGGGGCTCGCGGGCGATTCCCGCAACTGAGTCGGCAAGGGAAAGTTGAAAGTCGCGAATCCAGCGTGTCTGCCGCTTCGTCAGCCGATCGCGTTGCGAGTAAACGCCACCCCGATGACAAAGTAACTCTTTCAATGTCGGCGCACGACTTGCCGTGCCACCGCCAGCCAAGTTGGAAGCTGCGAAATCCTTCAGCCAACGGTCAATCGGCACATCGAGATCAACCGTCTTTTCGGCTGCCAGCGATACGAGGACTGCTCCGGCGAACATTTTCGAGCAAGACCCAATGCAAAACTGCGTGTCGTTATCAACCGGTTTGCGGCCGTTGACATCGCGAACACCGAAGTTCTTCAAGACAAGTGGCGAATCCGCCTCGCCCACTGCCAGCTGTGCACCCGCCACCGAACCACTCTTGATCAACTGGTCGATTACAGCATCAATGCGAGTCGTCCTCGTGTCGGCCGACCTCGCATCGGAAATCAACGAAACAAAACAGACAGCGACAACCGCAAAGCGAAGTGCGACTCTCATGGTAGGCGACCATTCGATTCAAGGGCGGAACGCGGGGATGCCGACATCGTGGCACCGGCTCATTCAATGACAGGCTGTTCAGACGACGCTACCCACTCAAGGTTCGAATCAAAAGAAGTAATTCAATTTTGAGAGAAGGCCCGAGGTCCAGCCACCCTTCGGCGTCTTTTCTCACGGTTTGCCCCGCATTTTGTCGGCCGAAAGTCTCGTTTCCGACTCCTGACGGCATACCAAGTTTGAAAACAGACTTGCGAACATCCGTTCAAATGCGTAGATTTGACTCATCTAAACGTGTATTCGTGCCGATCTTGAGACTTTTTGCTCGAAATTGCTGCCGCGTTTATTTACACTGCATGTTGACGCGGGTCGGAATTCGGCCCATTCTTTCTCTCCGTTGAGTTGATTCCCACCATGAAGTAGGCGCCGAAGCTGTTGACCAACAGGCCGATCACCGGGACATCCGGGATCGCAAACTTCGCTTGGTCCGGCGGTAGGGAATCAGAATCACTCCATTATACACCCCCCCCCGCTCAGGTTCCCGGTCCCGATTCCCGGACGCCTGCCACACCTTTGTCCTCACTGTTTTGTCCTCACTGTCACATGTCGGCCCTCTCCGGGGCATTTTGAATACAGACACTCTCTAGAAACCATTTGACCCTATTGAAACCATCGGAAAGTGAAAGTCATGTCGAAGCACGCAGCCAGAACGTCCGCCAGTCCCGTCGAGTTTGCAGCCGCCGAAGAGGCAGAAATCAGCAATCTCGAACTCCAGGTCAGCATTGACGATCTGCTGAACTGGGAAGAAACCGCCCGTGTCGCCAAGACAGCCGGCTTCAACTACACGGTAAAGTTTCCGACGAGCCTCGAAGTGCCCGAGCTGGCGCTGGAGAATTGTGTCAAGCTGTGTGCCGTGCTGAGCTGTGACACGCTGGTGATTCACGAACCAATGGTCCGCAAGTTTGGCAGCCGGATTGCCGAGTTGGCACCGGGGCTGATGCTCGCAGTGGAAAATAACCGCTTCAACAAAGTCCGCTTCGAAGAATGGGCCGGCAGCAACGACAAACTGACTTTGGACGTCGAACACTTCTGGAAATTCACGCTGAACGATGCTCCGCTGGAAGTCATGCTGGACGAACTTGGCCTCTTTCTGCAAAAGTACGGCGAGAAACTGCAGCAGGTTCACCTGTCTGGCTATCAGCCCGGTCATCCCGTTCACCGGCCGATGTACTGCAACCGCGACATGGTGTTTTCTGTGTTGTCGCTGTTGGCTGAATCCGGTTTCGACGGGTTCCTTGTCAGCGAAGTCAGCGCGGAATACCTCAACCGCCGCGATCTCGTCATGGACACACGATTGATTGGCAGCTGGCAGGAACAGAAGGTCGTCGAAGTCTGAGTCGATATTGATTGAATGAACAAGCAGGACCGGTCGTCAATTTGGCGCCGGTCCTTTTTTGTCAGTCGGCCTGGAGATGATGTTCAAACAATTTGAACATTGCCCGGTAGGTTTTCGATCGTTTCTGCCCCATCACTCCGTGCGTCCCGTCATCAAATCGCAGATAGGTGATGTCGGCACCGGCAGTTTTCATGGCTTTGACGAATTCATCTGTCGAATCGATGAAAACGACCGTGTCCATCGCGCCATGCACGAGAACGATTGGGGGAACATTCTTGCGGATATACGACGAAGGGGATGCCTGTCGCATGACCTTGTCGGTCGCGGCATCGGACAGATTTCGATTCCTGCCTTTTGCCAGATTCCGATAGACGAACGCCGCGCGTTTGCTGTGATTCGGATGTCGCATGTTGCCCACAGCACCGGAACAGATGACTGCCTGCAGCGCACTGGAATAGTCCTGGTAAGGGCCATCCCCTTCGAGGCCGTCTTCCTTCGTTGTAATCGCCGCTGTTAGTGCCAATGTTCCCCCCGCCGAGTTGCCGTATGCTCCGATGCGTTCCGGATTGATGTTGTACTTCTTCGCATTGGCCCGCACCCAACGAATTGAGTTCTTGACGTCATGAAGGCACGCCGGAAAAGCGGCATCCTTGATCATCCGATACGTCGGTGTGATCACAACATATCCCTTCCTGGCCAACAGAAACCCCATCTTCGAAAAACGGTAATGGTCACCGCCGGTCCATCCTCCGCCGTGAATCAACACGATTGCAGGTCGCGGTTGCTCTGAATTCTTCCTCGGCTCAATGACATTGAGCATCCATCGGTCGTGACCTTCCCGGTAATGAATGTCCCGATGGAAAATGACGTCATCCGGTGCCGTGGGGATGTTGGTCTTACTTGAAGGTTGTGCGAATGTGTGTTCCGGCAGGAGACATCCCGAGAAAAGTACGACTAAAGTGAGTCTCATAACGACTGGTTTCACTTTCTGGAGTTTCTGGATTTGCTTTGTTCAAGTCCAAGACCACACGAGGAGTGCGGTGCGGAGGCTGCGTTTCGAAATTACGGTTCGCTTAGCTTTTCCCGAATGTATTCCGTGGAGCGTTTAAAAGCTCGCTCGATCAGAACTCGATCGCCACCCCAAAGGCTGTGGCCGCCACCTTCAATCGTGATGATCTCGTGGGAAACGCCAAGCCGCTTCAACTCACGGGCCATCGAGAGGGACTGTTCGACTGGAACGTCCTTGTCCGCAGTTCCGTGCAGGAACAGGGTGGGCGGATACTTGGGAGAGAGATTTCTGATCGGGCAATACGGCGTGATCTTTTTGCGGTCTTTTGTGGGATCGAATCCACCGACAGCGTTTATCCATTTTCCGGTCTGCTTGAGATAGAGGAAAAAGGCCGCGCGTCCTCGACCGTTTTTCTTATTCGAACTCGTCAGCACTTGCGCGCCGACACCAGCCCACGCGTCTTCCTTGGCAATCAGCTTTCCCATACGGTACGACTCACTCGGCTTTGTTGTCCAGTCGCCGTCCACGTCACCAAAACCCCAATAGGAAACTATCGCCGTCGGCGGCTGCTTCGAAATCCCAGTCATCTGGGCGAGATAACCTCCGGCTGACGCGCCGGCTACGACGAGCCGTGAAGGATCGGCATGGAATAGCGTCGGTCCCGACTTGCGTACCCACGCCAGACCGTCGTTAAGGTCCGAAATGATCTCGGGCAATTTTGCCTCCGGGGCCAAACGGTAGTCGAGCGACACCAGCACGAATCTCTCTTTTTCGGCCAAGTCTTTTAGTTGTTTGGGAACTCCAGTGCGGCTACCCATGATCAATGCCCCCCCGTGAAACCAGACGATTACCGGGCGTTTAACGGAGTCTTTGTGGCGATACACGTCGGCCTGGATCTTCAATTGATCGACGGTCTTGTAGGTGTAAGTGGATCTGGAAAAGTCTGGCGATTTGTCGTCGGCCCGAAGAGTTTCCGGAGCAGAAAGGAACACCCCGATCACAAGGCACAAAATCCGCGTCGTCCATTGTTGATTCACAATGTGGTCTTTCATGATTGTCCAATTAGGCAATGAGTTGAGAATGATTCGGAAAGAGGCGAGTCGTTAGGTCGATGGGAACATGGGCGAACTGCCTCGCCCTCGCTTCGCAATTGTCATGGGTTCGTGCGCTTCGTTTTGTTCAACATGTGACGGGCGATGCGATCCGAAATCTTCTTCGGATTTGCGTGTTCACAATTCGAGAGGACCACGATCGTCAGCCTGGAATCTGGATAGTACGCCAAGTCAGAGCGGAATCCGCTGATCCCTCCACCGTGTCGAACCACCTTGTGGTTTGCAAGACTCGCGACACGAACACCAAATCCATAGTTGAACGGTTTTCCATCATTGAGTTTCCCGGGAGTTGTCATCTGCCGCACCGTTTCGGTGCGCAGCAGTCGATCCGCGAAGAGCCCGCGTTGCCACACAATCAAGTCAGTCATCGTCGCAGAGATATTGCCGGCACCGACCGTCTGGCCCAGGCTGATGTGAGGAGCATTTCGTAATTTTCCGCCCCACCGCGTGTAGCCTGCGGCCCGATGAGGAATGATTGTTTGCGATCTGTCGCAATAAGAATGTTGCATTTTGAGCTTCTCAAAGAGACGACTCTCGACGAACTCACGAAACGATTTTTCGGATGCCTGCTCGATAATCAGCCCCTGGAGAAAATAGCCCGAGTTGCAGTAGCGGTGCTTCTCGCCCGGTGGGAATTTGAGTGGAAGATTTTGGAACCGATCGAGTACCTCGTCTTTTGAAACATCCAACGGTCGGTCGCGACGATATTCCGGTAGACGAGTGAAGTCGGCTACACCCGATGTGTGTTGCAGAAGATGTTTCACTGTGACAGCGCTGCCGTGTGACGGGTAATCCGGCAGGTATTTCGTCAGTGGCGCGTCGAGATCGATCTTTCCGTCCTCGACCAGGATGAGTATCGCTGCCGCTGTGAACTGCTTCGTAATCGATCCGATCCGGTAGACAGTGTCAGCCGTCACCGGCACATTCAATTCGACATTTGCAAGTCCGAAACCTTTGGCAGCGAGGACTTCATCGCCAATCGCGACGCCGATACTCAGCCCGGTAATCTTGTCGTCTTCAACTGCTTTGTCTCCGACCGATACGACAAACCCGGCAACGTCCTTGGCCTCGTCGGCAACTCCCCGAGAGGCGTGCAGAGCGCAGGTGAAAACGGCGATCGAAACAAGTAGTCGCATTAAATCACTCTCATCAAATTTCCATTGCCGACAGGCAGTTGACTTCTTGATATCCAGTCTAGCAGCAGATTGTCGTGGTCGCATACGGAGCGAGAATCACGCGAGGTCATTTTTCGGTGAACTCTCGCAACAATGCTGTAACTTCAGATCGGTACTTCTTGAAGTCTTTACCTTGTCCGTTCCTGACCATCGCAAAGACGAGGTGCTTTTCGGGATTGATGGCCAGCAGAGTGCCGCATCCTCCGCCGTGACCGTAACTGCCCGGTCCCAGGAAATGGCTTTCGTTCTTCAAACCGATGCCGTATCGCATGTTCAACTGAGGGAAATACGGTTTCAGCGACGTAGGCAGGATCGCCGCATGCGTCTTTTCGGAGATCACTTCCAGCTGACCGTACTTGCCTCGATTGTCCAGCAACACGCCGATCCGCGCCAGGCTTTCGGCCGAGAAACCGGTTCCGCCGGGCAACACGTTGCGAATTCCCAGAGGACGGAACAGATCCCGCTCCATTGCATCCCAGTAATTTCGCCCGCGCAGAAGTTCCAGTGCTCGCACGGAAAGAATCACGCCGACGACTCCGTAGCGATGCCTGGCCCCTGGATCCCACTCCCTCTTGCAGTGGGCGATCAGGCTTTCATGCCAGGTATGAAAATAGAACAGTCGCCTGAAGGCCAGCTCCCAGGGGAAGTGGATGCCGGTGGCGTGAACGTGTCCAGCCCGGAACGTCAGGTTTCGGTCCCGTGGGGAGTCGAAGTCCGGAAGGTATTTCCCAATCGGCTCGTCCAACTTCATGATCCCGCGATCGACATACATGGCAAGTTGAAGACCGATCAACGGTTTCATGGCCGAATGCAGCAGCATCGGTGTATCGACGGTGACAGGTGTCCCGTCGAGTGTTCCGTAACCCTTGGCCGTGATAATGACACCATTGCGAGCAATCACCACAGCCATTGGTTCTGAGGAACTCGCATACCACTGATCCAGTTTGGATTCGATTTTCCGGACATGGGCCTCCGTGATTCCCGCCTGTTCGAGCGGGGCTTTTCGCAATACGGGAGCCGGTTCGCCTTTCAGCAGCCTGACAGTGGCTTTCACGACGGGCTTGCTGTCCAGGCCCATCAACTTCCTCTTGAGGCGAACCTGCCGCGTTGCATTTTCCATTTGCCACTGGCCTATACGGGGCGGACCAAGTCGCCGATCTTCACGCAACATCGCTGCCAACTCGACCGCCCCTTCCTCGGAAGTTCGCCAATGGCGCACCATGTCCGCGACTTCATTGTGCCGAGACTCTGGTTTCACTCGGTTCTTCGTCGAAAGAATCCGTTTTCGCGCCATGGTCGCCAGGTTGAAGTCGTCGGCAACGCAACAGCAGGTCATTGCTCGCCGAAGCGTGCGCCCCGAAGGAGCAGGGGCTTCGCCGTAGGCGTAATAGCGACCTGGCTTGTCAGCAGTTCGGACTTTCTCGAAGCCTTCGTTGAACCAGCGTGTCTTGATCGTCGTATCGTTGACGACCGTCGCGACAAGTTCGGGGTGGCCCCAAACCAGATTAGGAAGTGGTTGCCCCACTTTCAGGGTGAACCCGCCCTTCGGTGCGAACTGTTGCTCGCCGAAGCGTTCTTTGAGTTGCTTGTCGGCAGCCTGGCGCGCAATCTCATCCAATAAGAACGGTGGCTCGGCCAAAGCAGTTCCAATCAAACTCATCGCTGTGATGACCGACAACTGAAAACTCAAGAGAACAAATCGTGTCATTTTCTTGCCTTCTTCTCGCGCAGCAGTTTCGCGAGGTATCTTGCTGTTTCATCGGCGATCACGTTGTAGCCGGCAAGGTTTGGGTGCCGGTCTCCGTACCAACCTGGCAGTTTGCCGAGAATCGGGTCGAGTTCGTTGGCCATCACTTCGACACTGGGGCCGTTCGCAAATGGCTTTACGAGATTGTGATATTGTTTGGGGATTTTGGCGAGCGGGTAACGCCGGTAGTTGAGCATGTTCGGCCCCTTCTGCAACTCGGCAGCGTAGCGCGGGCAGATGTCAAAGACCGCAAGTTGTTCCTTCTTTGCGACTTTGAGAACCAAATCGTTGATCACTTTGCTGGCCTTCTCGTCCGCGAACGGAATGACGGTCATCGGGATGAGCAGCGCTTGCGGGTGATCCCGCCTCAGCCGAGCAAGCAGTTCATGGAAGTCCTTTGGGAAATTGACGGTAAACTCTTTACGCCTTGCTCGATCGTTCAGGCCGTAGCGAATGAGGATGTAATCCAATCCGGGCAATTTCGCTCCCTTGCGATCGTAGCGCCCTGAATCGATGAGCCTGCGAATGTATTCGCCGCTCAGGCTGGAATTGATCACGTGGCAGGGAGGCAGATCGCCTTCCGCAGCCAGCAGCAGTTCCAGAACTTTCTCCAGATGCGGGCCTTTGGGCTTCAGCCGGCGCGGCACGCTTCCTTCCGTGGTGCTGTCGCCGAGCAGCAAAATCTGGATCTTTCCCTCATGCTCTGCATTCGCAGCAGAAGGCGAAAGCACGATGGCGAGCATCATTCCTAAGGCAAGACTGGCGGCAAAAGTGTTCTTCATTGGATATCTACTCTCTATGCAGTATTGATCGAAAATGATCGAAGTCTTTTTGGAACTCGTCGGCACGACACGGTTTGGCGTCGTCACACCCCGAACTGATTGCCAAGACGCTTTTAGTGTACCATGATGGGAGAGCACGGTGATCGATGAGAAACGCGTTGTCCACAAGGTCTTCATCCACGCTGGCCACGCGAGCGGCCCTGCCAGTTTATTTCGTATCAAACGCACACGCGACACCCCAGAGCCCGCGGCTATTCTGAATTCGACATTCCGGCAATCAATGAAAAAATTAAGGGACACGATGTACCGAGGACTGAGAAACTTAACGCTTTGCCTGGCTGTGCTATCCGGGTTGCTTGTGGTCGATTGCCGAATGACAAGCGCTGGCGATCCGATCTTGATTTCTCATCGCGGGCTATTGAGGCACGCGCCAGAAAATACACTGCCGAATTTCGCCGCGTGTCTGGAACTGGGAATCGGCTTCGAGCTGGACATTCGGACGACGAAAGACGGCCAGCTGGTGGTGATACACGACGACAACGTCGAACGAACAACAAACGGACCAAGTCGTTCCATTCGTGATATGACGTTGGAAGAAGTCAAACAGCTGGACGCCGGTCGCTGGTTTGATCCCGTCTTCGCCGGCGTCCGTGTGCCGACATTGGAGGAAACGCTCTCATTGGTGAAGAACCGCAAACGTGGGCCGACGATTGTTGCGTTGAACGTCAAGCAGTTGAATCCGGACGGCGAGGCGAAGTTGGTGACGCTTGTGAAAAAGTACGGGCTGCTCGACGAATCGTTCGCCTTTGACCAGAACGTGGAGATCAGCCGACGACTCAAGAAGTTGAATCCAAAATTCCGCATCGGCCAGAACGTGAATCGAAAGAGCCTTGATGCTCGCCTGCGAGAAGACTTTCTCGACGTGTTTCTGCTGACGTTTGCGCCAACCCGTGAGGAAGTCGATCGGCTCCATAAACATGGCAAACAGGTACTCTACAATTACGCCGGCCCCGGAGAAGCTCGCAGAAGCCAGGCGGTGTGGAGCCAGGTGCGCGAGGCGGGAATCGACGGTATGCTGACCGACTACCCGCTGGATTGTCGTGCTTTGTGGCGAACGTCAAACGACTGAGATGAGCCAACTTGAGAGGATTGACTATGAGACTGTCTTTCATTTGCGCCGCCGTTTTGTGTTGCGTTTTCGACGTCGCCGCATCGGCCGTACTTGCAGCACGGCCGAACATCGTGTTGATCATGGCCGACGATATGGGTTACGGCGATGTCGGCTGCTACAACGCCGAGTCGAAGATTTCGACGCCGCACATGGACCGGTTGGCCGGGCAGGGAATGCGATTCACCGACGCTCACACGCCATCTTCCGTTTGTACGCCGACACGTTACGGACTGTTGACCGGTCGCTACTGTTGGCGAAGTCGGTTGAAGAACAGTGTGCTGTGGGGCTTCGACCATCCGCTGATCGAGAAGGACAGAGAAACAATCGCCTCGTTGCTGAAGCGTCACGGTTACGCGACGGCATCTGTCGGAAAGTGGCACCTGGGACTGGGGTGGACAACAAGAGACGGCAACAAGGGACCGTGGCCCGATCGCTCGAAGAACGAACCACACGCGGCAGGTTGGGGCATCGACTATGCCACGCCGCTTCGCGGTGGGCCGAACACGCTTGGCTTCGATTACTTCTTCGGAATCGCCGCATCCAACAACATGCCTCCGTATTGCTTCATCGAAGACGATCGCGTCGTCGGCAATCCCAACATCAAGAAGACCCCGCTGAATTACGGCAACACGACGGCCCCCATGGTCGCCGGCTGGGACGACAGCCAATACGGACCAAACTTCACTGAGAAAGCCGTCGCGTTCATCGACCAACATCAGGCGAAGCAAAGCGATGAGCCGTTCTTTCTGTACTTCCCGTCGCAGGCACCGCACCGTCCCTGTGTGCCGCCAGACTTTGTTCGAGGCAAAAGCCAAGCCGGCCGACGTGGCGATATGGTCATCGAATTCGACTGGAGTGTCGGTCAGATTCTGAAGACACTCCAGCGTCACAAGCTGACCGAGAACACAATCGTTCTGGTGACGAGCGACAACGGCGCAACGCCGGGCGACACGTTTCCGCCGAAGTCCAAAAAACGGAACGGGAATATTTTGGGCGAGACATTCGGGCACAAGTCGTGCGGTGACTGGCGTGGCTACAAGTCGCAAATTTGGGAAGGAGGGCATCGTGTGCCGTTGATTGTGCGCTGGCCGGGACAGGTCGAGCGGGCGTCGGTGAGCCACGAACTGGTTTGCCTGACGGACCTGATTTCCACAGTCGCTGATGTGCTTGACGCGAAACTGCCAACAGAGGCCGGTCCCGACAGCGTCAGTTTTCTGCCTGCGCTCCTGGGAAAGCAGCCTGCCAATTCCAGCGACAAGGCGGTGATTCATCACGATTATTCCGGACGCTTTTCCATCCGGCAAGGCGATTGGAAATACGTCGCTCCATTCGCAAAGGCCAGACGCGGCGCCGAAACCGGCGCTTTGTTATTCAACCTGCGTGCTGATCCCGCGGAAAAGAAGAACGTAATCGCAGACAATGCTGAGGTTGCCAAACGTCTGGCCGGCCTGTTGGCGAGGTATCAAACCGCCGACCACAGCCGGTGAAACCGCCCGGTAACAAACGCAGATGTCGCCTGAAATGTTCCCCGTTCGCTCAGTGAGAGCTGGCACCGAACAGGGCCGACAGCTTGCCAACTTTGGAAGACGTGGTACAAGTAGTCCAGTTCGTGACGACTCGATTTGGCAGAGATTTGTTGGAAAACGTGGAGATCTGAACACGTGGTGTTGGGAATAAGCCTTGATTTCCAGAGTCTGATGGACTCTGACGGGATCGTTATCGCCGTTACTGGTTTGATGATCGTCTTCGTTGCGCTGGCCATGGTGAGCCTGTTCATCAAGGTGCTCCCAAACATACTGAATGTTGTTTCACTGTGGGTGCCTGAATGCGAATCTCCGCATGGACATTCCGCCGACAGCATCGAACCGGATGTTCATAGTGAAGACGACGACGAAGTGTTGGCGGCCATCGGTTTTGTCTTGAAGAACAGGCTGAGCAAATAGCGGAGTCGATTGGGAATGTGGCTGCGGTCTATTCCATCGCGGCGAAACAGTTACGCCTGAGATAGGAACGCCCGAGGGGCAGCACGGGCATGTATTGGCGGCGGCGAAAATCGAACTGCCGCGGCTGCCGTTCTTGGGAAAACGTAAGGAAAGTTGATGGAGATATTCACCGAGTTCTTGTCGGACACCGGGTTCGCCCGGATGACGCTGCCCAACGCTGCCATGATTGTCATCGGCATTGTATTTATCAGTCTGGCAATCATTAAGGATTATGAGCCGCTGCTGCTGGTGCCGATCGGGTTCGGCGTCATCGTGGGCAATATTCCCTCCAGCGACACGATGTTGCTGGGCGTGTACGATCGAGGCAGCGTGCTGTACTACCTGTATTTTGGCGTAAGCCAGGGGATATTTCCGCCGCTGATATTTCTCGGTATCGGCGCGATGACCGATTTTTCGACCATGCTGTCGAACCCCAAGTTGGTCCTGTTGGGCGCAGCGGCTCAGATCGGCGTGTTTCTCACTTTTCTCGGCGCGCTGGCACTGGGATTCGATGTGAAGGAGTCGGCTGCCATCGGGATCATCGGTGGCGCGGATGGCCCGACAGCGATTTTTCTGGCCTCCCAATTGGCACCGGAACTTCTCGGCGCAATTGCGATCGCTGCCTACTCATACATGGCGTTGGTCCCGGTGATCCAGCCACCCATTATGCGACTACTGACCACGCGCGAGGAGCGTCTGATCCGGATGAAGCCGCCGCGGGAAGTTTCGCGTCGGGAGCGGATCATCTTTCCGATTGTGGCGTTCCTGATCTGCTCGTTGATTGCGCCGGGGGCGATTGTGCTGATCGGCATGATGTTTTTCGGTAACCTGCTGAAGGAGAGTTGCGTGACGGAACGTCTGGCGAACACTGCCCGGACGGCGATGATCGACATCGTGACCATCCTGCTGGGTTTCTGCGTGGGGGCCAGCACGGCGGCCGACCAGTTTCTCAAGCCGGAGTCACTGCAGATTTTCGGACTGGGGGCGCTCTCTTTTTGCATAGCGACGGCCGGGGGACTTCTGTTCGCCAAGCTGATGAATCTGTTTCTGAAGGAGAAGATCAATCCGCTGGTGGGGGCGGCCGGAGTCTCGGCAGTCCCCGATTCGGCGCGCGTGGTGCAAATGGTTGGTCAGCAGGAGGATCCGCACAACTTTCTGCTGATGCACGCGATGGCACCCAACGTGGCGGGAGTGATCGGCTCTGCCGTGGCAGCGGGTGTGCTGTGGTCGGTGCTGACTTGATATTGTGGTAAAACTTCGATGGTGCCGGGGAACCAACCGATTGACCTGACAACCGGCGCTCGGCTTAGAGAACTTGTGATTGAGGTATGTTGTGACGACCAAAGTTCAGTTCATGTGTACGGCATTCCGCGACGGATTTCAGTCCGTGTACGGGGCACGCGTCTGCACGCCCGACTTTCTACCAGCGCTGGAAGCGGCCCGCGATGCGGGTATCGATTACTTCGAGGCGGGCGGTGGAGCGCGGTTCCAGTCGCTGTACTTCTACTGCAACGAAGACGCCTTTGCGATGATGGATTCCTTCCGGGCGACGGCGGGTCCGGATGCCAATCTGCAAACGCTCGCACGCGGTGTGAATGTGGTGGGGCTAGAATCGCAGTCGAGCGACATTGTCCAACTTCACGCGCAGCTCTTCAAAAAGCATGGGATCACGACGATCCGCAATTTCGACGCGCTCAACGATGTCGATAATCTGATCTTCAGCGGACGGTGTATCGCCGAGGCGGGGCTGAAACACCAGATATGCGTGACGCTGATGGAATTGCCGCCCGGCTGTTCCGGCGCGCACGACGCCGACTTCTACGAGATGACACTGCGGAAGATCATCGACGCGGAAATTCCATTCGACTCGGTCTGCTTCAAGGATGCTTCGGGGACGGCTGTGCCGTCGAAAGTGTTCGAGACAATCAAGCGGGCGCGAGCGATGCTGCCGGAAGGAACGTTCATCCACTTTCACACCCACGAGACGGCGGGCATCAGCGTGGCTGCGAATATGGCGGCCCTGGACGCAGGGGCCAATGCCATCGATCTGTCGATGGCGCCGTGTTCGGGCGGGACGTGTCAGCCGGATATCCTGGTGATGTGGCACGCGCTGCGCGGCTCAACATACGCACTCGACATCGACATCGACAAAATCCGTGAAGCGGAAGAAGTATTCAAGGATTGTATGCGGGACTACTTCCTGCCGCCGGAAGCGACAGCCGTCGAGCCGCTGATTCCGTGGAGCCCGATGCCGGGTGGCGCGTTGACCGCCAACACGCAGATGCTGCGCGACAACGGGATCATGGAGAAGTTCCCCGAGATCATCAAGGCGATGCGCGACGTCGTCGAGCGAGGAGGATTCGGCACGTCGGTCACTCCCGTGTCGCAGTTCTATTTTCAGCAGGCGTTCAACAATGTGATGTTCGGGGCGTGGCAGAAGATTGCGGAGAGCTACGGCAAGATGGTGCTGGGCTACTTCGGGAAGACGCCGGTTGCGCCGGACCCGGAAATCGTCAAGCTCGCATCCGAGCAGTTGGGACTGGAGCCAACGAAGCGGATTCCGCTGGAGTTGAACGATGAGGATCCGTCGAAAGGAGTCGAAGCCGCGCGGAGGCTGTTGGAGGCCGAAGGGCTTGAGACCACCGACGAGAACATCTTTATCGCGGCCACTTGTCAGCAGAAGGGAATCGACTTTCTGCAAGGGAATGCGGAACTCGGCATTCGCAAGGTGGCCCCCGAGTCACCGCAGAATGCCGCCGCCGCTCCCGCATCTCAGCCAACCGCAGGATCGAATGATCCGGACGAATACAATGTCACCGTGAACGGCAAAGACTATTTCATGGCCTTTGAAGGGAGCATGGTGACTGTTAACGGCAAGGTCTTCCAGGTGCATATGCACGATGAAGTCGCGACAGGGACCGGGCAGCCAGCGGTCGTGGCAGAAGGGGTTGAGATTCAGGCCCAGATGCCGGGTGTTGTGCAAAGCCTGTCGGTGAAGGTAGGAGATCGCGTGACATCGGGGCAGACGGTGTTGGTGCTGGAAGCGATGAAGATGCAGGTGCAAATCGGAGCCCCGGCCGCCGGTCGCTTGCAGTCATTCAGCGTAGAACCGGGCAACCAGGTCACAACTGGCCAAGTTCTCGCACATCTGGAGGCGATCTGACAACGCCAGGTTGAGGAAATCCGATCTTCTGTCGGTCGCGACATTCTGAAGTTCTCTGACCGAGTTTTTGGTCAAACAGTCGGGCGTACCAACGAAAAAAGCCGAGGCACTTGGCCTCGGCTTTTTTCGTTTTACCGTGGATCGCGAATGTTGCGACCGTCAGGTTGAAGTGGAGCGGACCGAGCACTCTTCGAAATTCAAACAGAGACATTTCGTTTTCCGAACATCTATAGCGCACCGAAATGTCACGATTCGTCCCGGTGTAGCGGGCTGAATCTCTTGCTCGGATTCGCATCAGGGCATCGTCGCATCTACCACAGCCAGATCAAATTGCGGCACCGTGAATTCGCAATTGGAAAAATGAGTTTCGGGACACACCAACGATCCGCCGTGTGAGGATACGATCAGCGGTAGCGGAATCCCAGAGAAACAACGCCACTGTGTCGCGTCTACATAGTCGCCGACATAGACCAGCGTCTTGACTGGCCGCTGTCGCCGGTATCAGTGGTCGAGTAGAGTATGAAAGAATGAGCCAACCCGAGCAAACTAATTCTGGCCCGCCGTTACAGAGGTACCTGCCAATCAGCAAATCGGAAACCGCAGCGACGCTGCTCAAAATCTCCACGACTGTAATGGCATTCATGGTCGCTGCCGTCGCCCCCTTCGCATGGATTCTTCGCGACGGGCTGGGACCAGACTCCACAACCAGCCGCGGTT
>JABISG010000058.1 GCA_018699955.1 Planctomycetaceae bacterium | reverse complement strand
CCGGCTGGAACGTTAGCGGCCGCGCGCAAACCGTAATCGTGGGCGGTCAGGTGCGCTATCGGTCGGAAGCGTGATTTGATCGAAGTCGCAGAAACCCGGCCTTTTGAAAAGACCGGGTTTCTCATCGCCGCCGACGACCAGCCTGCAATCTCGCACCAACACCCCTATCTTGCCACATCCCCCCTGGCAACCCTTGACGGTTAAGGCAACCTGCGCGGCGCGGTGCGGTTTATCACACCCAGAGAATGCGCGCGGACGATACAACCGCTACAGGCGAAACCGCCCGTTTAATGGTTGGGATCAATTCACCATTCAAATGGTGCTGTCTGACATCGGCGATTCAGCCCCACGACGCGGGCTGAGCAATCAACGCAAGCGAAAGAAGAAGACGTGATGTGGATCACCTCTGGATCAATTCGACTGGTCGCTGCGACCTTCGCCGCCGTGGCATTCGTCTGTATCGGCCAGTCTGCCGATGCGCAGATTTCCGGTACGACCGACCTGCCGTATCAGCAGCGCTTTCTCACCGAACAACTTCGGCCGCTCATTGCACCGGAATTCACCGACCAGCCGTCGGCTGAACGACTCACGTACGACTATGGTGCCGTGCTGCGATATGCGGGCATCTGGCTGCAAGATCCCGGCACCCCGGGATTGGGCAATTTTCAAGCCTCTCGTGGTGCGCACCTCTGGGAAATTCGCCCGTGGTTCAGCGCCAGCCTCGATGACGTACACCATGTATTCGTCCGCGGCCAGTACGGTTTCATGCAGTATGAAAAGGGTGACAGTTTCATTCGCAACAGCGAATGGCAAGGCCCGTTTGTTGATATCGGATTCTATCAGTTCGACATCGACGAGGCTGCGCGGCGTTATCGGTGTGAGTGGGTTGAAGACTGGGCCGCCGACCTGACAGCTGGTCGACAGTTTCTGTTTCTTGGCCGCGGCCTTGCCTATGCATTAACAACCGATGCCGTCGTGCTTGATGGAGCACGAGGTAATTGGGGCGGCATGATTTTCGGCAGCCGTTCGATTCCGCATTACGACAACATCGACATCAGCGCCCCCAGCTTTGAACGCAGCGACCGCCGCTTTTTCGGTGGACAATTAGAGTACCAGGGATTCGACCACCACGAGTTGTACGCGTTCGCCCTGATACAGCGCGACCGTTCCGGTGAAGTCATTCGCGTCCCGGTAGCAGGTGGTGGTCTCGTTCCCGTCCAGCGCTTCGATTACGACAGCGAGTACTGGGGAATTGGTGCCACCGGCGAAGCAATTTGCGGCCTGCCGGAGTCGTGTGGCGGAATTACTAATCTGCAATATTATGCGGAATTCATTTTGCAGACCGGCGACAGCTACGCCGACCTGCAGACAACGCGCCGCGAGGAGATTCATGGTTGGGCAACCGATCTCGGTCTCGTCTATCAATCAAATAGGCGAACCGCACCGCGCTTCGACATTGAATATGCACACGCATCGGGCGACTCGGACCGCCGTGCTCCGCAATCAACCTCGTTCGGCAACCGCGTGGGAACGCGTGACACTGGGTTCCTCGGTTTCGGTTACATCAACACGGGTGTTAGTTTTGCGCCGCTGCTGGCCAACTTACGTTTCGTCCGGCTCGGTGCCTCGTGCTTCCCCTTTGAAAGCGATTGCCAGGATTGCTATTCGAATTGGCTGCGACACATGCAGGTGGGTGCGAATGCCTTTGCCTATTGGCGCCCGCAGGAACGCGGCGGAACCAGCGACATTCGCAACGACCTGCCCGGCAGCAGTTTTCTCGGTTCGGAACTCGATTTTTACGTCAGTTGGCGGCTCTCCAGTGACCTATACATGCTGGCCAATTACGGCCTCTTCAATCCGAACGACAAGGCATTTTCGGTCAACAGCAGTCGGCAGTTTGTGAGTTGGAGCTTGAACTGGCTGCTGTAAATGAGCGGTCAGCTCTCAGCCCAAAAGAATCATGACGTCAAACAACGCAATTTCCAGCTGATGGCTGATCGCTAGCAGCTCGCAATGAGGGATTCGATGCGATTCTCCTGCCTGATGATGATTGTGCTACTGGCGTGTCTTTCCATTCGCGCGGACGACGGATTCACACCGCTGCCGGAAAGCGACCCGCCGCTGATGTCGGTCGTTGCATTGCAGCCATCGCTGACGATTGACCAAGGCTATCGCGTGTTCCTGATGATGGCCCGCGATCAGGGGAATTTCGATGCCGACCTCAACGTCGAACAGATGGCGTTCGAGGATGTCCACGCTCACTTGATTGCACTGTGCGTGATCTCGCCCAAGTGGAACTACTCGCCCGATGATTGCCTGCGGCGAGACGTCGTCGCGTACATGTCGGCCAGTTACCTCGGCGTGAAACCGGGGCTGCTGACCCGGTGGTTCGGCATGACGCGGCGTTACGCCCACCGCGAAATGCTGTTCCGCAGAATCATTGCACCGGGCAGTCCCCGGACCGTTGTGTCCGGCTCGGAACTGCTGAGCGTGATGACCCGAATTTCCATCTGCCGCGATCCACATCAGGGAGTGGATTTGGATGCCGATGAGATTCACTAGCCGGTTGATGCAGAGATAAAAGTAGCAACGAGGCGAACCGTGTTCACCGTTCGGCGATGGTGACACGCTGAAGAAACGAGGTCAGAGGAAATGACGGACGTGACGAAGAGAACGAACCGATTCAACCGCCCGCTGGTTCAGTTTATTTGCCTGGCCATCGTGGCAGCGTTCACCGCGGCGGCTTTCGACGGTAGCGATTTGCGCGGTCAGCCAGCGGCGCCGGCTCCCGCTGCGAATGCCGACCGATTGGTCATCGTCGTCGAGTCGGTCTCGGGGACCGTGTATTACACGCGCGGCGGTCGCCGACAGCGGGTCACCATCGACAGCAAACTCTCGCAGGGCGATCGCGTCCACGCCAACCCCGGCGCCATCTGCAAACTGGAGTTTCAGCGACCAGTCACAGAGGAAGTCCTCTCGGCAGTGATCGTCCGTGGCTACAGTGACATGGAGATCACCCAAGCGCTTCAACAAGGCCCGCAGACGCGAACACTGCTCGACGTGCGACAGGGAGTGATTCGCGCCGGAGTCGTCCGCACTGCGGTGCCGCCGTCGTTTCGGGTCCGCACGCCACGATCCGTCGTTGCCGTTCGCGGGACAGAAATCGCCGAGCTTGAAGCGTCCATTGATCGAGGCGATTCGCTGACAATGGGCATTGTCGGGGCGGCTATGACGAACGACGCCATCCCACGGTCTCGTTCGGCACGCGCGTTTCAGGGAATACTGAAACGCGCCGAGAACGACCGCCGCGGCGGTCGCCTGCTGCGGGCAATCGAGGTCGCCGCCCTACGACCCAGCAGAACTATCGCCGGTCCACACCGTCGTGGTTTTGAAGTCGATTTTGTACGTCGTGTCCTCGTCTCTCGACCGTTTCTTTACAACTCCGGAGAATCTAACAAGCGCGAAGGCAACTTGAACCGCGACCGATTGATCAACGGTCAAGGACGTAGCGATTTGGCGGACGAGCAGAATCTCATCAATTTCTTCAACCAACAGAATCAACATAACCCGGGCGGCCAGCAGCCCATGACCAATCCGATGACTCCCACGTTCAACCCGTAAGGGTATGTCCTGTGGACCGCGTCTTCTGGCACAGCATCGCAGCGAGAAGAACTTCAGCACCACATCGCGCGTGACGTTGCTCGCCACATTCGGTATGATCGCGCGAGTTGACCCCTGTCGAATAGCCAGATGTTTGCGGCTCGTTTCAGCCGCGAATCGACGGGAAGGGCGGCGCGCCTCCACTGGAGTAATCATCAGATCGGCCGCGCAGCCCTGCGTGCAACGTCTTGCGGCAAGATTCGTACTGTGAAGCTGATCGAACGACTGCGACTGACATCGACAACTAGTTGGGTGGTCATTTCGCTGATCGCCGTGCTGGCATGGGGAACGTTCGATCCTTTCGGCATTCGGCAGCGTTTGGACTGGATCGTCCAGGATCAGTTTCTGAAACGCCGCGCGCCGGCAGAAATTCATCCCGATTTGCTGCAGGTCTCTTTAGACGATTATGCGGCAGCTCAATTCGGCAAGAATGATCAACGACATCGGATGGCGCGCGCGCTGCGCCAACTCGAGCGACTCGGTGCCAAGACCGTGTTGGTGGACATGCTGTTCCTCGACCGCGGCAGCCCCGACTCGTTCTATCAGGAAGAAGCGGCGCGCGACGGGATTCCGGACGACGCGGTGCGGTACGGCCCGAATTTGCAGAACCACTATCTGGAAGATCGGCTGCTGAGCGACTCGTTGTCGGAATTGAGCCAGGTCGTGATTTCGTTTCACCTGCTGGCGCCGGCGGCGCCAGTTCGACGTGATCTGCAGCCTAAGTTTGAGGCGATGGCCGAACTGTTGCAGCAGGACGCGCTGTTAAAAGTGCAGGATCTTGCGCAAAGGCTCTCGATTGATTCCCGCGATGCAACGCTGATGTACGAACCTGCGTGTGAATTAGCCGCCGACCGAATCGCCCGAGATAGCAACCTGCAGAAAATCGTTGGCCTCCTGGAGCAGGACATCCTGCAACCGCCTATCGAGTTGACGGCCACTGATGTTTCCGAAGAACTTGGGATCGATATTAAGATCGTTTCGCGACTCTTCGATCCGGCATTCGATGTTGCCGTCAACCGCATTGCAACACGCGCACCCAATCGAATTGAAAAGGGGCTGTACAGACCGGCGTCCCCTGTTTTCAATATGGTATCCGATGCTGTTGACAGACGGCGCGTGCTGACGCGGCTTCGCGCACACGCAACGCCTGAACTCATCGCTGATTTGCCAATAATGATGACAGACGACCCGCACGTTCCGCTCGACGACTTTGCGGCAAATGCCAAACTTGGATTTGCCGACTTTGACGCCGACGGCGATGGAACCTTCCGCCGAATGCAGCTGCTGGCCCGGTGGGGTGACCGCGGGTTGACTCACCAATCGTTGACAGTCCTGGCAATGCATCTCGGAACGGAACCGACTGACCTGCGAGTCATGAACGGCTCGATCCGCATCGGAACCGATCAAATCCTTCCGGTTGATTCCGGTGGCCGGTTGGTCATTAATTGGCCGATGAATGGGAAACTCGATCCTGAAACCGGAAGACGAGACTGGGAAGATAGAATCCCCCAACTCTCCGTCGCCGATCTCATCGATTTGGCAGACTATGACGCCAATCTCCAACGCATGCGATACAACCTGCGAATCAACATTATTCAATTAGACAATGACGATCAGATCGACCTCGGTTTCAGTGAGCAGGAAAAATGCGATGCCTTGCTGAACGAGATTATTGAGAACTATATCACTGAGGATTTCAGCGATGCCAAGAAAGCGGAGAAGCTGTTCGACAACCAACGCATCCCACTGGTGCTAAAACACGAGGGAGTGCAGGCCCTGCTTTCACGGGCAAGAAATGCGACGCCTGCAGACGTCGCGGCCAACGATCAATCGCTCATCGCGGCAATGAATATCTTGAAACTCCAGAAGGCAATCCCCCAAGCGGAAGTCGAACGAGACCAAGCTCTTAGAAGTTTGCTGAAACGCGTTAAAGGCAAACTCTGTCTGGTAGGCGACACGACGACAGCTGGAACAGATCTGAAACGCACACCGGTTGGCCCGAACATTCCCGGCATCAGCATCAATTTCGCAGCCATCAACACCATGCTCACCGGGCGGTATCTTTCCGCACCGGGGCTATTGTCTGCTGCCATTTTAACAATCGTTCTCGCGGGTGGATTTTCGTGGTTCTTTAACCGAACGCCGGCAAAGTGGTCGTTCGCCGCGATGTCGGTCGGCCTGCTGATTATCTTCTATGGCCATTTTCTGGCACTCGCGCAAGTCGATACACTGGCCAGCCCGGTGCTGCCCATGTCCGGTGTGTTTGCCTGTTTTCTCGTCATCACAACACGGCGGTGGTGGAACGACGTGCGGGAAAAGCAAAAGGTTCGCGAAGTGTTCCAGTACTATCTGCACCCCGCGATGGTCGACAAACTGATAAGTCAGCCCGAACTGGTGCGGTTGGGTGGAGAAGACGCCGACCTTTCCATTTTGTTCGCCGACATTCGCGGATTCAGTGGAATCGCCGAAAAGCTCACGGCCGAGCAATTGCAGAAATACCTCAACGGTTTCTTCACTCCCATGAGCCGCATCGCCCAGGACCACGGCGGCACAATCGACAAATACATCGGCGACGAAATGATGGTCTTCTACGGCGCACCGCTGGAAATGGAAGACCATGCCACTCAAGCCACGTTAACCGCGCTGAAGATGATTGATCGCCTGGCAGATTTGCAGAAGGAATGGTCTGAACAGGGGTTGCCCGAAATTCACATCGGCATCGGCATTAACACCGATGTTGTCCGCGTCGGCAACTTCGGTTCCGACGACAAGTTCGACTACACGGTCATCGGCGACGGAGTAAATCTTGCATCCCGGCTGCAGGGAACAACGAAGCAATACGGCGTGCAGTTGATCGTTGGCGAAAAGACCTGGAAGCGACTGGGGAATCGAATTGCCGGACGCGAAATCGACCGTATTCAGGTGCAGGGCAAACTCGAACCGACACGAATTTTTAACCCCGTCGGCGTGCCGCCACTCGATGAAACAGAGCAGCAATTTCTCAACCACTTCAACGCAGGGATCGCCGCCTTTCAGGATCGCAAATGGCACGATGCACTCACGCTATTTCAAAAGACGCTGGCAATTGACAACGACGACGTACCATCACAGCTTTACATCGAACGCTGCGAACGCTTCATGGCCACCCCACCACCGGCCGACTGGTCCGGTGTTACAACAATGACCGTCAAATAAGGCACCACATATCAAACATCGGCGTACCCTACAGAGTATTCAAACCATCCGACATCCTCACCCCGAATTGAATCGACACCACGAATGGCTAAGGCAAAAGACAAGCAACCTGGCGCCGACGAGACTTCGCCCGAACCAAGTTTCGAGCAAGCGCTAACCGAGCTACAGCAGATCGTTGACGATCTCGAAGCGGGACAAATCGGCCTCGACGAATCGATGCAGCGGTTCGAGCAGGGCATCGCGCTGCTCCGCAACTGTTACGGGACACTCGAGAAAGCGGAACAGAAAATCGAAATTCTCACCGGCACCGACGAAGCCGGACGTCCATTGACCGAACCGTTTGATGCCACATCGACCGTTCAGCAGAAAAAGACGTCGGCCGGTCGCCGCAAGCGGACCACCACTAAGAAAGCCACCGACAAAGCGGAAACCGTCCAAGACGAAGAGTCCGACCCCCGCAAACGCCTCTTCTAATTCCTCAACCAAATGGCTCTTCATCCAAAGCCCACGGGCTACGCCCCGTGGGACACCAACCACGCCGCAGCGCGCATAAATGGAACCTCTTCGCACGTCGAATACACCGTGTTCGCGCCTTCGACAAGCTCCAACGCCAGCGACGAATGCTCGGCGGCCAACCGTTCGATTTCTTCCGGCAGTCCGGCAAAAGCCGACGAAGCCGCCACGCTTCCGGTCCCCAACACGATCAAAGTTGGACAGGCAACGTCGGGCAGATGCCGAACGATGTCATAGTCGTCGTGCGGCCCGTATTTGGCAAGAAAACCGTCAGCGGTCAACATCAACGGCAACGGATAGCGCACCGAAATCAATTCGCTGCCACGGCCATCATCGACGAGTTCGCATGCGCGGCGAAAGTCTTCGCGGAATTCGTCTCCACCAATTCCGGATGCCAACCGCTCGTGCGAGAACCGGGGCGGTGAGATGCCAATGATGCATCTCACCGACGGATGTGCCGCTCGCGCCTGGCTGAAAATCGCTTTAACCGCGCCCATGCTGTGTCCGACCAACGCAATTCGCGAGAACCCGCGAGCCACCAGCGATTCGACCCACGCAGTCACATCGAAGCAACACTCTGCTATGCACTCGTAAGCTGCCCCGCCCGCTACGGAGCCGCGTTCGCTCGGTATCGCCGCCATCTGATCGTGCCCGCGCGTGTTGACGCGCAGCACAGCCGCACCGGCCGCCACCGCTTGTTCCGCGAATGTCTGCAAAACTCCACCCGCATAGAAGTTGCTCGCCGTTCCGTGCACCAGCAGAAACGCATCGACCGGCAGCGTCGGCTGCATCGTCTCGTTGGGCAACATCAACTGCCCGCACAAGAATAGACCGTCGCTGGTGCGGGTTCGGAAAAGTTCGACGTGCATATTCGGCGCTCGGCACTCCTGCTGTCACTTCTTGTCAGTCGTCTTTGGAACGAGCGCCTCTAACACCGGGATGCGTTTCTTCCCTTGCGCGACAGCGGCCGCATCGGAGCCGTCAGCGACGACGATCTTCCAGAGTTTCAACGCCCCCTCAGCCATTTCGCCGCGACGTGCTGCATACTGTTTCGGCAACTCACCGGTGGCATACGCATCCAGCGCACGTGCTTGTGCGATCAAGAACTTGCGTTGCTCCGCCAGATCGTCCTGTTCCCAAGGCCGATCCCGCTTGCTCTCGAAACTCAGCAGAATCGCGCGAGCGCTTTCGGCGGCAGGCACATCGGGCCAGCGTTTCCGCAGTCCCATCAGTTGCATCAAACCGGAATAAACGGTCTGCCGCTTTTTCAGTCTGCTCTGTGCTTCAGCCAGCAAACCATCGGCCCACTCTGCTCGCGTAAGCGTTTCGGTTCCAGCAATTCGGCTCGCTGGATACTTCTTCCCCAACTGTTTCCGGTCGCGCACACCCGACTCCAACCAGCGATACACTTCCTGCAAAGGCTCTCCGCTGGGTATGCCGTGTCCCATTTTCGGCACGACCCACACACGACTGCGAACACCGACCTCGGCCAACATCGGACCGCGAAACCGAGAAACTTCCCCCCGGTTGAAATCCGATTCACCCGTCACGTGCGCCACGCTCAACCGCGCGATCACGCGATGCTTCAACCACGGTTCCTGCCGCAGGTCGCCGGCGGCACACACGGGAATCACCCCGCCGAAGTACTCCGGCAAAGCGAACGCAATTGCACAGGCAGTGCGACCGCCGCCGGAAAATCCGCCGATGTAACAGCGATCGACATCGGTGTTGTACTTGCGGCGAATGTCGTCGAGAACGTCGAAGATGATACGCACCCGTTGTCGCGGCGGACAATTATTCCCCGCCCCATGCGGACTGGCGAAAATCACTTTTTGCTTTTCACAAACCGCCTGCCAATTGCGGTAGCCGGTCCCACGTCCACCCGGGGAAACGAACAGAATGACCGGGTACGCACGTTTGGCGTTGTAATCGGCCGGCACGAACAATTCGTATGACTGCTTCGTCGATTCGTAGTCACCGAGCCAACCGGCGGGCGTCTCTTTCGGGCTTTGATTCGCCAGTGCAAACACCCAATCGAGTCGTGTCGCCGCCGACACCTTCACGTCGGCATGATGACCACGCAACGATTCTTCAGCGATGAGTTGGCTACAGAAGAGGAAACCGACAACTGCGCAAGACAGAATGGATGTGTTCTTCATTGGGTTGGCTCGGCAGCGACTCAAAAGGGTTAGCGAATTCGGTCCCACCAAGTATACCGGTTCGGAAACCGCCCCGCACACCGAACCGACGCGGTTGACGCTCTGTCTGTCACAACAGAGAATCGAATTCCTGCAATGAACGACCGATGTAGTTCTTTTCATTTTGACTCGACGCGACCCTGAAAGTTTGACAGATGAGCTTGTTTCGGCCCGATATTGAACGAATTGCCGGTTACGTTCCCGGCGAACAACCCCGCGAAACCGGTTGGGTGAAACTCAACACAAACGAGAATCCGTATCCGCCGTCACCGAAGGTTGTGGCCGCCATCGAAGCGGCGGCACATGCTCGATTGAACGTCTACCCCGATCCGTTGTCCACGCGATTTCGACAATTGGCGGCTGAGTTGTTCAATGTCGAACCCGATTGGATTCTCCCCGCCAACGGCAGCGACGAGAACCTGACGATCATCATGCGGACGTTCGTCGATCCGAAAGAGCAGGTTGCCTATCCGTATCCCAGTTACATACTGTATGAAACGCTGGCCGAAATTCAGGGCGCGTCGTGGGTGCGGCTGCAACTGAATGCCGATTGGTCGTGGAATCGCGACGCCTGCCGTCCACTCATCGAAAACAGCAAGCTCGTGCTGGTGCCGAACCCGAACTCCCCGTCCGGAACACGTTGGTCGGACGATGACATCTTGGCGCTGCTGCCACCAAACGGCGTCCTCGTTCTCGACGAAGCGTACGGCGACTTTTGCGACGATCCGCATAGCGGAGAATTGTTACAGTCCGATGCCGGCAAACGCATCATCATCACCCGCACGCTCAGCAAGTCGTACAGCCTGGCGGGAATCCGCATGGGGTTCTCGGTCGCGCATCCCGATTTGACGCGCGGCATGCTGAAGGTGAAAGACAGCTACAACTGCAACACACTGTCGCTCGCTGCGGGGGTGGCGGCACTTGAAGATCAACAATGGATGAAGGACAACGCCGCACGCATCCGCCAGTCACGGAGTACGCTGACCGCGTCGCTTTCTGAATTGGGATTTGAGGTCGAAACCAGCCAGGCCAATTTCGTCTGGGCCACACATCCCGAGGGACGGCACCAGCAGATCTTCGAGGAGTTGAAGAACCGCAAGATTCTCGTCCGCTATATGCGATTCGCAGGGGCGGACGAAAACGAAATCGACGGCTTACGGATTACGGTGGGAACCGACGACGAACTCGGCACGTTCATCAACGCGATGCGCGAGATCGTCTGACTCAATCGCGCGTCCGATTGTGTCGATCGTAACGGTCACTGTGGCGTCATTGCCCCGTTCGCATGCCATTTGACGGCAAAGCGATCCGATTGCTCCGGCAAGCGACCATCGACCGCTCGGACAGACCCTCAATCACATTTAATACATAGTTACAATGCAGCTGCGAACACGTATGATCTAAAATGGAGAATTGCCGGACCTTTATGTTGCAAACGACCAATGCCTTACTTTTGCGCTCGACTGTTGTTTCTCTCGCTAGTCGATGATGGTCGGCCGATATCTGATTGTACCTGTGAATACTCGTTCTTCATTGTGGCAGCGGACACTTTTAAGGACGCTTTTGAGGAAGCGGTCTCCGTTGGAAAACGCGAGCAACTCGACTACCTGAATTGCGACGGGAACCAAGTACGTTGGGTTTTGAAAGCCGTTGAAGAATTGCGTGAACTCGGGACAGAGTTAAGCGGCATAGAAGTCGGTTCGTTGTTCGACCGCCAAAGATTCGATGAACCCGTTTCGTTTGATGTCACGTTTGACCCGACTGCGACAAAACCCACGACTTGGACGCGAAAACAGCTTGAAACCTAACCTGGTCGTAATCAACACTCATACTCCGCTTTTCATCCAAGACAAACTCACGACCGCTGCTGAACTCAGGAAACACCATGCCGCGCACACACTCCATTGCTCGAAACACCAAAGAAACCGACGTGAAACTCGAGTTGAATCTCGACGGCACGGGCGCTGCGAACGTCAGCACGGGCATCGGATTCTTCGATCACATGCTGACACTGTTCGCCAAACACGGGTTGTTCGATCTCACCGTCGATGCCAAGGGCGATCTGGAAGTCGATCAACATCACACGGTTGAAGACGTCGGCATCTGTCTTGGGAAAGCCATCAGCGAGGCGTTGGGTGACAAACAGGGAATCACCCGGTACGGCAGCGTCACTTTGCCGATGGAAGAAACGTTGGTCACATCGGCCCTCGATCTCAGCGGGCGGATGTGGTTCGTCGATCACGTCGAATTCCCCACCGAGAAAATCGGCAACTTTGACTCGCAACTGGTGCGCGAATTCTGGCAGGCCGTCTCGGCCAACGCGCTGATGAATCTGCACCTCGTGCTGCATCACGGCACCAACAGCCATCACATTTCTGAAGGCGTCTTCAAGGCAACCGCACGTGCACTGCGACAAGCGGTCACCGTCGATCCCCGGCAAACGGGCGTGCCGTCGTCCAAAGGTACGCTTTAGTCGGAAAGTGCCACTCCGCATGACTCAGCGTTCTTTGAGCCGCGATGAAGTTCGCGCCGTCGATCGGCGGGCGATTGAAGAGTACGGCATGCCGGGTGTTGTGCTGATGGAAAACGCCGGACGCGGTGCGGCCGAATTACTGGTGGAATTGGGCATCGACGGCCCTGTGGTGATTTGCGCCGGAAAAGGCAATAACGGTGGCGACGGCTTCGTCATCGCCCGGCATCTCGAAAATCGTGGCTTCGCCGTTCGTGTGTTGCTGTTCTGCGATCCCAACGATCTGCGCGGCGACGCGGCCATCAATTACCGAATCATTAAGAAGGCCGGCACGCCGATCAATCTGTTTCCCGCGCAGTTTGAAGGTGACGACATCGACCGACTTCTTGCCGATGCCGACTGGATTGTCGATGCGCTGCTGGGAAGCGGAGTGGCGCGCGAACCGTTTGCGACAGTCATTCGCCACATCAACTCTGCGGGCAAGAAAGTCTTCGCGATCGATTTGCCATCGGGGCTGGATTGCGACACCGGCGAAGCGCCGGGAGAGTGCGTGCGCGCCAATCACACGGCAACCTTCGTTGCACGTAAAGTCGGTTTCGACAACGAAGCCGCCGGCGAGTGGATCGGCACGGTACACGTCATCGATATTGGCGTCCCGCGCGCGATGCTCGAATGAGGCGGGCTGGTATCGCAGCGTCCGGATAACTATCCTCAACGAGCGTGACTGCCAGCAGTCGCAGGACCCGACCGAGACGGAGCGAGAATACCGAATGAACGACAAGTTCTGGTATTTGAAGAGTTGCGAACTGTTCGAGCGTTTGACGCCGGTGCAGATTCAGCGGCTGGAGGCGCGCGCGCGTTCCCGAAAATTCGAGCGGAACAGTCTGGTCTACGTCCCCACCGATGCCGGCGATTCGGTGATGCTGCTGACGTCGGGCCGCGTCAAAATCTATCACATCACCAGCGATGGCAAGCAGGCGATGCTGGCGATTATCGATCCCGGCGAGATGTTCGGCGAACTGGCGATGCTCGATTCGGGCGAGCGCGAGGAATTTGCCGAGACGATGGAAGCCTCGTCAATCGTGCTCATTCCCGGCTCCGCCGTGCAGCAATTGATGGAAGAATCGCCTCAGTTATCGCTGGGCGTGACGAAAATGATGGGTTTGCGAAGGCGGCGCGTCGAACGGCGGCTGAAATCGCTGCTGTTTCGCTCGAACCGTGAACGCCTGATCCATCTGCTGCTGGAACTGGTCGAAAAATACGGGCAGCAAACCGACGAAGGGATTCGTATCGGAATCAAGCTGTCGCATCAGGATCTGGCCAGCATCATCGGCAGCACGCGGGAAACGGTCACCGTGGTGCTGGGGGAATTGCAAACCGAGAGAAATGTGATCATCAAGCGGCGGCAGATCATTCTGACCCGGCCGAAGGAGTTGGCGGCAGGCATCGGAGTTTCGCCCCCGCCCGTGCCGCAATCCCCTTCGCGTGATGAACGAATGAAGAAACAACCGCAATTTGGTTCTTGAAAACAGGCATAATTTGCGGGTGAAAACCGGCATTTTTCCGGGAATGTGATGATTCTCACAGAACGTTATTGGACAGTCGTCGATAATCTGAGATAAGGCGTCTTCAATACGATCTGCTATCAGCCAGCGACTTCCGAGTTTTGCCGATTGAGGCCGCCCAACCGCATCGAGCGAAGAGATTTTCCATGAACCAGAACAACGAAAATCACAACGAGTGGCAAGCTTGCCGGCCGGGTGAAGTGGGTCGGCTGGTTGACGGACTGCAAGGCCGCAATCGAGCGTTGGCCGGGCAACGGCGGATGGTGGCTGCCGTCCTGCTGCTGATGACCGCCTTCACCGGTTATTACTTCGTCGGTGTTCTGCCGAATGCCAATCCGAACTATGGCGGCATCGCCTGTAGCCGCCTGCTGGAACTGGCACCGCAATTCATGGCGGGAACACTCGACGCGGAAGCATCAAGCCGGGTCGAAACACATCTGACGCACTGCAAGCACTGTCAGAACAAGTTGAAGGCAATGGAGTCGAAATCCATGCCTCGGTCCGCAACGCGCGTAACGCTTCCGCGCGAGGAAATCGCAATGATTGCCGAAACGTCGTTTAGTCGGTTTGCTCACAAGCCGTAACGGCGGTGGCTAATCACTACACGAATCTCGCCAGCCATGATCGCGACACGTCAAACCACCATTCGCACTTACCGACCGACGGTGTCAAGCTTCGTCGTAGCCGTCGCTCTGATACCCGTGTTGATGATGGTAACGTGGCCGGTGGCTGCGCTGCTCGGCGATGCGAGAACCCTGCTGGTGGAGTTTATCGCCCTGCCGTCGTTCAGCGTCATGGGGTTGGGTCTGATACTGCGCGGCTTCAGCTTCGAGTTCAACGATGACGACAGCGACGTCCTCGTTCAACACCGGGTCCTGCTATTTCGCGTGGGTGAGCGTTTTCGAATTCCGTTGCGAACAATCACCAGCTTGGACTGGAATGGCGATCCGGAAGGAAGCGACCTCCGCATGACCGTCGCCGGGGAAAAACGTTATTACGTGACCATGAGCAAGACCAAGGCCAAGCGAATCGCGCAGATTGTGATCAAAGCGCAACCGAATCTGAAACCGCACCTGCACCATGACCTTATCTAGCCGTTCCGCTCGCGAAATAGGTGCCACCGGCGACACGCCAGTGGCACCCAATTGATCCCTCCAGGAATATAGCAGCACCGAAAACGAGTCCTACCCCAACTGCTTCACTGCTTTGCGGACCGCGTCCAGGCAGATGGCGATGTCCGAGAGTGGGTTGTCCTTGTTCTCTTCGTATTCCAGCGAGACGATGTTTTCGTACTTCAACTGCCGCAGTAGTTGTAAACAGCAAACGACATCAAGGTCGCCTTCGCCGAGCAGGGTGAAGAACTTTTGTTCGTTCTTGAGTTGGCGGCGGGCTTTGCCGGTTTTGATGAACGCGGCCGCGTCGGCATCGGTGGCGTAACCCTTCACGTCCTTCAAATGGACGCCGAACACCCGCTTGCCGAAACGCTTGATGGCATCGACCGGGCTTTCGTTGCTGCGAAGGTAGTGTCCCGTATCGACACAGGCCCCGACGAGCGGGTGCCGATCTTTCACCACCTTTTCAACGTCACTGATTTTGTCGTACCCCGATCCCGGACCGTGGTTGTGAATGGCGATCGCGATGCCGTACTCTTCGACCAACTTGTCGAGCAAATCGAACGTCTTGTTGTCCTTTTTCGGATAGGCACTGATCGCCTTCACGCCCATCGCTTTGCCGAAGTCGAACAGTTCGCGGGCGCGGGTTTCGTTGCCGTCGAAATTCTCGACGCCGAACGCCATCAGTTTCACATCGTAACCGGCCAGCAGTTTTTGCTGTTCGGCCACATGCTTGGGCAATGTGTTGACCGGAATGTGGTTGCGAAATGATTCCCAATAATGCAGACCGAGATCGCGGGTGTGCTTGAGTGCATTTTTCGCGTCGTAGCCGCGCAGTGAATAACTCTGCAAACCGAGTTTGAATCCACCGTACTGATCGACCGCCTTCTTGCTCTCGGCCATCACGGCTGATACGCCACCGGTCAGCAGCGCCCCGGTGCCGACGGCGCCCGCCTTGAGGAAACTACGCCGCGTTGTAATCAGATTCTGTGTTGTCACTTTACCTGTTCCTTATACGAACAAAATGATGCCGGAAGCGGCCGAATATTCAACTCTAGACTCTAGTCCCTCGACTCTAGACCATCCGTGATCAACTCACAACAATTCTACCCGCCACGTGGACCCCACAGCGACAGTTGACTTGAAAGAAATTGAAAAAAACTTCTTGCCATGCGGCGGTCGCAAGCTAAAGTTTTTGTGGAGAAGAGCGCATCGAGACCTGACGTTTCATCACGACGAAACAAGATCGTGCGGTTTTCCAGTTTTTCAGAAATTGAACGACGGCGACGCCGTGTCGCTGCCGATGATAATCTCTGCCGGAACAGAGACACGCGTTTTCAGTCGTATTGTGAATGCTGCTTCGGTTGGCATTATCGGCGACAGTTTTCGCATCCGGCAGACAGAGACTGGCATCCGAGATCGATCTTTACAAACCTCTCGCGTAATTTCCGGCGGAGGGACAACTTTAGCGCGGGCCGGGATGAACTACGGTGAGTGCATTGCACTACTGCATCTCCGCCCTTCTCGCAGCGACTCCACCGTCGCAATCGGAGAGGTTTGGACCCAAGGCCGCGGGCTTTCCAAGTGGAAGCCCGCGGTTTTTTTGCGCGCCGTTTTGATTTGCAAACCGGGGGGACTGCGAAACCGCAAGCGGTGACCGTAATTGTCATTGAACAATCACCACCGATGGGCTACCGTCGATTTCGTGGCTTGAGGGTCTGATCGCTATTTTGCCGTGATCGGAATCGGCCGTGAAAAGCGTGTCGCGTTGGCAACTGTTCTGCTGCGCGAATTCCGGAGGGAAATGTCGATGGTCCGTCATCTGCTGTTTCTGCTGTTCGTGGTGATGCCCCTGCTTCTCTGGGGATCGAAACGCGCTGTCGCCCAGGAAAACGACCCGTTCGAGACCGCCCGGACTCATTTGCAACACGGCCGCTACGAAGAAGCGCTCGAAACATACGACGAACTCGCCGAAGTGAAGGAACACGCCGTCAGCGTCGCGCTCGGCAAAGCTCGCGTTTTTCAGGCACAGGGCGAGTTGGCGAAAGCGGCCGAACAACTTGCCTCCGCAAGAACGGCCGACGCGCGCAGCACGCAGGCAACCGCTCGACTTGCCGAAATTCGATTCCTGCAGGGAAATTACACCGATGCAGAGAAGCTGGCGGAAGCGGCCCTCAAACTCGATGGCCGCAATCCGCTGGCAAGAATCGTGCTGGCCGACGTGCAAACCGAAACCGGACGGCTGAAAGAGGCCGGCGAGAACTACCGCTGGTTCGTGCGATTTTATAACCAGGCGCAGCCGGAAGATGCCGAAACGCTGCTGCTCGTCGCCCGCGGAACATTGCAGTACGCGCGCTGGAGAAGCATCTCGCAGATCTTCAGCTTTGTACTGAACACGCTCTGTCCCGACGCCCTCAAAGCCGACAAATTGAGTTGGCAGGCGTATCACGTTTCGGGCGACCTGTTACTGGAGAAGTACAACCGCGCCCAGGCAATCCCGGAGTTCAAACAGGCGCTCGCCATCAATCCGCAGGCTGTACCCGTGCTGGTCTCGCTGGGAGAAGCGGCGCTGCAGCAGTACGATCTCAAGGGGGCCGAAGAGTTTGCCGAGCGTGCCCTCAATGCGAACCCGCATTCGGTTCCCGCGCTCAATCTCAAAGCCGACCTCTCGATTGCCAACGGCAAACTCAGCGACGCGCTCAAGACCGTCGAGGAGTCGCTGAAAATCAATCCGCACGAACAACGAACACTCGCACGGCAAGCTGCCATCTTTCTGCTATTGGATGGCGAACCGCCGGAACTCGATGATCTGCTGGCGAATCTCGAAAAGATTGACAGAGTCAAGATCAAGAAACCGTCGCGCTTTTCCAAATTGATCGTCGATCTGGCGAAACGCAATTCACATCCCGGCTATTTCCTGACGATTCTCGGCTCGACGCTCGAACGCCGTCGGCAATATCCCATTGCCCAGAAGTTGTTTCAGCGGGCCGTCGATGTCATGCCGCAACTTTCCGAACCGAAGACGTCGCTCGGCATGCTTTTCATGCGGGTCGGCAAAACGGAAGAAGCGCAAAAGATTCTGGACAGCGCCTTCAAGGCCGATCCGTATCACGTGCGCGTCAGCAACATGCGGAAGGTACTCAAGTTGCTGGGCGGATACGAAACGATTGCGACCGACCACTTCATCATCCGCGTCGACTCCAAGCTCGATAAGGTTCTCGGCGAGTACATGGCCGAATACCTCGAAGAGAACTACGCCGAACTCGTCGAACAGTTCGGCTTTGAACCGCCCGCGCGAACTCACTTTGAAATTTACAACAACGCCAAGGGCCTTTCGGCGCATCAGTGGTTCAGTGCGCGGATGATTGGCCTGCCGTGGATTCAAACGATTGGCGCTTCGACGGGGGTTATCGTCGCGCTGGCATCGCCGACAGCCGCCGGTGAACCGTTCAACTGGGCCCGCGTGGTCAAGCACGAATTTGTGCATGTGATTACGCTTCAGCAGACGAAATTCCACATTCCGCATTGGTTCACCGAAGCGCTCGCCGTGACCAGCGAAGGCTATCCGCGTCCCGCCACCTGGGACAAGTTGCTACTGGAACGCGTTCCCAAAGGCGAACTGCGCTCGCTCGACGAATTGAACGATGCCTTCATTCGCCCCAAGACGCCGCTGGATTGGCAGTTCGCCTACTGCCAAAGCCGACTGTACGCGCAGTACATGATTGAAAAGTATGGGAAAGAAACCATCCCCAAGATGCTGGCGGAATATCGCAAGAACACGCCGACCAAGAAAGCAATTCCGCTGGTGTTCGGTGTCGATGTCGAAACATTCGAGAAAGGGTATCGCGAATTCTTGAACACGATCGTTGCAGAGTTGAAACAGGGCGCACCGACCGAGACCAAACAAACTCCCGCCGAGTTGGAGAAAGCCTACAACGCCGACCCGGACAATCCCACGGCGGCCGCGAAATACGCTTTCGTTTTACTTCGATTACGGCAGGCAGAGCAGGCGCGTGAGCTGGCGCTTAAGGCATTGGAGAAAAACGAGAAAGAACCGCTGGCGGCCCTTGTGATGGCGCAGCTGGAACTTCGCGGCGAAGATTCCGCCGCCGCCATCGAGTATCTGGAGAAAGGTCTCGACAGCAAACAGCCGCACGCGCTCTTGCTGAGTTCGCTGGCGCGGCTGAAACTCGCGACCGAGAAGCACGCCGAAGCGGCCGAGTTGTATGAACTGGGACTCGAAAAGTTCCCGCACGATATCGACTGGCTGAAAGGGGCAACGGCGGCGTATCTCAAGCTGGATGAAACCGACAAGCTGACTGCCGCCCTCAAGGAACTCGCCCGCCGCGATCCGGATGATGCGACCGTTCGCAAAAAGCTGGCGGAAATGGCGTTGGACAATGGCGACTTCAAAGAAGCCGCAAAGTATGGCCGGTTGGCAATCCACGTCGACGTGCTCGACGCGGAAGTGCATAGGATTCTGGGAGAATCGTACCGCGGTCTGAAGAATTATCCCCGCTCGATCAAAGAGTTTGAGGTGGCGATGGGATTGAAGCCCAAAGATGACACGTTGGAAGTTGGCCTGGCGAAGACGCATCTGGCGGCCGGCGCAAAAGAGAAAGCTCGATTGCTGTTGGATGCTGTACTTGAGCGCAACCCCGAAAATACGGCTGCGAAGACATTGCAGGAGAAACTCGATTGACCGCTACCGAAGGGAACGACTCCGGCGAAACGTTGACGCTGGCGGGACTGCAATCGCTGATCGAAACCATGTATTCGTCGAAGGACGAAGCGCGCGGCGTCGATGGAACATTTATGTGGTTGATGGAGGAAGTTGGGGAATTGGCCGCAGCGCTCCGCGATGGTGATCCCAAGGAATTGGCGGCCGAATTTGCCGACGTGCTCGCCTGGCTGGCCACCATTGCCAACGTCTCCAACATCGACCTGCAGCAGGCCGTTCTTCAGAAGTACGGCAATGGCTGCCCCGGTTGCGGTCAAATGGTGTGCCACTGCGACCTGCAGATCAAACCGTGACGTATTTGAGTCATTACGATGCACATAACCAGCCCGTAGCTCAAGCAACGGTCCGTTTCGACCAAAGACCCTTGCTTGCGCGGCGGGCTGGTAATTGTCTAAGTCCAATACGCGAGTTGCCCTCAAGTCGCGACAACTTGTTGACACTTTCGATCAATCGAAATACGATGAATATCGCGGCCAGCGTCTATTGTTTCACATCCGCTCCTCTCCTGTCCGGGACATCTTGATGACGCGCTGGAATCATATCCCCACTCGATTTATTGCCGCGCTCATCGCTATTTGCGGGTCGGTTGTTGCCGTTGGTGCAGAGCCGAAAAAGGCCGACCGTCCGCCCTCGGATGATCCGAAAATCCAGGCGGCCATCGATCGTGGTTTAGTTGCCCTGCGCCGCATCGCAGAGGGCCGAGGGGTGGAGAGCAAAAGCTTGGTTGCGCTCGCTCTGCTGAAGTCGGGCGATGAAGTCGAAAGCCCCGTTGTTCAGCAGGGTATCACGGGCATTCAAAGCCGCATCAAGGAAGGGGAATACAGACCCGATCGCCATCACTACTACTCGTCCGGTCTGGACATGATGCTGCTCGAGACGGCCGACCCAGCACAATACCAGTCAGAAATGCGGGCCATTTTGAGGTACATCCTCGACGGCCAGTTGGCCAACGGAAGTTGGTTCTATCCAAACCAGGATGGAAAGGGCGACACCAGCATCACCCAGTACGCCATGCTGGGACTGTGGTCGGCTGCTCGCGCCGACATTGAGATTTCTATGGACGTCTGGGACCGCGCTGCGACCTGGCACGTTAAAACGCAATTGAAGAGTGGCGGATTCACCTACCATCCTGGATCGGGTGCTGAGGGCGCAAAATCGACGATGACGGCTGCAGCGGTCGGCAGCCTGAACATCGCGCGAATGCACCTTTACCCCAACCGCAAAGTCGGCTCCGCAAAGAAGAAGAAGAAAAAGAAGTCCACTCCACGAAAATTCCGCTATCTCCAACCAATCGATCTCGACAATCCCAACTCGAAGAGCAAGCAGAATACAAAGAAAGTCAGGACGACCGGAAATCCCACAACAAGTTTGTCGGCCATCGACGATGCCACAGAAAGAGGTGTCGCATGGCTGGCTACCAATTGGACCGTCAACAATGGCGGCGCATACACTCATTATTACTTGTACGCGATCGAGCGAATGACTGCTTTGGCCGACATCGATTTCATTGGAGAACACGACTGGTATGCCGAAGCTTCAGAATATCTGTTGAAGACACAGAAGAGCGACGGATCCTTTGGCGGCGATACCGATACCAGTTTCAGTTTGCTATGCCTTGGCAAGGCGACCGCCAAGATGTTGGATCGCAAAGTGCCAAGCATTGGAGTGGGAGCCGGCCTGCTTGCCGGAGGCCGCGGGCTGCCCGACAATCTCGCACAGGTCCAGGTGACCGAGGGCAAGGTCAAGGCACGCAAGATAAAGGGGCCACTCGATGAGCTTCTCAACGAATTGGAAAACCCCAAAAGCACCAAGGTGGAATCGGTGCAATCGGCCGTCCTCGAACGCATTCAGCTTGGAAATCGTGAAGAACTGATCGGTCAAACCGACCGGCTGGCTCGCCTGGCGAAAGATCCCCGGGCCGATGTTCGCCGCATTGCGCTGTGGGCTCTCGGTCGAAGCGGCGACGTTCGATTCGCGCCGGTGTTAATTGCTTCGTTCGCCGATTCGGATCTCGACGTACTCATCGAAGCGCGAAACGCCCTTTGCACACTCAGCCGCAAACCTCGCGGTTTCGTCTCACTGAACCACCCGTACGCCAAACTGTCGGAAAAGGAAAAGATCGACGAGACCCAACGCAGTCAGGCACTCGGTAAGTGGCGCACGGAGTTGACCGCGAAATGGAAACAGTGGCATCTATCGGTTCGACCATACGATGAGCGCGACGGACTGCCGGAAAGCGGGCGAAAGTGAACCCGTTTCAACCAGCCCGCATGTGACCGCAAACCCTTGATCGCGCTACGGGCTGGTTATCCCGCTTTATGTCCAAGCCCGATCCAGGGAAACAAGTAACGCCGCCAACTCGATTTTCTTGCCAACCCGCCGAGACTCGATGTCCACGAAAACCGCATCACGACACAAACAAAGCCAGCCGGCAATCGGCCGGCCGGTGTTGAAGGTCACCCGTTTTGACCACGTGACTGCGACGTTGATTGCAACCATTATCGGGCTTGCGTTTACCTTTTGTGCGTTGACTGCGGTCTGGGTCACCAACCGACTCTCGAAACCCGACGCCAGCGTTCCACTCGAACTGCTCGAATTGCCCGGCGGCTTCGAAGACGGTGCGGTCGAAGAAACGCTCAAACTCGAATCGCCCGAAGACGTCGTCGATGATCCTTCGCTTGCCGATGCCCCGGCTGAAGAAAACGAAATCGAAGAGATGCTCGAAAACGTCGTCGAATTGGCCGATAAGGCGACCAACCAAACCAGCCAGACGTTCGAGTTGGCAACCCGCAATGTGGGAAAGGCGGGCAGCGCAACGGGCACGGGCCGTCGTGCATTAGGAGTTGGTCCCGGCGACGGAGGACTGCCCCGCGAACAGCGTTGGTTTGTTCGCTTCTCTCGCCGTGGAACCATCCGCGATTACGCGAAACAGCTCGATTACTTCGGCATCGAACTGGGTGCTTTGGTCGATGGGAAGAAAATTGTCTATCTCTCAAAACTGCAGGGCAATCCGCCTCAATCCCGCAGCCGGAATACCGGCGCCGGCGAAAAGCGGCTCTACATGACCTGGCAGGGCGGCACGCGACAAGCAGCCGACCTGCAGATATTTCAAAAGGCAAACATCAACATCGGCGCAGGCACGATTTTCCATTTCTATCCACCCAAGACCGAATCGATGCTTGCGCGGCTCGAACGCGAATTCAAGGATAAGTCGGTCGCTCAGATTCGGCGAACCTATTTCATCGTACAACGCAACGACGACGGCTACGATTTCGTTGTGACGCGTCAGATCTTTTTTGAATAGTTGACCGAAACTCCACTTGCCGTTTTGCACCGGGATTGACAAAGAAAGACTCTCCAATCGCCATGCTCGAATTTGTATCCGTTCCCACACTCGCGCAGGCTGCGCAATCAAGTACCACAGTCGATCTGTCGCCCGTACTCGACGTTGCCGCCTATGCCATTTACTTCACACTGGGCAGCGTCGCGCTGTACGGCATATTTTGCGTCATCCTGCTGGTCAGGCGGATTTCTCAGAAACGATTTCCCTCCAGTGAAACGGCCAACCAATTCCTCGAGGAAGTCCGCGACCGGCTCAAACAGAAAAACGACAACAGCGTCGCCGAGCTATGCGATTCACCTCCCTACTGGTCGAAGGCGACACCGCAGCTCGTTTTGCTGGGCATTGCCAATCGCCACCTTTCCATTGCCAAGCTGCGCCGCATGCTCGCCGAAAAGTTCGAGACCGACGTGCTATCCGACTTGGAATACCGAACATCGTGGATCGCCACCATTGTAAAAAGCGCACCAATGCTCGGCCTGTTGGGAACGGTTGTCGGCATGATCAACGCGTTCGCCGGTATTGCCGACATGCAGGAAACCGGCGGCGTCTCCAAACAGCTTGCCGCCGATATCAGCTTTGCGTTATTCACCACAGCCCTTGGTCTGGCGGTCGCGATTCCGCTGGTGATGGCGGGCAACATGATTCACGTCCGCATCGGAAAACTGCAAGACTCCGTCCAGCAAGACGTCGGTGTGTTTCTCGATGATCTGGAACAGGCCGACTCGTCGGGCGAAAGGCGGAAAGCGTGAGTCGACGCAGCCCCCTGTTCGACGACGGCGATGACGAAGGCCGCTTTCGCCGACGCAATTCGAATTCCGAAATGGACCTCGACATCACGCCGATGATCGATGTGACATTTCTGCTACTGATTTTCTTCATGGTCGCATCGACCATGCAGCCGACGGCCGAGAACGATATTCCCCCAGCGAAGCACGGTGTCGGCATTGAAACCGAACACTCAACCATCATTTCCATTCGTCTGCCAGACGCAGACGATTCCGCACCAATCATTTACCTCGGCGAAGCCGGCACCGAACCGGCCGACGTCAACGAGATCGCCGACTACGTTCGCCGGGGAGTTGATAAGGGCCGCTTACGGGTCATCATCAAGGCCGACCGCGGCGTCCAGCACGGTTTCGTGCAACGCGCCGCCCGTGCCGCAAACACAGTCGATGGAATTCGATTTTTTATTGGCGTGCAGGATAAGAACAGACAGTGAGGTCGCGGCAAACCAAAGCACAGACGTAATAGTATAACGGAAACCAGATGGCCATTCGCTTTCGTTGCGAACATTGCAATCAACTGATGAGCATCGCCAGCCGGCAGGCGGGTTTGATGGTCCCCTGCCCGGGCTGCGCGCGCAAGACCGAAGTTCCCTTTGAAGAACAGTCCCCCGCGCCAACCAAACCGTCAGCAGCAGTTCGGCCGCAGTTCGAGACGACTCCCGAAGTTGAACCGCCGCTGGAATTTGAACGTCCGCCGAGTCGTTCGTTGGAAGATGACGCGCCGGAAGTCGATTCGAATCTGGTATCATCTCCAGAGGACGAAGAACCGCAACACAGGGTTGCGGAGACCGACGAACGCAAGGCGGATGACGAAGGTGGTTTCCGGTTGCGAGGAGCCAAGTCTGAATTTGGTGAAATGGACCTCACGCCGATGGTTGACGTGACGTTTCTACTGCTCATCTTTTTCATGGTCACCGCGTCATTCAGACTGCAAAAATCGTTTGAAGTTCCCAGACCCGATCCCGACCAGGAAGGAGCAACGCAGTCGATTCAGACGCCCGAAGATTTGCAGGAGAATTCCATCATCGTCAGGATCGACGAAAACGACGCGATCACAATCGACTTTGAACCGGTGACCAATCCTGAAGACCTGACCGATCTTTTGCTGGACAAGAGGCGAATCGAACAGAAAGGCGACCTGGTGATCGATGCCGACGAACGGGCCACCCACGGTGCCGTTGTGCTGGTGAACGATGCCGCCGTCGATGCCGATTTCCAGCACATACGCTTGGCCGTTCGCGCTTCGTCAAATTGAACTCCCAATGAACTACATCGCAGTTATCCAACAATGTCGCTGATCGAAATCACATACCTCTCGGGAACAGTCGAGCAGCGGGAGCTGAGCCGCGCAACACCGTTGCTGATTGGCAGCCACTTCTCCAACGATATCTCCATCGAAGAAGAAGGCGTGGGCGTTCTTCACTGCCGCATCAGCTGGAGCGGTAAGTCGTTTGAGGTTATGGCGGGTGGATCGAACGGCATCGATGTCAACGGAAGTCTGGTACAGCACGCGATGCTCGCCGATGGCGATCTGCTCCGAATCGGCAGCGTCGATATGCTGTTTCGTGGCGACGGCCCATCAGACCGACAAGACGACGGCATCGGGCTGCAGCAGGTCACCGATGATGAAGTTCCCAAGTTGAAACGCGCAACCGATGTCTCCCGCGAAATGGGCGGCTCGGCAGAACAAAATAACCCCCCAGCACGGGAACAGAATCGAGAGACGTTTCCTCAGCCGTCGAAACCTCGATCCAAACCCAAACCACGCAAAGCAAAACCAGCGTCTGTCGATGGCGATTTCGATGAGGACGATGACGATTTGCTCGACTTCGACGAGTTCGGCGACCGGCCTGATCCGAAGCAAGACACAAAAGCGAAGCCGTCGAAACTCGGCAACCTGAAAACACGACTGTCCGGCAAACCGGCGCGTCCCGGCGAGCAAGATGTGGCGCGTTCGCCGCTGGTCCTCAGCTTGGGCGGTGGTGCGCTCGCGCTATTGCTGGCGGCACTCACCGTCTGGTTTATCATCGGCCGCGAGACGGCGCAAAAACATTACGACGCCGCCCAACAGCAACTGAAGGAGGGAAACTTCCAGCAGGCCGCCGGTCTGTTCGAAAGTTTCATTCAAGAATACCCAAGGCATCGACTGTCCGAAGACGCGCGGTACGGTTTGGGAAACGCAAAAATCAAAACGGCCCTTGCAGGAGCGACACCAAACTGGTCTCGCGGACTGGACGAATTGCAGTCGTTCGTTAAAGAAAACCGCGAACGGCCGAATTACAAATCGCAGATTAAGAGGTTGCAGACATTTGCCGCCGACATCGCATTCGGCGCAGCAAAGAACGTTGAACTTTCCGCAAAACGACCCAGCGTCAAACCGGCCGTGCTGAATGAACTGCTGGACGTGTCGCATACGGCCGGCAATCTGCTGGGCCGTTTGTATCCGGCCGATGAACAGCCAACCGAACTGTACAGCAAACTGGCCGACGCCCACTGGAAAGCAGAGCAGGCCATCGCCACTCGCAAGGCGTACTTGAAGGCCGTCGCAGCCATTGAAAAGTCGATCAAAGCCCGCAGTTCGCACAAAGCACTGGCCGCGAGAGACGAGTTGCTGACAGCCCACGACGGTTTTCGTAACGACCGGCAACTCGCCCGGTTGCTGCAGGAAACTCTCGATGTCGAGAAGTCACTCGTCGTCGTCGAAGACATCGACCAGCAGGCGAAGACGACCGATCACCAACCAGCCGGACAAACGCCGCTGTCTCTCATTCGGCACACGTACTCCGGCGTCGGCGAAGAATCTGTCGGTCGAACGGTCTTCGCCGTCGCCAAAGATTGTTGCTATGGCATCGACACAATTACCGGCAAACCCCTCTGGCGGCGCGTTATCGGAATGGACACGCCGTTCTTTCCCGTTCCGGTGGAGACATCGGTTTCGGGCGTGCTACTGTTCGACACAAATCACAACGAATTGATTCTGCTTCAGCGGCGCACCGGACAACTTGTGTGGCGACAACCGTTGGACGATCCTCTCAACGGTGCACCACTACGGCACGAAGGCAGGGCCTACGTTGCCACCTCGACCGGGCAACTTTACCAGATCGTGTTGGAGAGCGGCCTGGCGACAAAGCGGTTGTCGTTCTCGCAACCGTTGGTTGCTCCGCCGGTTCTGGTCCGCAACAAGAAGCAACTCGTCGTTGCCGGCCGCGCATCGATTTTATATACGCTGTCCGTGCGACCGCTGAGCTGTACGGCAGTGTCATTTTCCGGTCACTCCGGCGGATCGGTTGCAGCACCACTATTAACCATGGGATCGCTGCTGTTGCTGACGGAAAACGACAACGTCAACACCAGCCGACTCCGCGTTTTCGATACTCGCACAGGCAAGCAGAAGCTGAAGGAGATTGCCGCCGCAAAGGTCACCGGCCGCATCCGTAACCGTCCGGTCATTCGTGGCCGGCAACTGTTTGTGACGTCCAGCCCCGAACGAATTACGGCGTTCGCCGTCTCAGAGGACAAAGAGCAAACGCCCCTATTGCGAATTGCCGAAACGCGAATCACCGGCAAGCACGCCGGCCCGTTGTTTCTCAAGGCGGGTGCCGATGGCCGATTGTGGATGGCCGGCAGCGCGTTTCGCAGTTTTCGATTGTTGACCGACACCATCGCTTACGACGAGGCGAAACGCATCGCAACCGGATTGACCACCCAGCCGCTGCAACTGGTCGATCGCTACTTCTTTGCCGGCCGCCGACAGCCGTTTCATCGGGCGGTTCTGTTCACGCCGATCGAGCGCGAGCAATTGACCAGCCACTGGGGAACACTCTTCGGTTCGGCCCCCATCGCAGTCGCCGCCGGTACAAATCAACTCGTCTGCATCACCGAAACGGGTGACGTCTACCGGATCGATGAGGCCGATATGAAAGCGGGCGGTTTCGTGACGGAATCGACAACGCGACTTCCCGTCGCCGAAGCGACCGAAACTCCGCTCACCGCAACCGTGCTGACCGAAGGATTGATGGCGGTTTCAGCCGGTAACCCGCAGCCGACATTGTGGCTGATCGATCTGTCCGGGCGAATCGTCCGCGAAATCGTGTTGCCGCAGCCGTTGGAGGCAGCTCCCATCGCGATCAAAGCGGGCATCATATTGCCGTTGCCCGGCAGACTACAAATCGTTCTGCAGAACGGCGGGTCACCTCCCGAAGATTATCCCGCACCGCTCGAACAGGAGAAGAAACCGCAGTGGCGGCATCTCATTCCGCTCGATGAAGACGAGTTTCTGGCCGTCAACGACAGCGGACGTCTGTCGCGGATTCAATTTCGTAACTCCGACGTCCCACATCTGGCGGAAGTCAATTCCGTCAGTCTACCGCAGCCCGTTGACGTCGCACCGATTGTTGCCGACGGCCATCTGTTCATCGCCGACGCTGCTGGAAAGCTGACGATGAGCGATCTCTCCAACCTGGAAACTCTCTCAGAAGTCACACTTGCCGCGCCGGCATCGAATCGGCTCTGGTTCGTCGATGGGAGTCTCTTTGTTGAAAGCGGTCGCAGATCGCTTCGAGAATTTCGCGCAGAGAACGGCCAACTCAATCCCGGTTGGACGCTGCCGCTCGATGGGAACTCGCTGGCCGGCGCACCGCTCACCGTCAACGGGCGATTGGTTGTCACTTTGAAAAACGGGGCTTTGCTATCACTTGATCGATTGGAGGGCAGAGTACTTGATGAGTCGGTTATCAAACAGCCGCTGGCAATCGGCCTGAAGAAAGTCGGCAGCCTGTTCGTGTTACCAACGATTGACGGCAGCCTGCATCTCTTCGACGGTTCCCAACCGGGACGGGGGACGGAGCAATGAAACGATTCTCGCCCGCGTCACTCGCCTGCACGATGTTGGCTCTAATGCTCTGCCTGGGATTTTCCTTCGCACAATCCGACGACGACCCAAAGCAGGCACCCGCCGATGCGGCGCCGTCGCCGGGCGCCGACGACGATGACCCGGCTAAGAAGGACGAGTCAACCGAAAATACCGAGCCGACAGAAGACGAAGAAGAGAAGCTGCCGAAACTCGCCGACATGCAATTGCCAACGGCAGAGCAGTTGTTGCGCGATCCGCATCGCGATTGGATCATTCTGAAAACCGAAGAAGTCATCGTCACCGAGCCGGTCTATCCACGGCCCGGGACGCTCGAAACAATGCAGGCAAAGATCGATGCCTACCCGAGTTTCAAAGGAATTCGCACGCCCGAAGCGCTCGCCAAATATCGCGATATTTTCGACGAGCTGCACCAATTATACGTCGTCCTTCCCGGCGACGACGATTCGCCCGAATACACATTGCACATCAAATACATCGCCGAAATCCGTCATCACGAAGACTTGATGCTCCGCCGCATCGACGTCTTCATCGATGAGGGAAAATATCGCGATGCCTTTGAAATGTTGTTCGTTCTCGAACGCAGCCACCCCGGGTGGCCCGGCTATGTGAAGCGTCGCGACAGACTGCTGTTCCTGGAAGCGGGCAAGAAGTTCGACGACGGCAAGGCCGAAATCGCTCTCGTCACGTTGGAAGAATTACATGCGACTAATCCGAGATTTCAGGGACTGAAGAACAAACTCGGCGACGTCACCGGCCGACTCATCACCGATGCGGTTGCCGACGGAAACTATCGACGCGCCCGTCACTTCTTGTTGCGGCTCAAGAGTCGGGAAGACGCACACTCCGTCGTTTCCGATTGGACCAACAAACTTCTGGGCGATTCGACGGCGGCCCTCGCGCGGTCGCAGGAATCGTTTGCAGCAGGAAAACTCGCTGCCGCCGTCGATGCCGCAGAAATGGCCGCCCGCATTTGGCCGAACATGCCCGACCAACCGACAACGCGGAATTTGACTCCCATCTACAACCGTGTGAACAATCGATATCCGCGGCTGCGCGTCGGCGTCGTGCAACAGCCACGAGATACCACCACCGAACAAACCCGGTTTCTCGCAACCGCCGCCAACAATCGCCGTCGATTCCTGACACAAACCGACATGTTCGAGGTAGAACATTCCGACGATTCCCCTCATTTTCGTTCGCGATTTTTCGAGCAATGGGAACCAACCGACCTGGGACGACGTGTCCGCTTCACGCTGCGTCAGAACCGTTCGGCGTGGGAATCGCAACCGGTTGTCACCGCGAACTCGATCATGTCGTCCTTCGCCGCGCGGCTCGATCCGGCCAATGCGCTGCACGACGAACGCCTCGCCGGCTTTGTTTCGTCGGTTGCAGTCATCTCACCGTTTGAGTTCGAACTGCAATTCCATCGCGTACCGCCTCGCATCGAATCGCTGCTAACATTTCCTGTCACCCGCGAAGTATTTCGCCCACGCGCAGCGGACGACAACCGTCTTCAACAGTCGACACAACTCTCGTCACGGCGTTTTGAATTGGCAACGCGAAGCGACGACCGTGTGGTCTATCATCGCCTCATCTCCGAGCCAAGCGATTCCTACGAGTTTCATGTGGCCGAAGTCGTCGAGCAGTTGTATCCCACTTATGAAAAAGCCGTGCAGGGTCTGTTGCGGGGCGAAGTCTCGATGCTGCCACGTGTTCACAACCGCGACGTGCCACAGCTTCAGGACGATGAACGTTTTGACGTCATCGAGACAGCGTTGCCGGTGACGCATCTCATACAATTCAATCCGCACAGCCGCGTAACGCGCAATCGTGAACTGCGGCGAGCACTGATCTTCGCGCTCAATCGTCGCAAGATTCTGCAGGAAACCGTGCTGGACGATCCGGACCGCGCAAGGGGTCGGCTCGTCTCGGGACCGTTTCCCACGCGCGGGCTATCGGGCAACAACCGCCGCGTGCGCGGCTACGCGTACAATACAAAGGTCACTCCCCGTCGATACGATCCGTCGTTGGCGGCGGCGTTGTCTCTGGCGGCCGGCAAACACTTCGGCGGAAAGCTGCCCGAGTTGAGACTGCTTTGTGTTGAGGATCCCGTCGCGCTCCAAGCCGCCCGTCAACTCGTCAAACATTGGGGGGCAGCGGGAATTCGAGTCAACTTGCTGACTGCAGATGATGAGACAAACAAAGCGGAATCAACCGATTGGGACATCGTCTACCGCATCGTCCGCATGACCGAACCGGCCGTGCAACTGTGGCCGTTGTTAACTCTGGAACCGTCGGCCCGCGTCGAGTCACTCGCCTTCCTGCCCGACTGGTTGCGGCAGGAATTGATTGAACTGGATCGCCTGGGCGACTGGAAATCGGCCGTCGCCAAACTGAACGACTTACACGCGCATCTGGCGGCCGAGGCGGTGTTGATTCCGCTGTGGGAACTGGACGACTTCGTCGTCTACCGGAACACAATCCGCGGATATCCCACACCGCCATTGCACCCATACCAGCACATCGAGCGCTGGACTGTTAAACCGTGGTTGCCGAACGATTCACCATGACGGGTGAATGTCGAATGAATCTTCCAATCGCATCGAAGACCTGGGAGGGCGAGGCTCCCGCCGAGCCGCGCGCACAAACGCCAGATCGACTTTCAATTTCGTTGTCTAGTCAATTATTGGAACGCCGTTCAGATATGGACGTCATAGAGCCAACCGACCCGCGGCTCGGCGGGAGCTTCGCCGTTCCAAGAAGGGCGTATTGTAGTTTTATGAAGCGATGTCTCGTTGTCTTCACATTCGCCGCGTTCTTCGCGTCACCATCTGCAATCAAAGCAAACGAGAGTTTTGAATCGCAACCCTATCGCGTGCTCGTCTCCGTCGCGTTCGACAACGATACCGGCCTGTCGCGGGATTATCGTCGGGCGACATTGCAAGACCTGGCCGATGTGATCGACCGCAGTTACGGTTCGATGTGGCAAGCGGACATCGTTGAGAACGATTGGCTGTTCCCGGAATCAAATGTCGGGCTGCAGCGGGTGACGCTCGATCACTTCAAGTCGCAGGTCGATACTGCAAAGTTCGACAAAGCGTTTCTCGTGACCGTCGAAATGACCGGATCACGCTTGAATGTCTCCGGCCGCCAGTGGGGTGCGGCGACGCGAACCATTGGGCCGGTCGTGTCAGCAGCAACGTTCGATCGCCGCGACGTGGCCGCGACGACGGCCGATGTGATCCGACAACTGTTTCAACCCGTGTTGACGGTCGAACGCGTCCAAGGAAACAAAGTCACTCTCCGCATGCAAGCCGGCCGGCATTCTCCCGCCGACCCCAATGCAGCACAGGTTCGGCCGGGTGATGTGATCCAACCGTTCTTCCGTTATCTCGACGAGAAGCTGGCCGTACGAACGATTCAATCGCTGCCCTGGACCTATCTCATCGCCGACTCGGTCGATGGCGGCCGCGTGAAATGTTCGCTCGTCTCCGGTTTGCGCTCACCGCTGGGCAGCAGTCGGCGGCGGTCGGTCGATGTGATTGCATTGCGCGTCCGCCCCCATTTTGATTCGACACGGTTGAAACTCGTTCCACAAGGAATTCCCTCGAAACCGCTCATCGGTTATTCGGTCGAGGCGGTGACCAAACGAAACGCCAACGACAAACCGAAGCGCGAACCGTTGAAGCAAGTGACCGACCGCCGCGGTGCCGTTGACATCCCGACGGCAACCGACGGCCCGCTGCGGTGGTTGTACATCCGCAGCGGCGAGTCGCTGCTATCGCGCGTCCCCTTCGTGCCGGGCATAGCCGAAGCCGAAATAATCCAACTGCCCGACGATTCGATTCGCCTGTCGGTGGAAGGCGACACCGATTTGCTGATGATACGGCTGGTCGACACCGTCGCCCGCCGCGCAGTTCTCATTGCCCGCGCACGCATACTGGCCCGCGAAGGCGACTGGAAACACGTCGATGAGCAAGTCGCCAAAATCGACAAACTGCCCGTCATTAAGAACTTTGAAAGCGAACTGACGCTCATCCGTGTCCCCGCGCTGGAAGCAGCCGTCCGCGACAAAAACCGTTTTGCCGAAGCCAACGTCAACCACATCTGCACCCGCGTCTCCGGCCTTATCAAACGCTACCTCGACCAGGCCCCGGTCCGCACGCTGAAAACGGACATTGCGGAGTTGCGGAAACTGGACGCGGAGGATAAACGGTTGTTGAAGGAGAAGTAGTCGGATCGACAGACTTTGTTGCCGGTTTCTGATCGACATGAGTCGCTCATGCCAAGGGCGCTGGCACTGTGCGTTGAATCTCGTACAATCCGCCAAAATGAATGAACAACACCAATAATTGGAGTTGTCGTGAAGATTCTCTATCTTGTTGGGCAGTCGGCAGTCGGGAAGAAGACGCTCATTACGCGGCTAATGGATCCAATCGAAACGGCCCTGCGTGGCAAATTCGGGATCACAGGAGACATGGTTGCCGTTGGCCCATCCTTTGACAAGATCAATCACAAAATATGGAACCTAAAAGCCGATGTGGTTTTGTATCAATGGCAATATTGCAATCACACATGGGTTCTTCCTATGTACGAGTTCTACAAAGACGCGGACCAAAAGGTGGTCTTGCTCGTACGGGAATTTGATCAACATTTCGCTGATCTTTGTAAGCGGGGTCGCGGCTGGCCAACAAGACCAGAGCAATGGAAGGACGATTGGGACAAGAAATTCATTCCAAACCTGAGGGGTCTGCACAAGGCAGGGCTGGAGATCGAAATCCGGAACGGCAATTACGACATAATTGAATTCAAGGAACCGCTCACTGGCTCGGAATGGTGGGAGAGGGTAGCGTCATCAGAATCACCGCCGGAGTAGTCGCCTGCTGACTTCCACCGTCGGAACTGCACCCAGGTTTGTTTGTGCCTCCGGTCATCATTACAATTGTCTGCCAGCCAATCCCAACGTCATTGGTCGACCACTGCGGAGCACACGATGCTGCAATTACAACAGAAAGTCAGTCGCGAGAATCTCAAGAATGGTGAGGTTCTGTGCGATCATTGTCCGGCGAAGTGCTGCCGTTATTTTGCGTTGCCTATCGATACGCCCGATACCTGGGAAGAATACGATTTCATTCGCTGGTACATGATTCACGGTCGAGTCTCGGTGTTTGTGGAAGACGACACCTGGTACATGGTGGTGCATGCCGACTGTAAGCATTTGGGCGAGGACAATCGCTGCGGGATTTACGAGACCCGCCCGCAGATTTGCCGCGACTATTCGACCAAGGACTGCGAATACGACGACGACGAATGCTACGAAAAGTTGTTCGAGACGCCCGAACAGTTGTGGGAATACGCTGAAGCGGTAATGCCGCCGAAACCGCGCGGGCTGCGGAAGAACGGGCAGTTGCAGTTGCCGGTGTTGGCTGGCGTGGAATAAGCCGCGAAACCGCAAGCGGTGACGCTGGGGATTTGACCGATTGAGATTGGTATTTGCGGTGCGGGCGGGATTGCTACAATCCGTCTCGCCCGCAGAAAATGCCATCACATACCGGGAGTCGTCACGTTGAAGATCCGCAGCCGACTGCTGAACAAGCTCGCCATCTGGATTGGTGTGCGAGTGTTTCGGCTGCTGTTCTGGACCTGCCGCAAGGAACTGGTTGGCGACGTTCCCGACATCAGCGCCTACGAATCGACCGGTGAGAAACGGTATCTTTACTGCATCTGGCACGATCAGATTGTGATGATGCTGTTCAGCGGCCGGCCGCATCAGATGTCCGGCTTGGTCAGTCGGCATCAGGATGGCGGATATGTGGCCGACACCATGCAGGCGTGTGGCATTCAGCCGGTGCGAGGATCGACAAAGCACGGCGGCTCGAAGGCAATGCGGGAATTGATCGATGCGGCAGCCGACTTGCACGTCTCGATCACACCGGACGGGCCGCGCGGGCCGCGACATGTTCCCAAGACCGGCATCGTGTTTCTGGCCTCGCACTCGGGACGCGGAATCGTACCGGTGGCAATGACCTGTCGCAGTTGCTGGAAGATCCGCGGTAACTGGACCGACATGATGATCCCCAAGCCGTTCACTACAATCTACGGACGAGGCGGGCCACCGATCTTTGTTCCGCCGAATCTGAAGCGCGAGGAATTGGATCCTTACATCGCCCAATTGCAGGCGGAGATGGATCGGTTGGAGATCGACGCCGATTGCCGTGCACGTGGGGAGACTCCACCGCCGATTGAGATGAAGGCGGCGGCGTGACCCACGGGGCGCGACCCGTGGGCTTTGATGCGGCTCATGTTGTTGCTTCTTGAAATCGCCGGAGGAGTTCAGTGCCGAAACGCTTGAGCGAGAATGTCT
>JABISG010000026.1 GCA_018699955.1 Planctomycetaceae bacterium | reverse complement strand
GTTTCACGACCACGCTGTGAGTCATGGAATCTTCCATCGGTTCACTGCGGCTGAAGTTCATGACGGCAACCGTCATCCGTAGTCCCTCACTCCCGGAAGTCGCCACATCGCCATCCAAGGCCAACATGTCCACGTTCGTGTCATTAAAAAATGCATCGCGAAGCGCCGTGTTGTCTGCGTTTCCGTTTTCATGCAGCAATTCAAACTCGATGCCGCCATCCTTCAACGCCTTCAACACTTCCCGCCAACCGCCGCCGCCCCGTCGTGATGCATCCGCTTCACTCGCTTCAACATTGAGCGTCAGGTCGCGGACATTCTTGATTTCACTCCAGGTTGGCGTCGCATAGGTCGCCGTGTTGCGATACAGCTTTCCGCTCAAGCCGACTCTCATCACTCTGCCCCTTTCGGTTCACTTTTGATCAAGATCTGCCGACATCGCACTGTCGAATTCCAGAGAATCACCCAGCCGCGATTCGTTGTGGGGATCGTGCTGTTGCAGCCACCGCGCCAGTTCCGCCCGGGCCTGTGTGGTGGGTTCATGATCAACGGCGGCCCGCAGCGCTCGGCCGACGCGCAACGCGTGTCGCGCGATCCGCAGTTTGCCGCCAAATCCGAACAGCCCGAAACGGGCCAACACGCCGCCCAGTGCCGCGCCACCCAGGTGTGACAGGGCCGCCGTTCCCAGAATTCCTGCCAGTGTTCCCATCAATGTGCAAACCTCCGCTGCAGGAGTCCGCTCAACAGACCGAACAGACCCCACAGGAATTGAAGTGGCTGTTCCCGCAGATCGTCACGAATCGCTTCGACGTCGTTTCTGACTTTTCCCACCTGATCGAGCGCCGCGCCCTTGTCGGACTTCAGTCGGGCGATCGCTTTGATCTTGCCGACCACACCCGAGGTGCGGAATTCGTCGAGATCGGCTTTCGTTCGCACAGCCTGATCACGCAGTCCGGCGACGTCTTCGACCAGCTGCTCAATTGCCGAGTCGGGTCGTTTCTTATAGCCTTCAGACTCTGGCACTGGGGAAGAGTCGGGCAGAGGAATCGACAACGGTTCCTCTTGTCCGGCAATTCCTTCGATCAGATGACGGACGGCCGCAGTCAGCCAGCCCAACAAGCCGCCCCGACGTGCGGCCTGATAGCCGACGCGATACTGGTTCGTGCCCTCAACCCAGATCGTGGGAAATGTCAGCGATCCACGCTTTGGCTGACAGGCTTTCGCGAACTCCTGATAACGCTGTGGCTGGCTCCACGTTTGTGCCCGCGCATCCCATTTTACAAACTGGAATTCATAATCGGCGAAATGGCCCGCGCGGACGTCCTGCTCCAGCTGTCGACACGGACCGCAGTTCTCCGACGAAAAAACCACCACCACGGTCCGCCGACGATAGCGCTGGGGACCAGAGTCCTTGGTCTTCCGCACCTGGTGGACAGCAGCCGTCGTCACCCGCCATCCCGCGAACCCCGACCGATGGACGGCCAGGTTGCTGTCCACGAACAGTGCGACACCGATCACTTCACCCCGGCTGTCGAGCAGCGGCCCGCCACTCGCGCCGGTGGCGATGCGATGATTTGTATAATTCACATCGACACCGTTGCCGCCGACGATCTCCCCTTCGATCCGCGCCCAATGGCCGCCGGGGTAGCCAAGCGAATAAACTTTGGTTCCCATTTCCGGCAGACGCTCGGCTAGCGCTAGACTCTCATACGGTCCGCCGTCGAGACGAAACACGACCGGACCATCCACACCGGAATGCGCGTAGACCTTGCGGGCTGTGACCGCCCTCTTCCCAACGATGACGGCCATCGTGTCTGGATGCCGGCAATGCTTGGCCGTCACCAGCAGGTTGCCATCCACAATAAACCCACTGCAGCCGTCGAGTTGAATGACGGCGTCCCGTTCGGCGGCAGCCAATGAATTGACAAAAAACATCGCAATTAGCGTGTGTATAAAGAGGTGTCGCATCATCATGTCGCCAGAACCTCCTTCCCCGTGAATTCTCGCTCAAACTGATAGCTGCCCTCACGCACCAGTTGCCGCAACAGGCAAGCCGGGTTATAGCGCGTCGGATTGGTCCGATTCAGCCGGCTCAGCCGCATCAGCACGGCTGCCACCAGTTCCGAACAGAACAGTTCATTTAGATCCGCATTCGGCAGCAGCCGCGTCCGCTTGAACAGCCGTGTC
>JABISG010000035.1 GCA_018699955.1 Planctomycetaceae bacterium | reverse complement strand
TTGGACTACGAGACCCCCGCCGCATATGCGGCCCGTTCTGTTCAACAGGACTTCGCTACGCTGCGCCCTGTTGAACAGAACGTGTTACCTGAACCCCGATTCTCTCACTGAGGGTGGTACAAAGATCGGGGGTAGGCCAGTTCCCGTTGCGATTCTCCAGAAGTTTCCTCCGCCGCAGGCGTGTCAGCCTGCCATTCGGAAGGGCTACGGTCAATCATGTTCGAGGTTCACCTGGTAAACAATGAGTGCGCGATGTTCGTTCGGCCCATTGGCATTTGCGAGAGAAACCCGCAACGAGGCGTTCGGCTTGCGTGTTTACTCGCCGCCAGCCGCGTTTCCGCTGGGAAGACTGGTGTAAGTAATACGTGGAGAGGGCATCGATTCGAGTTCGGCGCGGCGAATGCCATCAACTTCCATGGCGGGTCGGCCCAGCGGATCGGTCACCCGCAGGGCAATTTCCGCGATGTTGGATTCACCCACGATTCGGATCGATTCGCTGCGAACAGCAGCCATTCGTCCCTCGCTGACCACTGCCGAATTGCCCGACTGAATTGAGACCATTCGTCGTTCTTCCGGTGCGTGCTCCAGAATCCACCGCAGCTTCAAGTTGCCGGAATTGTTCAACTGGTGTGTTTCGGCGTCGAAGTGGTAGTCGTACAACGTCGTGTGCGAAACCCAGCCGTTAGCGACCTGTTGGGCCGAAAGAGAGCGGACGAAGTCGCGATCTTCGCAGTTGTACGGGTAGGGCCAATAGTGGGCGTGATGGTACTTGTGGCTGAACTGCATTTCCTCGCCGGTGGGACGGGAAAAGGGCGGCCACAGTTGTCCCGCGCGTTCCTTCTGCCGGGTACCGACTGGAACTTGCGACTCCATCTCGTACCATTCCTTGCTCCAGCGTTTCACACGGCGACCGTCGTGACTTTGGTTGCCCAATATGCCGCAACCGGAAAACAAGGCGGCACTACACAACAGCAGGAGCAGATTTCGACGCGCGGCAACATTCATCTTCAGTTTCCCCCCGGAACAACAACGTATCCGAGATCACCTCCGCCAATCGAGCGATGGGCGTGATGTCTCTTCGCGCGGAGTCCCAACGCCTGCACGGCAGGGCGTGGTACGATCCGTCTTCCTCTCTATCGGCAGCCGAGAGGTTGGGTCATAACGGAAAAACGGGATATGCGGGGTTTCAGGGGAGGCGGTTAACCGCGACTCGGAGAGGAGCGTTCGTCATCGCGTTACGGCCAACTGTTCGTGCGTGAATTCACCTGGGATGCGGGGGGTCACGAACCCAACAGGTCGAACAGCCGCGGATCGTGCAGGCTGTCAACGACATGTGTCGCCACGCTGAAATCGTGAGATTGGCTGTGGACATGCGGGACGGAGACGGCCACCGCGCCGGCAGCCGCGGCCGCTCGCGTGCCATTTTCGCTATCTTCCAGCACCAGCATTTCCGTCGGGTCGACGCCGATTCGTTCCGCCGCCGTCAGGTAGATTTCCGGGTGAGGTTTGCCGTGGGTCACGTCATCGGCCGCCAGCAGCGTCTCGAAACGGTCGCTCAAGCTGTATCGGTCGAGCATCTTAATGAGATAGCTCCGCCCCGACGAGGTTGCAACACCTTTCGGCAATCCACGTGATTCAATTCGTTCGAGCAGGTCAAACAGGCCGGGCATGGGTGCCAGGTGAATCTCCAGGTACGAATCGAAAATCTCCTGCGATTCCGCCCGCAATGCCGGGATCGATTCGGACAGTTCGCACATGTCCTTCATTACTTGAAAGGCCTCGACCGCCCGGCGTCCCATCATGCGGCTCAAAACCGCATTGGTCAGCTCCTTGCCGCGGCGACGTAACAGCTCCCGACCGGACAGGTTGAAGACATCTTCGGTGTTAAACATCAGACCGTCGAGATCGAAGACAACGGCTTTGATTTGTGTATTCTTGGCTGGTGACATTGTGTCCGAATATCAGAGGTCAGAGAATCTATATTGCTCAGATTAATAGTGTCACGTCTCAAAGCCCTCGGGCTGCGGCCCGAGGGACCAAACGGATTCCAACGGCTGCCGATGATTGATCGTTAAACCGTCGGCGGGCTTTCGTTGCGGTAACTCCAGTCGAGAATGTCCATCGGGTGATAGACACGGACGTTGGTCCCCGCCTGCTTCAGCGACGCCTGAATTTGCAGCGAGCATCCCGCGTTGCCGGTGATGACCGCCTCGACGTCGGCCGCGACGATGTTCTGTAGCTTCCGTTCGGCAAGTCGGTCGGACATTTCCGGTTCGGTCAGATTGTAACTGCCGGCGGCACCACAACAGATTTCCGATTCGGCCAACGGCACAACTTCCAGACCGGGAACAGCCTGCAACAGTTCGCGCGGCTGGCTGCGAATTTGTTGGGCGTGACAGAGATGGCAGGCATCGTGATAGACGGCACGAAGCGGAATCTTGCCCGTCGGCGGCCTGAGTCCTAACTCAGCGAGAAACTCCGACACGTCGCGCACCTTATCGGCAAAGCCGGAGAGTTGCTGACGGACGGCATCATTCTGCGGTGCGATTTCCTCGGCCATGTGGCCGTAGTCTTTTAACATCGAGCCACAACCGGCGACGTTGATAATGACGGCATCGAGATCATCGACGGGAAAGGCATTCGCATTTGCGGTAGCCAATTCCAACGCCGGTTCGCCGGCACCGTTGTGGTAGTGAATCGCGCCACAACAAACCTGCGCGGGGGGAATGACGACTTCGCAACCGTTCTGCTGCAACACGCGAGCCGTCGCCCGGTTGGTCTGTCCGAACATGGCTTCTGCAACGCAGCCGGTAAACAGTGCGACACGCGCGCGGCGTTCGCCAATCGCGGGAAGCACCTCCGGAAATGCTTCACCCGGTGGTTGCAGTCGTGGCAACAGCCGGTTCATCCGCCGCAGTTTCGTCGGCAACAGCCGCGTCAGGCCGATGGCGTCGATCAGCCGATCAACGCCCAACGTCTGCATCAAGCGAGCCGGCAACAAAGTCCAACGCATACGTTTCGGGTAGGGAAACAGCCCGTATAGGAAAAGCCGCTCGAACCATCCGCCCGATTTGGCCTTTCCCGGTTGCGATTCGTCCCGATGCATAGCAACGCGAAACGGCTCGATCAGCCGGCCGTATTGTACACCGGAGGGGCAGGCGGTTTCACAGCTGCGGCAGTCGAGGCAAAGGTCGAGATGTCCGCGAATGGTGTCGGAAAGTTGCAACTTCCCATCGGTGACGGCACGCATGAGATAAATGCGACCACGGGGGCTGTTGTTCTCGTCGCCCGTTTCGAGGTACGTCGGGCAGGCGGATGTACACAATCCGCAATGCACGCAATCGAGAAAGCGGCTGTAATCAATGTCGGCACCGACACCGGAGGGATTAGCGGTTGCCGGCGGTGGTTCAAGAACCGGCAGACCGGACTCAGAATTTGTCATAAGGGGGTCACAATTGCGTTTGGCGCCTGTGGAAGCATTGTTGTCTCGCTCCAGTATAGGCGATGGAACGCTCGCCGCCAAACCGATCCGATTGGAGGTGGTGAGCGGATTTGTAAAGTCAGCAGCCCGACTGTTGTGAACAGCCTGAAAGCAGTCATTTCCGCGTTGCCATGCACCTGCTGTAGCGGATACTATGCCGACATGAATACTGACATTGACCAATTTCTGCAGATCGATTCCTGTCCCGCGTACAAAAACGGCACGTTGGTGCTGGCTTTCAGCGGGTGGATGGACGGGGGCGACGTTTCGACCGGAACCGTCGAACGCCTGGTCGATCTGTTGGATGCCGACGAAATCGCGACCATCGATCCCGAGGCGTTCTACATCTATAATTTCCCCGGGTCGATGGAAGTCTCGGCGATGTTCCGGCCACATATCAAAATTGAAGAAGGCTTGGTTCAAACCGTCGATATGCCGGCCAACACGTTTTACTGCCACGACCAGGCAGAACTTGTGTTGTTTGTGGGCCGCGAGCCGAATTTGCGTTGGCGGGCGTTCGGCGAATGTATTTTCGATTTTGCAAAGCGGGCGGGGGTGAAACGCATTCTGTTTGTCGGCTCGTTCGGTGGCTCGGTGCCGCACACACGCGAGCCGCGAATGTTCGTCACCTGCTCCGACGAAAAACTGCTTGAAGAAATGGAACAGTTCGGCGTTCGCCGCACCGGCTACGAGGGGCCTGGCTCGTTCACCAGCTATTTGATGACGCAAGCCGAAACCGCCGGCCTGCAAATGGTCTCGCTGGTGGCCGAAATTCCCGGCTACCTGCAGGGAAAGAATCCGCTCAGTATTGAAGCGGTGACGCGGCGGTTGGCCAAAATTCTCCAACTTCCGCTCGATGTGGATTCGTTGCGAACGGAAAGCACCGAATGGGAAATGCAGGTCTCAACGGCCGTCGATCAGGATGACGATCTGGCAGCCAAAGTCCGCGAGTTGGAACAGGAATACGATGACGAACTTCTGGAATTGAATGCGGACGGAACAGGCTCGTAGTGATCGCATTCATGCGGTCACGACGAACCTTCAAACTGCTCCATATTGCCCTGCTGTTGCCGATCATCTACGATCCCGGTTCAGTTGATATTCTTACAGAGCGCAAAAGCGGAGAGCCGATGGCACGGCAGCCGATTATTCAGCAGGACGGTGGCGGACGACGCGGAGACGGCGGCGGTGACTCTCCGTCCGATATCCCGCTGAACAATTCCGCCGGCAATTCCGCTGAGGGTTCGTTTGATGCCGACGATGCACGGTACGACGATGAGCTGCGACCGCAACGTCTCTCGGAAGTTGTCGGCCAACGGAAGGTGATCGAGCGACTGAAGATTATGCTCGATGCCACGCAGAAGCGGGGCGAACCGCTGGGGCATTTGTTGCTCGATGGACCACCCGGGTTGGGTAAGACGACGCTGGCAACCGTCGTGCCGAAGGAACTTGATCGAGAACTGCAAATCACTTCCGGTCCATCGCTTTCCGCACCAAAGGATTTGTTGCCCTATTTGACGAACGCCTCGTACGGGTCGGTGCTATTCATCGATGAAATCCACCGACTTCCGCCGACGGTGGAAGAGTTTCTGTATCCGGCAATGGAAGACTTTCGAGTCGATATCACGCTGGGAGACGGACTGAATGCTCGCACGATTAACATGAAGCTGCAGCCGTTTACGGTGATCGGCGCGACGACGCGCAGCGGGATGTTGACTGCGCCGCTACGGGATCGTTTTGTCAATCGGCAGCATTTGGAGTTTTACGAGTCGGACGACCTGATCGCGATTGTGAATCGCAATGCGAAAAAGTTGCGAACGACGATTAGCGATAATGCGGCGGAAGAAATTGCCCGCCGCAGTCGTGGCACACCGCGTAAGGCAAATAACTTACTGCGCTGGTCACGTGACTTTGCGGAAATCAAAGCCGACGGCAGCATTTCGCATCAGGTCGTCGTCGAATCGTTTCGGATGTTGGAGATCGACGATGTCGGTCTGGAAACGCAGGACCGCAAGTATCTGGAATCGCTGATTACCATCTTCGGCGGCGGACCGGCCGGGCTGAAGTCGATCGCACACAGCATCGACATTCCCCCTGATACGTTGGAAGACGAAGTCGAACCGTTTCTGCTTCGCTGCGGATTCATTCAGCGAACGCCACGCGGTCGCATGGTGACGGCCGCAACATTTCAGCATTTGCAACTACCACCACCCCGACCGTGACGCCCATCGACTGACGGTTTGGGTGCCACTGGCGACACGCCAGTGGCATCCCTCGAAGAACACATCACTACGCCAGTGCGTCGAAATCCAACGGCTGCTTCGTTTCGACGGTAACACCGAAACGGCGGCGTGGCTCGCTTTCCCGCTGCAACTCGAATTCCTCGTGGCCGAGAGCCGACTTCAAGAACGATTGCAGAATGGGTTGGCAAGCGTCCCAGGTTTCATCGGTGTTGGGCGCGAGCGCACGGTCGTTAATAATCAGCTCAAATCCCTGGCGGCTGAACTTCAAACCGTCGTCGGCAAATTCCGTTTCGAGGAGCTTGCAGGCCTGTGCTGCCGACTTCAACGCGGTCGAAAGCCGATCGTCGTTGTTGCCATCCAGCGGCGACTTGTGATTGTAAAGCATGCCCCAGTTTCCGCCGGCATTATCCATGCTGTAATCGAAGTCGAATCCGATCAGCATCACACCGGGGCCGTGGGGAACGTGGCGATAGTCGGCCACGTCGATCAGCAGCCCTTCGATGACTCCCTCGCGAATCCAGCGATGAAAGACATCGATGAACCGACCGGGATCGACCGTTATGTCGCCATCGACCAATATCTTCACGTTGACGTGTTGCAGTTCCATTCGTCGATTATCTTCTTTATTCGTACTCGGGTGTTGGTGGTTGAGAGTTCGACCGTTGCGTCGGCTCCACTCGCTCTCATCTTATCCGGCGGTTGTCTTTTCTTTCGTGTAGCAACTGTGAACCGCTTCGATGAACAACTGAGCTTCTTCAATTCGGTAATGGGCCGACTCGGCCGTGAACGGCGTTGCCGCGCTCTTGTGTGCTGCGAGCAAATAATTGGCAAACTTCGGACCGGCAAACGGATCGTAAAAAACGCCCGTGTCGCAGAAGCGTTCTTCGAACTCTTCGACGACTTCGTCGGGATCGTTGCTGACGTCGTCGTAATCGATTTGCACTAATGCCTTGGCCGATTTGATCATCGCGGAATAAGCTTCTTCGCCCGCCTTTTGGGAACCGCCTTCTTCGAGCAGCACCTGGGCATTGAAGACCATCCGCTCGGCATCGCTCATCGCGAACTCGTAGGCGGAAATCACTTCGCCGGCGCATTCGCCTTTGCCGATGTCGCCGGTGGTGTATTCCCGTGGGTCGGCCCAGTCGGCATAAAAATCGGGATCGGCATCATGCTCGGGCAGGTTTTGGGTCAAGTGGTCCAGTTCCTGGCGAATCTTCGTCTTGCCGACGCGGTTGACAAAGTGGACGAATTGCTCACCTTTCTCGCGCGACTTCAGGTAGTAGCCGGTGATCCGTTCGACGGCATCGGGAATTCGCTTCGACGGAATCGCGACAATCGGCAGTCCGTACGAACCGGCGTTTTCTTCCCATTGCCCGCCTAGCACAACCTGGAAGTGCGGCACTTTATATCCATGTACGCCACGAGCGACGCCGTAAAATCCGATGTCGGCAACGTGGTGTTGCCCGCAACTATTGAAGCATCCGCTGATTTTGATGTGCAGGCTCTGGATTGCTTCGTCGAGTTCAAAGATTTTTTCGCTGAGACGTTTTCGCAGTTCGGCGGCCAATCCGCGCGACGACGAAATGCCCAGTTTACAGGTATCGGTACCGGGGCAGGAAACGATGTCGAGAATCGCACCGGCTCCCGCTTCACCCAAACCAGCCGCTGCCAACTCTTGATACAATGCCGACACGTCGGCCCCGCTGACCCAACGGATGACAAAGTTCTGTTCGACAGTGGTGCGAATCGTTCCGTTGGTGAACTTCCGGGCGATGTCGGCCAGCGAACGCAATTGGTCGGCAGTCATGTCGCCCAACGGCAGCGCAACTGTTGCGGTGAAATAACCGTCCTGTCGCTGAGTGCGGATGTTTGTCTTCAGCCAATGACCGAATTCGACGTCGCCGTTCGATTCGGGCAAGTCGCCGGGCGGATTGAGCGGCGTCTCCTGTTCGCCTTCCGCTCCTTCAATCAGTTCGGTCCAGCGGGGGTCGTGTTCCAGTTTGGCCCGTTCTTCGAGGACCGTCTCGCGAAACTTTTCAATCCCCCAATTGGCCACCAGGAATTTGATGCGGGCGCGGCTGCGAACCTTCTTCTCGCCGTGCTTGGCGAAGACCTTTGACATGGCCTGAGCGATGGGAAGCAACTCTTCCGGTGCCATGAACTCGTCGAATACCTTCGCCTGATACGGAACCGTTCCCAGACCGCCACCGACAACCACGCGAAAGCCGCGCTTGGTTTCGCCATCGACTTCACGGGTAACGGCCGTCATGCCCATGTCGTGCATGGCTGCCAACCCGCAGGAATGTTGGTGGCAACCGCTGAAGCTCGGTTTGAACTTGCGGCCGAAATTCTGGGCATCGGGATGACCCAACAGAAACTGCGTGAGTGCGTCGGCATAGGGGCTGACATCGAAAGCTTCGTCGGCACACACACCGGCAAACGGGCAGCCGGTCACATTGCGAACCGAGTTGCCGCAGGCTTCGCGAGTGGTAATGCCAACCGCTGCCAGCCGTCGCATCAAAGCGGTGGCATCTTCGATGTGGACAAAGTGCAGTTGGAAATCCTGCCGCGTGGTGATGTGGGCGATGCCGTCGGAATATTCCTCGGCCAGTTCGGCCATCACTTCCAACTGATCAGGCGTCATGCCGCCGAAGGGGATTTTGATCCGCTGCATCCCCGGCGCATCCCAAGCGGTGTTCGGCCCCTTGGTTTCGGCATCGTCGCGAAATGCCAGTTGCCGCGTTTCAACACCGTCGTATCGCTGGCCGTTATCGTACCGCTGGCCGTACGCTCCCCGCCGCAGCCGGGTTTCGGCAAACACTTTTTCATCGACCTTACCCTGACGCCGCAGGTCGATTTCCATCTCGAAGGTGTCGAGTTCGTCGGCCATTTGGGCCGAGAGCTGGCCGTCGAGACGTTCTTTCCAGAGTGAATTACTGGCCTTCATTGTGCTGGACTCTCTTAGGATATGGACGCGTTGCACAATGACATTGCGAATTGTGGCAACGGTCGTCGTCGGTTATTTGGATCAAAAGCGGAGTGGGGAAAGCCGAAAGCGGAAGTTGCAGAGACTTTCAGTCCGCGCCCGCAAGCTTATCAAATGGCCCCAAACAGGGCAATTGCTGCCCAATCGGCGATTTCTGCCCGCACGCCCGGGATCGTTTACAGTTTCGGGCCGCATATTATATACTTCCGCGCATGACGAACAATGACCATACGCTGCGAGTGTACGATTCGATTCTCGGTCTGCTCAGCAGCGAAGAGAACCCCACGCCGTTGGTGCGACTGAACAAAGTCGTGCCGTTTGAGCACACGCAGGTGTTTGCCAAGCTGGAATGGTACAACCCGTTCGGTGCGGTCAAAGACCGGATTGCCGCCAATTTGATTCGCGACGCCGAAGAACGGGGCGTGCTTTCGCCCGGCATGCGGCTGGTCGAGGCGACCTCGGGCAACACGGGTCTGGGGCTGGCGATGATTGGCAACGCCAAGGGCTATCCGCTGCAGACGCCGTTGTCGGTCGCCATTCCGCTGGAGAAACGAACGGTGCTGCGATTCTTCGGCACCGACGTCGTCGAACTCAGCGACATGCTTTGCCCCGCGCCCGGTGCGCCGGAAGGCGCGATCGCCACCGCCAGACAGGCGGCCGAGGACGACGCTGACACAATCCTGCTCGATCAATACGCCAACGACGCCAACCCCGACGGACATTACCGCACCACCGGGCCGGAAATCTGGCGACAGACCGAAGGCAAGGTAACGCATTTCGTCGCCGGCTTGGGAACCTGCGGCACCATCACCGGCACCGGGCGTTTTCTCAAAGAGCAAAGCGCCGACGTCAAAGTCATCGGAGTACATCCGGAAGAGGGCCACGACATTCCCGGCGTTCGCAGCATGGTTCAGTTACAGCAAACCAAACTGTTTCGCCCCGATGAATACGACCAGACGCTGGAAGCAACCGACCGTGAGTCGTACGAACTCTGCCTGCGGCTGAATCGCGAAGAGAGCATCATCGCCGGCCCCAGTTCGGGCATGGCATTGGCCGGCGCATTGCGAGCCGTTCCCGATGAACCGGGAAACATTGTTGTCGTCATCTTTCCCGACAACGTCTTCAAGTACGCTTCGTCCTTCCAGCGGCACTTCCCCGAGATTTGCCCGGCCGACAGCGAAGGCGAAAGCGGCGGCCCCAGCGAGAACGATCTGTTTCTGGCCGACATGATCGAAAACCTGAAAAACCCGCACGACTCGGTGCGGGTGAAGAAACTGCACGAGCAGATGGAGCAGGGCGGGAAACCGCTGGTGATCGATGTGCGACCAGCCGACATGTTTGCCGAGTCACGCGTCCCCGGTTCGGTCAACATCCCGCAAAGCGAGTTGGCCAAGCGCACGGAGGAATTGCCGGACGACCGCGACGCGGAAATCGTCATGGTCTGCGGCATTGGCCGATTCTCCAAGCACACCACGCTGTACCTGAAGTCAATGGGCTACCGCAACGTCCGCAGCCTCAAGGGCGGCATCAACGAATGGGTCCGCAAGGGGTTGGAAACGGAACCGACGGCGTAAGAGTGTCGGTTAGCCGCGACTCGGCAGAGGAGCGCTCCTCTATCGGGTCGCGGCTAACCGGGATAGAAGATTCTATGGACACGATTTCCTGGGACGATTTCGAGCGCGTCGAGTTGCGGGTGGGAACCGTTGTTTCGGTCGAAGAGTTCCCCGAAGCACACAAACCGGCCTACAAGATCAAAGCGGACTTTGGCGCAGAAATCGGCATTCTACAGTCGAGCGCACAGGTCACCGCGTTGTACGACAAGGACGAATTGCTGGGACGACAGATCATCGGCGTGGTGAACTTCCCACCCAAGCAAATCGGCCCGTTCCTCTCAGAGTTTCTGGTGACCGGTTTCTACACCGAAGAAGGTGCCGTCGTACTGGCGGTACCAGAGCGCGAAGTCGCGAATGGTGTGAAACTGGCGTGAAGCCGTTTGTGGTTCTATCGCATTACCAGAATATCGCTCGTGTCATCGAACGATAAGTTGGGAAATGCAACTCGCTTCAGGTAGGCCGCGACGTCGTCTGGCAGGTCTGAAACGGTGATCGGGTCGGTTGGACGGCTCATAGCCACATAGGGCAAGGACGGATCAGGTTGGCCGGCATAGTGATTCCAATCGAATCCGAAAAGTCCACGTTTCGCCCAATCATCCCATGTGTCGAAGCAGGGCGGTTTCTCTGTGACCCACACAGCATCGCCACGGAGCGGTAACGATTCGATCACATTGCGGGTCTGGCAGAAGAGTTCATATGAGTCAAATACATTGGTTGGTACAGCAGCAAACCCGGCGTTCGTGAAGCCACCAACGTTGCCGTCACGGTCAAGCGCGAACCACTCAAGGTCTGGTCCGGGACAGATCCCCGCTGCAGCAATCTTGAAATCGCGATTGGTGTACATGGCTGAACTGTTGGGTTCCGGCGCGTCGGGGAGCAATCGAACCGCATGAATGCGGTCGCTACGAACCTCCCCGCTGTTTTTGCGACGGGAGAGTTATCAGAAAACTGTAGGGTCGGCACAGGCAGCCCTGTTGCGTTTGTCACGCTTCGATTATCCCAGCAGCGACCAATGCGGCATGAAGGCCATTGCCAACGTCACGGCATTTTTTAACGGTAAACGTTTCCGCCTCGAATGCTGATGAGAAGATACGTGATACTGCATGGGCCGCATCGGTTTTGCTGTCGATCCGTGGGATCTGAGCGACCAAGGATTGAATCTCACTGTCGAATTCTTCCTGTGGAGCGCCTCCGGCGAGCAAACCGTACGGGTCCCAACGGTGTATAACGCCCGTCACCACCTTTATGGCCTTGTCATAATCTTTACGAGATAACAGCGACATCGCTCGGTGTAGCCCACAAGGTCATCGACGACACGGCCCCGCAGAGAGGCTCGACAACCGAGTATTCTTGCACAAACCGTAACGGATTGCAGCATATTTCTGGAACAACTCTGAAACCCTGCGGCCACCCTGTCAATTCAATTCGCAACCGTCGAAGCGGCTTGTCGTTGCTCGTACTCTTCACGAATCCACGCACACGTTTTCGCCATGCCGTCGCGGAGGCGGATGCCGGGGGCCCAACCGAGGTACTCCTGAATCAGCGTGTTGTCGCTGTTGCGGCCGTTGACGCCTTTGGGGGCGTCGAGGTTGTGCGACCGCTTGAGTTTCACGCCGACGATGTCTTCGACCATATCAACGAGGCCGTTGATCGTCGTCAGCTCGTTGGAGCCGAGGTTCAGTGGCTCGAGGATGTCGCTGTGCATGATCGCGTCGATGCCCTTGAGGCAATCGTCGATGTACATGAAGCTGCGGGTCTGTTTGCCGTCGCCCCAGATTTCAATTTCGTGATTCCCCGTTGCTTCGGCATGCAGCACTTTGCGGCAGATGGCGGCCGGTGCCTTTTCGCGTCCGCCGTCCCACGTGCCGTGCGGTCCGTAGACGTTATGGAATCGCGCGACGCGCGTTTCCAGGCCGTAGTCCTCGCGGAAGTGTCGGCACATGCGTTCGGAGAAGAGTTTTTCCCAGCCGTAACCATCTTCGGGCATCGCCGGGTAGGCGTCTTCTTCACGGAGCGCGACGACGTCTTCGCTCACCTGCTTGTCGGCGTTGTAGACGCAGGCAGAACTGGCGTAGAAGAACCGTTCGGCGTTTGCTTCCACCGCCGCCTGTAGCAAATGCGTGTTGATCAACACCGACAGCATGCAGAGTGCTTTGTTTTTCTCGATGAATCCCATGCCCCCCATGTCGGCAGCGAGATTGTATATCTCCGAAGCATCGCGGCAGGCACGAACACAGGCCGACTTTCCTTTCAGATCGGACTTAATGTTCTGCGCTTCGGGGAAGAGTTGATACCATTCCTCGAACGGTTTGATATCAATCGCCCGGATGTTGCGATGCCCTTTGCGGATGAGTTCCCCCACCAGATGACCGCCAATGAATCCACCAGCGCCTGCGACTACGATCATCTTTGCTTTCATCGGTTGTACTCCTGGTTGAGACGTTTTGTGTGTTGTTGTTTGATCGATTGGGTGTCACTGGCGTGTCGCCAGCGCGGGGCGTTGCCCCGCCGCTAAACGGGTTGTTTCTTTTTCCAAAGCCGCGAGATGGACTGCATGGTGAATTTCGCCACGAAGATGCTGTTGGTGACCAGATAGCGTTTCCAGAGTCGCCGTGGTTCCTGGCAGAGGCGGAACAGCCATTCCAAACTGTTTCGCTGCATCCAGTCGGGAGCGGTTCTCTTTTCGCCGGCGTGAAAGTCAAACGCCGCTCCCACGCAAACCTGCACGCCTTCAATTCGGCCCGCGTGTTCAAACGCAAACCGGTCCTGTTTCGGGCAGCCCAGGCCGATGAAGACAACCCCGGCGCCGCTGTTGTTAATTCGCCTGACCACTTCCTCATCTTCTTCAGCCGACAGTTGCCGAAACGGTGGCGATTCGTAGCCGGCGATTTCCAGGCCGGGGAACTTCTGCAGCAGATTGTTCTTCAACGTCTCCACAACGTCGGGCGATCCGCCGTAGAGATAGATTGACACACCATCGGCGGCGGCTTGGGCGCAGAGTCGCAACATGAATTCCGGACCGTAAACGCGGTCGCGCAGACCAGTGCGGTACAGTCGATTGAGTGCCCAGCGAACCGGTTGCCCATCGGGGGCGACCATTTGGAAGGTGTTGACCTGTTCGCGGAGATCCGATTCGCCGCTGGCGGTGACGACCGCATGGACGGCGTGCAACGAGACGACGGCCGACTCGCGGCGTTGTGCCGCCGCAATGGTGGCATCGACTGCTTCGTCATAATTCGTCGCGCTCACACCGACGCCGAACAGGTCGTACTTCGGCGGCCAGTTGGCGGTGTTGAGCTGTTTGGTTGCTTGGATCATCGTTCGTTTCTCAATGACTCATTGATACTGTCGTGCTTGCGGCTGTGGTCGAATCTCTTTGACCGATGGTGGTGGTTTTCGCGACCAGGGAGCGGTCTGTGCCTTGTGGCAGGACGCGTTCGTAGATCTCCATCAGCATTCTGTAGTTTGTCTCGGCCGTGTATTTCTCTTCAAATTCCGCACGCGCGGCGCGGCGCATGTTTGCAAGTTGCGTCGGGTCGGCGAGCATCTGTTGTATCTTCTTCGCCAGATCGTCGGCGTTGCCTGGCTCGAAGTGGAAACCGGTGCGGCCGTGATCGACCAGTTCCTGCATCGCCCCCATTTTGGAAACGATGGCCGGTGTTCCGCGCGAAAAGGCCTCGGCAATTGTGCGGCCGAATGTTTCGTACCAGACGGACGGCATGACCAGGCAAGCAGCGTCGCCGATCAACGTCAGTACGTCATCGAGCGGTTTCTGTCCCAACCATTCGATGCGGTTGTCGGCATTGGCGGCTTGACGCACGCGCTCGGCGAGCGGGCCGTCGCCGACGACCTTTAATGTCGTTCTCGTCGTCATGCGCGACCACGCTTCCAGCAGTGTGTCGATGCCTTTTTCGGGTGAGATCCGGCCGACAAAGAGGACGTAGCCGCCGCTGCCATCTCCCGGTGCGGCATTGGTGCGAATGAAGTTCGACTTCACGGCGACGCGATCACCCGGAAAACCACCTTCAACGAATTTTCGCCGCGCGAATTGTGTGAGCGAATAATACAGCGACACTGATCGCTTCCACGTCTTCAGCAGTCGATGTGTTGTGAGCATGGTCGCGATGATGGCGGTCGCCGAGCGGCTATCGCGGTAACAACCGTGAAGAACGCCCGGCCAGGGAATTGACTTGCCCAAACATGCTTCACACACGCTGCCGTCTCGTAAGAAAGTTGCGCTGGGGCAGAGCAGTCGGTAGTTTCGCAGCGCCTGCACCACCGGCAGCCGTTCTTTTCTCGCGGCCGTGTAAGCAGCTGGAGAAATCAGCGGGAATGTGTTCGTGCAATGCATCACATCAGGGCGTTCAGCTTGGATGATCGATCGCAGTTCGTGGTAAGTGCGTCGGTTCCAAATTGTTTGCGTCGCGACTTTGCGTCGGCTCATGTTGGTGATGTCGTCGTTGTGCCGCGTGTAGCGAATCACATCGTGTCCGTGCGATTCCAGCAGCCACGCCTCATCTTCAAACGACTGATCTTCGCCGCCACGCTGCTGATAATAGTTGTGGCAGAGAAGGATCTTCATGTCGTTTCCTCCCCCTGTTGATCTGAAACAGCCAGTTGATCTGAAACAGCCAGTTGATCTGAAACAGCCAGTTGATCTGAAACAGCCAGTTGATCTGAAACAGCCAGTTGATCTGAAACAGCCTGTTGCTCTGAAACAGCCAGCCGATGTGTGACAGCCAGGCCGACGGCCAGCCCGAAAACGGTAAAGAAGACGACCGATTCGGGTTGCAGTGGGCCGGCAATCGATGAGTTAATTGCGCCCCAGCCGACGTACCAACACGCCAGCAGAGCACAAAACGCCGCGAAGGAAGTGTTGCCCCGCATTCGGACCAGGTCAAACCAAATCCCGACAACCGGTCGAAACACCCCAAACAGGAAGAGAGCCATGCCGACAAATCCGGTCGTTACGAGGATCTGCAGCAAGAAATTGTGTGCGGTGATGTTACTCGTCGAGTCCCACACCTTGACTTCCCCGTCGGCCGATGTGACGAAGTATCCATGCCCGACCCACGGCGACTCCTCATGCGAGTCCCACATTTTATCCCAGAGTTTCTCGCGGCCGGAAAATGCCGACAATTGCCGGATTGACTGACCGCGGCTTGCTGTTGCGACGGTGGCCGCCGTTGCTTTGTCGATGACCGTCATTCCCGGATCGGCTACGAGATACAAGGCACCAACCGTGCTCGCGAACAGCACCGAACCGAGCAGCATGGTGCGACCGGCAAAGCGAGCGAACAAGAGTACCAACACCAGGGCGGTCACAATCGGAGACCAGCGGTTCATCGCCAGCAACAAGACTCCCGCCGATGCACAGACACCGGGCAACAGTAGATAGGTCGCCCATCGCCATTTCCAAACCAATTGGCAACCAACCAGCAGGACCATTCCCAGCGCCGCCGTCGCAGCGGCATTGGTGGGGTGGAGCAGGGCGGCCACCTCGCCGCGCTGCAGAGCATGCAGCTGCGGTACGAAGAAATAGCAGAACAGAATCAAACAATTCAGCAGGACCAGCCCGCACGTGATGTGCTTGAGCACTCTCGAAATGTCGTCCATGTCGCGGCAGAACAGGCCGTAGGAAATCGACAGCATCAGCAGCGACACCAGGCTCATCGACTGACCGAGCGAAACCGTTTTCAGCGGAGACCAACCGGTCGAGAGAACTGCCCAAGCAGCAAACGCCAGGAACGGCAGGAACCGCGAGACGGCATCGAACCGGCCGCGCCGCTGCCATAAGCAAAACCAGCCGATGCCCAACATCGCAATCACCAGCAATCGTACGGCGATTTTCGCGACGCCGAAAACGTCGAACGATCCGATGACGGCGGCACCGCGGTCGGGCGGTGAAATCGTGGCAAACATCAGCAGCCAACCACACAAAAGCGGCAACCATAACAACCCCGAAGGCAGGGCAGGCAGGGCAGGGTTGATGGTGGTTGTTTGAGAACGGTGCATGACGTTTCTACTTTGCGCCTCGTCGCAGTAACACGGCGGGAATCGTTGCTAACAGAATTCCAATATCGTTCAGAAATGAGATGTTGCGGATGTACTCAATGTCCATGCGGACCCATTGGGAAAACGAGACTTTCGAGCGTCCGCGAACTTGCCAGACACACGTCAGCCCCGGCACGGCGTCGAGCCGCCTTTGCTGCCAGCGCTTTGCGGCCTGTTGCTCGTCGCACGGCAGCGGCCGTGGTCCGACCAATGTCATTTCACCCCTCAGCACGTTCCACAATTGAGGAAGCTCGTCGATACTCGTTTTTCTTATCCATTTGCCGAACGGTGTGACGCGTGGGTCGTCGGCCATCTTGAATGCCGGCCCGTCCTGTTCGTTAGCGTGCCGAAGAGTTTGCTGTTGCGATTCGGCATCGACGTTCATTGAACGGAACTTATACAGTTGAAACGGTCGCCCGCCCCATCCGCTGCGAAGTTGCTTAAATACGATCGGCCCAGGCGATGACCTGCGAATGATGGCTGCGACGATCACGAACAACGGCATCAAGAGTGTCAGCCCAATTGTTGCGCCGAAAATGTCCAGCATTCGTTTCCAACGTGGCAACGGGTGCAGGAAAAAGGACGTTGCTGGTTCTTCGAGTTCCTCTTTCGGCCCGATTCGTTTCGGTTTCGACTCTGGCGACTGGTCCAGCTTGCGTGCTGGATAACCTTCGACACGGCAGGCCGGCATCGTTTCGCCTGCTGGCAACTGTTTCAACAAATCTCGGGCAATCTGCTGTGCCGTTTCCACCGAACAATCGACGAGCAGCACGCCCAACGAGTTGCGGTCGATCCAGCCCACGTCATCGATACACCGCACCCGTTTTTTCGCTTCTTGCGACAGACGACGCACGTCACAGTCGGCGACGGAGAAGACGATCACGGAAAAGCAACCAGCATTTCGATCGGCCCGTGCACGCTCGCGTTCGAGGACGGCGTTCATCTGCGTTGGCGGATGAATGCCGTCGGCAAGCATCGCGTCGGACTGCGGCGCGGCCTGCTGGAATCGGCTGAGCAACTTTACGAACAGCGTCATGGCTTGTCCTGCGTTCCGGATAGCGGTCGGCAGATGGCGACCGCTGAGGTTTTCCTCACAAGGATTCGTGATGCCGGTGGCAGCCTGCCCGCTGCTGCCCGTTCGCACGGGAAGAAGAAACGGGCAAGCTGCCGTTGGCACTCAAGCAGTCGATGCAATCGCCTCTTAATTCTCTGCATTCCCGTTGAGCTGTCCGTCTTGTCGCGGCTCTGTTTGTTGCGGCTGTGATTCCGCTGTTTGTGGAATCGAAACCAATGACGAAAGGTCTAGCTGATCTTCTATGTCCTTGCGTGTCTTCACGCTGCGATCAAACTGCTCGCACAACAAAGCCAATGCCAAACTACCGAACAAACCAAATGCCACCGCGAGAATCAGATTGAGCAATTTGCGGGGGCGTATCGGTTTGATGAACGATTTCGCGGGTTGCACAATGCTGATGTTGGAAATCCGCTCGGTTGCCAGGGCTTGGTCGATGTTGGCTTGCTCCAGATTGTCGGCGTATTTGCGGTACGTGTTATCTTGAATGTCGACCTGTCGCTGAAGGCGTTGAATCTGCACCTCGTTGCCATTGAGTGTGGCCAATTCACCTCGCGCGGCCTGCAGTTGCTTCCCAATGGCATCCGACTTCGACTTCAACGATGCCAACTGTGTTTCCTGTTGCAGCAGAACGAGCTGAGTTTGCTCGTAGGTGTTTCGCGGCCACTTGGTTAGTCGGCGGCTCTTTTCTTCGCGTTCGAGTACGACCTGCGAGGCGGCAATCTGCCGACGAACCTGTTTGACTTCGGGTTGGTCTTCGGTGAACTTGGCCAACAGTTCCTGTTCCTTCAAATGCAACACGTACAACTGCCGTTGCATGCTGTCCATCGAATCGTCGGCGACTCCGGAGTTTTCGGCCGTCACACGTGAAAGTGGACCGCCGCTGAGAACGGTCTGCGACATTTGCCACTCGGTTTGCGTCGCAACACGCGTGGCTTCGGCCTGCAACAATTCGTCTTCCAGCCGTGCGATACGATCGACGAGCAACTTCCGCTGATCTGCCGGGGACGCCAACCCGGTTTCGTTCTTCAAATCGCGAAGTTCGGTTTCGCTTACGGACAGCAGCGACTGTGATCGCTTCATCTGTTCTTCGAGAAAATGATGTGATCCTGGCGTTCGATGCAGGCGGATGTGTTGTTCGAGAAAGAACTCCATCAACTTCTCGACGACCAATCGTGACAGTTCCCGGTCGGTCGCGTCGTACGTTACGCCGAGAATGTTCGATTCTTTGACAGCAGCGACTTCGAGTTGTTTTTCGAACTCGAGGATCGCTCGATCGCGCGGCGTCAACGACTCGAACACGCTAAGGAGTGAATCGGACTTCTTGCTGGCAACTTGTGAAGTCGTTTTCTTTCCAGGATTGAGAATCGCCTGTGGTCCCAGGGCATCGACAACGCGTTCGGCGAGGACTCGGCTTCGCAGAATTTGGACGATCGAGTTGATTTCGTGTGCGCGGTCTGTCGGGACGGCGACGACCGGTGCGTTGCCAAGTGTCGATGTTGCATCGAGTGTGACGTTTTCGCGGCCCAGCCGGACCAGCAGTTTGCCTTCGGAACGGTAGACCTTGCCCGACAGCAGCGTGACCGCCGTGACCAGCACAATGACAGACAGACAGAACCCGCACACCTTGCGTTTGTGCCTGAGAATTGTGCGGTACAAGTCATCAAATGAAATTCGCGGTTCGGGAATCTTGGCCATTTCATTTAACCTTCAAAATGCGAAGAGCGATCCGATTGTTGCAGCGGGCGGCGGGATATTGCCGCGAGGTCGATGTGTTGCTGTGCATTTTAGAGCAATTCAGAGGCCGCTTGAGAGAGGCAAACTTTTGCTAATCGGCAGAGGTTACCAATCACTGTCGATCTTGATTGTTGTGCCGTTTGTAGTGGTGGTTCTGCATTTGATGTGTTTGCGGAAACCGAGTGAGTGATGTGTCGGTTGTATCGGAACGCGGGGCGTTTGAGCGGCGGCTGCTAACGAGAGTGCTGGTTTTTCTCACGGGGTTGGAAGGAAGGGACGATACGAAATAGCGTGTCGTGCGCATAATTCGGAACGGCGGCAATTCGTGTGTTTTCAGGGGCGCTGCGGGACGTGACGAAAAAAAGCATCATGGTCCACTCAACGCGACTCATTTTCGCCGCACTTCTGCTGGTGTGCTGCGGAGTGATTTCCCATCATGCCGCGTTGTTGGTAGCCGCCGATTTGAAAGAGCCGGCCATGGAATTCGCCGGGGATTCCGGTGATCCTCGCGCGAAGTTGGTTGTTCCACAGGCGTGGCCGTTCGCAGGCGGTGTTGAACAGCCGCCGTCTGATTATCTCCCGCCGACGGATTCCGCCTCCCCGGTGAGCCTGCCGCGATTTCATGCCCAACCCGAACACCGACCGGCAGCCGATCGCACTCTTCACATTCGTCCCCGCTCGGTGAACGGCGCTAACACAGCGGCTGATCTCGAATACAACGGACCTGTGGTCCCGGTGGTTCCCGAACCCTGGCCGTTCGTGCAACCGAAACGCAAAGTCGTTGCAGGAGCCGCCGCTTTCGGAGAGCAGAAAACATTCTCGGGCGTCCCGTTGTGGCCATTGTTGCCAAACGAAGAGAATGGGTTGCCAAACGAAGCAGAGAGGATGGTGTCCGATCAGCCGGAGTTTGGTCCAACGCCGTTCGATCAAACCGTCGATGAATCCCAACGGCCGATTCTGCCCGGAGCCGTGCCGGATCCCATTCCACTCGACATCGTTGATGAAGAGCGGGCGGTGTTTCCCGGCGACGAAGAAAGTGATGGGGGCGAGCTGCAACGTCAGCAGCGAGAACAACAGCGGGAATCGCAACGGGTGACCGGGCAACACACGCCGCCGAGCGATCTCCCGGCAACACCTTCCAAGCGGTCGCGAAACAGCGACAGCACCGGTCGCGGCCGCAATATTCCTTCACCTTCATGGAATGTGATCGGACGTCACGCTGACGAACACGTTGGTTACGGATTCGACCTCGCGGAAAAAGGGGCCGTGCATTCAGCGCACGCGGAATTTGTCGAGGCGTTGTCGATCATCGCCGATGCGCTCGATGGCGAGGGTGACGAATCACATCGCGCAGCCTTAATTGCCGGTCTGCGGGCGATGGATGAAGCGAATGATTTCGCGCGGCGGGGCAAACCGTTGGAAGCGGCAATCGACTTTCGTCGCCTGAAACAGTTACACAAGACACCGGTACTTGCGGCAGACGATCCTGAAGACCTGACGCCCTACGTCGCAATGCAACGTTACTTTGTCTTCGCAGGGCAGCGATTGGCTTACGCTGGCGGCGAGACACCGGCCGCATCCCGTGCATTGTACGGCCTTGGCCGAATTCAACCGTACCTGGCCGGACAAGCTGGTTCCGGGAATTCACTCGCCGGTCCCAAAGGCATCGCGTTGCATCGTGCAGCGCTGAAGGCCGATCCGCGTAATCATCAGGCGGCCAACGAACTGGGTGTGTTGCTGGCACGTTACGGCCAGTTGTCGGCAGCGGCCGACGCCTTCCGACACAGTCTGGCCGTTCGTCCGGTTCCGGAAGCGTGGCACAATTTGGCCCGCGTTTACGAACAGCAGGGACATCACTCGCAGGCTCGTCTCGCCAGATCGAAACGTCAGTCGTTGATCGCCGATGTGCGAATCGCGAACGGAAACCGAACCGCCGAGTCGGCGATCCGCTGGGTCGATTCCGCTGAGTTTTCGCCCGCTCCCGGTCGAACGCATCTCGCCGGACGAACAGCCACTGTCAAGTCTCCGACGGCGCCGATTCGTTCTCCCATGGCCGAGCCGAATTCCAATGCATCGTCGAACCCGTTTCAGCGAATCGGCCGGATCTTCACCCGCAATCGACGTCAGTAGCGAATCACCGCAGGAAACCAACCGTCACTTCCCAAGCGAAATCGAGCAGGAACAGTCGATCTCATGAGCCAGCCAACGAACACGGCATCAACGATGTTTCCGTTTCGCGGAACGAGGGTCGGTCTGTTGGTATGCGCACTACTCGTAGCTGTTCCTGCGGGCTGCGCATCGAGAAGTGGGGGTCTGGCGACGGCGTCGAATCTTCGCTCGGGTGAGTTTCGGCAGCAGAACGACTCGCAAAATGAACAGCGTCCGCTCGCATTGGCCGGATACGAAAGCGAGACTCAACCCGTTTTGCAGGAACGCGTGGCAGCCGACGGGACCATGTCCGCCGACGACAACCGTGCGCTGCAAGGAGACGCGATAGCGACCAGGACGACGTCCTGCAATCGTTGCCTCCACGGCTGCAGCCAATGTATGGGCGAGAGTTGGAGCAATCAGGAACCAATTGCGTGGGAGGTGTTTGCGCAGGGAGAATACATCGGCCCGGCACGTTCGCCGCATCTGCCCGAATACCGGCTGCGCGTCGATGACACGATTGAATTCGTGTATCGGCTAACCGGCAAGGTCACCGCGCAACCGTACCGACTCAATGTGAATGACGAATTGCAGATCGAGTCGCTGACGATTGAAGGTTTCGACCGCACGGTGATCATTCAACCGGATGGCACAATCACGCTGGCCCGAATCGGCCAGATTGCTGCGGCCGGGCGGAGCGTCAAAGAACTGCGAGAAGCTCTCAATCAAGCTTACAGCAAACATTTGCGTGACCCGAATTTTGTCGTTACGCCTTTGAAGTCGAATTCAAAACTTGAGGAACTGCGAAGTTCGGTCGATAGCCGTTTCGGTGCCGGGGGGCAAAACCGTCAGGCCCGCGTGACGCCCGAGGGAACCATTCAACTGCCCGCCATCGGTTCTGTTTCCGCCCAGGGACTGACATTGGCGGAACTACAGAGTGAAATCGAACACCGTTACGGCGAACTGGTCCACGGCCTGGAAGTGACAACGATTCTCGTGGCTCGGGCCCCGCGGTCCCTGTATGTTGTCGGCGAAGTACGCAATCCGGGACGGTTCCCACTCGAAGGACCAACTACTGTAATGCAGGCGATTGCGTTGGCGGGCAGTTGGAACATTGGTGCCAAACTCAATCACGTTATTGTTCTGCGGCGGGATGAGAACTGGCAACTCATCGCCACACGCCTGCCACTGCACGATGCGTTCTTCGGCAAGACGTCGTGTCCGGATGGTGAAATCTGGCTGCGGGATAGCGACATCGTCATCGTGCCGAAGTCACGAATTCAATGGACGGGCGATTTGATCGAACTGTTCTTCACTCGTGGTTTGTACGGCGTGCTACCGATCAACGGCGCATTTCAGTTGCGAAACCTGTCGGTCATCTAGACCGACTCGTCAAGCGAGTGACGTTACGTTTGAAATGCGGCTTCCGCTTCGACGATCGTGCGGGCAATCACGACCATCTTCTGGTTGCGGTCGCTCGAAAGTTTTTGCAGCCGCCGGAAGGCGTCCGGCTCGTCCAGTTCGGCGCGTTTCATCAAAATGCCTTTGGCCCGTTCGATCAGTTTTCGATCTTCCAAGGCTTGCTGCAGGTTCGTCGCCTGATGATGCAACGCCTCGAATTCCCGGAAGCGGCGAATCGCCAACGCAATTGCCGGTTCCAGGTCCCCGCGTTTGATTGGCTTGACGAGATAGGCCAACACCTGCTCCCGCAGTGCGCGATCCAAGAGTTCGGCGTCGTGGTGGGCGCTCACAAGAATGGCGGGAATTGGCCGTTCGAGGCAAATTTCCCGTACCGCCTCCAACCCGTCCATTTCCGGCATAACGATGTCGGTGATGATTAAATCGGGCGGGGTCTCTCTGCAAAGTGCGACCAGTTCCGAACCGTTCTCCGCAACGGCGACGACTTCGTGTCCCAAGTGCGACAGCACTTTCTGAAAGAAGTCGCGCATGTCCGGCTCGTCGTCGGCGACAGCAATTCGCAGTGTCTGTTCACTCATGTCAACTCTTTCGGCAAACTGATAATAATCTCGGCACCGGACCGCGGCGAATGACCGACAACGATCATGCCGTTGTGTGCTTCCACCAATCGTCTCGCAATCGCCATGCCAAGTCCCGTCCCTTTGGGTTTCGTCGTAAAGAACGGCTCGAAAATCCCCTGTTTCTGTTTCTCGTCGAGTCCGGGACCATCGTCGTTGATCGCGATCCGCACACCTCTGCGGCCATCGATGTCCGCATCCGCACAGGTCACCTGAACTCTTCCCGCCTGCGGGCTGACGGCGATGGCATTCTCCAGAACGTTCCGCAAGACCTGCTCAATTTTGTGTCGATCCACTTGGCAAATGAGCTTCTTTTCCTCCGCGTGTCCGAACAGTTGAACTTGCTTGGTCGCCCATTCTTCTTCCAGATGAATCCAGACCGTCTTCACCAGTTCGCAGAGATCGCATGTGCTGTAATCCAGCTTGACGGGAGAGGCGTAATCTCGCACTTCTTCGTAGAGTCGATGAAGCTCATCGAGCGCGGCCCGTCCGCGGCGTGTCAGGTCCAACAGTTCCGAGCCGGAGTTTTCACCAATCTCCAGTTCCAACATGTCCAAACAAGCCTGCGCACGCTGCAATGCGTTGCGGCTCTCGTGCGCCAAACCGGTTACCATCTGCCCAATGGCCGTCAGTCGCTCCGACTGGACGAGTTGTCGTTGCGCTTTTCGCAGATCGGTGATGTCTCGAATGATTCCGGTAAACAGCCGCCGTCCGCGCACGTGGAGTTCGCTGATCGCGATGTCGATGGGAAACTCTGTTCCGTTCTTGCGGACACCGATCGCCTCGCGACCAATCCCGATGATCTTTGCGATACCTGTTTCGATATACCGTTGGAGGTATTCGTTATGCCGCTCACGATCCGGAGAGGGCATCAGCATGCTGACGTTCTTGCCCGACATTTCGTCGGCCGCGTATCCGAACAGCCGTAACGCAGCGGGGTTGACTGCCTCGATGATTCCCCGTTCGTCGATGGTAATCATCGCATCGACCGCCATTTCCCAAACGGCGCGCAACCGGGCCTCGCCCTCGGACAGTATTTCGCCGTCTGCCGAAGGTTGGAGTGCGCGTTGATCTGACTGGGGTTCTCGGTTGGGACGAGAACTCACTGCCGACTCCTCATTCACTCAAGTTGATTTGCTTGCGGCTGAACAATGTCATAGCGGGATAGTGCACCGGCAGCCAAGAGCATTGTGGCATGTCCGATCACAGGAATTCAACCGGCATGCTCCCGCAAGAACCGCGTGACACGTTGAGGGCTGATAATCCCGATGAGTTTCTGGTCAAGATCGACAACAGGCACATGCCGATATCCGCTGACCGCCATCACCGTCAACGCCGCAGCCGATGAGTCGGTGTCGAATACATAGACCGGATCGGGCGACATGACATCCTTCACCGGCCGGTCTTTCATGTCATCGAATTCCAATGCAACCTTGTCGAGAATATCCCGATCACTGAATACGCCGACCAAACGGCCCTCGTCTTCAACCAACAGGCAGGCGATTTCATCCTCAACCAGCCGCTTGATCGCATCGGCCACCCGGATGTCGGGCGATACGCTGGCATACGGCCGCGACTGGATCGATGTGACCGGCTCCTCAACCAACGCCTGCTCGATCGAGTCGTCGTACGTCGGCGAATCGTAGTTCTCCAGCGGGTCCTGAAATTCGGTTTGATTGTTTTCGGGACGCGTCATTGTTTATGCTCCCTCTCGATGGTTCGGATAGGCCTCGGCACCGACGCGTTGCACCATCACCTCTTCGGAAAAATGGTCCGCGACGTACTCCATCAAACCTTTCTGCCCGGTCAGTCCGACGACCGCGCCCGACTCATCGACGACGACCACAAAACGGTGATTCTTTATTTCCATTGCATCGAGAACGGTCTCAACCGGATCGGATGTTACGACCCACGGGAAGGTTTCCGCCGTGTGTTCCGACAGCTGGTCGTCAACGCACTCCGGCGAATGGAAGATCGCGTTTCGCAGCATCGCTTCGGTGAAGATTCCGGTCGGATGTCGCTGGTCATCAACAATAATCGCGCACCCCAACCCACCGCGACGCATCGCTTCGATGGCGTCCCGTATGCTCTGCTCTGCTGTGAGCGTAATCGCGGCACGCAATTCCAGCTTCTCGACGGTGTCTCGTTCAAGATTCTCTTTCAGACCCATTGGATTGATCTCCCTGAACACTCTTTGATTGGCAATTCCACCGGCCGATAGTTCACTTCTGAGGGGCGCGCGTGAAACTGTCTTGCTGCGGAATCTCAGCGATCAGCGTTGCTCTGACCCACTGATGGCATTCGATGCAGCTGAACGTGGTCTTGGTCCAAGCCAGCGCAGCCGAGTCGATCTGCTTCTTCTCCGCGGCCTTCACGAGGCTGTCGATGCTGGTCCGGTATTCGGCGCTGTGCTGGCGAAACATGATGTCGTTCGAGACGCGCCACCGCTCTGCACTGCTCACCTTCTTTAAGCTTCTTGCTCCTTTGGCGATTAGCTCAAAATCTTCCGTGCAGAGTCCCTCGAGCACTTGACTCGACGCGAGCAACTTCGCGCGCATGAACTGAGCCAGGAGTGATTTCTCCGGCTTCTGTTTGCCCGCCGTCTGCCGCACGACTGCCGCGGTGTCCTGCGGAGCAGACAACTCATTTGCCTGAGAGTGCCAATCGACTGCGCAGAGACCTGCAACGGCGACAGAGGCCAATACGAATGCTGACGCGAAGCGAATCCGTTTCATGATATTCTCCCTGTTTCATCTGTTGGATCGTTAGCCGACAAATGCAAAGGGCGTGCCAATATCGCTCGGATAATCGTGACACAGCGTACCGCGACGATTCCGCAGAAATGGCTGCGAACTGGCTGGTCGCGGTGTGCGGATTCGCGCACTTTTGCCGAGTGTCGTGCGGAAACGGCGCACTTCTGGTGCGGATTATCGCCCGACTCGCACTATTCCGACGGTATTCCCAGTCGATCTAACAGCCGGTAGAGTTTGCGGCGGTGAATGCCCAGCGCCCGTGCGGCCCGCGACTTGTTACCGCCCGCTTCTTCCAGAACGCGCACGATGTGTGCTCGCTCGATGGATGCGAGATCGGAATGTTGATCACTGGCCGAAGTTTCGGTGGGCTGCGCGCTATCGGTGCTCGATTCTTCCGCAACTTCTCGAGGGAGATCGTCGAGAGTGATGACGCGATCGTCTGCCAGAATCATCGCGCGGTCCAGGGTGTTCTTCAGCTGGCGGACATTGCCCGGCCAACGGCAGCGTAGCAGCGCTTCGCGCGCTTCTGGTTCGATCGTCCACCCCGGCTCGACGATGTGATCGAGCAGCAGCGGAATGTCCTCCCGTAGATCGCGCAGCGGCGGCAAATCGATCTGCACCACGTTGATTCGGTAGTAAAGGTCCTCGCGAAAATGCTTGGCCTTCACTTCCGAAAGCAAATCGCGATTGGTGGCGGCCAGAACGCGCACATCGACGTGGCGTTCCTTCACCGAACCGACTCGCCGTAACGAACCGTCTTCCAGCACGCGTAACAATTTCGGCTGCAGCGCTTGTGGCAATTCTCCAATTTCATCAATAAACAGCGTCCCGCCGTCGGCCACTTCAAATAGCCCGGGACTATGGGCCGTTGCGCCGGTGAAGGCCCCTTTTTCGTGTCCGAATAATTCGCTTTCGACCAGATGCTCGGGGAGCGCAGCACAGTTGACGGTGACGAACGGTTTGTCGGATCGAGTGCTGCCACGGTAAATGGCGAGTGCCGCGAGTTCCTTGCCGGTTCCGCTTTCACCCTGAATCAGCACCGATTTATCAGACGGTGCGACGCGTTCGATGAGTTGGAATACAGCCTGCATCGCGGGCGATTCACCGATCATTTCTCCGCGCGGAGAATCGCGGTCGATCAGCGCACGCAGTTGCCGGTTCTCCTTGCGAATCCGACCCCGGTCGAATGCCATTCGGCAACGCTGCTCCAATTCGGGCAGCGGGAATGGCTTGGTGAGATAATCGCAGGCGCCCATTTTCATCGCCTGAACGGCAGTTTCGACGGTTCCCTCGCCAGTGAGAATGATGACTTCGGTATCGAGATCGGTCTCGCGAATTCGTCCCAGAAGTTCCAGTCCGGTTAGCCCGGGCAGATTCATGTCGAGAATTGCGACATCGCATTGCCGCTGCGCGAGATGATCGAGTGCTTCCTGCCCACTACCTGCCTGAGCGGTTTGATGTCCTTGCCGGGTGAACCACCGCGCGCAGAGTTCCCGGAAGTCGATGTCGTCCTCGACGACAAGCACCCGCATCGAGCCGTTTTTCGCCACGTGCTGTCTCCGTTTCGGTCAGGCCACCTGAGACCCATGATAACGGATTCCTTAACGGCGTGACTTCTTACCTTTTTTCCCTTTGCCACGACCATTTCCGTCTTTTTGGCCGTTCGACTGCGACTCCAGTTGGCTGGCCTGGTTGGCCGAATCGGCCGCTTCGAAGAGCCGCTGCATAAACCCTTTGCGGGCGGGCGGCTCATCGGCCTGGGGCCTGGCTTTCTTCTTGCCCCCGGGCGATGCGGTGTCTACGTCATCCGTTTTTTTTTCCGCATCGGTGGCCGGCTTGCCGTAGTCGAGCATCTTACGCTCTCCGATGCCCCACAGACTCGATGCAATGAAGTAGACACACAACCCGGCGGGCACGTGGTAGAACATGAACCCCATGAAGATCATCATGAAATTCATCATCTTGTGCTGCAGCGCCTGTTGTTCGTCGGCAGGCGGCGGCATGAACAACTTCTGCTGCACGACAAACAACACCACCGTCAACAACGGCAGCAGGTTAAAGTCGGTTCCCAATCCAAAGGGAATCGCGAATGGCAATTGGAAAAGAGCATCGGGAGCGGCAAGGTTCTCAATCCATGTCAAAGGGAAGGGCGTCAGCCGTAAATCGACCGCATTACGCAGCGCCTGATACAGGCCGATGAAAATTGGCAATTGCAGCACAATCGGCAAGCACCCGGCGAGCGGGTTGTAGTTGTGCTTGCTGAACAGTTCCATCTGAGCGCGAGCGAACTTTTCTTTTTCGTTTTCGTATTTCTTTTTCAGCTCGGCGATTTTCGGCTGCAGTTCCTTCATCTTCTTGGCGCCGGCGGCCTGCTTGCGCGAGATGGGATACATGCAGCCGCGAACCATGATTGTCAGGAAAATGATGGCGATGCCGTACGGCAGTCCGATCGCATCGTGCATGAATTTCATCACCGACAGCATCAGTTTGCTGACGACGCCGAACCACCCATACTCAATGACGTCGGCACCGGCGAACGGCGTCAAAAGCGCGTCGCGTTTGGGGCCGGCGAACAGCGTGTAGGAATGCGTGGCTTGTTGGCCCGGTTTCAGATTGAATGTCGTCGAGGTCAGCGACACGCTGACATCGCTGAATTTCGGCTTGGCCGTTTCATCGATGAGCATCGGCTGCGCGACGGCCACATAGGGCGTCTTCATTTGATCCTCGACCGGGATCAGCAGCGCGGCGAAATACTGGATATCGACGCCGATGTAACGCAGTGGGGCTTTCCACTCGTCGAGTTCGTCCTCTTTCGCCTTTTCAGCAACATCGGCTGCGGTGATCGAAAGCAGTTCGACGTCACGTTCGGCAAAAGGAATGGCTTTTTCTTCCTCTTCGAAATTTCCGTTCCGCACTGAGCGGTAAATGCTGGTGTGTTGAATGTTCTCAAGCGGCAGGCCGACGGGGCCTTGTAGAACGTAATTCGCCTCTTGCGGTTTGTCGTCGTGGTTGATGATGGTGACATCGAACTTGAGTTGATATCCACGAGTCTCGCTGTCGCGAACTTTTCGCGGGTCACGGTCGCCAACATCGACTGTTTCGAGGGCGTATTTCTTCTGGACTTCCAGCTTTCCATCGGGCGAAACATACCGGTATGTGACCGAAGAGTTAAATCCTTTGGCGTCCTTGATCGTCTCCGCGACTTCCCATTCGACTTCACTCAGCTTGACATTGTACGGCTTGAGCAGCGCGTCTATTTGCGGAACGGCCGTTTCCAGCGGGCGGATGGTCTGGCCGTCAACGGTCACCGCTTCAACGAGTGTGAGTGGCTCGCGTTGTTGGTTTTCGCCTTCCGGCTCGTCGAGTGATTTGTACCGATCGTCATTCAGTGTGAAGTGTTCGACGGCTGCCCCGGTGGATGTTGTGCCGACGGCGGCGAAATAGCCGCTCTTCGGATCAAATGAACCGAGCAGCACCGCAGTTTCAGGGTGTTGCTTTAGTTTCGACTCCGGCTTTGCGATGGCAGGCGGCACGTCGTCCGGTTTGGGATCGACAGTCTCCGGCGGTTTCTCATCGCCCGGTTTCGGATCGCCTGGTTTCGGGTCGATGCCCGGTTCCTGGGCGACCTCGTCCCCCTTTTTCGGCTTGTCGGCGTCGGGCTTGGCAGCCCCATCTTCGGCGCCGTCATCTGCAGTGGGGCCGTCATCCGCAGCGCCATCTGCAGCTGCGCCGTCATCGACGACATCTGCGATGGGAGCTTTCGGTGCGTTGACGGCGCGGTTCAGGAACGGCACGACGACCAGCATCCAGCCGGCCATGATCGCCACGGAAATGGCGAAGAATACAATCAGGCGACGACGTTCCATGACGATTTGGTCTGTTTACATAGGGGCCGTCGTAACGGCACAAGAGAACCACGGTGTTTTGAAGCTGTCAGCGATCAGCCGGCAGCATTCAGCTGGAAAGTACGAGATTAGTAGCATTTACGCGGAATACAAGCCTCGTGAGCTTGATGCACACCCGGAAGCCCCACGGCTTGGTCCTGCCGGCTGTTGACGAGTCCCTGGACTCAATTCGCCGCAAGATGGAAATTCTTCGGTGTCTTTCGCTCTCGGCGGCCCAGTATAACCAAACACCCGGGTTATTGCCCCACCGGCGCGGACACATTCGGTGACTTATCGTCCGTCGCGAAGCCGTTCTCCGAGAAAGTTATCAAGCTCCGGAATGGCGTAGATCTTCTCGGCCGTTTTTTCCAACTCGTAGCTGACCCGCTGAAAGCGAATCTCGCTGTCGTTCAAAATCACGTAGGACGACCGATTATCGCCGTTGCGAGGTTGCCCGACCGAGCCGACGTTAACCAGCACCTTCTTGTTGCCCAGCGTGTACTTGAAGTCGATGTCTTCGGGGGCCAAAAAGTTCAGATCCTCGGTGAATACACCGGGAATGTGCGTGTGGCCCTGAAAACAGTACTTATCGACGAGCGAAAAGATCCGCTCCATTTTTCGTTGATTGTAGATGTCTTCGGGAAACACGTACTCGTTGAGCGGATTGCGTGCCGACCCGTGGACAAAAAGGTAGTCCCCGTCGCGAATCATTCGCGGCAATTCGCCGAGGAACTCCCAGCGACGTTCGTTGCCGGCCGGGTCACCGGTCTCGAGCATCTTGCGCGTCCAGAAAATTGCCCGTTCCGCACCGGAATTGAACCCTTCCGGATCGAACAACGCGCCCTGATCGTGATTGCCAAGCAGGCAAGCTTTGCACTGCATGACCAAATCGATGCACTCGCGGGGGTTGGGGCCGTAACCGACGATATCACCCAGGCAGTAAATCTCTTCGATTCCCTGCGATTTGATATCGGCGAGGACCGCTTCCAATCCCTCAAGATTTCCATGTATGTCGCTGATGATCGCTCTCAAGAACCGACTGCTCCCCGCAGATTGCGCAAAATCCGCCCGCAAGCTTGTTGATACAAACCAAAACCGCAGTCTAATTTAGGACGGCTGCTCCGGTCAAGTTCTGACGAAAATTTGGTCAGTAGCCTCTTATTCAGAAATTTTCGGGACGACGACGGCGAAATTGCTCTGAAGTTCTTCCAGCAGGTGATTTGCCGAACGGCCTCATTGGATCAATTGTGCAGTGGGCCTGCATATTGGATCGACCGATTGACCGGTACCTGTCCAGCTTCGGAGAATTCAAGATTCTAATTTCCCGACGACCAATTGGTCGCCGGTTTGCTGCAGGGATAAGATGAAGGTGGCGGGGCGGGGAACCAATTGTGACCACCGAGCGTCCCTTTTTCGTCAATATTCTTTCGGTAGGGCGGTTTCTTGATTTGAATGCTGGCACACGGGAATGGCAGGCGATGAGTTTGTTGCGGGTAACACGAGTGCATCAGAATAGTCGGCCTCTGCTCGCCGTGGCGGTCGCGTTGGCTGTTGCCTCGCATTCAGCCGGGGCATTCGGTGCGGATCGGATCGACGTCTTCGGCGACGTGCTGCCGGCCGGTGCGTTGGCCCGCGCGGGAACAATCCGCCAGTCCAGCGAGCGACCTGTCGGCTTCAAGCTTCCCTCCAGTGTTCGCGGGGCCGTCTTTTCGCCCGACAACAAACTGCTAGCGACTCGTGGAGAGCCGGGCGATCCGTCGGCTCGACGTCGGATTCGCATCTGGGATGCGGCCACCGGAAAGCTGATCCGCTCGTTCGCGGCGCTGAGCCAACCGCTGTCATCGATGGCATTTTCCGCCGATTCGACCAGATTGATTTCCGCTACGCCAAATCATCCGCAGGGAACACAAGTGTGGAATGTCGCCACGGGGCAACTCGTGCGGAGCTTGCCGGGAGGACGCGGCCAGTTCTCTCTAATGCCCGGCGGTCGCACGATCAGCCTTGTTGATCAATTTCAGAAGAATGACATTGTCCGCACGTTCGATTTGACAAACGGCGCGGAAGTGGGGCGGTCGGTCATCGATGTCAGTTATCGATTCGCGTTTTCTCCCGATGGCCGCCAGCAGCTCGCGCAGAAAAGCCAACGGTCAACGATGCTCAGGTTGCTTGATGTGAACAACGGTAGATTGCTTGCACAACTTGATAGCAAGACTGGCATACCGGGAGCGATGGCGTTCGCGGTTAACGGGCGAACTGTTGCCGCCGCCACCAGCAACCGAACCGGTCGCGACAAGGTCGAGCATCGGATCGTAGTGTGGGAAGTGGCCGGCGAACGCCCCGTGTTCAAACTCGCCGGACATTCCCGCCGCGTACTCGCTCTTTGCTTTTCACCCGATGGGCGATTTCTGACATCGGGAAGTGCCGACGGTTCGGTTCGCGTGTGGGAAATCGCAACGGGGAAAGAAGTCCACACATATACGGGCCACACCGGGCCGATTTCCACCTTGGATGTTTCGTCAGACAGCGCACGCGTCGCCTCGGGAAGTTTCGATCGGACCGTGCTCATCTGGGACATGAACACCGTTCAGAAAACGTTTCTTGCAAAGCAAGCGCTCGATGCCGAATCGTTCGAGACGCTATGGAACGAGTTGGCGGCGGTCAGCGCGTCGAATGCGTATCGCGCCATCGGACAACTGCGATTGCATGATCAAGCCGCAGCCAATTTGCTGAATGGTCGCATCGAATCAATCGTGCGGCCGGTGCAGGCCGAACGCATTCAGCAGTTGATTGCCGATCTGGAACACGAGGATTTCGTCGTCCGTTTTCGCGCGACGCAGCAACTTCAGAAGCTGCGCGAGATCGCCCGGCCGCTGTTGCTGAAAGCGGCGAAGGGAACGAATTCCGCCGAGGTGCGGTTCCGCATCCGCCGCATCTTGACCGGGGCCGAAGAGACGCCGCGGTTCTCGTCGGCCGACATCCGCCGAATGGCCCGCGTGATCCACGTGCTGGAGTACCTGCCGGGCGAAAAGGCCGAAGCCACACTGCAAGCGATCATCGACGATTTCCCGTCGGCGGACATCGTCAAAGACGCGCGCGAGACACTGGGCCGTTTGCGCGCTGGAAAATAATTTGTCCCAGGCGAATACTCAGCCGCCACCGGAGCGGCGGGCTATTTGGGTTTCGTTTGTCGGGCCGGGAAAACGTAATCCAGGCCGAACATGTACGCCTTCACTGCTTTGGGATTGGCACCGACGATTTCGAATGTCAAACGGTGTTTGCCGATGGTTAATTCGTGTGTGCCGAACGAAATCGGACCGGTGGGAATGACGGCGGCGGCGTTGAAGAGATCGACCGGGCGGCCGATTGTCTTGCCGTCGAGTGCCAACTGCACGATACCGTAATCGCGTGCCTTCGTCATCGCGGCGTACAGTTCGTATTCGCCGGCTGTGGGGACTGTGATTTCCAGCGTAAGCTTGTCGCCCGGTTTGCCACCGGTCCACCACAGATGATCGGCGTTGCTCCACTTGTTGTTGCCAAACTCCCGCATTTTCTGAGATCGGGCGTTGCCACTGCTCTTGCCGACGACCTTCATTGTCTCGCCTTCAATGGCACCGGTGACGCGGCCGGTCTTGGCGTCGAGCGGCGGCAGTTCGCCCGGTAACGGGATTTGCGACGGGCTACCGAGATAGGCGACCAGATCGCGGATGTCGTTCGGTTTGAGTTTGTCCAACTGGCCTTCGGGCATCATCGAGATCTTCGACTTCTTGCGGACTTCAATGTCATCAAGTGCGACGACGACTTTCTCGTTGACCGTCTGCAGTGTTAACGCCGATTCATTCTCCAACACAATTAACCCGGACAACACGCGGCCGCCTGTGGTGGCGATGGTTGTCATCAGGTAATCGCGACCGACGACTGCGCTCGGGTCGAGCATGTTCTCCAACAGATAATCGAGGTTACGGCGATTGCTGCCGGTAATGTCTGGACCGATCTTGCCGCCGTCACCGAACAGCTTGTGACATTTCGCGCACGTCTCTTTGAATAACTCCCGGCCATGCGGCAAATCGGCTGACGCCAGCGTCTTGGGAAGCAGTGCCTTCTTGAAGCCGGCGATTCGCTTGACCTTGTCTGCTGAGGTCGAACGGATTTGTCCCCAGACGGAATTCAATTTCGCCAGCAATTCCTTGTCGTCAGAACGCTGCAGCTGCCGGACGGTGAAGGCCGACATGTCATTGCGGGGGACGGTGCCGGCTGTCATGGCATCGAGCAATTCGAGCGCATACGTTTTCCGCGATGCGAGCGTCAGCACGGCGTCGCCGCGTTCGTCGGCGCTATACTTCTTGTAACGGGAGAGAATCTGTTTGGGCGTATCGCGGTGATCGAATCTCGCCAACCCGCGCAGCGCCGGCCCGCGCAGCTTGCCGTCATCCAGCAAACGGTGCATCAGAGTCGGCAGCTCGGCATCGCGACCGTCGAGTAGTGCACTGAGCGCTTGCGTGCGCGACGAATCAGCCGCCTTGGTGTCGGCGACAATCTCGCGCAGCGCGGGAAAGATCGACTTGTCGCCGAACTTGACCGTAATGAACTGTGCATGTTCGCGAACGGCGGCGGTCTTGCTCTGCGACAGCTTCTTGTAAACCCCGCCCCATGATTTCGGCATCTTGAGATTCGCCCGCGTCGCGACAACCTTTCGGATTTCTTCAAGCATCACCAATTGTGCCGACTCATCGCTCACCTCTCCTAGTAAGGTCAATGCCACATCGACGGCAACCGGATCAACCGCCGCACGGCGGACAATGTGTCGCGTCAGCAGGGGAATCTTCGTCGATCGCGCCAGCGCCAATGCAAACTGCGGCTTCTCGATGACCAGCGGCTCAATGCCGTACCAGATCATCAACGGCAGATTGTGGTCGCCGGCGTCTTCGCCATGCTCCATCAGGCCGGCGGCGAGTTCCCATCGCGATTCGAGCGGCAACCGCTGCAATGCCGAGGCGAGATACAAACGTACGACGGCCGAGGATTCGGTAATCGCCACCGATGCCAGCTTCTGCAGAATTGGCAGTGAAACTTTCCCATCTTCCAACAGCAGTTGGACTGCCCAGGCTCGCACGTATTCTTCGTCACTGTTCAGCAAGCCGGCAACAAATTTGTCGTCCAGCTCGCCAATAACGTGCAACGTCCACAACGCCCGCAGTTTGCGGGTGACATCGGGATTGTTTTCGAGAATGCTCTGCAAACCGTTGACGACGTCGTTTCCGCCGAGCTTGCCTTGTGCCGCGCGTTCCTGCAGCAGTCGGCGGGCGGTGCGGACGTACCAGTCGTTGCGATGCAGCTGCAGTTCGACCAGTTCGGTGTCGCTCAGTTTCGAGAGGTCCACCTTCACCGACTTGGTTTCGCCGTAGGTGATTTTGTAGACGCGACCGTTGGTGCGATCCCAGATTTCGGCGTTGCCTCGGTGGCAGGCGTTCTTGTCGTACCAGTCGATCATGTAGACGCCGCCGTCCGGTCCGTACTTCAAGTTGATACCACGGAACCAGCGGTCGTTGGCGAACAGAAAATCAGCACCGTGCCGGCCGACGTAGCCCGAGCCTTCGCGTTCGAGGATGTCGTTGTTCACGCGGTTGCCGTGAATGTTCGACATGAAAATGCTGTTGCGATATTGGTCGGGCCAGTTGTCGCCGAGGTAGATCATCGCGCCGCAATGGGCATGTCCGCCACCCGCTTTGTCGGTGGTGTCGTGGGAGACTGCCTCGTCGCGTCCCCACCAGGCGTGGTCGCGAATATTACCCGCGTAATGGGCATGGTCGGCAATCGTCTTGATGTCGTCGTAGACATACGGGTTGTAGTGCTGGCCCCCCTGCCGGTGATATCGCGCGCCCTGAATGATGTGAAACAGATGCGGAATCACGCAGGCGGTGACGAATGCCTGCCCGTGATCGTTGAAATCGACACCCCACGGGTTACTGGTGCCGCGGGCGAACATTTCGAATTCGTGTCGCGTCGGATGATACCGCCAAACGCCGGCGTTCAACGGCGTTCGTTCTTCGTCGGGAGTCCCCGGTTTGCCGACTTTGGAATACGTAAACACGCCGTGGCAGCCGTACAACCAACCGTCCGGACCCCAGATGAATGCGTTAAGCGTTTCGTGCGTATCCTGGTAACCGAAGCCATCGAGCAGAATCTGCGGCGGGCCATCGGGCTTGTCGTCGCGGTCGGCATCGGGAATGAACATCAAATACGGTGCCGCCCCAACCCACACGCCGCCGAATCCCACCTGCATGCCGCTGACGAGGTTCAATCCCTCAATGAACACCTTCCGCGATTCCAGCGAACCGTCGCCGTCCTTATCTTCCAGAATAATGATGCGATCTTTACCTTCACCTTCCGGTGCGCGCTTTGGGTACGTGTAGGCTTCGGCGACCCACACGCGTCCGCGTTCATCAATCGCCAACGCAACCGGTTGATGAACCTGCGGCTCGCCCGCTGCAAGTTGTACTTGAAAACCTGCCGGCGCAGTCATCGCTTTGGCGGCTTCTTTTGGCTGCAACCCTTCGGCTCGGGCGAGTCCATCTTTCGTCGGCTTTGCCAGTTGCTCACGAGCGATTGGTTGCGCCCGCAGCCATTCGGCTTTGGCAACTTTGCGACGGGACTGAATGTGGATGAACGTCCCTTTTTTGTTCCCCACAATCACATCCGGCAATCCATCGCCGTTGATGTCGCGGGCTTTCACTTCGACACCGACGCCCGATTCGTTGTGAATCAGATGCGGGACGAAATCGACATTTCCTTGAGCTGCGGGCTGCTTCTTACGGACTGTCTTGAACCAGTAGACCACCGGCGGGTCGTTGCGGTCGAAGTGGTCACTCTTGCCGGGGCCGTGTGACCAGTAGCGTTTGCCGGTGACGATGTCTTTCAGGCCGTCGCCGTCCATATCGACGAGATCGACGCCGTGCAGTTCGGAAAACGCGACACCGTAGCGATTTTCGCCGGGCGTCTTGCCGGTAATGAGATGCTGTTCGAAGGCGATGCCGTCATCGCCTTTTGTCTGTTCGTACCAGGCGAGGCCGAAACCGTGGGCGGCCAGCGATGTCAACACGTCGTTGTCGCCGTCGCCGTCGAAATCGTACGCGAACATTTGCGCTCCGCCGGGGCCGGAAAACTGTACGGGATGTTTCTTCCACGCCGGGTCGCCGTTGAGTGACGCGGGTTGTTCCCACCAGCCGCTCTTCTCCAACAGGTCGGCCCGACCATCGCCGTTGACGTCGCCAATTCCCAAGCCGTGGACGAATCGCCCACCGGTCGCTTTGCCGGAGATGGGGCGGAACTTCCACGGTTTTTCCGGAGCAACGCGATTCGGCTCGATGAAGCCAAACACTCCACCGGTGCTGCAGACGATTTCGCGCCGGCCGTCGCCAGTCAAATCGACATACTGCGGCGACTCGTTATCGACGGTGTCGAATACTTTGTGACGAGTCCAGAAGCGGTCCTTCCCTTGCGGGTTCTCGAACCACGACGCATCCTTGCCGGGAAAACCGATAATCAGGATGTCTTCCCAGCCGTCGCCGTTGAAGTCTTCGCTGTAGGCGAAGAAGTTGTCGGAGTATCCCAGCGGATTGAACGGTTTGGGTTCGTAGTAGACGTGCCGTTTCTTGAAATCCGGCCCCGCATACCAGAACGGCCCGGAGACCACATCGGTCTTGCCATCCTTGTTGAAGTCCCCGACCCCGGCTCCTTCGGAGTAGAAGACATCGTTGAGCCGAGTGGTCTTCCAAGTGGAGAGGGTGAGGTCTTCGGCGGTGGCGGTTGAAGAGGCGACCAATGCGAGAAGAATTGCAAACGTTGTTGAAAACCGCATGTGTTGTCTCCGGGGGAGTTACGCCGTTTTTCGAATTACTCGAAATGTCGATTTACGCTTGCCGATCATTATGAAAACAGTCGCGGTTCACGCGACTGCAACACCCAATCTGGGTCGTCAAATTTCAGGATCAAGAAATCGCCGATGCTGGCACCGCCACACAAGACTTCGACCGTACCGTCATCAGTTAGATTTGCTGAAAATATGCGAGGATCGATACCTGGAAGCGATCGCACGACTTTCTTGATTGCACTCGCATCCTCGCGACTGAGACGCTCGTCGAATCCTCGCGGCGGACTTTCACGTTGTCTGCGCTTTCGACGACAATCCGCGCATCGGGTTGCAGTCGTGTAATACGAACGTTTCTCGACTTCAAAACACCTTTGCTGCTCTTGGGCCGTCCAGACTTCCGTCTTGCCGCAGTCATTGCATCTGAATTCCTTGTCTTCGTAATGCAGGTGGACCGAGCTCGACTTGCTCGGAATCTGTCCAGCCGGTTTCGCTACGAGGAAATGCGGACGCTCGTGTTGTTCTTCCGCTTCGCTCATTCAGAGATCCACCATAGATCAAAAGGTGCCAGGGGGTTTACACCCCCCGCTCGCCTTTTTGCTCCCCCGCACTCGGTTACTTCTTCTTTTTCTTTTTATACCGATCCGGCACCTTCGGGACCGAGCCGCTGTCGTCTGGGACGTCGTACTGGTCTTGTAGTTTCTGCACTTCTTTTGTCAGGGTCTTGACGACGTCGGAGTAGGCGGCGTCGCCGTAGACGCTGCGCATTTCGCGGGGGTCTTTTTGCAGGTCGTACAGTTCCCATTCATCAACGTTGTAAAAGTGAATGAGCTTGTACTGATTCGAGCGGACGCCGTAATGGCGGCGGACTTCGTGGGCGGCGCGGCGGTTGGGATAGAACTCGTAGTAGTGGTAGTACAAGCTGTTTCGCCAACCGGGTGTCGGCTCATTCGCACCGGGTGGAACTAAACCGTTGCCGCTGGCGGCCATCAGTTTTCGTAGTTCGGCCAAGCGTTTGGGATCGGCTTTCTTGTCGGAAGTCAACAACGGCACCAGACTCTGCCCCTGCATGTCGGCGGGGATATCGACGCCGGCGACGTCGAGAAACGTTTCGGCGAAGTCGAGATTCGAAACCAGATCGGTGTTGATCGTGCCGGACTGAACTTTGCCGGGCCATCGCGCGGCCATCGGCATGCGGTACGATTCCTCATACATGAACCGCTTATCGAACCAGCCGTGATCGCCCAGATAGAATCCCTGATCGGACGAATAAATAACCAACGTATTCTCGGCCAATCCTGTCGATTCAAGATAGTCGAGCACGCGGCCCACGTTGTCATCGACGGCGGCCACGCAGCGCAGGTAGTCCTTCATGTAGCGTTGATACTTCCAGCGGATCAGTTCTTTGCCGGTCAACTTGGCTTCGCGAAATTTCTTGTTCTTCGGTTCGTAGGCGGCGTTCCAGATTTTCGTTTGTTCGGGTGTCAGCCCGCGTTGCTTGACCAGTTTGAGGTCGTGAGGTGTCATCGTCTTGGCGATGCTCATGTCCTGCATTCTGGCGGCGGTGCCACGGCCTTCGTAGTTGTCGAACAAATTGTCCGGCTCGGGAATGCTGACGTCGTCGTACATGTTCAGATACTTCGGACCCGGCATCCAGTTGCGATGCGGCGCTTTGTGCTGGTACATCAGCATGAACGGTTTGTCCTGATCGCGGCCCTCTTTCAGCCAGTCGAGCGCGAGGTCGGTGATGATCTCGGTGGTGTAACCGGTGTGTTTGACGCGTTTGCCGTTCTTGCGCATCGGCGGATTGTAGTACGGCCCTTGGCCAATCAGGACTTCGTGATAGTTGAAGCCGGTCGGTTCACTCGCCAGATGCCACTTACCGATGATCGCCGTTTGATAGCCAACCTTCTGCAGCAACTTGGGAAACGTTTGCTGCTTGCCGTCGAAACGGTTGCCGTTCTGGCGAAAGCCGTTGAGATGGCTGTGCTTGCCGGTGAGGATGACGGCGCGGCTTGGTCCGCAAATTGAGTTGGTGCAGTAGCAGTTGGTAAACAGCATGCCCTCGTTGGCGATGCGATCAAGGTTGGGCGTCTTGTTCACCTTCGATCCGTATGCACTCATGGCGTGTGCGGCGTGATCGTCGGTGAAGATGAAAAGGATGTTCGGCCGCTTCGCTGCGAAGCTATTGCCACACAAGGCAGCGACGACGATGCAGGCAATAAGCGGCACGATGGCTATCTGCCGGAAATGGTGAAATGCTGAGCGTGTCATGAGTGCGAGTCCTCGTTGGAATGGAGCCGATGGCAACTCTGCTGAATGCGTGTTGTTTCGCAGCGCGACGCTGGAAACTTTGAGATTTCGAAGATGTGTATTTCGTCTACTTCCCCCATCTTGGTCACCAGTTCCGGTGTGTTCAAGCGGTCGCGCGGAATTGACGAATGGTTTCTGTTGATTTCGCCGACACATCGCCGGTCAGAATTCCGGCGACCCGCCACCGCAAACCGTGCTGGAAGCCGCTGGCTTGTTCAAGTATGCCTCAAACCAACGACCAATGCCTGCCGCTTGTGCGGCAAATTTGCTCTCAACCGACTGTCATTTTGGGGTCAGCGGATCGCTTGGTGCTGTCAGAATTGCAAAGTTGCAAGTGACGTAGGAAGTTTGGATGATGTCGTAACATGTGTTGTGCAAGTATGTTGCATGCATTTCGCGGTGTGGCTTCTAGTCACTGGCACGCTCTTTGCGTAGGATTCGTTTGAAGAGCGACAACAGCCTGCCCGACAAGTGGCGACTGTCCGCTATTCGGAGAAGACGACGATCCAATAGAGGAATGATCCGTATCAGGCGGACTCACATTCCGCGGGTTGTGTCAGGTGCGAATCGAATTGTTGCCAGAACGGAGCGATGCCATGAAAGCCGTCAAAGTGATGTTGCCGGTGAAGACGGTCAAACGACTCTTCGCTGCTGAGGGCTATCTCGAATTGGGGATGCCCGAGCAGGCGTTGGAAGAGTTGGCGTTGATTGAAGACCCGGCTCCGATCGAGGCATCGGTCGAGTATCTCACCGGCGAAGCGTTTCGCCAGCAGGAACGCTACGACGATGCCGTCAAGGCGCTCGAGCGTGCCGCGCGACTCATTCCCGAACCCTATAACAAAGTGGTGTGGGAATCGCTCAGCGACTGTTTCCGCAAGAACGGCGACGATGAGTTGGCCGACGTCGCAGCGATCATCGCCAGAGAAACCGGGGCCGCTGTCGATGAAATCAACTTCGACGAGGATGCCGACGAATACGATTTTGAAGCGGAAGAATCTTTCGAGCTTGGCGACGAATTCGAGGCGTTTGATGCAGACGATGACGACGAGTTCGCTCCACCGTGGCAGGATCGCTGGGCTTGAATCGGCCTTCCCAGCGGCACCTCGCCGCGCATGAAGACTCTCTCTCCTCACAACGGTCCGGACGCATGTTCCGGGCCGTTGTTCGTTTTGGCAGGCGAGCGGTGGGTGTCAACCCACTGGTGGGTGCGCTTCCTGTGATCGCACCCGCCGGTTGACACCGGCGGCTCGGCTAAAGTAGCCGGACCGCGTTCCAGATCTTGCTCGTTTCGTCGCGCTCCACAAACTGCACGATGCGCCGCTCGCGATAGTTCGGCCGCAGATGTTTTCCCACATTCACCACGCCCGAACTGATGACCGCGCCGGTTTCCACCTCACGGACTTCAACGCCACGCTCGTGCAATGTTTCGATTGGCTGTTCGTTTTCCAGGTCGTCGGGCCAGGGGCCGATGTGAACAATGCGGCCGTCGTTGCCTTCAAACGCCAGGCCGACGGCACACAACGCGCCAATCACGCCGTCGTTCGTGCCGCCCAGTCCTTCCAGGAAAATGCCGAGTTCCGCCGCAAGTTCGCGGGCATCTTGTTGCCGAACCACGTCCTGCTGACAACGGTGCCCGAACTGAATCACTTCCGCCGGCACACTCTCGGCTATTACACACAAACCGGGGTCGCTGCCTTCGGCCGAGAATTCGAGCAAACCGTTCCGCATCTCGTCGGCTAGTTCGTCGATGTCGGCGGCGTCGGCCGATTCAAACAACAGCGCGGCGGAACTGTTCTTGCTGGTGTACGGCACGCGCGGATCGAACAGCAGTTGGTGCCGTACAACCAGCCGGCAATCGAAGCGGCCTTTGACCCGTGCGACGAGTTTGCGCGCGAGTTGATTCGTACCCTGCGAATCAAGATTGTCGGTGTCGTCGATGCCGACGTAGATCACGATGTGAGATCCGATCTATTGTTCATCGGGCGGAATTCGCGTTCAGAGTCTCAATTAGCTGCGGTGCATTGCACCGCGACCAGGGGGCCTGCGCGCTCAATCGTTCTCATTGCTGTCGCGAAAACGGAACCATACCCAGGCACTGAAGAGTCCTGCGACCAGTCCACACACGGGATAGGTGAAGACGGCCTTCAGTTTCCAAGAGGCAAGCAGCAGACCGTGCGCGTGATCGGCCCCGAAATATTTGATGCCGCCGCGGATCAGGAATGCGATCATATTGCTTGTCAGGCCGGCCAGTGCCAGGCCGAAGTACAACCGCCGGCCGCTTTTCATCCAGTGGACGGCGACGTCGAGCATCGGGCCGGTGACGAACAGGCTGGTCATCGCTCCGTAACCGATGGAGTGGCCGCCCCACCGAAACATCATCGCCGAGATCATCGCCGACCCACCCATCACGCAACCGGCCCCGCGACGGGGAGCGACGGCGAGACCGAACGCCATCGGAAAGATCGCGCGAATGATCGAATGGCCCGGTATCTTCAGGCCCAAGTCGGCAAACGCGGTAACGGCAGCCGCCAGAAATCCCGCCAACAGCAGTGTCGTCAGTTCCAACGGCAACAACTGTTCCCGCGTACTGGTAATGGACGAGAATCGGCTCCGTTGCCGGATGCCGTCGTATTGAGGCCAAGCCATTCGCATTGTTGAGGCCACTTTTCGCTTTTAATTTAAAATTTAAGAGGTGCAAAAGAAAACGGGACAGATCGAGTCTGAAGAGTTCTCCGTTCAGGCTGTTCGTTTTGCACTATACCGCGCCGGTCGGATGGTTCAAATGAGGCGATCCGACTTTCTCTTATAATCTGCCATCCAATCGTCGGCACGAATTCGATATGATCCGCACGTCAACAGACCAAACAGCTTGTCGCCTGGAAACCAAAACATGAATGTATGGCAGAAACCAGCCTGTCTCGCCCTCGTCTCGCTCGCGCTATTATGTGGTTGCGGCGATAATTCGGAGACAGGAAACCCGGCTTCGGATGGTTCGGTCAAAGTTCCCCCGACCGACAGTGCACCGCCGACTGACGGCAACGCTGGCACGGATGATTCGACAACCGATGGCACATCCAATGCTGAGGCAGAACACGGTCGGCGCGGAGATAAGCCGCTGTTCGATGGCTGGCCGACACCCACGCTCGCGTTGGTGCTGACCGGCCAACAGCGCGGCTACATCGAACCATGCGGTTGCACCGAAGGACAATCGGGCGGCATTTCGCGTCGCGCCAGTCTCATTCGTGAACTGAAAGAGAAGAAATGGCCGGTGACGGGGTTCGATCTGGGGGGAACGGTCCGTCGTAGTCGGCGGCAAAGCCAGATCAAGTTTGAAACGATGTTGGCCGCAATGAATGACATGGGCTACCGCGGCGTGGGAATCGCCCCACACGAGTTGCGTTTCGGCCCTCTTTATCTGCTGTCGCAAAATGTCCCCAACGACGACGATCCCGAGGCGGTCGTTTCCTTTCTGGGGGCGAATGTCGTTCTGCTGGAAGCGCCTGATCTCGGAACGCCGATTCATTCACGCGTCGTGGAAGTTGCCGGCCAGAAGATCGGCGTGACATCGATCATTGGTAGAAGTGCGGCCGACGAAGCCTTTCCCGGTGGTCCGCCGCAAGACATTTCGCTGATCGATGCCGCCAAGTCACTCGAACCGGTCGTCGAAGAGTTCACGAAACAGCAGACGTCACTCAACGTTTTGTTGGCTTATGCGAACATCAATGAATCGAAGGAACTGGCAAAGAAGTTTCCCGCGTTTCACGTCATCGTCAGCGCGGGCGGCCCGGAAGACCCCGACGGCAAGCCGCTGCAATTCGGAAAGTCGATGTTGCTGACCGTGGGACAAAAAGGGAAACATGCCGGCGTGGTCGGCTTTTATCCAGACGATGCGGAAAGCCCTTTGCGGTTTCAACTCGTCGAATTGGAGAAAGACCGTTTCAAAGACGACATGAAAATGGTCGATCACATGCGCTTCTACCAGGATCGACTGAAGCAGGAGGAGTTGGTGACGGCCGAATTGCCCATCAAACACGATAGCGGTGCCGAGTTCGTCGGCGCGAAAGCGTGTGCTGAATGTCATGAGACAGCCTATGCTATCTGGAAGAAGACAAAGCACGCCATCGCATTTGAAAGCCTCAAGCGTGCCCGCAAAGGCGATCCCGAGTATGGCATCACCCGGATTTACGACGCGGAATGTCTCGCCTGCCACGTCACCGGGTGGAATCCGAAACAGGTGTTGCGCTATGAAACCGGCTTCGTCAACGGAGAATTCGCCACCACCGACGCTGACAAAATGCGCAGCAAACTGCTACAAGGGCAGCAGTGCGAGAGTTGTCACGGTCCCGGCAGCCAACACATTGCGATGATTGAGGATGGCGATATTGAGGCCGCCGGAAAGTCTGTCCGGGTGACATTGAAGCAGGCGGAAGAAAAGACGTGCGTGCAGTGCCACGACCTCGATAACAGCCCGCACTATGATTTCAAGGAATATTGGCGCCGCGTCAAACACGAAGGCACCGATTAACACAACTGTAAAGCCGCGACCACTGGTCGCGCCCTTAATTTCTTAATCATCAAACAAGGGGTGCCACTGGCGACACGCCAGTGGCACCCAATTTGGCGACTAAGAATTGACGTCGCGTCCCTTTTCAAACCACCAAACCATATACCAATCCATGACCGACGCACCTACCAATATCCGCGTGCTCAAAGAACTCTGGGCCGTCGAATTCCAATGGCCCGATGGAGCAGTACACCAACTGCCGTTTCGGCTGTTACGTGGACGATGTCCCTGTGCAGGCTGCGTCGATGAATTCACCGGCGTCAGGAAGGTCGATGTCGATGCAATCCCGGAGAACATCGCTCCCATCAACGTCAGCTTCACCGGCAACTACGCCCTCAAATTCGCCTGGAGCGACCGCCACGACACCGGCTTGTACACGTGGGAGAATCTCCGACACCTTGGCGAGGCACTCCAGGCTGCCCAGGAATCCAACGGCGACGCTTGAGCAGGCAGAGGATGCCCCATGTTTGAAGTTGAGCTGAAATTCGTAATTGTCGATGCGGCATCCATCCTGTCACAGTTGGAAAAACTCGGCGCCAAGCCGGCCGCCGAAAGGCATCAGCAGGATCGCTACTTCGCCCATCCGGTGCGCGATTTTGCAAAGACCGACGAAGCTTTCCGCATCCGATCAGACGGTCAGCAGAATTGCATCACCTATAAAGGGCCGGTTCTCGATCCACATGTCAAGCTGAGACACGAGATTGAGACCCCCGTTGCCGACGGGCGAGAAGCATGCGAGCAACTGGCCGAGATGTTCGGCCTGCTGGGATTCAAGGAAGTGCGCACCGTCACCAAACGACGGACTCCTTATCATCTCACCTGGAATGATCTCGCGATCGAACTCACGCTCGACGAAGTTGATGGGCTGGGATCGTTTGTTGAGATCGAAACGCTGGCTGACGAATCGAGTCTCGACATCGCACGCGATGCAATCTTACAGCTCGCCGACCATCTTGGCCTGCAGGATCACCAGCGCAAGTCGTACCTGGGAATGCTGCTGGAACGGGACGGTTGAGAGCCGCCGCAGACCGACCTGAATATTTTTTAACAAAAGTGATTTTCTGTATAGATTTCACTTGCCCTCTTTTGAGTGTTTTGTATACTAGCCTTGCGTTCATTGATCGTGTCTCCCAATTTGTAGGCACTCCTTCGTTCAACAACTGCACCAGGATGTATACAATGGCCCTCGCTCCGACGACCAACCAACGATCCAGCAAACCCAGGAACAACGTCATGGCCAAAGGGAAGACAAAGAAACAGCCGCCCGCACGCGAAATACCCACCGGCGGCGACTCCAAAGAGATACTCGACAACGCGCTCGGCCAGATCGAGAAGGCGTTTGGCAAGGGCGCGATAATGAAGCTGTCCGACTCGCCAAACGCGGACGGAATTCCCGGTATTCCAACCGGCGCTCTTTCGCTCGACCTGGCGTTGGGGGGACGCGGTGTTCCCCGCGGACGTATCGTCGAGCTGTTTGGCCCGGAATCGAGCGGCAAGACGACCTTGGCACTGCACGTGATTGCGGCCGCTCAGAAACTAGGCGGCATCGGCGCCTTCATCGATGCCGAACATGCGCTCGATCCCACTTGGGCCAAGCGGCTCGGTGTGAATCTGGAAGACCTGCTGGTCAGCCAACCATCGTACGGCGAAGAGGCGCTGCAAATCGCCGAAATGCTCATTCGCTCCAACGCCGTCGATGTCATCGTCATCGATTCGGTTGCCGCCCTCGTTCCTAAGACGGAACTTGATGGCGAAATTGGCGACAAACATGTCGGGCTTCAAGCACGCATGATGAGTCAAGCCATGCGAAAGCTGACCGGTGCAATCGCCCGCTCGAAGTCGTGCGTCATCTTCATCAATCAGATTCGCGAGAAAATTGGCGTGATGTTCGGCAGCCCCGAAACCACGCCGGGCGGTCGCGCTCTGAAATTCTACAGTTCCTGCCGCATCGATGTCCGCCGGTTGGCCACATTGAAAGACGGCGACGAAACCATCGGCATTCGCATGAAAGCCAAGGTCGTTAAGAACAAGGTCGCCCCCCCGTTCCGCATCGCCGAGTTTGACATGCTCAGTACCTGCGGCATCAGTCTCGAAGGCGACGTCCTCGATCTGGCGGCCGAAGATCGCATTATCCAAAAGAGCGGAAGCTGGTACAGCTACGGCGAGACACGCATCGGGCAGGGCCGCGACAAGGCACGCATTTATCTTCAAGAGAATCCCGACGTGCTGAAGGAACTAACGCAGAAAGTCCTCGTTGCTCGCGGATTCGGCCCCCCGGAAAACGCTGAATCCAACGGCAAGGAGAGTGACAAGTAGTCCTGCAACGTTTATCGCGACACAGATTGTCAATCTCATCGCCCAAGGCCCACGGGCTGCGCCCCGTGGGATCAATCGGTTGGAATCTGCAGTATTCTCAATGTCAGTCTCAAAAGCGTGCGGAACAACAGGATCTGCAACCGCTTGAGTTGCGGCGGCACAGGTCTTCTCCGTACACTCGGTGTTGGCTGATTCTTCACTTGCTCGTTTTCTGCTGCCGACGCCCGTGCCATGCTCGAAATCGCCAGTCCGGAATCGATGAAACTCGATGTGGATCGTTGGTGTTCCGCTTTGGATTTGGCACAACGTTGGTGCGATGAAGACAAGTTGCCGTCCATTGGGCTATTGGTTGCACGTGACGGCAAGACAACCGGCCCCCACCTTTTCGGACGCCAGTCGTTAAACGAGGGCTCTGCGCCAATTCGTGACGACGCGATATTTCTGATCGCGTCGATCACCAAACCCATTGTGGCGATGGGGGCATTATTGCTTGTTGAGCGAGGTGAGATCTCGTTGGGCGACCGGGTGACCGAATTCATTCCCGAATTCGGCAATAACGGCAAGAACGGGATCACATTGCGGCATCTGATGACGCACACGTCCGGCTTGCCCGACATGTTGGTCGATAACAAAGAACTGCGAGCCGCGCAGGCCCCGTTGTCGCGGTTCGTCGAGGGGACCTGTACGGTAAAAACGTCCTTCCCCCCCGGTCGCGGCGTGCAGTACCAGAGTATGGGGTTCGCCATTCTGGGGGAGGTCATCGCACGGGTTAGTGGAAAATCGACGGCGGAGTTTCTGCGCGATGAGTTCTTCGACCCGCTCGGAATGAGCGATACGGCACTCGGTGTTCCCGATGAGTGGTACGAAGGTCCCCAGCCTAAAGTTGAACGAATCGCCGAGATTCGATTGCCGCCCAATCAGCACGACGCAGATGATTGGAATTGGAACAGCCGTTATTGGCGGGGGTTAGGTGCACCGTGGGGCGGTCTGTTAACGACGCCGACCAATCTCGCCCGGTTCACACAGATGATGATGCATCATGGCCGGTCAGGCGAAAAACAGATATTGGCGAGAACAACTGTTGAGGGTGCGATTCACAATCAACTGACCCAAATGCGCGATGTCCCGGAAGTGGACCGCCGCTGCCGTCCCTGGGGATTCGGTTGGCGGTTGCATTGGTCGGCCCACAGTGCCAACTTCGGTGATTTTCTCGGGCCGCGTACATTTGGCCATTGGGGAGCGACCGGAACGGTCCTATGGGCCGATCCGGACTTGGACGCCTTCGCCATCGTTTTGACAACCCAACCACAGGAACCGCAGGGTCGTTATCTGGCCCGCCTGTCGAATGCAATCGCCGCCTCGTTCCAATAAACCGCCGATTCGATGGGCGGTGGTGCTGCGCAACCTTGATGGCATTCGCAACATTGATATACTGGCAACCACGGTTCCGGAAGGAATCAAAGCCCAAGTGGCGGAACTGGCAGACGCGCTAGGTTGAGGGCCTAGTGTCCTTTATTGGACGTGGAGGTTCGAGTCCTCTCTTGGGCATATTGGTTAAGCAAGAACCCCGGACGACCACGTCTTCCGGGGTTCTCTGTTTTGGTCGCACCGTAAGCGCCACAACCGCCCACCAATGACGCGCGTCGTTCAATTGATCATTCGACCCACACGAATGCAGACCGCGCAGCACAAGACCACGCTCGGCATGGCCGAACGTGGTCTCGTATCGCGTCCCGAACGACGTGACTCAATTGAAGGTTTCACCGACTTAGGTGCAACCTGATGTTAGCGGGGACCGGGTGTCTGCCAGACTATCGCTGCTGAGGGGGCCACGACAGAGAGCGGTTTGGCTGTGACTTTGTGTTTGTTGTGGTGTTTTCCACGACTTCCAATGTGCGAATCTCCCCCCACAAATGGCGCTGGTGGAGAGACCGACTTGTGTCTGGATGAAATGGTCGTCCAATTCCCGTAGTCACCTGCAACTGGCGTACTTTGAAAAACAGGCGTTGGGACGGGCAATGGCGAAGTGTTGTACTGCTGCCAACTTCCAAACGGTGCGAGCGGCGAGCCGACAACATGATTTGGAACGTAGCGAATTCGCCGCTGCGGAACCATTCTCGTCGAGCATTGCGGCACGCGTCGCGTGATGGAGTAGGGGACCATGTCGTATCGGATTCGCGACCGATAGGTTACCACGGGGACCGTTTCCACACGTGGCCGGCATCGATATCCGGTTTGCTGAATATTTCGCCACGTCACCACCGACTGGGGACGAAAGTGAGTTTCGACCACCGGTTTGAATGTCACACAGTGACAACGGGGCCGCGGCTGATAGCACGCTTGGCAACAGCCGGCATGCGGAAGCTGCGGCAGTTGGCCGCGCGTGAGAGCCGGAGTGATCGCTCCCAACGCCAGCAGGATCACACAGCCACGCAATAAACTGGTGGACATCGGCTTCACCTTCCCAGCCCCCCCAATTACACGACCTCGACGGAATTGCCGTCTGAAGAGAACGAACCGACGTTCAGCGGCCTACTGAAAAGCTATCGGCATAACCGGCCAAGTCACATTATTCGGAATAATCAAACAAACCGGTATAATCGGAAAAGTCGGCCATTCTTGCCAAATCGTCGATATGCGGCCCGTACCATTCACCGTTGAGCCCGCACCAATCACCATTGAGGCAGCGACATTGTGTGGGATTGGCGGGCGCGAACTGCCGGGGGATCAATTCACGGCGAAGCCGGAGTTGCCGCTAATATCTCAAATTCGAGATACACCGTCTTGCCGACTGATTTCTTCGGGCGGTCCGTCACATCAACCTCGAACGGGCGTTCGATGCTGTTGCCGGCCAAATCTTCCAGCAGATGTCCGACCGCGACACGATACTTGCCGGCTTTCCATGCTTGCTGGGGATGAAACACCCAACTCAGTTCGCCATAGCCTAATTCCACTCGCCCTGGAATTCGGTTTCCGGCGGAGTCCTGGACCGACAACTCGCTGTGAAGCAATGCCCAATCGAGTGGTTCGTGAAAATCACACGTGAGAAAATCCTTGGACCCGCCGCGAGGGTTTGACAGAAACCAGGTCTTGGGTTCCGGCTGGCGATGATCGGGTTTTCCCGCGCGAATTTCCTTCGTAACGGTTTCTCCCAACTCGATCCCACTTTCCGACTTCCAGTCTTCACTGATTTCGAGCCGATATTTACCGTCGGCCGCGAGAACGGGGCCGACTTCGACGTTTAGGTTGACCCCCCGTTTCTGGCGTCCAGGATGAAACCACAGAGTCAACCGTTTGTTGTCCTTCGACCACAGTTCCACGTGGCGGAACGGGCGCGGCACCGCTTTGTTTGTTGCCAGATCGATCAGCCGAAAATACTCGAAGATACCGTCGCGCTGCATCGGTTCAGAAAAGAGGATGTAAAACTTCAAATGATTCGCCGGCACGATATTGCCCGACGGAAAAATGTTGACCACTCGCGGCTTCGTCGCTGTCGTCTTGGGAACAGAGTACTCGGAGACCAGCGGTTGCGCTCGATTCTGCTGCAGACCGGGCAATAGATTCGGATCGAACCGAGCCGAATACTCTTCACCGGGAATCAACGGAAAGGCGGGTCGAAATCGCAGCGTGTCGCCTGTCACATCGAATTCTCCGACAATCGGCTGTGGCGTTATTGAGTCCTTACCACCTTTTCCGTCGTCCTCCTTGAGATGAAGCGTCAGTGCAGCCCGAAACGCGTCGTCGTTTTTCAAATCAAGCTTTGACCAAATTTCAGGCTTGGCCGACTTCACAGTAATCCAGACGTCGGTTGGGTCGTCATCGGCCACAACGACATCGAGTTCAAACATGGGGTGCGGAACGGATTCCGGCGATGTTGGCCGATCAGGGTTTCCCGCATTGGCGGCATCACCACCAGCTACCGGTCGCGGCGACGCGTCGTCGTTGCCGCAGCCGACAATGGTGACTGCCAGCAGCAAACAAGCAAGAGTGATGATTGGCAACTGGATCGAGAAGTTGCACACACGGCTGGTGTTCATCTTCGGCTCCGTTCGCCGTGACGTCTCAGGCGGGCGCGACGGCGGAAAAGAATACCCCGGCCATCATGTTGGATTGGCCGGGGCATGGGCGTTCGTTGAGTCGGGCGAATGTATCAGGGCAGGGGAGCCAATTCCAAATTGAGCTTGCCCCCATCTTCGCGCAGCACAACCATTTCGTTGTTGTTCAATTTATCGACGTGAACCACACCGAACAGCGCTTCGACAACTTCCATTCCGTCCGGTCCGGAATTCTCTTTCGTATTCCTGCGGGCGGCTTTTTCGTTGATCTTGCCGTTGGTGAGATAGCTCATGTCGAGCCGTACACCCCAATATTTGCTGGGGCCGAACAGGTTTTTATGGAACCGCTGCGTATTGGTAACGACCCAGCGTTTTCCGTCTTTCTCATATGTGAACATGTCGAGCGGGCGGTTGCCGGAACCGAGTTCGACCACGCTCTCGCCTTTCACCTTCGCACCTGATTTCAGATCGTCGATGGGGAATTTGGCAATCGGCGTGCATGCGAACGAGCCGACAATGTACTCCTTGTCTTTTTCGCGGAATGGAATAAACGCCTGGATTGGCGCCCGCGTTTCCCATCTTCGGTGGGAGACATGATAGGTTTCGGCACTGAAAATGTCGGCAGAAGCTCCGTGGTTGACGGGGACAGGAATTGAATAGATCTTGCTGGCAAACGCTCCGCTGCTTTGGCCGGCAGCCAGAATGCGTTCGCCCGCAAATCCCACTCCGGTAATGCGGCCCACTCGCGTTCCTTCCTCGCTGGGAAGTGTGACACGGGAATACGCGAGCTTGCTTCCACCGAGAGTGCCAACTTGACCATCGCCATCGACGGTCAAAATGGCCGGCTGATTACCGGGTTGTCGGCTAACCGAAAAGTAGACCGTGCCACTCAGCGGGTTGACGGCCAAATCGACAACCTTGACCGAACGAGCGCCACTCGCGGCGGCCAACGCATTGGCCACATCTTTCACTGGCGCTTTCAGTTTCTTCAACGGCCCTCGATCACCGGTATCAATCGCGACAACCGAATCGCCATCGACGACGAGCAGCAGACCGTTCGGCCCGAAGCTCAGATTTCCAGCCTTCTTGAATTTCGGCGTGCCTTGCTTCGCATTCTTGAGAAACCTGGCCGCCGTTTTCTGCTTGACACCAGCATCGACGGATGACGAATTGATCATCACCCCGCCTGTGATGAAACCCGTGGCGACAATCGCGTTAACCCATCTTCTTCGGCTCGACATGACTGCTCCTTTTATGGCCTGTGGATGACCGATTTCGTGCGCGGAAGTTGCACGGTGATTGAACGTATCAATATTCACCAAGTTAATCGCAGCGACGAAGCGCGTCCAGCGTCAGCCAGACCCAATGAGTGCTGCCACGGAATTAACTGACGAAGCGACCTCAAGGGTCGCTGCAATGAATCGGCCATGTGCCGTGACGTCTGACTTGTGCCTTCGCAACTTGGGTGACAGAATGAGCGATTCATCGGCAACCTTCAGGCACGGTCGTGTCGGCTGGGAACCGGCATTGTTAAGCCGCAACTTCAGAGGAAATACCGCACCCCATGCTCGCACACATTGTCTTTTTTACTTTGAAGAACCCATCCGATGCGTCAATCCAGGCCTTGGTTGATGCTTGCCATGAAGACCTGGACGGCCACCCGGGGACTCAGTATTTCAGCGTCGGCACACTCGTCGAAGATCTTGCCCGTCCGGTGAACGACCGTGAATTTCACGTCGCACTGCACGTCGTCTTCGACGGCCGCCAAGCGCACGATGACTATCAAACGTCACCCCGACATTTGAAGTTCATCGCCGAACAGAAAGAGAGTTGGCAGCAGGTTCGGATATTCGACTCGTCGGACGCGTCGTAGCAACGGCCTTGGCCGAAGCGGCTCCTCGAACATCGAAGCCTGAAGCGCAAGCGAAGGATGATTCCAAGGCGATGCCAGCACGCTCCTTCGCTTGCGCTTCAGGCTTCAGTTGGCCGGGCCGTTATAACGGCAGGAAGAGCACGGGCGTTTGCTTCGCGCCACCTTCGATTCGCGCGCCGGCCATGCTTTTCTTCAGATAGTCGAATGACTCTTGCGCTGTGATTCGTAGATCGCGGTTGGCATCGGCTGCGCCTCCAAATCCTTCGGCGACGTACGAAGCGAACAGGCTCAGCTGCTTTTCCTTCCAATCGATCCCCCGTTGCCCGTCGTCGCAACTGGCAATAATCGACGTGGTCTTTCGGGGCGTCTTGATCTTCCGCACCATAGTCGCCGTCGAAGGCTGACTCTGCAGATCCTTTTGATTTCCAGGGTGGCTGCAGTCGAGCAACAACATTTTGTCCTCCGCAGCGCACTCTTCAACCCGTTGGACGAGCCAATTCAATGGGACACCGGTCTCGGCCATCTGGTCAAACTGAAAGTCGCGGCCGGCCAGATAGACGGAGCTTTCTGAATCGACATACGCATGGCCGGAGAAATAAACCAGAACCTGCGTTTGCGCTGAAGCACCTTCCAACAGCGAATCGATCTCCTTTCGCATTTCGTCTGCTCCGACGTCGGTCAGCATCAGAATTCGATCGTCTTTGAAGGCGTATCGCTCGATCAGCGTTTGCTTCAAATGGTTGGCATTTCGAATGGAATACCGCAGCGGTGATAGAAACGGATCCTTGTACGATTCGACACCGACAATGATTGCCCAGCGATCGGACTTCGGCGGACGACCGGCGTCGATGGTCGTCGCTTTCAGGCGGTTGCCCGCCAGTTCGCTGTAACCGACATCGACCGTGTCGTATTCCCTCAGGTCGGAAAGGCCGACGTCCTGCATCGAGAGCCTGACATCGGTTGTCTTTGCGACGGAGAATGTTAGCGGGTCACCCGTCTTCGAATCGGTAACAATTAGTTCTCCCGTTGCCGTGCGGATGTCGCGCACAACCCCTTGTGCTTTCAAATCGTCCCGGGTGACTTCAATCTGGTGGACCCGCGTGTCGAACAGAACGCGCACGCGGTCTCCCCGCCGCAAATCAGCCGGCGTGAGCTTGCCGGAGTCGTTTGCCGCTTGTCCCTGCAGAGTAATCCTGCAGTCATCAGCAATGGGGGGGAGAGTTTGCGACTGTGAGCTGGAACCCTGGCCAAACCGAATGACCAGTTGACGATTCGCTCCGTCGTACGCTGTGACATACCCGACGGTTTCCCGCCGACGGGCTGCATTCAGCTGAATCAGGGTGCGGCCTCCCTTCGTCCCCAACCCTGCGATGTGCTCGAATGTGACGAGGTCACCTTCCTGAAACTTCGACAGCTCGACCGTTTCACCGTTCAGTTGAAACTTGGCCACATCGGGAACGCGCAGCCTCAGTGTTTCGCGGCGGTTTCCCTCTTCAATTGCGAGCACCACTTCCTTTTCAGCCAGCCGAACTTCGCGCAGGGTGCCGGTGTTTTCGATGGGTCGCGCAACGGTCAGTTCAAGCCGCTGTTGACCTTTTCCGTCTTCCTTGTTGTTGAACTGAATGTAGTCGCCCGGCCTCAGTTCGCGCAGCAGAATGTGCTGTTCGGTATTGAGCAGGTAGATTCGCGGCTTCTTGCCGAGTTTCACTTCTTCAGGGGTCTCGTCTTCGATTCCCCTGATGACGACCGTCTGCCTGTCGGCCTCGACGTTTCTGACAATTCCGACCTTTAGTTTAGGCTGGCCGGCTTCCTGTTGATCGCCATCACCACCACCAAACATGATGACAAGTGAGAGGATGACCGAGAACGCCATCGCGGCGGAAACAATCCACAACCGTTTCTTGTCGCTGCCGGTGTCACCGGTCTCTTGTAACTGTTCTTCCTGCGCCCCACCCTGTTTGATCAGTTTGAGATCAACTTTGAGATCTGAAAGTGCCTCGTCCGCGGTTTCGTAACGTTCCGATTGTTTCTTCGCACACAGTTTTTGAATGACGTGGGCCAGATCGTCCGGGACGCCTTCGAGCACTTTGTGAATTTCAGGCAGACGGCGATCGGGTGCGGCGTGCCACATCATCCAGGCGGCCTGCATGTTGCGTGCATGCGCGTCGAGACCGGGAAAGAGACTCTCGAAATTCGGGCCGCACATCAATTCATAGGCGCCAAAACCGAGCGAATACAAATCGCTGGCAGGACCGACGTCGCCAAATTCATCGGAGACAACTTCGGGGGCCATGTACTTCGTGGTCCCCTTAATCATGCTCCCCTCTTCGTTACTGACGCGGCGTGCGAGGCCAAAATCGCCGAGCTTGATTCGCCGCCGGGCATCGATCATCAGGTTGCTTGGCTTGATGTCGCCATGCACGATCCCTTGACTGTGCAGGTATTTCAAAGCCCGTAGCACGTGTGCGATGGTGGTTCGAAGCGACGTCAGGTTCATCTGCCGGCCGGCCATGCGGTCGGCCAGATTCGCCTGCATCAATTCCATAATCAACCAGCCGCGGTCGCGGTAAATGTCGAAAATGGTGACGATGTTCGGATGATGCAGCGATGCCAGCAGTTGTGCCTCCTGCCAGTATCGGTCGAGCTGCTGCGGATCTTCCATGTACTGGTCGTGAATTTGCTTCACGGCCACTTCTCGGCCAAGCTCGTTGTCGCGCGCCCGGTAAACGGTCGCGAAACTGCCACTGCCGATTTTATCCAGAAACTCGTACCGGGATTCCACTTCCACCGTCAATCACCTCAAAGTTCGAGAGGCTGAAGGAAATCTCGTCAGCCTCCAAGCACTTCAAAAATGCCAGAAAAAACGCACCACAGCCGGCAATTAGTTTTCTGGCTCTAGACTCTTGATCATCGACTTTCGACTCTGTCATCAACGACGCATCAGGATTGAAATGAGATGCCGAAGCACTTGATCGCTTTTCGGCAGGTTCTCTCGCTCAAATTCCCGTAAGAACTCATCGTCGTCGTCCGGCAGTGTTCCGGGATCACCCCGATCACCGGTCAATCCGGAAAACGACTGCGCAATATCTTCGGCGTTCAACTGCTTCAGCACCAGCGCGTATGTGCGGCGTTCGGTCGCATAATCGCCTCGCGAACGCGCCAGACGTGCTTCACGCAACAACGCCTGATGTGGCTGCAAATCTTTCTTATTGATACCGTAGAACCGCACAATAAGCTGTCGCGCTTTGTCTCGCTGCTCCTGCGTTGCGGCGGCCGGCTCGAAATCGACGACCACCATCAGCAGAGATGAACACATGCTGAATGCCAACACGGCGTAGATTATAAATGGATTCGACTGCTTCTTCGATGCTGCAACCGTCTTTCGGGTTTCGCCTTCGGCCAGATGCAATTCGGGCAGGTGTCCGTCTTCGCCCAATTTGACTAACGTGTCGCCTTGTTTGTCGGTAATGAATCGGGCTACCGGTTGGTCGGATGATTTGCGGCGTTTACCGCCGGCACGTTTCCCTTTTCCCCCTCGCTTTGTCGCCGGTTGTGGGGTGCTGTTTTCGTCGGCTGCGGTTTTGGCAGCTGTGGTTTTCGCAGCTGGGGATGACGACGTGTCGCTGGGCAACTCATCGAAGTTGAGCGAAGTGCGTTGG
>JABISG010000027.1 GCA_018699955.1 Planctomycetaceae bacterium | reverse complement strand
CGTCAGCACGACGCAACTTGGCAATGATCTGGTCCACCGTGTGTCGGTTCTGTTTCATCTCAAAGAATCCTTTCCGGGTGTTCAGCCCGGTCAAGATTCTCTCACTCGCTGTGGATCAATTAAAGGGGGGAAGGCCAGCGACGTTGTTCTACTTCGTCCTGCTGTCGGGCAGCCCGTGGATGAAAGGCGTCTACTTCGGCAGCAAGGTTGTGCAATTCGGCTTTCCCCTGTTGTGGGTCCTCGCTGTCCAACACCGCAAGCTGCAACTGACTCGGCCGGACAATGCGAGCATCAAGCCGGGCCTGCTGGTCGGCGTACTGATCGTGGCGACAGGTTTGGGCGCCTACTTTGGCTACCTGAAAAACAGCCCGTTTTTGCAAAATGCCCCAGAGTTGATCGGCCTGAAGATCACCGACATGGGGCTCACCAGTCCGGCGATGTACATCATCTTCGCCGTTTTTCTCGCCATCCCGCATTCACTGTTGGAAGAATACTACTGGCGATGGTTTGTGTTTGGGCAGATGCGGCGCGTGACGCCGTTCTGGATCGCGGTGCTATTATCCAGCTTGGGATTCATGGCGCATCACGTCATCGTAATTCATCAGTTCCTGCAACAAGACTGGGCGGTGACGCTGTTTTTTTCGCTGTGCGTTGCGTTCGGCGGATGCTGTTGGGCGTGGTTGTACGAGCGATACCGATCGCTGTACGGCCCCTGGTTCAGTCACCTGCTCGTCGATTGCGGGATCATGTATATCGGCTACGATTTGATTCCGTGGCAGTGACCGCGCATGCAGTGATCGGTTCAGACTTTGGGAAATCGACTTGCCGGGGCGACGCTGGCACTTTCACCCAGCCACCGGTTACCGAAACATTTCAAAATCCAAGAACCTGAATTTCCGACAGCCCCATGTGGCTATCGCGGCGCCAGACGCTTTGGGATTTCAGTTTGACGTAACGCCCGCGAACGAAGCCGACCGGAATGACCGTGCTGTAATCTTGCGGATCGGCAACACCCGGGGCAGGTGGAATGATGCCGGAACTCGAAGGCGTCAATTCCGATTTGATATTGCTGACGTAAACGTCAACATCCTTCCAGCCGCGATGAACTCCGCCGGGTTGATTGAAGTTCCACACACGAACTCCAACGACCGTACGTTCTTCCCCCAAATCGAGAATGATTGTTCCCGGTGTTGCGATGGGGTGATACCACATCGTCTCCAGTTCGATTGCATTCCAAACCCCGTCGAGCACCGCTTCCTTCTTCCCCGCTTCACTCTCCGCCCCCGCGCTCACCACTCGAACTCCCCGCAGCGGTTCCCCAGCCATCTGTCGGGTGGCGATTGCGAGTGTTTTGGCGGCCTGGGCGACCTCGTCGTTGGGGGCCTGTTCGATAAGGGCCGTTAGGCGTGCCGGCAATTCGGCCAACTGCTGTCGCTGTGTTGCGTTCAATGTTGCCTCGATTCCACGCAGTGCCGGCAGATCGAATTGCGCGTGGACGACAAGCCCCTTGTACGCGGCGTGCAGCGCGGCAACCAATTCGGGACCGTCGCGAAAAATGTCGGGCAACACCTTCAATAGCGTATCGCTGGGAGGATCGGGGACCTCGGCCAGCGCAGCCAGCGCGGCCGTTCGCTGTTGGGGAACTTCTGAACCGGCAGCCAACGTCAGTAGCTCTGGGCCAATTCCGGGGCTTGCCGCCCCGGTAATGGCTGCGACGGCATCGTCCCAATTTGCCTGCTGCTCAACTCGCGACAACACCGCGAGCATGGCCGGCAGGGCTAAGGCCGGACGTTTGATTCGCCGCATCGTCTCTAATGCGTTCTTGACCAAACGGGGTTCTCCACCGCGCTGGACCCACTCGATCAACAATGGCATTGCCGTGTCCGGCTCTTTTCGCAACTGGAGTTGCGCCGACTGTACCTCGCCTCGAATTTCACTGCCCAGCAATTTCCGCAACGCGCCGAGAGTACGCTGCGTCTTGCGGCGATATTCGATTTCACGTTTGAATTGTCCGGCAAGTTTTCGTTGCTCGTCGGTTGGCGAACGGGCTAATGCCGACTCAATCTTTTGGATCGCCTCGTCAAATTTCCCCAGGTCCATCAATTCGCGACCCGAATCCAATTGCTGTTCGCGAACCCGATGTGAGGCAATCTTCTGTTTCGAGTTCAGTTCCGACTCAAACTGTTCGAGTTGTGTCGCCTGCGCTGCCTCCGGTGGAACATTGTCACCGGAGACTTCTTTAATCGCGGCAAGCGAATCCGCAGCAGCTTCCAACTCGTCGGCTGCCAGTTGAGCCTCAAATTGCATGACAAGCTGCGACCACACTTCAGATTGATCTGGCTTCGCACGCTCCGCTGCAGGCGTTTTCGTTTCAGGAACCGGCGGCTCTGAATTCGACCGGACATTCGGCGCGACGTTGTTCGATTGTTCTTCCGGTGACGTCTCATCTGAAGAACCACAGCCAGCCAGAATTAACACGCTGATCACCAGCCCCAGCGTAATCGAGCGACTGCCGTCTGAATCACTGAAAATCATCATGGCTCTATTCAGCATCCCCAAATGGAGTTTTGCACTTCATCGACAGTCTCTCGATAGCAGAACACAAAAAATGGCATTCGCTTCAGTGAATCAGTCTTCACTTTTTGCACCGCCGAGCGTTGCGGTGATCTTGTATTTGTTCTGTAAGTGTGCATGCGCCTGACTGGCATGGCCGTCTTTAGGGAATCGCTTGCAGACGAGCTGAAACTGCCTGATTGCAAGTTCCTTTTTCCCCGCTCTCTCCAGCGTGTAGCCAATTTGCAGCGACGCCCACGGCGCAGAAGACGGTGCACCGCCAACGATTTGGTTGTACAGCACAATCGCCTCTCCGTACTGTTTTAGGGCGATGTGGCAGCCGGCCATCCGTTGGTAGTTGCTGGGGAAGTTGCTGCACTGTCGGTAGTAGCCGATGGCTTGCTTGTGCTGCCCGCTACGTTCGTAGTCGTACGCGACAGCCCACCGCCACTTGTCGGCCTGCTCAATGTCTTCCTTCAACAACTGCAGATAGACCTCAATCGCTTTCTTGTATTGCCTGTTTTCATCGTAAGTGACGGCGATTTGCGCGTGCCATTTGTGTGTATTCTCGGCATCGTCGAGCATCAATTTGCGGTAAGCCAGCACGGCCGGTTCGATGCGCCGCTCGTTGCGGTAACTAACGGCGATCTGGTTTTGCCCTTCGATCTTGTTCTTGAAGCGTCCGTATGTCTGACGCGCTTTATCGTACTGCTTCTGCGTCTTCCACCAGCCGGCAAGTCGGCCCAGGACGACGTCATCTTCGCCGAATTTCTGAATGATTTGATTGTACAACGGGGGCACCTTTGTCGTCCGCCCGGCCGAAGCGTTGATATCGACGACGTGAAACCAGTGCTGAATTGCGAACAACTCTTTTTCGGGTGTGGACGTGTCGGATGGCGTTATCCCAACCACATAGGAGATTGCCAAATCCGCAAGTTTGTCTGCCTTGGCCTTCGTTTTCGTGTCAGCGACTTGGGTGGCGATCGGTCCGCGCACGTTCGCCACCACATTGGCAACAATGACCGGTTCGAGATACGTCGTTTCCAACGCCTTAACGCCGTCGCCAAATGCGCCGATGTTGAAGCTATGAACAGCCAGATCGCGTGACGCCTTTTCGCAGATGTTACGTACGTCGCGCCCCGATGTCCGCTTCGATTCAAACGTCAGCTTCTTCCACAAGACGACGCGGGTTGGCAGATCCTTCTCCAAGACGCTGACATCCACCAGTTCGCTCATTGCGAATACGGTGACGGGATGCTTCGCGTAGTCGGCAAGAACCTTTTGGTAGGCCTTTTTCGCTTTCCGAACTTCGCCGATTTGTTTGTACGTCAAGCCGATGTAATACGCCGCCGACACGGCATCGGGAGAGTCCGGCCAGTAGTCGATGACTGACTGAAAACCCTCTTTGATGGCGGTGTGCTTGTTCTTCAAATTCGACTGACAAATGCTCCACATCAGTTGTGCGTAAGGAGCGGCATCGCTGCGTTCGTATAGGGTGAGGTATTTCTCGTATTCCGCCGCCGCCACCTTCCAGTTGCGTTGTGCGCGGAAATACTTTTCAGCAATGTTTAGCTGATACCGCTCGGTCTCGCGAAGTTTTTTCCAGCGATCAACGGACATTTCATCCAGGCGCCCCGCGCGAACGTTTGCAGTCTGTCCTGCACAAAGTGCGAACGCGAACAATGCCACCGCACACAGGCCGAGCCGTGACCGGCGTACTTCGATCTGCCGTTGTGTTACTTGGCCTTTTGAGCTTGCACCCATTTGTTGTACTCCGCATAGGCATAGAAAATGACGTTGGTTCCCAACTGGTAACACGATTCCCAAACTTCCGGCGGCACGCGGGAATGATCGTCGGTCCAGGCATCGCCGATGTCACCCGGATGATAATAAGCGACCCACCGCCCATCGACTTTCCATCCCAGGGCGACGCGTCCGCCATGCGGCGCAACATACGGCAACCGCGGAATGGGATAGGGGACTCGATGAATGACGTCGTCCCGGGGAATCTGCACGGGCCTCACGTTGGGCAGCACCCGGTTCATCATCGAAATCACCTGATTGTGAAAATTGCCGCTGCCACCGTTGTCGAAAAATATCATCCCGTGCTTTTCAATCAGATACCCGTTGACGATTTTGATTTCCGATTTCGACAGCGAGATGTTTCGTTGTCCCGTGAGATAGACGATTGGCTGATTCTTGTACTTGGCAAAGTTCTTCAGTTGGCCAATGGTTCGTGACTCGGTCTTGTCGTTGACTTTCTGTTTGGTGCGGATGCCGTATTCAATCAGCATGTTGAGGTCAGCCCCGACGCCGAAGTCCTGGTCCCAGTCGCCACCGGTATATTCCAAACGAACGAATCGCACTTTTCCTTTGCGAGTTCCGCCGGAAAAACCGGCTCCGTCCCCTGCTCCCTGACCGATTTTGTAGGCGTGTTTGGTGACCTCTAACAGTTGCAATTTGATTTCGTCGATGGGCGGTACTTTAAAGCGAATGGCACTGAACGGATTGACGACGAATTTCTTCTTAATAATCTTCTGCACTTTGACGACTTGCGCAATCTGCTTCTGCTCGCCACCGCCGGCAGGCATTTCGAATTGCTCTTGGCAGCCCCCAATATTGCTGAACACAAGAAACGTGATCAAAAACACGAAGCAGTAACCAGCCAACCCGGAGAGCGATTGGTTGAGTTTTCGCTGTGGCCGAGTTTGCGGATCGGCACTGCGGTTCGACAACGACGAAATCAGCCGCGCCCACCGCGACAACGAAAACAAATCATCCGTCCGCAGATTGTAATACCAGGCGTTGATGTCCAGAGCATTCCACACCGGCGGTTCTTCGTTGGGAAGGATGTCGGCAACACCGCCGTGGATGGCAGCCGTTGGTCCTCCTTCCGCTTCCTGAGCCAACAAACGGGCGATTCGCAGTCGGTCGTAATATCGCGAGCCGCGTTCGATGATCCAGATCATCCAGAACAGACCGAGGAAGAACAACGCTGCGGTTCCAAACCGCGCGAACTGGGCGCGGAGCGTGTCGAAGCCCGTCCAACCGGTCCAATCTGCTGCATTGCCCGCAACAAACACCGCCAACTGCCAGCAGAATGGGTACGCCGCGCTAGCAACGACCAACACACGCAAGTTCGATCGTGGTTGCTTCCTTAACGCCCAAACCAGCCAGAAAGTCGAAATGAAAAGCGGGGGCAAAAAGACGATCCAATAGATCGGCTGGAATTCAAAAAGCAGCTGTCCCCATTCGACGCGCAGCACTATGCCGGCGACACGGTTGAACCACAGCCAATCGGCAACGAGCACAATCCACGCAAGCGCAGATGCCACCGTCAAAAGGACGGCTGGGTGCTTATTCCATTTTCTTGCCTGCACCATTCTCTTGCCTACATGGGGGCAATTTCACACATGGCTTTGCCACAATGTTCTGAATTGCTCAATCAACTCCGTCGAGCAAATTGTCGAGGTTTGATTTCGACTCCAGCGGATTCGCATTCGGGTCCGATGTTTTTGTCTCACCAATGCCGAGCGCATCAGTCACATCGCCTGCTCCAGCGGGGACGTCATCGGCGGCCGCAACCGGCTGTTCCGAACTCACCGATTCGTCCGTGTTGGGATCGGCGGATTGTTCTTCTTCAGTCGTCTTTGCAGCCGTGGTGCCATCAGTCGCTGGCCAGATTTTGTTGTAACCGTATGGGACGACCGAGAAAGTGACCAGAACGACCACAAAGCCAATCGTCGCCTGCACAATCCCGCGCGTTAAGCCGCTTTGCGCAACCGCCCCCAGAACTTCCTGCGGGCTCTTGCCTTTGAGAGAACCGATGAATTCCCGCAACTCGCCAGCCGATGCTGCACCGTTCGTTTTGAGTTGCCTCAACTCACCGCCGACTCCCGGGCGGGCCGATTCGGTATCAGTCATCTGGTCCTTAATATTTGGCATGACGTTGCCTTTTGCGTCAAATGTTCGGGCCAAAACAGCCAGCCCGTTATCGTTTCAATAATGCGTGTTATTGTACTCGAATTCGTCGATGCGAAAAACCTGTCAGCAGCGCGTATCAACGGGGTCACTTCTTATCGTCTTCTAGAATATGGACCAAATCTCCGCCCGCCTCGCTGATCGCTTCAATAATTGGCTCGAATCGCTGCGCCTGAGTTTCGGTGTGAATTTTGAGGACCACGGTCCGTTCTCCTACAGGACGATTGCCCAACAACGATTCGACGCGGCCCGCCAATTGCGCGATGCCGATCTCCTGCCCGTTGAGATAGAGCCGATTCTTTTTATCCACCAAGACGCTGACGAGAGAATGGCCGGCGTTTTCCAGGTTCGGAGCGTCGGCTGCAGTCCATTGCAAGTGGCTGTCGTCTTCGGCACGCGCGAGAATGACGAAGAAAATTAACAGGTTAAATGCAATGTCCCCCATCGCCATACTGGGAACCGTTGCCTGCGATACTTTACGTTTGATCTTCATCGTTCTGGGTTCAATGAGTCGACTTTGAGTTTCTTCCGCTTGCGAGTTCCCGTTGCCGAAGACTATTCAGGGAGCGTGACTTCGCGTTCTTCCTCTAGTTGCAGCGTGATAATTCCGCCGGCATCTTCAATCATCGCGGTGATGTCAATCCAGCGATCGTATGGCACCTCGGGGGCGCTTTTGACGACAACAACACGATCTTCCGGGGCCTTCTTGTCTCGCAGCCTTGCACGCATCAGCAACGGAAACCGCCGGACATCAACTTTTTCCGAGTTGATGGCGACTGTCGTCCTCGTCAGATCGACGCTGATGTTCTCGGTTTCTTTTTTTTCTTCGGGAACCGTTTCTGCCTTGGGAATCGTCTGCTTACGGCCACTGTCGGGTTGCACCGAAGCGCACACGAGGAAAAAGACGATGAGGTTAAAAGCGATATCGCCGGTGGCGCTGGCCGGCGATTCGATCAGCAGTTTGTTACGACGTCGCTGTTTCATTGAGTCCGCATTCCGCAGTGGGAAGGAATCTGTCTTGTCTCAAGTCCCAAAAGGCCGCAGTGTTGGTTGTCACAATTGTCAGGCAGTCGTTGGGGTTTCTTCCGCTTGCTCCAATGCCATGTGCAGTGTGACCGTTTCAATCAAATCGGTGGCCGATTCTTCGACATCGAGAACGAAGCGGTTGATAACGCTGGAAAAGTAGTTGAATGAAATGAAAGCGGGAATACCGATGATCAGCCCAAAACAGGTCGTCAACAGCGCCACGCTGATACCGGATGCGGCGGCTTCGACGATGTTCATCTCTCCCATTTTTGCGACGATGTCTTCAAACGCGACGATCATCCCTTGCACCGTCCCCAGGAAACCGAGCATTGGTGCGACGCTGGAAACGGTCGCCAGCACGGGGAGATGCCGTTCTAACGCGGCTACGATATGTACGCTGTAGTCGTCCATTGCCTTGACGACTTGCTCTTCAATTTTTGCAGGATCGTAATTCAGTCGCCGCAGCACGAGAAATTTACGTAGTCCCGCCCCCAGGATGGCCGGCACCGGTCCCTGTTGTTGATCGCAGAGCCGGTGCGCTTCTTCGACGCGATCCTGCTGCAACAAGTCGAGAACTTCGGATCGTAGCGCCGAGGTGTCGCCGGTCATTAGCTTCAGACTGCGGTAACGCTCGATAATAACCCCCGCGGCGATGATACCCATGATGAGAATGGGCCACATGAAAATCCCGCCATCACGCAACAGGCCAATTGCGCCGGTGCTTAGAATTTCATCTAGCACGGAAGTGACTGACGAACCATCGTCCATCGAGTCAGCGTCTTCATCGCCGGGGTCGGCATCGGCCTCTGTCGATTCGGCGGCTTCTGCATCTGTTGTTGTGCCTGTCCCTGCATCCGCCTCGGCGGATGGTGTCTCCGTCCCGCTGTCCGCCGCGTCATCGGTGGCAGCTTCGCCGGGAACGGCCGACGTGTCGGCGGTTGGGGGTTGTTGTGCAAAGAGATCGGCTGTGCCGACTGTCAGCGACAACAGCAGGATACTCAGTAAGTATTTCATATAGACCGTGGCAGGAAATTGGGGGCGGGGGCGGGAATCGTAAATGGGTAATATCTGATTTTTAAAGTGATGCGCCGTTGGCCATTGGCGATAGTCTGGCCTTTCGAAGGCCCGCTAAACCGCAAGCGGCTTCGAACACCTAATTATTGTTGTCGAGACTGTTTACCTCTGCCTCGAACTGTTGCAGCATTTCCGGCAGGGCCAATCGGCCACGTGCGTATTTGGCGGCGTCGCTGGCGGGGAAGTCCCAGCGACAGCGGTTGTATCGCTGAAAGGCAAAGCGATTGTTTCTCGCCATGCGAAAACTTTCACCTGACCAGAATAATGAATCGGCCGTCAACTTGTCTTCGGGGAACTTTTTGGAGAATCGATCGAACGCCGCGCCGGCTCCGACGTAGTTCTTATCCTTGTAGAAACACTGGCCAACGCGAAATGCAATTCGCGAGGCATATTGATGGTTGGAAAACTTTTCGAGAAATTTTTCGCCGACCTGTGCTGCCACTTTATAATTCTTGCCGCGATAAAAATGATCGCTGATGCGGATCATGACGTTGGCGATGAGCGGGCTACGGGGATAGGTTGCCGCGAGCGTGACGTATGCTTCCAAAGCTTGATCGAAATCCCCCGACTCTTCGTGACATTGGGCCAACTTATACTGTGCGTCAGCAGCTAGCGTGTTGTCGGCGAATCGGCGAATGATCATCTCATACGATTCGATCGCATCGTCCCACTGCTGCAGTTCCTGCGAAAACTGACCAAGCAGATACGCGATGCGGGGGGTGTATTTCGGATCGGGGTAATCTTCCATCACCTCAGAGAGAATCCGTCGCCCCGCTTTGAGGTCGGCCTGTTCCTCTTCATTGCGTCCAAGAGTTTTATGGCTCTTGAACAGTTCAAAGTAACTTTCGGCGATGTGAAATTTTGTTTCGACCGCGAGCTTTTCATCGTTAAATGTCTTGCTGAAGGCTGACACCAACCCATCGGTGCCGATGACGACCGGAACATCCCGAAGCACTTCGAGTTGTCCGTTTTCGGTTCCCGCGATGAGATCGACGTACTTAATGTGCAACGTATCGCCGAAGTAGCACTCGATCACCGGGAGGTCGGGATTGAGATTGCCGGCTGTTGGCTGCTCGTTCGATTTCAGTGTGACAGAACCGGAAAAGATGCCGCTATGCGCCAGAGTTTCGGGCAGACGGAACATCTCTTTTTCGCCAAACTCCGATGTAATTTCGATCTCGACGGCGTCGCGTTCGTCGGAGCTGTCCTGATCCGCATCGACGACTAAAAGGAACAGTTTTTCGCCGACGTGGACCTGCGTGATTTCCTTGTCGTAATCGCGGCCGGTCAGGGCTAACGTGCCATTGGTGACTAAACGCCCCTGCGACGTCAACGTCTTGGCGGGTGCGGCGGGCCGCAACAAATCCTGGTATGCGGCGGATATCTTGTCTTGACCGGTCAGATTCAGCACGCGTGTGATCAGGTTGCGGTCGAGATCGGAAAGTCCGCCCCCTTCGGCATCTTCCGGATCGATAGCGCCGCCGATGATGTTGCGCGGCATGCCGATTGTGACCGGAACCACTGTCGGGCTGCTCTTGCTGCCCAACTGTTGGATCACCTGACCGACAAAACGGCCTTCTCGCAGCGCCCAGTTTTCATCGTTCGGCAGGGCATTCCTTGCAAACGCGTTCGAGATGACGCAACGCACATCGACCGTTGCACCGTTGGTTGTCGTCAACTTCACAGTGATCGAACTGCGACTGTCTTTGGCGGCATCCGGATCGATCACTTCGACGGTTAACGGGGCCTCGAACGCGACACTGGCGACTTTCTGTTCCGGATTGTGGGGCAGATACGCGACGATCCCTGGACGGTTGGTTTCGGCGTCTTGTGGTTGCACTCGGGTCTCCACAATTCGCACTTGCCCCTCGGTCGGCTGGTTCACAAAGACGACCGACTCTCGGGCAACCGCGTGGCCGGGGAAGGTGTTTTGGGAATCAATATATCGCAGGTAAACGCGGTCGCCCCGCTTGACGTGGATCTTGTCGGCCTCGGAATTTGGGCTGGTGTCGATTTCCTTGGTGAACGTTCCGGAGTAATTGTCGTTTTCCGTCGCCTCAAATTCGACTGGCATTCCGTCGTTAACGATCACCTCGAACTTGACGTTATCCGGTTTGTCGCTTTGATCGCGATCAAAATCGACGATTTCGATGATGATCCGTTCGCCGGGATCGATTCGCATCAACTCCTTGCGTTGTGTGGTGACCGTGCCGTTGTCTTGTTTGACGAAATCGTAGGCGATGGGTGAAACGGCTGCGTTGTAATAAGTGGCTGTCAATTGCGCCGTGAGCAGGCGGCTTCCCCCCGATTGGCGTTGCGTGAATTCGTCGGTGTAGGTGGCCGTGACGATGTCGCCACCGGCAATTTCGAGGACGTTGTTTTCAGAAAGGGAGAGGATGTCTGCTTCGGTCGGAATGTAGATTTGATCCGCGTCTTCGCCGGCAATCTCGATATTGTTTACGGCAATCGCTTCGCCCAGATATTCCTGAATGACGAATCGCACAAAACGCAGTTCGTGTGGATCGAAGGCAAAGTTCCATTCGGTCTCATTGATTTCCGTCCGCGGGAGTTCGCGGACCAAGGCGGGCCGTGCCGCAGGATTAGTCAAGTCGAAGTCGGCTTCTTGGAACGGGACCAATGTGACATCGGCTGAGTTGTGATCGGCACGGGCCATAGTGGCCGACACCGTTTGCGTTCCCGCGGCAGCGGCAAAGATTGTCAGCTCGTGCGTTCCACGATCGAGCCAGACATCGACGGACCGGCCTCCCGGTCCGACGGGTAGTTGCAGGTTGCCATCAACCACTATGGCGGTGCGCGCCCCCTGAACTTGAATGCGGGCGGCTCCGTCGCGTTCCTGAACCAACTTGCCGTGCCAGACGACGGCATACGGCTTCTTCTTGGCCGTCTCGTCTGCCGGATCATCCGGACGCATCCACTCCAACACGTCGGCTCGGGCCTCTTCGACGGGCTGCGAATTGCGGGCCAGATTGAGCACCTGATTCCACGTGCTGTAATTGGTGTAATTACCCGAGAACACGCGACGCGTCATTTGCCCGAATTCATCGGCCACCGGCTCGACCTGCGGTAAGGCCGGATTACCGGCAATGCGGAACCAAAACCTTCCATCGTTGCTGCCCAGGAGTTCTCCGCGAACAAATGCCCGACGGTCCGCCTCGGGCGTGGAGACGCGCAGTCGCGAGACGAGCTTGAGGTCCTTCATGTCGATGGTTAGCGACTTGGGAGTCGCGCCGTCCGGTTCGCTTAACCAGAATGTGTTCTTGTCCTGATCGATGGCCATCAGCGGACTGTGTTCAATGGCCGTGTCGCTGGCCAATGCGCCGGCGGGGAGTTCACCCGTTTGGGCGGTTCCTTCAAACACGCCGCTGTGTGCGTCGGTTTCGGCGAGTGAGACCTGCACTTCGTCGCCGCTCTCGGCCTTCAGTTTGACGACGATGCGATCAACATCACCCGTCAGATCGCGGTCGGCATCTTTGGTCCGCATGTAGATGGTGTTGCCTGGCTTGATTTGATTAGCCGGGCGGACCTGCGACACGCGCTGATCTTGATCTTCTGCGTCTTCGTTCTCTTGCTGCAACTGGATCGTGATGGACTGTTCTTCCTGATCGACGATTTGGCTGCTGGCGATCTCAAATTCGCCGTCTGCCGCAATGCGAATCTCGACATCGGACAGTGGGATCCGATGGAATTCTTTCTTGAAGTCTTCCGGGTAATCGCACTTGATTGTGTCTTTGCCGGTCAATTGAAGGACCTTGTCGCGCTGAACGACCTGTCCGAGCCGTGTATCGAGATCGGCGCGAAACAGCCCTTTGCCTGCGCCGCCGCTGGTCAGTTTGATTTCCTCAACATCGCCGCCCGGTTCGGTGGTGACGATCACGCGAATCTCGCTTCGCCCACGGCTGATGCCCAGATCGCTGTCTTGAACGACGATTGACAACGATGTGCCGGGATTGTGCCAGCGTTTGCTACTTCGTCCTAAGCGCCCGACGGTTCGCAGCAGGTTCAATTGGTCGATGTATCGCTCTTCATCGCCGAAGACTTCCGCCAGACTGAACAAGGCACGGTTGGCCAGTTCGATGTCCGGGACGCGTTCGAGGACGCCCCGGAAAATCTCGCGGGCCTCGTCACGATCGCCGCGACGGTACGCCAGCACGCCTCGCAGAAACTGCGCTCGGACGACGACGTCGGCGTCGCGACTGTTCGCCAGCTTGTCGAAAACCAATTCGGCCTGATCGAAAACCTTTTGCTCCATAAAGGTCTCGCCGATGCCGAATTCGGCTTCGAGTGCCTGCGGCGTGTCGGGGTAGCGGTTCAGAACGGTGGTGAATTCGCTGCGGGCAATATCGAACCGGTGAGCTCTTGCGAAATTGTTTGCCAATAGCAGTTGGACTTTCGCCTTTGTTTTGTTGTCGAACTGCTTCGATTCGCTGTGCTTGACCACCCAGGAACGAAGCAGGTCTTCGACGCGGTCATAATTGTCGTCACCTCCGGCCGCCATGTGACTTTCACAGACGAACAACAACAGATCGACCGGCACTTCACTGCGATGTTCATCGAACAACGCCTTGTTCGCCAGATAGGCATCGTAGGCGATTTTCTTATCGCCGAGCCGCAAGTAAAGGGCCGCCTGCAACAGCGGGGCGATGGGGCTGTCGCTGTCGATTGTTAGTCCGACGGCACCCATTCTCGAATAACTTTGGGCCACCATTTCGCGGCCCGACTTTTTACGCGTGACGTCCGCACCGGAAATGTTGGACAGCATGCCTGAAAGGAGAGTCGCCGCAGAAATGTAATCCTTCCGCGAAAGCGCCGCATCGACGTACGGTCGTAGCCGATCCCAATCGTACGAGGCGTCGTAAACCAAGCGGGTCGCCGCTTGATATGCGAGCAGCCGCGCAATGGGCGTTTGTGTTTCTGACGGTGCCAACTCCAATAGAGCCAATGTGGCAGTTGCTGAACACCGCAGCACGCGCAGATCGCGGGCGGCAGCGAAGACACGTTGTTTCTGTTCGGGTGTGGCCTCTTTGTCGTTGCGGTAGCGGTCGATCCACGCTTGCACCGGGGCATCTTCCATTCCCCAACTGCGGAACGGGCGTTCGTCCTGCGACTTTCGACTGACTTGCAACGTCTTCTCGAAAGCGTCGAGATTGCCAGCCTTCAGATACTCCCCAGCCAACCACATGGAATACGTGCCATGATAGTCGGACGGCGTTGTGACCAGTTTTTGCAGAAATGGAATTCGCGGGGCGCCTTCAATCCGTGCGAGCAGCCGTTCGGCACAATGCCGACAATCGACGTGGTTGCGATCGAGATCGACGTGCGACTGCCAATACGCAACGGCTTCGTTCTCCAGTTCATACTTCACCAGAAAATCGCCGATGTAGTACGCGTATCCGAGCTTCTTGCCGAAGGCCTGCTCTGATTGGGTGATCCAGTTCAGCGACTGCCGTGCGAGGGCAGCATCTTTGTTGTTGTCGGCGGCGATCATCAGCCGCCGAAATAAATCCGAATCGGACGATTCGGGTTTGAACTTCATTAAGTGCAGAGCCGCCTCGCGTGCCAGTTCCGCAGGACCGTAATCGGTGGCGGCTTGGAGATAGGCGATCGCCAGTGCGTAGTCTTTGGGAAACTTCGCGATGAAACGCGCATAGGTCGCACCGGTTTGTGCTCGCTGATTCCCCGGAGCGTAGTGGCGATAGTAATAAGCCTGCGCGTTCAATAGTGTGCGAATCGCATCGTCGCTGAGCGTGTTGAATACCGCCGGGGCGAGCAAACGTGTGCGAGCCTGTGCGGCGGCTGCACTGGTCGTACTGGCCGAAGCGGCATACCAATCTTTGATGAACGGTTCTGCGTCCGCTTTGGTCAGTTCCGCCTGAACGAACTGCGCATGCTGCTTGTGATCTTTGTTCCTTCGAGCCGTCTTTGCCCACGCCGCCACCATGTTGCGAAAAGTGGCGAGGTGAATGTGTTGCCGTCGCGATTTCAAAATGAGAGCAAGGTCTGACTTAAACTCATTTTCGTCGGCCGCATTGTACAACAGCCAGTTGACAGAGTTTTGAGTGTACCCGTCGTTCGTCGGCGACTGAGAAATCAGTTCACGCATCACCTGCTTCGTTTTGACAGGGTCCTTTACGCGATCACGGAGAACTTCAAATGCCAACACGTAGCGAATGTAGGCGGTTTCGTAGGGAATCTTCGATTGCGTAACGGCGTTGCGTAATGACTGCTCGAGTGCGGCGAGTTGCGGCGGTTCGGATCCCGAAAGCCGTACAAACAGCGAGGCGTTGCTGTTCGTGCGAGGAGCGACCGGTAACAATTGCTTCAGAGTTTGCAGGCCAGCGGCCTTGTCGGCATCGGTTCCGCGCAACTGCACCTGAGCCAGGTAACTTTGAGCCGTGAATCGATCGATACGTTGGGGATACTTCCGCATGTAATCTGTCGTTTGGGCTGCGATGTCAGCCGGTTTTGTGGCAGCGTTCTGGTACATGGCGTAAATCATGCGCATGTGCAAATCAGCCGTATCACCCTGAGCGCGGGCCAGACGGTAGCTGGCAACGGAATTCGCCCACTGGCCAAGATTCTGGTAGTTTTCGCCCATGTAATAATGCAGTTGGCGCAGCCGCTGCTTATCGCGGGAAAGGTTCTTCTTGATCATTTTCTGGGCAACGATGTTGCTCTTGGCCCATTCCCTTCCGCGCCGCCACTGCGCCACGCCCTGCGATCCGACCTCTTCGGTGAACGAACCGACGGGCAGTTTGTCGAGCATTGCGTCGGCGAGTTCCGCCGCCTTCGAGTAGACCGCCTTGTTGTTGACCAGCGAGTAATGGCTGATCGCCAAAGCGCCGTGCTGGCGGCCGATCTCGGTTTGAGGTTGTCGCTGCCAAATGGCCCGATGAGCATTCGCCGATGCCGCGCGGTCGGTCGCCTGATCGAGAACGTTGGCGAGCCGGACTTCAACCGATGGTGCCTGCTCCGATTTGCCGTATCGATCAAGAAACTGTCGGCAGGCGGCGGCCAAATCGGCGTTGCGAGATGTTGCTTCCAAGCCGTCAATCAGCTTTAGCATCACATCGGCGTGGCGCTTATCAGATGCATGAGCGGCAACAAACCGTTGCGCGATTCGAACCAAACCGAAAACGCGACCGTGTTGATGATAAAGGTCGACCAGCTTGACCATCGTGTCGGCGGCAACGGCGTCTGAATCTTTGTATTTCCCCAGTTCGCCTTCCAGTTGGGTCGCCTGTTGATTGATCGAGTCAACCTGCTCGGCCACATCTGGGGTAGCTGGTTTGGGCGTATCCTGAGCGGAGACCAGAATTCCCAGAACGCAGACCAAGCTGAACGCCGCAAACATTCGTCGTTTCATTGTACTTACGCCTTTTTCGATTTAAGCCGAAACGGCTGTTACCGACCTGTCGAAACTTCTTTGGATTGAATCCGCTACCGACTGTCGCGTCTTGTTCTGTTGCCTAACCGCCGGCAGCCGCCAACGCATCGGAAATTTTCTTCGCATCAGCTGCCAATGGGCTTTCGGGATAATCACCGATCAACTGGTCGAATCGACGGCGTGCTTCCGGCCGTCGTTTCATTCGATAGAGACAGCGACCGTAGTTGAACAGAATGACGTCGAGAAACTTGGCGTCGGGGTGATTGGCCAGAACCGTTTCGAACGTGTCGATCGCGCGGCCATAATCTTTCTGGCGGTAGTAGTAGTTTGCCATTTTCGCAACGGCCTCACCAACTCGGCCGCTGTCGGGAAACTGTTCGTAGACTTTCTGGTATTCGAGGAATGCGCGATCGTAAAGTTGCGATGCACTTGCCTCGGGAGCGGCTTCCGCCATTTGCTCGTAGCATTGGGCGATACCGAATTGTGCCTCACCGCGCAGTTGGCTCTTTTCTATTCTTGCCAACCGCGTGTAGATGCCAATTGCGCGCCGCAAATTGCCCTGTTTGCGAGCGACATCGGCCAACTGAAGTAGAGCATCATCGACGAAACCACTGTTCGGAAACTCCTGCTGTAATCGTTGTGCCATTGCGGCGGCCAACTCCAGGCGGTCCATTTCAAAATAGACCTGCCACAACTGCACGTAGGTCTCTTCGAGCAGGCGCCCGCCGAGCGATCGGGCCTCTTTCATCGTCTCTTCGCAGATTCCTAACGCCTGTTTGTACTTCACGTCGGCATTGGCTTTCAGCCCGAATTCCTTATACCGGTTGCCGATGTTCGTCAGCGCGTTCGCGCTTTTGAGCGACGTCTTGATTTTTAGTTCACGATCACTGATTTCCGCACGGGTCACGCGGACGCCGCTCAGATCGCCTTCGATGGCGCGCGCTTCCGCCTTGAGCTGGGCGATCCCCTCACCACTGTGCCGGTCGTCGAGATACGTGACACGAATCACGTCGCTGGAAATCGCCTGCAGAATTGCGTCCCCCTCGACAACCGTTTCGGTCTTCGCCAACGGGACAATTACGCGGAAGATACCGCTGTGAATCGAATCGTCCGCGGGTTCCTTCTCAGTTTCTTTCGGCTGCCCGACGGGCTTTGCGGGATCGCCACCCTTTTCGTTTTCAGTTGGCTTTGCGTCCGTCCCGGCGTCGTCGGTTGCGGCGGGCAATTGCGAATCGGCAGAGGCCAACTCACGCACGATGCGCGCTTCGGTCAGCGTCACTTCAACTCGGTCGATCAGTTTGAACTTGTCAATCTTCGGTTCACCGTCATCGTCCGAGTCAGCGGGGGCATTCTCTGTCGGTGCTTGCGCTGCATCGGCGGCTTCGGCTTCCAATTCCTCGTCGGTCTTGCGACGAAGAACCTCGACGACCGCCTTGATGGAGTCGGCTTCAGACGAGAGGTCACGATCGGCATCGGCAATTTGCACATTGACCGACTTGCCAAGTACGACCCCGCCCAGCGATTCGCTAAACGCCCCGTCGGTGATTGAGACGATTCCATCGCCCACCACGACTACGTCATAGGTCACTTCCTGATCGAACTTGCGGTCGGCGGTGTGCCGATCGATATACGTTACCTTGACCGTGTCGTCACCCTTCACTTCAAGGGAATCGTTACCGGGCTTCGGAGTTCCCAGACGCGTGGGTATGCTGCCGAGAACGATGCGGACGTTGCGACCGACCGGATAGCATTTGATTGTTTCGGCGTCTCCGCCGGTCACCTGAACCTGAACATCGACGGCTTCGCCCGGTTCGAGTACCGCGAGATCTGCGTCTTCAATTTTGACAAACAGTCGCTTTCCCGCTTCAACCTTTTCGATCTGACTATCGTCACCGGAAACCGTTGTTCCCACTTTTTCCAGCGCTGCAATCGCGCGGCTGTAATGGCCCAGTTGGAAATGTCCTAAGCCAATGTAATAGTACGCTTCATTGACGTGCTGGCTGACGGGGAACTTCTGAATCACATCGCGCATCACCTGAAAGCATTTGCCAAAGTTCCGCGCGTGGTAGAAACAACTGCCGATTTTCAGCGTTGCTGCCGCTCGCTGGTCTTCGTCGCGATTGTCTTCCGCAGCAACCGCCTCGAACTGCGCCCGTGCGCGATCGTGCGCGCGTTCTTTGTCGAGGAAGTAGTTGCCGAGCCTCATGTGGGCTTCGTAGCGAACTCGACTGCGGGGGTAACGTTCGATGATCGACTGCCAGATCTCAACGGCCTTCTTGGCTTCGTCGGACTCGAAGCGGGCATCACCCGCGTCGATGAGCTTGCGGGCGGCTTTGTCTTCGACCAGCGAACCTCGCAATATTCTGCCGGGCGGCGCATCTTGCGCCGGCATTTGCAGTGTCAGAAAGGTCACAGTGATGAGTGCTGCGATTGGCAACAGACGTTTCATTCGCATGGCATTCCTGACCATTATTGGATAGGGCCTGGCCGATTTTGAAGATTGGGCAAACGCCGTCGGCATTGGATCGAAAGTGTGCGCCGATACATCAAACGTACGGGCGTGGGTTGAGGAGTGTCAAGCAGCCAGGGAGTGGGGTGTGACACAACACCGGATGCGCGCAGGCCCGGCGCACATTCCGTAATGGGGGCTGTCGGAGAGACGCCGTCGCGTAACAACTCGGTGATTTCATGCCGGGAGTTCTACCCGTGACCGAATCGCATCCTGCGAAGGGTTGATCGCCGTGCTTCCTGCGCGACAATTTCAATCGTTAGTGAAAAGCCAGCGTACCCATTTGGATACGCTGGCCACGTCGTCTCAATTGCGTGGACAGAACCGTTTGCGGCCCACCGAATCCGTTCAATCAGGCCAACAACTCTCCGACAGGCTTGCCGTTATCGACCAACTTCATCGGCCGCTGCAATGGTGTCAGAACTTCTGTGTCGGGATCGATCCCCATCGCGTTGCAGAGAGTGGCGTGAATGTCAGGTACGGCAACGGGTCTGTCATTGGGCTGGTATCCGTCTTTGTCCGACGATCCGACGACCGTGCCACCCTTAATTCCGCCACCAGCCATGAAGCAACTGAAGCAGGACGCCCAGTGATCGCGGCCGGCATTCATGTTCACGCGCGGGGTGCGACCGAATTCGCTGAGCATCAGCACCAGCGTCTTTTTGAGCATTCCCGTTTCCGCCAGATCCTCAATCAGTGAAGCGAGAGCCGGGTCCATCACTTCGCCGTGTGCACGCAAGGCGGGAAAGTTGTTTCCGTGCGTATCGAATCCACCGCGATTGATCTGCACGAATCGAACGCCGGTTTCAACGAGGCGTTTGGCAAGAATCGCGCCGCGACCGAACGTCGTGTCGCCATAACGGTTCAATGTTGTGGTCGGAACCGTATCCAGGTCGAAGGCCTTCAAAGCAGGACTGCGCATCAGGCCGATCGCTTCGTCGATTGCCGTCTGCGTATTCTTCAGTTGTGCGCCGCCCTTACCCTTGGCAAACCGGGAATTGTAACGGGCCAACACTTCCAGGCGTCGGTCGCCACGGACTTTGGCGATTCCCTCGGGAAATGACAGGTACGGATCCTGTTGCCCCGGTGCCGGCACGTAGTACGCTTCGCACTTCTGGCCGAGATAGGTCGCTCGTCGCGCCCGACCACTGATGGAGATGTAGGACGGCAGATCGCCCTTCCGTTCCAACTGATGAGCAACGACCGACCCGATTCCCGGATGCACCAAGATGCCGGCGTCCACGTAGCTGGTCTGCAGGTTATAAGTGGCCGGCCCATGAGCACCTTGCGTTCCGGCGATCGAGCGAATCAGCGAGCAGTGGTGCATCTGCTTGGCCAATTGCGGAAAGATTTCCGAGATTTGAACGCCAGGTGCTGATGTGTCAATCGGCTCAAATTCGCCCTGCGTCGGACGGCCCGGTTTGGGGTCCCACGTATCCAGATGCGTCATGCCGCCGCCATTCCAGAATAGAATGACATGTTCGGCTTTCTGGGCGCCGGCGGTTCCCGCGTAAGCGAGCAATTGTTGAACTGGCATACCGAGAAGGGTGGCACCCGCCGCTCCGGTTGCTCCCAGCATTGCGCGACGCGTGACGCGATAATCTGTGCACGATTTGGTCATTGCGAAGTTCCTTTTCTGTGCGGCCATCCAGATGAGGCCGTCAATGTTGTTTTCACACCATCCGTCGCGACGACGGCAAGACAGTTAGTCAATTCAACCGTTAACTCAAGGTAGAAATCGAAACTCATTGGAATTCAGCAGCACCCAGCGGAGATCGGCCATTCCGGCGAGACGATCATCGGCTGAGTTGATTATCTCTGTAGCGTCGGAAAGGTCTGTTTTGCTGGGATTTCGCGTCAGCACTTCCCGATAGGCCAATTGAATGGCCGCTTGCAAGTCGGCGTTCTTTCCAACGAGCAAGCGATGAAGCGGCTCCAACTCACCGACTCGCGATGCCTCATGTGTCAGGCGACCATTGAGAATCATCAACTGCTGCCGCATGCTGGCGGAAGTGTCACGAAAATCGCCCAATTCCGTCCTTCCTGGTTGTCCGAAGACTCGCAGGAAATGCTCGGGGGCTGCAGGTGAAGCCATGCGGTACGATGAATTGAAACTGGGATTGTCGTCATATTCGGCGCGGACATAACGGTCGAAATAATCGGCCTGCAGACGTCGCTCCTGTGCCAGCATTCGTTCGGCTTCGATTTCCTCGGCCGATTTGGCCATCATCTTTTCGACTTCAATAGCCGAGTCGCTTCCCTTTAAGAGTTTGTCGAAATCGAGTTCGATCGCCTTTTCCAAGTCGTAGGGAGAACTCGCAACGACAACCGGCTTCTTCATTTTCTTGGTCGGCTGACCTGACTTCACCAATTCGGACGGCTTAACTTTCGGCGTCGTAGCGTCCGGTTGCTTTATCACCCGCGTTGCGCGCCAGGCGATTTTCATGTTCTTGCCGGCTTCATGCTTCACTGCGGCCATGTGTCCGGCAACAACAATGCTGTCGTAAAGTGTTTCGCTGATCATTCGTCGCATTGGTGTCGCAATGAAAGCGTTTTCCATTTCGAGACGCGTCGCTTCGTCAACGTCACCGGCGTGTTCCCGTTGATACGCCTCACTGCCAACGATTTGCCGAATCAGCCCGCGCAGATCAAAACCTTCCGCCACGAACTCGTCGGCCAGATAGTCGAGCGTTTGCGGGTGATTAAAATCATTTTCGCTGCTGAAATCGTCGATTGGTTCGACAAAGCCCACGCCGACAAGCTCTTTCCAGACCCGATTAACGAACGCGCGAGAAAAGTAGCGGTTTCGCGGGCTGGTCACCTGCCGTGCCAATTCCTGCCGTAAATCACTCGGCCGATATCCGGCCGCTTTGACGTCGATTTTTTCGACGTCGCGTTTTGCTTCGTCCAGTACCCCGAGGCCGGAATCAATATCACCCGCTGTTCGGCGTTTCACACGTTTGTCGGCCGAACTCAACAAGTCGTCAAGTGACGATTCGCCCGAAGGCTTCTTGCCCTTGGTGACCTTGGCAAGCAAGTCATCTCGACTGGCACGGACCTTTGCGAATCGCTTGAGGTAGGGTTGTTTGCCGTCATCTTTGATGAGCGCGATTGGAAACGTCGGGGCGATCGGTTTTCGGTCCGACGCTTCACCCACACCCGGCGGAGGCCAGAGTACGGTCGTTTGATCGACTTCGGTGGTGTAGGTCGCCAGAATGCGATTCTGGAATCGCCGTTGAACGCGCCGCGTCTTCCCAAAATAAGCAGCCAGACCGTAGAACTCTTCGCGGGTCCATTTGTCGAATGGGTGGTCGTGACACTCGGCACAGGCCATTCGCACGCCAAGAAAAACCTGCGAGGTAATTCCGGCCAATGCCAGCGGATCGGCGTTGTCGCTGAGAATAAATCCGACCTCAGGAACTGCTCCCGATTTACCCCCGGCGGAAATCAGTCGGCGACACAATTCATCGTACGGCATTCCCTCTTCCACGGCCTTGTGCACGAAGGCGATGAGGGTCGATCCGCCTTCGGCGTTTGAACGCAGACGCAGCATGTCGGCAAAAAATGTCGTCCAACGGTCTGAAAACCGATCACTGGCCAATAGTTTTTCAACGACCTGTGTCCGTCGCGTCGTCTTGGGGAGCGCCAAATATTCCTGAATTTCATCTTCCGTCGGAATGCGGCCAATCAAATCGATCGATAGCCGCCGCAGAAATACCAGGTCGTTCGCAATTGGTGCCGGCTTGAGCCCAACCCCAAGCTCGGAGTTTTCCTGATTGAGCACGTCATCCAATCCGGTCGCATTCGCCGGAGCCGAGACAACAAGAGATAAGAGAGCCAACAGGCCACAACGGTAAAACAGAGACCACTTCGGCACGATGGACGCTCCTTCTGGAATTTTGCTGAACCGAGCAATCTCAGACCGCTCGCAAGTCACACAAACGACAGAAAATCACGTGGCCCGCAATTTCAACTATCGGCAACCGAATTGTCCAATCGGCACAGTCTTACATAAACAGATGTTGATTTCAACTGCAAATACGACTTTGACTGTTCATTTTTCCGATTTCACGCCCTTACTCCCAATCAAGTTTTGACCGTTATATTGGCCCGCGCGAGACGCCAAGATCTCGGCGTCTCGCCTCCAACTTGGAAAACACGGCGTAAGAGTCGATCGTTCCGTCATTCAGAATTCATCGTGCCAGACTATGCTTGCCAAGAAATCCCTTCGGAAGATATGCTGCTGGCTTTCCAACCTGCATCTGTTTTCCCGCAGATCGCTGGGCAAGCAGCAATTCGACGTCATTCTGGCGGCAGCCCGATCCCTACAGGTTCATCTCACCTCCCGGCAATCGCAGAGCCAGGAAAAGAAACGCAATTGAGTACGGCGATTGAGTGAACTTGACAATGTGTCGGTCGTTGGCGTGGAATGAGGAGACTTTTTCCCGCCCACGCATACACGAAGAAGCGAAAACCGAAGACATGACGAGAACCATTCGCGGCTGCGCGTTCATTACCGTTTTCTTCGCGTTCCTTGGTTCGGCCGCAGCAAGTGAACCCTTACAGGCGATTTCCAAGGCATCAAGAGACGAGAACGGTTTTCTCGTCCACACGGTCAAATCGTCGCTTCAGGCAGGCACGGTCAAGATTCGTGTTCTGTTGCCCGATGACCTCAACTCACCAAAGAAGTACACGGTATTATATGTGTTGCCGGTTGAAGCACTCGACGAGAACCGCTGGGGCAACGGTTTGTTGGAAGCAAAGCAGAAGGGTTTGCACAACAAATACGGTTTGATTTGCGTTGCCCCCACGTTTTCTCATCTGCCATGGTATGCCGATCATCCGACCGACAAGGGCATTCAGCAGGAGACGCACCTGCTGAAAGTGGTGGTACCGTTCATTGAGCGAGCGTATCCCGCGGTTTCCAAGCGCGAAGGCCGGTTGCTCGTCGGTTTCAGTAAATCGGGCTGGGGAGCATGGACGCTGCTGCTACGGCACCCCGATGTCTTCCAAAAGGCCGCCGCCTGGGATGCACCGTTAATGAAGGATGCACCGAATCAATTTGGCATGGGGCCAATCTTTGCTTCGCAGGAAAACTTCGAGCGGTACGAGGTGACAAAACTGCTTGCGCAACGTGCCGACCTCTTGAGAAAAACCGAACGACTGGTGTTGACCGGACACGGCGGCTTCCGGGAGCATCATCAGCAGACGCACCAACTGCTCGAAAGACTTGGCATCCACCACGATTACCGCGACGGCCCAAACCGGAAACATCATTGGAACAGCGGCTGGCTGGAAGAAGCGGTTGGTCTGCTGGTCGAAGAATAGACCGCGGCAACAGTCAATGTTCCACCCAGAAAAGCTTGAAGCGCAAGCGAAAGATGATTCCAGGGCGATGCCGGCAAGCCCCTTCGCTTGCGCTTCAGGCTCCGGTTGCCGAGGGTGATCCTCTCCATCTGCAGAGATTCTGTAGCCCTGCGGATGCCGACACGGTATCCTATTTGTTACTGTGATCGGTTCCACACCTGCGGGCTGGGAGATTCTCGTGAAGCATTTCATGTTGGCACTGGTTTTGACGCTGATCGGTTCACCACTGTTTGCGCAAGATGCCGCAAGAACCTGGGAAGGAACGTGGAACAACCGCAAGTTTGGCACGAAAGGCCCCTTAAAGTGTGTCGCCACGGAAAACGACAAAGGGGAATTCAAAGCCACATTCACCGGAAAGTTCATGGGCGATCCTTTCAAGTATGAAGCGGTCTTTCAATCGAAGAAAAAGGGCCGTAACCAACGCACGCTGTCGGGTAAAGCGGTCATCCGCGGCCACGATTACGAGTGGTCCGGTTTGCTGAAAGGCAAATCGCTCAATGGGAAATACAAATCCAGTGTGGGATACTTTGGAGCCTTTGTGTTGAAAGAGGTCACGAAGAAATAGTAACGATGAACTGTCGCGAAATATTTTTCGTCTCTCGATGAGCCGGGACATTGAAATTAGAAATCTGACGCCATCACAAATCATCGCGGCGATCAGCAAGGAATCTGAACATGACGATGGACGATGCCAAACCTTCCACTAATGCCGCCGATGAGCCTGAGATCCAGGCCGACGAAGAATGGAAGCAGCAAGTCAAAGCAGACGATGCGGCATTGGACGAGGCAATAAACTCAGAAGCATTGGGCGATGATGCGCCATCGACGGAAGAGGCAGCCGCAAGCGGCGCGGAATCGCAACCGATGCCGCCGCCGACCTTTGAAGTGCTGGTCAGCATGTTCTCAACACAAGCGATGGTCGCGCTGGGTCTCATTCCGAATCCGGCCACTGGCAAAGCGGAAGTCTTGCCCGACCTGGCAAAACACTTCATCGATATGCTGAGCGTGCTCGAAACAAAAACCGCCGGCAATCTCGAACCGCACGAAAAGACCCTGCTCGACTCGTCGTTGCATCAACTGCGGATGGCGTTCGTGCAAGCCACGAAAAAGTAGCCGAAAGCTGTCAGCGCGTTTCTCGTTCCCACGCTCTGCGTGGGAACGCAAATCTTCGACGCTCCGCGTCGCGGTGGCAGACGCATTCCCAAATCCGCAGTCTCACGCATCACCCAAACCAACCAGCGATTCCTGTGCAACCCGCATGACATTGCCGCCGATGATCTTGCGGATGTCGTCGTCGGAATGTCCGCGTTGCACCAAACCAACCGTGAACAGCGGCCAATTGGTCCACGCAAGACTGGATCGCGCCTCTGCAGTGGTTTCGTAATCGTCATTCGGCCAAAGCGAACGAAAGTGTGTACGACCGCGGCGGACGCGCGGTACCTTTCTGCTTTCGACAGAGGCGTTTTGCGAACTATAGGCAACGTCGGTCCCAATCGCGACGTGATCGACGCCGAACTTCTTCACCACGTGATCGATGTGATTCAGGAAGACACCAACATCGCCGCTGCCACGCAGGAAACGTGAGATGCAGCAGATACCGATATACCCACCGGTGTCGGCAATCGCGCGAATCACATTGTCCGGCTTGCTGCGGAAGTGCGGGAAGATTCCGCCTGCCGTCGAATGGCTGGCGACCACCGGTTTCTTCGATGCGCGGGCCGCTTCCAAACTCGTCTGCCAGCCGGAATGCGCACAATCCGGAATCACGCCGACGCGATTCATCTCAGCGACGACGGCCCGGCCGAAATCGCTCAAGCCGGCATCGGTCTTTTCGCCACAGCCGTCCCCAATCATATTCCGCCGCTGATACGTCAAATGCATCATGCGTATTCCCAGTTGATAGAAGACGCGCAGATACCGCAATTCGTCTGGCACCGAGAGCCACTGTTGAGTCAAGGGAACGCCGTTTCCTGTGAAATACAGGCAATGCCGCCCTTGCCGTTTCGCTTCGGCCACGTCATCGGGAACCGCTGCTTTCGCGACGAAGTCCTTCAGGATATCGGTGGCGAAAGTAAATCTCGCCAACCGCTTAATCAGCCGCAACGGGTCCTGACCTTCCTCGCCGGCATTCTGAAAGATGCAGGTGACCCCCGACGCTCGCCACGCGTCGCGGTATTCGGCCTGCTCGTCGGCGTCGGTCACGTAACGGGTCATGCCCATTTCTTCGCGCATGTCTTTCAGTTCGATGTCCGACGCGCCCGCTTCAACGGCGGCGGCCAACACATCACCATCAACAGCCGCACGCGGCGAGAAGCCATACGAATCGAACACCAGCGATTCGGCATGCAATCGCAGGCCGTGCTCCAGTTCTCTTTTCGTCGGTTTGAGGATGTTCATCGCAACTTCGCGCGCATGTTGAATCCGCGGATTCAACCGCGCAGTCAACTCAGAGGCTGAGTCTCGCTGCTCCGATTCAGCAGCGGCGGTTGCATTAGTCGCTGCACCGGCAACCGACAGTGCTGAAGTTGTTTGCAGGAACGTGCGTCTATCCACGGTGTTTCTCCCTGTAGGGCAATTACATACTTGGTCTTACGGCGGCTCGTCCGTTTCCAAATGCTCTGAATGTCACTGGGGTGGCGCAGGCTGCTCTTCCCATTTGTCCAAAATCTTGTCGTATCTATCCGCCTGCTGCTCCCACCGTTGAAGCAATTTGTTGAATCGCTCCATTTGCTTATCCGATTGGTCCAGGTGTTTCTCGGATCGGGCGAGTTGTTCGTCACTTCGTTTGGATTGCGCGTCGTACTCATCGACTTGTCTCTGATAATTTTCGCCAGACATAGGGGCAGACCGGTCCTGGCACCCTGACAACACGACGAAGATGACCGTTGCAACAATGGTAAAGAGTGCTTTACGCATACCACTTCTCCCCTCGCGGCGTCCGCGTTGACAAAACTCGTCCCCACGCAGACCGTGGAAGCGAGAACAAAGCTGACGGCTGATAGCTGAAAGCTCCATTCACTCCACAAACCGACGAATCACGTTCGCCGTAATCTTCGCCACCGCATCATCCACCATTATACACGCCGGCCAAGTGATGGAGCCGACCGAGAAGACTTCGCCGCCGCTGGGTGTATCGAAGTGAACGATTTCCGCACCGCCCTCGTTGGCGTTGGTTCCCTTGGCGAGCCTCTTCACATTCGCCGGTGACTGATCCGAGACCTTGTCGGTCTCGTGGCCCGATGCTCCGCCGGGAACGCGCATGTGCAGACTCTTCTCACCAAACGTGTCACCGTTGGCCAGTCCCGTCCCCTCAAAGCACCAGTGATCCGCATCAATCACACGATACGGCGCGGCCGTCATGATGCCGGGGAATGTGAATACCACGCCGAGCAAGTTCGCTTCCGACTCCTGCCGTTTGTCCATTCGGCTTTCGTACTCGCGTCCGTTCTCGTCGAACTGCGATTCCGAATGGCTCCAGTGCGTGTTCTGGTAGACGATGCGGTGATCGTCGAGAAACTCGACTTCGCAGTTCAAGCCGTTGCCGCCCAGGTACATCAATCGACCGCCGCGTTCAAACACCCAACTCTTCAGCGTGTCGTACATCTGCTTCGACCAGTACTCCGGATGCGTGCTGATGATTAACACTTTGTAGTCATCCAACGGCACATCGCCGAAGTGAAACTGGGTCTCACTGTAAAAGTCGTAATCGAATCCCTCGCGTTCCATCCAGCCCAACAACCGCCACTCGGCCGCCGCCAGATGACACCCCTGCCGACCGTTGATCGGGCCGTCCAACTGTTCGTTCTCATCGATGTGGTTGTACGGGTCGGGACGTTCGAGCGACAGCGGCGCGTAGGTCTCCGTGTCGTACGAACGGTGTTCTTCTTCCGTGTACCGCTTCAACTCCAATCGCGAATTGACCGTCGGCGTGGTCGGGAAACAGTCGGCGTGAATGTAATTGCTGCGTCCGCCGAAACTGTTGTAGGCATTCCAGTTGATGTCGGACGCGAACACGGCGACTTTCGCACGCGGACTACTCGGTGCGACCACCCACGGAAACGCAAAGAACGCTCCCGACTTGTTGCGGGCGTGAAAGTAGTACAGGCCCGACCGTTCCGGCGCATCGACAAACTGCGTGAGCGCTTTGCTGTGATACCCGTACTTGTTCCATTCGATGCCGGTCTGTGTGTAATCGCCGTCGGGAGTCACCTGCATGGTGGCGCGGGGACCGTGTTCGTCGAACGTGCCGATGCGACGGATGAATTCCTTCTCGGCCCCGTATCGCCACAGTTCCAGTTCGTACTCTTCGACCGCATGCACTCGAAATTCCGCTCGCTCGCCCGATTTCACACATTTCGGCCACACGTAGCCGAGCAGACAATCGGACAGCAACCGAAAATGATGCGGCACACCGTCCTTTACTTCCATGTTGACAATCTTCGAGCCGTAGCCCTCGCGACCCAGCACCACTTCGTATTTGCCCGGAGCAACGTCGGCGAAAACCGCACCGGAAATCGTTGATCGCGCGATAACCACTCCCTGCTCACCACGAAATTCAAACAACACCTCGGGCAACGCGACATACCGTTCGTTACTGACATATCCAACCAGCATCGTGCTCCACCAACTTTCCTGTCGCATTTTCGTGTGAACATCGGCCGACTACAAACGGTAGGCAGCATAACCGATTCGACCGGCACTTTCACCGACGACGAACAACAGACTCGGTTTGCGTGCATTTTGTTTTACCCAACGACTACAATGAAAACGTCATCATCACCGCTTCGGCCGGCCGATAGGCACGCGGCTCGATGACATCCAAAACGTCCTTCACAGCAGGCACCGAACCTCATGCTTGAATTCGCACACGCCCTCTCCAGAACTTGTGAAGGCTGGACCCGTCGGCGGATGTTGCAGGTTGCCGGCATCGATCTGCTGGGAATCTCGTTGGCCGAAACGCTGCGTTCGCAAGATTTGCTCGCCGCACAAGCAACACCCAAGCGGGAAACATCCTGCATTTTCATCTGGCTGAACGGCGGCCCCAGTCACTTTGAAACGTTCGACCCGAAACCGAAGGCGAACGATTCGGTTCGCGGTCCCTATGCGGCAATCAACACCGATGTCCCCGGCGTTCAAATTTCCGAACTGCTGCCAATGCTCGCCTCGCGTGTGAGCAAGTACTCCGTCATCCGGTCGATGTCGCACAAAAACACAAGCCACGGCTCGACGGCGATGCTGACCGGTTTCGACAACAAAAGCGAAGCGTTCGGTGCTGTTGCCACGAAGATCAAACGTGCCGACAACGCGATGCCACCCTACGTTCACATCGGCTCGACACCGGGGGAAGGGTCCAAGGTTTCGTCAAACATCGACCGCGTCGGCGGCGGCTCATTCGGGCCGGCGTTTAATCCTATTGCCGTCCGCGATCCCTCGGGGAAGAAAGTCGAACTGCCGAACTTCTCGCTGTCGGCCGACATCTCCGCCGACCGATTTCAACAACGCCAGAACCTGTTGAAAGCCGTTGAAAACGCGCGGGCCGAGTTGGGCGAGTCGCCCGCGATTGGCCGGATGGATGCCTACTATCGCAAAGCGATCGAGATGCTCACGTCCACACGGGTCCGCGATGCATTCGACCTGGCGAAAGAAAAACCAACACTGCGAATGCAATACGGTGCCAACTTCTTCGGCCAGGCCTGCGTGATGGCCCGCCGATTGGTCGAAGCAGGCACGCGATACATTCAAATCAAATGGTACGACGTCGTCGCCTTCGACGCCTGGGATTGCCACGGAGCCGAACTGCCCGGCATGATGCGAATGGAACAACAACTCTGCCCGCGCCTCGATCAGGGGCTGTCGGCACTCCTGGACGATCTCGATGACCGCGGCTTGCTCGAATCGACGCTCGTTGTCGTCGCCGGGGAATTCGGCCGCACGCCGAAGATCAACAAATCGGGCGCACGCGACCACTGGCCACATTGCTTCTCGGCCCTCATGGCGGGCGGCGGAATTCCGGGCGGAACGATTGTCGGCGCCAGCGATGCCAAAGGTGCCTATCCCTCTCGTCGCCCCATCAGCCCCACTGAGTTCGCCGCGACGATCTACAATCGGCTCGGCATCGACACCACCGGCGACCTGCGAATCCGCCCCTTCATCAACAACGCCCTGCCGGTAAGGGAGTTGGTCGGTGGTTAATCGATTCTCGCAATCAACACTGCAACGCGCAATCCTGCTACTGTTGTTCGGCGGTGGACACATTTCGCCGCTACATGCCGACGATGTCGTGAAACCGAAACTGCGAATCGCGTTGACGTCGCTCCGCGAACGACCGCTGTATACCGTCGTCTATTTCTACGATCACGACGGCGTCAACAGCGGCACGATTGTTGGGCAGGTTGCATTGCAACCCAGCCGCAGCGATCACCATCCGGCGCTCAGCCGCGATGGCAAACAGTGCGTCTTCGCCGCTGAAGTCGTTTCGAAAGTCAGCACGATTCTCAGCTGGGACGTTGCCGCCAAGAAAACCATCCCCTTGACCGAACTCAGCAAAACACCCAACGCGCAAATGGCGCCGACATTGTCCGGTGACGGAAATCTGTTGGCCTTCGAAGCCTGGAACCGCACCGGCAGTCCCGGTCGCTGGGACATCCTGCTGTTTGATTTGAAGAAGAAATCGTTCGTCGATCTGCCGAATCTCAACACCACACGCGATGACGAACGCAAGCCCGCATTCAGCCAGGATGGGCGTTGGATCGCCTACACCACCAATGCCGACGATGGCGCAGGCCAATCCGATGTCCGCCTCTATGACCGCAACAGTGCCAGTCTGTTTTCACTCCCCAAGTTGAATTCCCCCTACACCGACACCGAACCGGCAATCAGCGGCGACGGTCGTTACATCGCATTCGTCTCCAATCGCCCCCGCGTCGGCAAAACAAACGCAGGCACGCGCGACATCTATCTTTACGACCGCAAAGACGAACGCCTCGTTTCATTGCCGGGACTCAACTCGGCCGGCCACGAACAATCGCCATCCCTCACCGCCGATGGCCGCCACATCGCCTTCGTCTCCGAACGCCTCGACAGCGCCGGCGAACGCGACATCTACATCTACGACCGCCAATCGTCCACCCTGTTACCCACCCCCAACCTCAACAGCCCGATGGACGAATACGACCCTTGCATCATCCACATCGGCACCGCTGGCAAATAGTGGATCATATGACAAACGCTGCAAGCATTGGCTTTTCATTGTTCGTGTTATTTGCAAACGTCGCTCCGCTGCAAGCCGGTGGTCTGAAGAGCCCGAGTTTTGAGAAACCCGACGGTTGGAAAATCGTCACGCAGGGTGACAGTTTTCAAGCGGGAATTGGCGACGACGCCTCCCAAACCGGTCGCCGCAGCTTTACGGTTTCACTTCCCGGGGATTCCCCCACAAAGAAAGAAGATTTCGCGGGGATTGTCCAGGTCGTGGAGTTGACCACGGCCGACAAGGGTATCTCCTTCTTCGCCAAAGACAGCTACACCGGCACAACCAGCCGTTATCACTGGATGGAACTGCTGCTCGACGGCGAAGTGATCTGGGAAGCCGACGTCGCTGGCGGCGATACCGAATGGAGAAAGGTGACGGTGGATCTCACCCGATACCTGAAGAAGGCAAAACGCAAACGAGTTGGGCGGAACACGTATCGGGAAGATACCAAATACGAAATCACCTTCCGCGTTTTTGACAGAAGAAACGTCACCCGGTTTGGCATTCAGGTCTGGGCCGACGACTTCAAGTTGCTGAAAGAAACGCCGACCAACCCGCATAACTGTGAAAAGAAAAAAGTCCCGCCGCGGCTCAATGAGCTGCTGGTCTACGACGACGAAGACGGACTCTTCCAGCCAATCACCAAGCGGGAACATTTTCAGAAGAAGCGACAGCAGATCCTCGCCGGGATGCTAAAGGGCATGGGGCCACTTCCCGAGCGTCCCAAACGGCGCAGCCTGAGTGATTTCAACATCCGCGTGATCAACACGCAGGTGCGGGGGCGGTATGTCAAGAAGACGATCCGTTTCGATGTGGCCGAAGCTGAGGTCGTGCATGCTTTCCTGTACGAACCACTCGACAAACCGCTCACTGAAAAACGGCCCGGCATTGTCGGCATGCACCCGACCAGTCAGTCGGGCAAAAGCAGCTTTGAAAGTTGGCCGCTCTGCAACTTTCCCATTGAATTAGCCATGAAGGGCTATGTCGTCATCGTTCCCGACTACCCCGGTTTTGGTGATTCCCAAAACCACAATTTCGACGCCGACCGCTACGACTCCGGCACGATCAAAGGCGTGTTCAACCACATGAGTTGTGTCGATTTGTTGCAACTGCATCCCGACGTCAATCCCAACAAAATCGGCACCATCGGCCATTCGTTGGGCGGACACAACGCGATGTTTCTGGCAGCCTTCGACGATCGGGTCAAGATCGCCGTCTCCAGTTGTGGCTGGACACCGTTCGAGTATTACGAAACGAAAAAAGGCCGGCTCAAAACCTGGGCACTGCCGACGTACATGCCGCCGCTGCAAACCCGGTACAACTCCGATCACACCAAGTTCCCGTTCGATTTTCATGAAGTGGCTGCGGCCATCGCACCGCGCGTGTTCTTTTCCAGTTCACCCACAGGCGACGGCGTCTTTCCCGGTTGGGGGCCGAAAGCCGCGGCACCGCTTATCGCAACTTTCTTCAAGGTCCGCGGCGTCGAGCAGTCGTTTCAATTTCACCAGCCCCGCGCTCAGCATCGATTCCCATGGGACACCCGTCAGGCGGCCTATCGGTCGATGAACGACGCGCTCGACTACCACTTTCACGGAAAACTGGGATTGCTCGCCGAACGCGATGGCGATGCTGCCATTCCGATCCTGAAGAAGTCTCTCGCCGATGCCGATCCCAAGCGGCGATGGGCCGCCGCCGACATGCTCGCCAGCCTGAACGATGCCAGCGGCCTGCAGCAGATGAAACAAGACCTCAAGACCTTTTCAGCCGATCGCAAACAGGCCGAACACGCCCTGGAGATCGCCCGCGTTCTGGCCCAACTGAACGACAACAGCGGCTACGAACTGGCTGCCGAGCTAGCGGCCAACGGAATCACCCCCGGCCAACGCTGGCGTGCAGCCGTCGTGCTGGCCCACATTGCCAACACCGACGAAACCGCCCTGCAAGCAGCCGGCATGAAACCGGTTGCCGCCCTCAAACGCATGGCCGCCGAGGAGCGGCACGAAGGCGTGTTCTTCGTGTTCGTCAATCAGGTGCACAAGATCCTCAAAAACCGCGAGGACATGATCGACATCTTCGCCATCGCCAAAGACTCAAAGCACCACACAGAACCGCCACCCGGAAACCGTTTTCGCATGGCCGAAATCTTTCATTCCGTCGCGGTACGGGATAGAGACAAAACCTGGCGATAGACGCGGCACGACTCTGGCTAAAAATGAAACCCCGATCCATTTAGCCGCCCCGCTCGCGGGACGTGACAATGCCCACCAGCCCCACCCCACACGGGGCAAGCCCCGCGGCTAAATGAGACCGGGCAATCGCCGAATGATTGAATTCGGTTTGGCGCTTCAACGTTGGTGTTCTTCCGTTGCGTCCCTACTCTACCCGCGATAGCCTGAACGTGCGTTCGAACCGCGACGTGACGGAAATACTCAGATGATAGAAACGAACTTCAGAGATTTGACACCTACAGAATGCTCCTGGATTCAACGGCTTCTTGAAGGTTCTTTCGAGGGCAAGACAGAGGTTACTCAGCAGTTGCGCCATGTGAAGGCACGCATCATCGATGAAGACGGAAGCCTTGAGTTGTGTGCTGAAACAGGCAATAAGGCGCAAGTTATAACGCGAGTTCCAGTCGAAGCATGGGCTGCGGATACTGATGGGATCAATGTCAATTTCCTTTTGCATGTAGTTGACGGAGTAGTTAAGGAGCTTGAGATTTACAAAAGCGACTCCACTCCAATCATCCGGATGCCACCACCGTCGGAGTGGGAATTGTTCGAGCCGAGGTAAAGGGTTTAGCGCCTGCGCCGATTGTCAGTCAGCAACTCAATCGTTCACAACGCGCAATCCGCAACAAACAACGCCAGCTCCCGTGGAAATCCACCCACATTGAAAATCACCTCCCTCACCACCGCGTGTTACCGTATTCCGCTGCCGGTGCCGTTGTCGGATTCTACGCATGGGCGGTTGACGCATTTTCAATTGGTCACGGTGCAGTTGCGTGATGACGATGGCGGCGAAGGTTTGGGGTACACGTACACGGTGGGGCATGGTGGGGTTGCGATTCGGGCGGTCGTGGAAAGGGATCTTGAACCGCTGTTGGTCGGTGCGGATTCGGGCGACATTGACGACCTGTGGGATCGCATGTGGCGGCGGTTGCATTATGTCGGGCGGGGTGGGATGGCGTCGTTTGCCATCTCGGCGGTCGATATTGCCTTGTGGGATTTGCAGGCACGGCGACAAGAGTTGCCGTTGTGGAAGATGCTGGGGGCAACGATGAATCAGGTTCCCGTTTACGCCGGCGGCATCGATCTGCAATTCACCGAGGATGAATTGTTGCGCCAGACGGAAACGTTTCTGGAGAAAGGATTCCGTGCGATCAAAATGAAGGTGGGCCGCGCGGATTTGCAAGAGGATCTCAAACGGGTTGCAGCGATGCGAAAAACGCTGGGGCCGGACTTTCCGTTGATGGCCGATGCCAACATGATCTGGACGGTGGAGCAAGCCATCACCGCGGCTCGCGAACTCCGGCAGTACGATCTTCATTGGCTGGAAGAACCGACCGCCCCCGACGATTTCCCCGGCCATGCGCGAATCGCCAACGAAGGAGGCATTCCGATTGCCGCCGGCGAGAATCTGCATACCCACCGCGAATTTGAAATGCTGATTGCATCCGGCGGCGTCGCATTCCCCGAGCCGGATGTCGCGAACATCGGCGGCATCACGGCGTGGCTGCGGGTCGCGAAGCTGGCGGAGCAGTCGGGGTTGCCGGTCACATCGCATGGGGTCCACGATCTGCACGTGCATTTGTTGGCCGCCGTGCCGAATCCGTCCTATCTCGAATACCACGGATTCGGCCTCAACGACTTCCTGGTCAACCCACTGCCAATCGCGAATGGGTTTGCCGTCGCATCGGACCGACCGGGACACGGCGTGGAATTGGATTGGGACGCGTTGCAAAAGCACCGGGAAACATAGCTTCCTGTCATCTCTCCCGACTGGGATCTCTGTGCAGAAATGACGGCGGAAAACTCCCACTTGACAGAAAGTGTACTGATGTATATTTTGGATTGTCTTCCCTGTGGATGTTTGAAATGCCTCTTCAACGTGCCAATCCATGTCCGGCCCGAAAAATCACAACCCAAACAAACACAGTGCGGCGATTGAGCAATTGGCGCAACAGCTGCGGCGGTATGAGCGCACGCTGCAACCAACTGCAGGCGGAAACGGGGTACTTTCCACCGGGATTGCTGCACTCGATGGATTGCTGCCGGATGGGGGGATTTCTCGTGGCATGCTGCTGGAATGGCTGAGTGAAAAGACGGGCGGCGGAGCCGGGACGCTTGCTTTCACGGTGGCTGTCCAATTGATGCGGGCTGATGGAGCGTGTGTTGTCATCGATCCGGCGGCGTCGTTTTATCCCCCTGCCATTGGGAAGCTGGGCGATGATTTGCAGCGGATGATTGTCGTACATCCTGCCAACGGCGGCGATGCCTTGTGGGCGTTGGAGCAATCGCTTCGCTGCCGTGGTGTGGCGGTGGTTGTTTGTCGGCTCGGGCAGGCGTTTGAGCGTGAGTTGCACCATCACGCCTATCGGCGGTTGCAACTCGCCGCCGAAACCGGCGGGGCCATCGGCCTGTTACTGCGACCCGCCCGCTATCGCGTTCATCCCACCTGGGCCGACGTGCGGTTGCTGGTCGAACCGTTGCCGACGGTGAATTCTTCCAAAGGCAGACAACTGCAAGTTGAACTAATCCATTGCCGCGGTCGTAACTGCGGCGGAATTGTGACGTTGGAAATTGACGATGAAACGGGTGATGTGCGTCTGGCTTCCGGGTTGGCCACTGCAACGAATCCAGTACGACGCGCCGCCGGCGCATAGAAAACGACCGCTCGTTCTCTACACGGAATCCCGGCAAGGTGGGCTGCAAGTTGTGGCCTGTTGCCGACGGGCTACCGAGCGGAGAGTCGTTCCCGGCATGCCGTTAGCCGAAGCCAAAGGGTTACTGGAAACGGTATCGCGTTCACAGTCATCATCGGGTGGCTGGGGTCGACCGCAGGAAGCCCCCAGAGTCGTGCCAACTGAGGGTTCGCTACGCTCAACCCCAGCCACCCATCCACTACTCATACGCCACCAGCCAGCGGACGACATACAGGCTCTGCGGGAGTTGGCCGTCCGTTGTCAACGATTCAGCCCCGTGGTGGGAATTGAGGAACCGGATAGCTTGTTGCTCGATTTGACCGGCTGTGCGCACTTATTCGGCGGCGAGCGCAAGTTGTCTCGACAGGTCCAGCGATGTTTCGAGCAGCGCGGGTTTTTCATCAAAACGGCCATTGCCGACTCGATTGGAGCGGCGTGGGCTGTCGCTCATTTCGGCCGACATCAAACCGAAATCGTTCCGGCCGGCCAACACGAATCGGTCCTGCGCCCGCTTCCCGTCAAAGCTTTGCGGTTGACGGAGACTGTGATTGAGACATTGGCCGCACTCGATATTCGCCGCATCGAGCAACTGCTCGCATTGCCCCGTGCCAGTTTGCCGTCGCGCTTCGGGCCGGAAGTCATTCGCCGGTTGGACCAGGCGTCGGGAGAAGTCTCGGAACTGATCACGCCCATCCGGCCGCCGGAACCGGTCGTGGCAGGCCGAGAGTTTGAACATCCCACCGGCGATCATCGCGCATTGGAAGTGGCGTTGCAGCAACTGGTTGAACAGATTGTGGGCAATCTGGTACAGCGGCAGCAGGGAATACAGCGGCTGACGGTGGAGTTGAAGGGCGCATTAAGCGAGTGCTTTGCCATCAACTTCCTTCGCCCCTGCCAATCACTGTCGCACATAATGGAACTCGTTCTTACGCAATTGGAACGGGTTGTCCTCACCGAAAAGGTTGCCGGTCTGCGTGTGCAGGCGGTTGCCACGGCGCTGCTGGAATCGCGGCAAACGCAACTGTTCGCCGCCGATGATGACCCCGTCGCTCAACGCGAACTGGAGCAACTCGTCGATCGGATGAGTAATCGTCTGGGGAAGCAGCGAGTCGTCCAATCCCAACTCTGTCCCGACCCCCAACCGGAATTCGCCAACCGCTGGGAACCACTACTCGATGAGAATGAGAGGGGGAATGGTGGCAGTGTCAGCCCTCCTGTCCTCCCCTGCTCTGCCCGGCCGTTGTGCCTGCAAAGAGAACCACAGGCTGTTGAAGTGACGTCGCGTGTTCCCGCAGGGCCGCCGACTTATTTTCACTGGAAGCAAACCTGCTACACCGTCGCGCGATATTGGGGACCGGAACGGATTGAGACCGGCTGGCATCGCGGCCGCCACGTGCGACGAGATTATTACCAGGTCGAAACAGAATGCGGCCTGCGCTTCTGGTTGTTCTGGCGAATTGGCCGCGCGGACTGGTTTCTGCACGGTGAGTTCGATTGAGCCATGCCCGATCCGCAACCCGAAAAACGACGCCCCCTTGATTTGCCGGCCGGTGAGCGATCGGCGTCTCAGGAGACGAATGCAGTTCCTTATGCCGAGTTGCATTGCCGGACGAACTTTTCCTTTCTGGAAGGGGCATCGCATCCCGATGAACTCGTTCATCGGGCGCAGCAACTGGGACTGACGGCCTTGGCAATCACCGATCGCAACAGCGTGGCCGGTGTTGTGCGAGCGCATGCGGCGGCGAAGGATGTCGGCCTGAAACTACTGATCGGAGCGGAAGTCACTCCGATCAATGCGCCGCCCGTTGTGCTGTTGGCAACCGACCGGGCCGCTTATGGTCGGCTCTGCCAACTAATCACCGCCGGTCGCCGCCGCGCCCCGAAAGGCGAATGCGAGTTAACGTTCAATGATGTGGCAGAGCACGCGCAGGGTTTGTTGGCGTGTGTTCCGTTGGTTGGAATCTGGCGGACATTTCCCGCCGGACGCGACCGGCGGGCTTTGCTTCAACGATATAAAGACGCCTTCGATGATCGCTGTTACGCGCTGGCGGAACTGCATCGTGGGCCGGACGACCGTCGGGTTCTGCGACGGATGATGGACGCCGCCACGAAAGCTTCTGTGCCTCTCATCGCGGCCAACGACGTTCACTACCATGTTCCGCAGCGACAATTTCTGCACGAAACGCTCACAGCCATTCGGCATGGGTGTACGATTTCGCAACTGGGCGATCGGCTGTTCCCCAACTCCGAGCGCCATCTCAAATCGTCGGCAGAGATGCTGACGCTCTTCGCCGACGACCCCGCTGCCGTTGCCCACACTGCCCAAGTCGCCGACCGCTGTCGGTTTTCACTCGACGAACTGCGTTACCAGTACCCCAAGGAACTTTGTCCGCCGGAATTTACTCCCATCGAGTATCTGAAACGGTTAACGGCGGACGGAGCCAATCACCGGTATCCGCATGGCATTCCTGAAAAGGTTCGCCAGCTGATCGACCACGAATTACGACTGATCGAGGAACTTCGTTACGAAGCCTATTTCCTGACCGTCTGGGACCTGGTCCGCTTCGCCCGCAGCCGGGACATTCTCTGCCAGGGGCGCGGCTCGGCGGCCAACTCGGCAGTCTGTTATTGCCTCGGCGTGACGTCGGTCGACCCCGAACGCATCGACGTGTTGTTCGAGCGGTTCATCAGCAAGGAACGCGACGAAGCGCCCGACATCGACGTCGATTTCGAGCACGAGCGCCGGGAAGAAGTCATCCAGTATCTCTACGAGAAGTACGGCCGCGAGCGGGCGGGCATGGCGGCGACCGTCATCACCTATCGGCCCCGATCAGCCGTCCGCGATGTTGGCAAGGCGCTCGGCTTATCGCTGGATCGGGTCGACACCATTTCCAAATCGCTGGAACGGACCAACGGCGAAGAAGAGCTTGCCGGTCGGTTACAGAATGCCGGGCTGAATCCCACTTCGAGCGTGGGCCGACAGTTGATCGGCCTGGTCGGGCAGATTCTCGATTTTCCACGGCATCTGTCGCAGCATGTCGGCGGGATGGTGCTGACCGCCGGGCCACTCTGCGAGATGGTTCCCATTGAGAACGCATCCATGCCCGGCCGCACGGTCATCCAGTGGGATAAGAACGACCTCGAGACTTTGGGCATCCTCAAGGTCGATTGCCTGTCGCTCGGAATGTTGACGGCCATTCGTAAATGTTTTTCGCTGATCAAACAACACGACGGGCGAAAACTCACGCTGGCGACCGTCCCGGCCGAAGATCCCGCGGTGTACGAGATGGTCAGCCGAGCTGACACAATTGGCGTGTTCCAAATCGAGTCGCGCGCTCAGATGTCGATGTTGCCTCGTCTTCGCCCGCAATGTTTTTACGATTTGGTGATCGAAGTGGCCATCGTGCGGCCCGGCCCGATTCAGGGCGACATGGTACACCCCTACCTGAGACGCCGCAGCGGAGAGGAACCGGTCGAGTTTCCCGACGAGCGAATTCAAGCCGTTCTGCAAAAGACGCTCGGCGTTCCCATCTTTCAGGAACAGGCAATGCGGCTGGCCGTCGTTGCTGCCGGCTTCACGCCGGGAGAAGCCGACCAACTCCGACGGGCAATGGGAGCATGGCGGCGACGGGGCGTGATCGACGCGTTCCGCCAGAAACTTATCGAAGGCATGGACGCCCGCGGCTACTCAACCGAATTCGCCGAGCGACTGTTCAATCAGATTCGCGGCTTCGGAGAATACGGTTTTCCGGAAAGCCACGCCGCCAGCTTTGCGTTGCTCGTTTACGTATCGGCATGGATGAAACGGCACTACCCGGCGGCGTTCACCACCGCGCTGCTCAACTCACAGCCAATGGGATTTTACGCTGCCGCCCAACTCATTTCCGACGTACGTCAGCACGGCGTCGAAGTCCACCCCGTTGATGTGAACCACAGTGATTGGGATTGCACGTTGGAACCGGATGCCACCAAAGCCCGCGGACCGCGTTCCGCGGGAACATTAGGTGACAACCCCGCATTGCGTTTGGGGTTCCGCATGGTGCGGGGCCTGTCGTTTGCGCACGGCGGAGTGATCATCCGACAACGCAACGGTGTTCCCTTCACTTCGTTTGACGATTTCACGCATCGCACTCAGCTGCCGAACGCAGCCTTGAAAAAGCTGTCGAAAGCCGATGCGTTCGGCACGTTGGGATTGAACCGCCGTGCCGCCCTCTGGCATTCGCTGCCGGAACAGAAATCGCTGCCATTGTTTGACGGCGCAACAACCGAAGAACCGGCCGTGAATTTGCCGTCCCTTTCGCAGAAAGAGCAGGTCGTTGCCGACTATCAGACCGCCGGTTTGTCACTGCGCGGGCACCCCATCCAATTCATTCGTCCGTTGCTCGATGAATTGCAAGTCGTTCCCAGCAGTGAATTGTCCCACTTGCCGGTCGATCGCCGTTACCGGGTTGCCGGGCTGGTTCTGCTGCGACAGCGTCCCAGCACGGCCAAGGGGATTACCTTTGTTACGCTGGAAGATGAGACGGGAACGGCCAACCTGATTATCCGGCAGGATGTGTGGGAACGGTATCGCCCCATCGCATCCCACGCGGGCGCCCTGATTGCCCACGGACACTTGCAACGGCTCGATGAAGTCATCCACCTGCTCGTCGACCGAATGGAAGACCTGTCACGGCGGCTGGAAGGCGTGGAATTGCGGTCAAGAGATTTCCGCTGAGTCTCACACGCCGCAATCGCTCGCCTGCGGTTTCGCGGCGAGCAATCGTTTCTGGTTCATTCCGCATAAACCGGATCGGTCTTGGTCATGTTCGACAGGCGCACAACCAGCACGCGCTGTACGCGAGCGTTCGCGCCGTCGCCGAGAAAAAAGTGCCCGCCGACCGATGGGGAATTTTCGCCGTCGGTCGTGACGACGGCCATTTCGCCCACATTCAGCATCATAGAAAACCGTTGGCTATACAACGGGTAAACATCTTGAGATGTTCGCAACTGAAACCCGACACCCCCCGGCACGCGACGCAGCCGATATTCCCCGTGATGAATCTCCGGCAGAAACTCAATCCGCGCCCAACCGTCCTGATCTCGCTCGGCTTTCAAGCGAAATACAAACCGTGCATTCTGGAAATCCTTAGACTCGGACTTGTCGGCTCCGGCGATATCGACCACGCAGTTGGAAAATATTGCACCGGCCTGCACCTCCGTTTCGCCACCCGACGAAAGAACGATGCGGCGACCAATGAGGTTTTTCTGTTGATCGACTTTCGGACCACTTGCAGATTCTGACTTGAGTTCAAGCATCCGCTCTAAAGCGCGGGGAGGCTCCGAACCGGTATGTCCAATCCGAAAACCATTGCGACTCAGTGCCAAACGGGTTTCCGGTTCCAGCGAACCGACCTGATCAACTTCGTTCCAAAACGCATCGCCCAGCAACGCATCGCCGACCGGACGTTCAATCAGCAGAACTTCCAACTGAATGGCATCGCGCGAGGTCGGAATCGGAGGCAATTGCCGCGATTCTCCTTCGGCGACCCGCGTTCGCTGCCCAAACAGACCCGCTCCGTCCTTGAAGAACGAACAACCACACAGCGCAGCGCATAGCACGCACAATAGCAGCAGCGTAGCCGTTTGATGGTGACGCGACATCGAGATCTGAGCGATCCTGAAATTGCTGTGTGAGTGAAAAAGAAGGTAACTCGGTTGCTGCCCGCCACATAAGCGAATGCATCCGCAGGCAAACGCGGCGGGAGTGTATGTCAACATCGAAAACCTGTCAATTAGTGTCTGGCCGGCCGTCAGCACTGCTCACGTTGTCAGCATTCCCTGACAAAGTTATGATGCGGCCGCGCGGGTCGTTCAGAGCGGAACCTTGCCAGCACTGTGTGAACAGTCGTCAAGTTTCCGCCAAGGCCGTTGATGCCATTTCGGTGTCACCTGCAAATTTGTGATCCCGCCCAAAGATGACTGCCTCAAGAGAGTAGAGGAAACGCTGCGTGGAGATGCGGATTGGTTTGGGACACGATATTCACCGGTTAGTGGCCGATCGGCCGCTGATTTTGGGAGGGGTCCCTATTGAATTCGACCGAGGCTTGCTGGGACACAGCGATGCCGACGTACTTCTGCACGCTCTGACCGACGCTTTGCTGGGAGCAGTCGGGCTGGGCGATATCGGCGAACGCTTTCCCAATACGGAACCGCGCTGGGCCGGTGCCGATTCGGCGATGTTTCTCAGCGACGCGGTTTCGGCCATTCGCGAGTTGGGATGGAATATCGCAAATCTCGATTGCACCCTCTTCGCAGAACGTCCCCATCTCACACCGTACAAGCCGGCAATTCGCCAACGACTGGCCGGACTGCTGGAGATCGATGAAGTTCTGGTCAACGTGAAAGCCAAATCCGGCGAGAAAGTCGGCCCGGTTGGCCGTGAAGAGGCAATCTCCGCTGACGCTGTTGTGTTGCTAATGCGAGATTGAGCCGATAACAACATTCAACAAGAATTACGAATACAGAAACAGCAGACCGAATTGAGCTATCAGCCGTCAGCAACCAGCGTTCAGTCAAAACAACCGAAGTACGATGATAATCAAGAGCTGATGGCTGAAAGCTGATCGCCTCGTTGCTGGCGGTCAGACGTTAACAATAAAACAATCACCCTCGCATCACCCGTTCAAGCCGGACTCCAACACATGGCCCTACGCGTCTACAACACTCTCTCGAAACAAAAAGAAGATTTTCAAACCGTGCAGCCGGGCAAGGTCAGCATGTATTTGTGCGGGCCGACCGTCTACAAGCCGTCGCACATCGGTCACATGGTTGGGCCGGTGATTTTCGATACGGTCAAACGGTACCTTTCCTACAACGGTTTCGATGTCACCTACGTGATCAACATCACCGATGTCGATGACAAGCTCATCAACAGGGCACGCGAGAACAACACATCCATCGAAGCGCTCGCCGCCGAAATGTCGGAGGATTATTTCGACTGCCTGAAAACCATCGGCGTCGATACCGTCGATGAATTTCCGCGTGCCACCAAGTACATCGGCGAAATGCAGAAAATCATCGGCAGGTTGGTTGAAAGCAACAAGGCGTATCCGCTGAACGGCGACGTCTATTTCGAGGTAACCAGCGATGACGACTACGGCAAACTGAGTCGCCGCAATGTGGACGACATGCTTGCAGGAACACGCGTCCAAGCGAACGACCAGAAGCACAACCCGGCCGACTTCGCGCTGTGGAAAGGTGCCAAGGAAGGTGAGCCGGGCTGGGACAGTCCGTGGGGACGCGGGCGCCCCGGCTGGCACATCGAATGCTCGGCGATGAGCATGAAGATACTGGGCGAATCGATCGACATTCACGGTGGCGGCCTCGATTTGTTATTTCCACATCACGAAAATGAACTCGCGCAGTCCGAGTCATGCACCGGCAAACCGTTCGCCCGCTACTGGATGCACAACGGACTGATGCAGTCGGCCGATGCCAGTAAAATAGGCGGAGCGCACGATGCATCCGGCGATGCCGTCCCCGATCAACAGTCGCAGGAAGCCAACAAACTTGCCGGTAGTTTAGGAGCCGAATCGGTCAAGACGGCCGTCTTTGCAAAATTCGCGCCAGAGACAGTTCGCTTCTTTCTGCTTTCGACACATTATCGCAGCCCCATTCCGCTCAGCGAAGACAGCCTCGTCGATACAGGCAAAAGCCTCGAAGGGTTCTACCGCCTGTTCGATGCCTACGAACGGGTGACCGGCCACAGTTTTTACGACATCGGTGCAGCCACGTCGCGCGATCAGACCGTCTCGCTGGATGAAGACCCCGCCGACTTCTTCGGCGAGCTATCACACCTCCGCGACCGATTTCTGCAAGCGATGGATGACGATTTCAACACCGGTGGCGGAATTGGTGTTCTGTTTGAAATGCGCAAGTGCATTAACGGTTTCGTCGTGCAGCAGAAACTCGATGCGGGCGGTTCAACCGACGAGGCGGCCATCGCGGCTTGGGCAACCGCGATGACATTGCTTAAAGAGCTTGCCAGTCTGCTGGGAGTCTTTCGGCAACCGCAGGAAACGAGTGGCCCGACCGACGATGCATTCGCCGGACAACTCATGGACCTCATCATTGAAGTCCGCGCCATTGCCCGCAAAGACAAGCAATTCGACATCGCCGACAAGATTCGCGACGGCCTGACGGCATTGAATGTCACACTGGAAGATCGCCCCGACGGAACAGACTGGCGACGCGAATAGGTTGAGTTTGTTTAACGGCGGAGCAACGCCCCGCGCGCTGTTCATATTGGGGAATCGCGATTTTGAGCGATCCAAATACACGACTAACAAAGCAAGTCGGCGAGCCGTCGCCACTGACGGACGGCCTGTATCTCGGTATCGACCCCGGCCTGGCGCGCACGGGCTACGCGCTACTCGAACGATCAAAGAGCGGACCGGTACTCATCGAGGCGGGTGTGATCCGCTCGACGACGAAACTCTCGCTGGCCGAACGCGTGCATGAAATTGGTGACGGCATGCGCGAGCTGTTCGACGAGTTTCGACCGCAGGTGATGGCCATCGAGCAGGTATTCTCGCTCGTCAGAAATCCAAAGTCAGCGCTGCTGATGGCGCACGCGCGGGGAGTGATCTTATTCATGGCCGCCGACCGAGGAGTGCCGGTCGTCCATTTCACAGCGACGCAGGTCAAACGCATGCTGACCGGCAGCGGCCGTGCTCCCAAAGCCCAGATTCAGCACGCCGTCAAACGCGAACTGGGATTGAAACAGATTCTCGAACCCAACGACGTAGCCGACGCCTCAGCGATCGCCCTTTGCTTGTACCACAACGTCCGTTTTGCCGCGTGAAGGACTGACAAGTCATTTCAAAACATGTGATATTGTGACAGCGCCACGGTCGCCTGATTCGATTGCTCCATCTCAGAACGAAATTCATCAACCATGATTACCAAAATCACCGGCAAGCTGGTTCATTTGAGCGAAGAGGCAGCGACGCTGGAAATCGGTGCGTTTGAGTACGAAGTCTTCATCCCCGAATTTGTCCGGCGGCAACTGCAGTCAACGGTCGGCAGCGACGTCTCGTTGAAAACGATCGAGTTCATTGACGGCAATCCGCAGCGCGGCCGTTTGGTGCCGCGACTGATCGGTTTCATGAACGAAGCCGAACGCGAGTTCTTCGATTTGGTTTGCTCGGTCGATGGAGTCGGCGTAAAAAAAGCGCTGCGGGCGATGGTCCGGCCGGTCAATGAAGTGGCCGCCTCGATTGAGGAGCAGGATGTGAAGCAACTCACCACACTGCCGGGCATCGGCCCGGCGGTTGCCGAACGCATTGTCGCCAAACTGCGCCGCAAGATGCCGAAGTTCGCCTTGATGGTCGCCCGGCAACTGCCTCCCGACAGTGCAACGGACCACGATGTGTTTAGCGATGCCTTTGAGGCCCTTTTGAGTCTGGGCCATTCGGCCGGCGATGCACGCACGAAGATCGAAACAGTTACCGAAGGCGGCACCAAATTCAAGTCGGCCGAAGATTTGCTCGGCGAAATCTATCGGCACGAGCGAAGCGTGTGAGATGAACGGAATTTAACCGCCCGCGAATTCCACCTTGGATAGCACGGTGTAACGCGGCCCCGCCGAACGCAATTCCGATTGGTACAACTCGACGGACGTGACGTCGGCCGATCCGAATTCGGTCGATTGTTCCGTTTCCAAAACTGTCGCCAACTCACGGGGCGGTTTGCTGCGTATTCGAGCGACTGTGACGTGCGGATGAAACGCGCGACGTTCTTGTTCAAAACCGAGCGGCTGCAATAGCCGCTCCAGTTCGCTGGCGATTTCTACCAACGGCTCGGCCCCCTGCAAACCAACCCAGACGACCGACGGGCGGCGAACGTGCGGAAACGCACCGAGTCCAACCAGCTGCATCGAAAACGACTCGTGTTCCGCAGCGGCCGCTTCAACGCATTGAGAAATCTGCGGCGTGAGAGCTAATTCGGTCTCGCCCAGAAACTTCAGCGTCAGATGCAGGTTGTCGGCATCAATTGGTTTGACGATGCGACCCAACATTCCCAGCCGCGCAACAATCTTCCGCAACGGTCGCGACGGGGCAATCTTCACTGCAATAAAAAGTCGAGCAGTGTCTGACATGATCACGTTGTCGAAAAAACATGATAGCTGACGGTTGATAGCTCTACGACTCGTCCGGTTTGAGCATTGTCAGCGAAACGCGGCGGCGTTCGTGATCGATCGACAGCACCCAAACCGGAATCACATCGCCGATTGCAACCACTTCGTGCGGAGAGCTGACAAATCGATCTGCCATCTTACTGATGTGTACCAGTCCGCTTTCTTTCAATCCGACGTCGATAAAGGCACCGAAATCGACGACGTTCAAAACGGTACCGGTCAGTTCCATCCCGACGCTCAAATCGTCAAGATTCAATATGCCCTGCTTGAAAACCGGCCCGGGAATACTCGTCCTCGGATCGCGTCCGGGGCGAGCGAGTGCTTCCAATATGTCGCGGCAGGTCGGAGCACCAATCTGAAGTTCGTCGGCGAGTTGTTTCGGATTCGGTATCAGTTCCGTCAGCTTCGGCTTGAGCGCCGCCAGGTCCGGCGATCCAACTCTTCCGTCTCGCGTCTCCCCTGTTAATCGATTGAGGATTCGATTTGCAGCGGAATAGCTTTCCGGGTGAATCGGCGTGCTATCCAGCAGATTGTCGCCATCGGAAATTTTCAGAAACCCGGCCGCCTGCTGAAACGTCGCCGCTCCTAAACCGGGGACATCGAGCAACTGCCGACGGCTCGTGAACCGGCCATGCTGATCGCGCCACTCCACCACATGCCGCGCGACACGTTGGGTAAAACCCGAAACGTGACGCAGTAACGATGCGCTGGCGGTATTCAAATCGACGCCGACATAATTGACGCACGATTCGACGACGCTGTCCAGCGACTCCTTTAACCGCTTGGGATCAACGTCGTGTTGATACAGTCCCACCCCAAGGTGTTGCGGATCAATTTTGACTTGTTCACTCAGTGGATCCTGCAGTCGGCGCCCAATCGAAATTGTGCCACGAACCGTCGCGTCCAAATCAGGGAACTCCTCGCCTGCGACTTCGCTTGCGGAATAGATGCTCGCCCCAGCTTCGTTCACAATCACATACCGGGCATCGGGCCGGTCCTCCGCAATCATTTCCGCAACCAATTCTTCGGTCTCGCGGCAGGCGGTCCCGTTGCCAATGGCCACCAGGTTGCAACCGTGCCGTTCCAGCATTCCGGCCAGTTTTTGACGATTCGCCACTCTTTTCTCAGGCCCACCGGTCACGAAGATCACGTCGTGCGCCAGTAGGTTGCCACAGTCATCCAGCACGGCAATTTTGCAGCCGGTGCGAAATCCCGGATCGATCGCCACAACGCGCTGGCCGCACAGTGGTGGCTGCAACAACAGATGCCGCAGATTTTCGGCGAACACATCCACCGCGTGGCGTTCGGCTCGCTCGCTTAACTCCCGGCGAAACTCACGCTGCAGGCTGGGCAAAATGAGTCGGGCGACGGCGTCGGCAGCACACTGGGTCAAGAACCCAGCCACGCGACGACGCGAAAACTCGAAATATTCTGCAACAACTCGTTCGATTCGCGGGCGATCACACTCAAACTTCACTCGCAGTGCACTTGCGTCTTCACCTCGATTGATCGCCATCACGCGATGCAGCGGAATTCTCGAAATTGCCTCGCTGTAGTCAAAGTAATTGCGGTACTCCTGCCCTTGTTCCGCTCCAGTTTTCGTCACCGACACCGACAGTCGACCGGTACTCCAGGCCAAGCTCCGCACGCGTTCCCTCAGGTCGGTTGAGTCGCTGATCCGCTCGGCGATTATGTCTGCTGCGCCCTGTAACACTTCCGCCGTACCTGGAAGATCCTGTGCAGGGTCAACGAATTCACGTGCCGCTGATTCCAACGGCCCCAATTCCGGGTCATCGTTCCAAATGCGGTCGGCCAACGGTTCCAAACCACGGTCGCGCGCCTGCGATGCCCGTGACGCGCGTTTGGGGCGATACGGCAGATAGATATCTTCCAACCGCTTCAAAGTTTCGGCTTGCGCGATCGCCGCCTTCAACTCGGGCGTCAACTTTCCCTGCGCCTCGATGAGACGCAGCACGGCAGCCGCCCGTTCGACCAACTGCCGCACCAAATCCACCCGCTGCGCAATGTCGCGAATTTGCGTTTCGTTCAGATCGCCCGTTTGCTCTTTGCGATAACGCGTGATGAACGGAACGGTATTTCCGTCGTCGAGAAGCGACATCACTCCTTCGACCTGACGGATCTTCAGCCCCAATTCATCCGCAACGTGCGACAGATCAATCGCCTGTGATTCTCCCATAACCCTTCCGTTGGTCCTCCCTGCAACTTCCACTCCAACTGGTCAATTCACAATCGAGGCTGCCGCAGCCATTTATGTGGCGTCGCGCGACGAGAAGCGATCGGCTCATCCTACCGAAACGCCAACCACAGAAACAATGCTGGACGGCCATGCGAGTCGATGAGACTCCCACATCGCCTCTGGTTCCACGAGCTGCCTACCGATTCTTGTTTCGCGCAGGCAACGCTATGGCAACTCGACGCCTAACAAGCTGAGGACAGCCTTGACCGACGTCGTAATCGGCACCGTGAGACCTGCGACCGTTTGAGCGGCCTCGATCAGCCCTTCTGCGGTTGGAATGAGCATACCCGGTCGCGGCTCGACATCCGCTGCCTCGTCTACGAAGGTTCTAAGGTCGCGCCCAACCTTCTTCGATGCGCGGGCATCGGGTTGTTGGGCTAACTGATCCATGAGCTTTTCGACCGCAGCCACGACATCGCAGAGCGCCAGTTTCACTTCGTCTTCTTGGCTCGATTGTTGAATCACATTGAAGCTGTCGGTGATCGTCTGGTTCGTGCCGATCTGGCTATTCGTCAACTGGCTGTTTTTCAAACTGATCTTGTCACCCACGTTCTTGTCCCCCTTATGCACGGAACCGAAATAATTATTCACCACATTAGGCCCATCACCTACTGCACCTGGATCCTCTGCTGTCGGCATCCGGTAACCGTCCAGCATTTCTTGGACGCTAACTTCGACATCCAAATCAGTTGGTACGAACGATTGCTTTCCCAACCGTTCGAGGGTTCGCAGATGTTTGTAACCTACAAGCACTTGCGGATGTCCCGGAACGGGAACCAACTCAGTTGCCTTAATCGTTTCGCCGTGAATTTCTCGCAGCTGGGAGCGAATGGCCGCCAGCAGGTGTCTGCGCCCGGCCTCTCGTCCACGTACACGAATTATCAGCCGATCGCTGTTTCCGTCCGCGCGCACGTGGACTTCGTTGTGACCATCGTCCGAAACAAACACGGCACCGGTTCGCCAACAGACTCGCTGTTGGCCATCACGCAGCAAGTGCGTGTGCATGCGCATTGTCAGCCGCGAGACGACCGCAGACGGCAATAGGTCGTAGCGGTATTCAAGCAACAAAACATCGTCCCAGTCGCCGGTCGGCGGCTCCTCGAACGGGAGCAGGCCGGGTATCAGAAATTTATTTCCGTCATCGAAGGGAAAGCACAATTCGAACTGCTGCATCATTCCCAGAATGAACTCTTTCTTGTCGGGGGGATATTCATCGTCCGGCAAGAGTTCATCGAGCCGCGCACGGTCCAATACGCCGCTCTCTTTTTCCAGGTCTGTGTCGATGATCCGGTAGAATCCACCGGTCACCCAGTCCGGTTTGAGGACGTTGGTTTCTTCCAGAGTCGATGAGCCACGGTAATGCAGGGCGATCCCCAAATCGTTCAGCAGCCGCAGCAACTGTTCCTGGCTGGCTTCATCGTCGATTCCCTCGGCAATACACAGCTCGCGATATTGGGGAAACGTCTGGTAGTTCGCATTGTCGTCTTCGAGTCGCGTCTTGACGGCGAACCAACTGGCTGGCAGCGCTGTCTCGACGTGTTCAAGCCGCGACACTTCCTGTCGAATCAGTTGTTCCGTCTCCGGCATCCCCTCTTCTGTTTTGCATGAGGCCCGTTTCACCACGCCACGAATGGCGGGGTAGTCGTATTGGAGATTGCTCCAGTCAATCTCCACAGCGTGCTGATCGCATTTGTTGGCGACAATGATCACCGGAGCGTCGTTTGCGGCGTTCTGGATCGTCTTCAGCCAATAGTCGATCCGCGTGTGCGCTTCCGATCCACGGGAACTCACCAGCAGAACATACAGGCTCCGCTCGGTGAGGAAGAATTGATGCGTCGAGTGGTAAATGTCTTGGCCACCAAAATCCCAGATATTCGCACGAATTTCTCGATCCCCTTCGTGCAGCGGCCATTGGCGAATGCGGACACCGCGGGTTTTCGACTCTTCAGCATCGAACTCGTTGTCAATCAACCGCCGAATCAACGAGGTCTTGCCGACGTCTCCATCACCGACCAGCAGAATCTTCGCCTCGTTCAGCGGTTTCTCGGTTTCACGCAGCCGGGAGAAGTAGAAGTTCAGGATTGCGGACGGATTATGGTATTGATCAATGATTTCCGGCAGCAGACGCAGGCCGGGATTGTCCCCCAAGTCAAGCCTCCGCAACTGCGATAGTTGGCCCAGCGACTCCGGCAGCGCCGTCAGTTGGTTGGCTTCGAGGTCAAGCAGCTGCAACTGCCAGAGCTGGCCCAGCGACTCCGGCAGCGCCGTCAGTCGGTTGCCGAAGAGGTAAAGCTTCTGCAACTGCGAGAGCAGGCCCAACGACTCCGGCAGCGCCGTCAATTGGTTGCGTTGGAGGTAAAGCTCCTGCAACTGCGAGAGCTGCCCCAGCGACTCCGACAGCGCCGTCAGTTGGTTGTTGTCGAGGAGAAGCGTCTGCAACTGCGAGAGCTCGCCCAGTGACTCCGGCAGCGCCGTCAGTTGGTTGTTGTCGAGGTCAAGCGTCTGTAATTGCGAGAGCTGGCCCAGCGACTCCGGCAGCGCCGTCAGTCGGTTGTTGTCGAGGGAAAGCGTCTGCAACTGCGAGAGCCGGCCCAGCGACTCCGGCAGCGCCGTCAATCGGTTGCGGTCGAGGTCAAGCGTCTGCAACTGCGAGAGCCGGTATAGCGACTCCGGCATCTCAGTGAGTTCCATCCCGCGAAGACTGAGCTCGCGCACCGTGGTGCGGCGCGCAGCTTCAATCACCTCTTCCGCTTTTCGAAAAGCCGCATCGCGCGCCATGACCAGCCCTAACTTGCGAGAATTCATTTGCAGGCGTGCAGTATACGGAATGTCGCGTCACTTTGCTCACCAATGTGGGCAATTGCCGAACGATGGTCCGTTTAACAACCTGCCAAGGGCGAGCGGCCGGTGTGAACCGGCTGGTTCTTCGGAAAACCCCTGGGTTGACACCCCCGGCTCGCCTTGGGGCATCGCTGTGCATTCTTGTCGTGCGTGCGGTAGAATGTCCGGCGGAGACGAAGGATGATTCTGCACGTTGACATGGATGCGTTTTACGCGTCGGTCGAAGAACGCGACCGGCCGGAGTTGGCGGGGAAGCCGTTGATTGTCGGGGGCAGCCCCGAGGGCCGGGGTGTTGTTGCAGCTGCGAATTATGCCGTGCGGAAATTCGGTGTGCATAGTGCCATGCCGACGGCCACCGCACTCAAGCGATGCCCTCACGCCATCGTCGTGCGACCGCGGATGGATCGCTATGCTGATGTGTCTGCCGCGATTCGAGACTTGTTTATCAAGTACACGCCGTTGGTTGAACCGTTGTCGCTGGATGAAGCGTTTCTCGATGTCACCGGCAGCGAAGGTCTGTTCGGCTCGGCCGTCGAGATTGCGCACAAGCTCAAGCGGGAAATTCGCGAATCACTGAAATTGGTTGCTTCGGTCGGCGTCGCCCCGAACAAGTTCCTGGCGAAAATTGCCAGCGATCTCGACAAGCCGGACGGACTGGTCGTCGTCGATCCCGATCGTGTGCAGGAATTTCTCGCACCGTTACCGGTGAGGCGGTTATGGGGCGTGGGGCGTGTTACCGGCCGCGTGTTAGAGCAGCTGGGAGTCGGCACAATTGGCCAACTCCGCCAGATGCCGTTGGATGAATTGCGGCAACGGTTCGGCAAGTCGGGAGAACATCTGTGGGAATTGGCCCACGGCATCGACGATCGCGCGGTGATTCCCGATCATGAGGCGAAATCGATTTCACACGAGACGACATTCCCGGCTGACATCGAAGATCCTGAAGTTCTGCGTGCCTGCCTGTTGGGTCTGACAGAACAGGTTGCTCGGCGTTTGCGTCAACAGTCGCTCCGCGGACGGGTCGTTCAGATCAAGTTGCGCTTCGCCGATTTCCGGACGATTACCCGATCGAAGAAACTCCCGCAGCCGACAGATTCGACCGAACTCCTTTGGCAAACGGCGTCGAAACTGCTGGCCACAAGTTTGACTGATACACATGTTTCATTCCGTCTGTTGGGCATGGGGGTAAGTGACATCGAGCATGTGCGGCTTTCGCAGGGGACGCTGTTTGATGATCCGCAGGACCACTCGCAGCTCGATGCTGTTTCCGATACGATCCGTGACCGGTTTGGAACCGATGCGATCCAACGGGGGAGCAGTCTCGGTGGTGGGGCCGGTTCGAAAAAGGAGACTCGTTGAAACACCTCACCGTTCGGAGTATTCTGAAGTATCGTGGCGGACCGTGTGTTCGTCTTGAGATGCGAGTTGGCACCGGCCCCGAAGCCTTTTTACTAGGTGAAGAATCGTTGAGCCTGATGAATCGCATTTTCCCGATCAACACCTTCCCAGTTGCAGCATGGGTAGCGATTGCGTGTCTATCGCTCATTCTGCTGCCGCCCGTTTTCGCTGCGGATGGCATTCACGAAACGTACTTCCGTGCGAAGGTCGAGCCGATTCTGGTGCGGCGATGTCTGGAGTGTCATGGGGCTGACCGCAAGGGCGGGCTCGATTTGCGAACAAAGGCTGCCGCATTCCAAGGTGGCGAGAGCGGCGCGGCAATCGAAGCGACAAAACCGGATGAGAGCCTGCTGTTCCAGTACGTTGACAGCGAGGAGATGCCGCCCAAGAAGCCGTTGTCGGCCGCTGAGATCGCCGTACTCAAACGATGGATTTCCGACGGCGCGTTTTATCCCGAGAAGCCACTCGACTTGTTTGCAGCTACGAGCGATCACCGCGCCGGTCACGATTGGTGGTCGCTACAACCGGTGAAGACAGTTGTTCCACCAGCCGTGCGAAACAGCGCCACTGTGCGAACGGAAATCGATCGATTCGTCGTTGCGAGGTTACAGCAGAACGGCCTGGGCTTTTCGTCGCCGGCCGACCGTCGCACACTGATTCGCCGCGTCAGCCTTGATCTCACGGGACTGCCTCCCACGTACGAACAGCAGCAGGAATTCATCAACGATCCCCGTGATGATGCTTACGAGCGATTGGTCGATCGCTTGTTGGCGAGTCCGCATTACGGCGAACGGTGGGGGCGGCATTGGCTCGACGTGGTTCGCTTCGCCGAGAGCAACGGTTTCGAGCGAGATCGTATTCGCGAGAACTTCTGGCCGTACCGCGACTACGTTATCCGTTCATTCAATGCCGACAAACCATACGATCAATTCGTCCGCGAACAACTCGCTGGCGATGCGTTGAAGGCCGAGAATGCCGACGAGTTGATTGCCACCGGATTTCTGGTTGCCGGCCCGAAGAACGACGTTGCCACAGTCAGCGAACTGGAAAGACTGCAAACACGCCAGGACGAGCTTGACGAATTTGTCACCGCCACATCGACGACGTTTCTCGGTTTGACGTCCGGTTGCGCCCGCTGCCACGATCACAAGTTCGACCCGATCGATATGCGTGACTACTACGCATTGACAGCGGTATTCAGCGGACTGGACCGCGGTGTCAATTCGGTGGCATCAGCCAAAGACAAAGCAGCCCGCGTCGCAGTCGTTGCACCCATTCAGAAGCAGATTGGCGCGACAAAGGCGGACATTGGACTGCTGTTACAACAAGCCCGTAAACGATTGCTTGCCAGCAGCCCGAAGCACAAACCGAATTCACTACGCCCCGCCGTCAGCGCCACCAGCAATGAAGATGAATTTGAGGCCACCCAAGCCCGTTTCGTTCGGTTCACGGTGACGGTCACCCTTGGCAACTCACAGCCTTGTCTGGATGAACTCGAAATCTATGGCGAGAATGCCAAACGCAATCTTGCTCTCTCGAAGACCGGCGCGAAGGCAACGGCATCGTCGCTGTTGCCGGGGTATCCGATTCACCAAGTTCATCATCTCAACGACGGCCAGCACGGAAACTCGCACAGCTGGATTAGTAATGAAAGCGGCAAGGGTTGGGCGCAGATTGAATTACCCGCCGTGGCCAAAGTCCAACGTGTTGTTTGGGGTCGTGATCGGAATGGAAAGTACAATGACCGTTTGCCGGTGGGCTACCGCATCGAAGTTTCGCTGGATGGTGACAAATGGTTGAAAGTCACCGACTCGGGCAATCGGATTGCACCGGGAGAGAAGACGCATATGACGAGCGGCGAATTGATCGCGGCCCTGACTGCGTCCGAGAAGAAACAGCACGCATCCTTAATTCAATCGCAATCACAACTGGCAGCACGACTGAAAGCAATTCCACCGTTGCCAGTGAGTTATTCGGCACGTGACGGCCAACCGCAACCGGCGTACGTGTTGACACGCGGCAATGTCCGCGACCGCGGCGAGCAGGTTAAGCCGGCGGCTTTCCACACAATCAAAGCGCTCGATCCCTTGCTGGTCGGCGTGCAAGGTGACACCGGTCCTAACCGCCGTTTGCGATTGGCGGAGTGGATCGTCGATGCGAAGAATCCGTTGACGGCTCGCGTATTTGTCAATCGAATTTGGCACTACCACTTTGGCCAGGGGATTGTGAATACGCCGAACGATTTCGGCTTCAACGGCGACCGACCTTCTCACCCCAAATTGCTCGACTGGCTGGCAGCCGACTTCATGGAGCATGGCTGGAAGATCAAGCGACTGCACCGAATGATTGTGCTGTCCGCCGCCTATCGGCAACAATCGGCGTTCAATCCAAAGGCGGCATCCCAAGATGGCGCGAACCGGTTGCTCTGGAGAATGTCGCCGCGTCGGCTCGATGCCGAGTCGCTCCGCGATGCGGTCCTGCAGGTCAGTGGAAAGTTGGATCTGACGATGGAAGGCCCGAGTTTCCGGTTGTTCCGTTATCGTGATGGCAACGTCCCAGATTACATCTTGTTGGATGAACCCGGTCCAGAGACGTGGCGACGGTCGGTCTATCGGTTCAACATTCGCACTTTCCAGTCGCCGTTGATGAGCGCCTTCGATTGCCCCAACGCCTCGGTGCAGACCCCCAAACGTAATTTCAGCACCACCGCGCTGCAGGCGCTGTCATTGATGAACAACCGGTTTACGTTTCAGCAATCCCAATACTTTGCCGCACGGGTGACGGCGGAGGCGGGCGAAGATCCCAGCAAGCAGGCGAACGTCGCCTATCGTCTGGCCCTGTTGCGTGAGCCTACGAAATCACAGCGCCGCCAAGCCGTGTCGTTCATCGAAAATCACGGCTTGTTCAGTCTGTGTCGCGTGCTGTTGAACACCAACGAGTTTCTCTACGCGTTCTGAACGGAGCGAAATCGTGACGCCCAGTCAACACACCAAATGCACCGGGTACCGGCGTTTCGTCAGCCGTCGTGACTTCCTGCACACGATGGGCGGCGGCTTGGGTAGTGTTGCGCTGACCGATCTGTTGCATGCGGAAGGACAATCGACAAACGAAAGCGGTCCGCACCACAAGCCGACGGCGAAACGCGTGCTGTTATTATTTATGTCGGCCGGCGTCAGCCACGTCGATACCTTCGACTACAAGCCGGAACTCGCCAAGTTCTCCGGCCAGTCCATCACAGGTAAGGGAAATGTACAAGACGTTTTCTTTCGCAAGCCGGGCAAGCTCATGCCCAGTCCGTTCAAGTTCCAACAGTACGGCGAGTCGGGGAAATGGAGTTCGGAACTCTTTCCGCACGTGAACCGTAAGATGGACGATTTGGCATTCGTGCATTCGATGGTTGCCGAAGCCAATAGTCACGGCCCGGCGATGCACGACTTCATGACCGGCGAACCGCGCAACGGTTTTCCGTCCGTCGGCGCGTGGTCGGTATACGGGCTGGGGAGCGAAACACAGGATCTACCCGGGTTCGTCGTGATGATGGACCGGGGCATGCCACCATCGAGCACATCGAATTGGGGCAACGGATTTCTGCCGGCGAGGTTTCAGGGGACGGTCTTTCGCAGCAGCGGCGATCCCATTCTCGATCTCGAACCGCCGGCCGGTTACCGCTCAGAGAGTCAGCGTGCGAGTTTCGAGTTACTGGCGAAACTGAATGAAGAACATCTGCGGACTCACCCGCAGGACGGCGAACTTTCAGCGCGAATTGCAGCGTATGAATTGGCCGCCCGCATGCAGCTCAGCGCCCCCGAGGTTGCCGATCTCGCAAAAGAGTCAGCGGCCACGCATCAACTCTACGGCACCGGTCGCAGCGATCCGCAGCAGGCCACCTTCAGTCGTCTCTGTTTACGAGCACGTCGCCTGCTGGAACGCGGTGTGCGTTTTGTAACAGTATTCAGCGGTGGATCGAACAACAAACAACCCAGCAATTGGGATGCGCATTCCAACATCGAAACAAATCACCGCCCCAACGCGATGATGGTCGATCAGCCAATTGCGGCGTTGTTGGCCGACTTGAAATCACGTGGCATGCTCGACGACACGCTGGTAATTTGGACGGGCGAATTCGGCCGCACTCCAACTTCTGAAGGAACAAAGGGCCGCGATCACAACATCAGCGGCTTCACACTATGGATGAGCGGCGGCGGCGTGAAACCGGGGATGGCCTACGGCGCGACCGACGAAATCGGTTTTCAGGCCGTCGATAATCCGGTGCAAATCGCCGATCTGCACGCAACCATTTTGCATACATTGGGTCTCAATCACGAGCGGCTAACGTACTATTACAATGGGCTGCAACGCCGTCTGACGGGCGTCGCTGGCAATGTGATCCGCGAAGTTCTCGCCTAACAAGCCGCGCCGCGGGTGTAACTTCCAATTCTCCTTGTCACACTTGGGCGAAATCGCAACAATGCAGGCGGCTGACAAAATTCCCGATGAAGTCGGTTTGTGTGTCGGGCAGAATATCTCCACGGAATAGGCGACGGAGAGAAGTGATGAATTTGTCCCATTTCTTCGCGGTGGCTGCGGTTTCATGTTCGCTGATCGGCACGGCAGGATTCGCTGCCGATGAACCGGCCGGATTCACCGAAACGCCAATTGTCGCACCAACACCTGTAACGGCTGCGGAAATTGCTGGCTGGGTGCGAGATTTGGAGAGTGACAAATTCCCAACGCGCCGAACGGCAATGCGAATGCTGTTAAAAGCCGGGTCGCAGGCCGTTGCCCCCGTTGCCGCCGCCGCTGAGTCTGACGAACTGGAGTTGGTCGCTCGCTGCATCGACATTCTGAGGACGCTGTCTCGATCGGAGAATGCGGCAGCCAAGAGCATTGCCGAAGAAGCTCTCAAACGACTTTCAAAAAGCGAACGGGCATCGGTTGCGCAACGTGCGACCGACGCAGTTAAGAAACCGGTACAGGCAGTTCCCAATTTTCGCGGCATTCGTGTGCAAATTCAGTTAAAAGTTGCACCGGGTGGGGGAATTCAAATTCTACAGGGTGCCGGCGTGAAGGGGCGAAATATTAAGATTCGCCAGACCAACAACAACGGTAACCGCGTGACCGACGTTGATATCGACGGCAAGAAAATCCACATCACCGACTCGCGGGGGAAGAACATCGTCGTCAAGGTGGCCGAAAAGGTCGGCGGCAAAACGAAAACCAGTGAATACAAGGCAAAGGACTTGGCGGAACTGAAGAAGAAACACTCCGAGGCCGCCAAGTTGTACGAACAATTTGCTCCCAGCCGAAACTTTGTGGGTGGCGGATTGTTCTAGGGCAGAATGCCAACGAACGGCGGCGCTGCACTGTCCTATTAATATCCGTCGTGGTCGCGACTTTCAGTCAGTCGGTCACGGCTGCAACGCGTGCGGTCACCAAATCGTAAATCTTGGTCGGCAGCGGACCTTTTGCAGCGGACGCAACATTCTCCGCCAGATGCGCAGGGTTGCACGTACCAACAATGGTTGTGTGACAATGCGGGTGAGAGAGCGTGTACCGCAGAATCAGTTCGGCGCGGTTCATCCCCTCGGGCAGCACGTCGTCGAGTTTTGCCTTCGTCCACACATCGTTCAGTGCCGGTCGCTGAATCTCCGCATCGGGGCCGCCTTGCGCGACACCACCACGAATGATGATTCCCGCACCGGTTTCAGAGGCGCGGGTGATCAAATCGTGATGCTTCGATGCCAGACAGGAGTAGGGAATCTGAAACGTGTCGAACACGCCGAGATCAATCAGACCGGGAAGATTCGGCAGCGAACTCGAAACTCCAATGAAGCGGACGATGCCTTGATCGCGAAAGTCGCTCAGTAATTCGATCAATCCTTCGCGCTGCAGCGTTTCGGCATCGCCGCCGTGAAATTGCAGGATGTCGATGTAATTCGTCCGCAGCCGCTGCAGGCTGGTTTCGACATTTCGCTGAATCACCTCTTTCTTCCAGACGTGATCGATCTCAAGATGATCGTCATGCTGCGTGTAGAAGCATCCGCATTTGGTCGCCAGATAGAATTCGTTTCGCCGGGAACCGATGTACTGGCCAATCCGTTGCTCGCTGACCCCATAATCGGGAGAAGTATCGATGAAGTTGATGCCGGTATCGAGAACGGAATTGAGAAATTCGTCGGCAGCTTCATCAGTCACATCGCGCACGCCCCAGGTCCGTGGGCCACGAATTCCCATGCTGCCGTAACCAAGTTGCGTCACTTCGAGGCCGGTTCGGCCGAGCGTTGTTTTGATCATCTGCGGGTCGGTTTTTGTTGAGTTGGTGTCTTGTCGTATTAGCGCTTGGCCAACGTCAGCCAGCGGTCGAGTTGGTTGGCGAATGCTTGCCGATCTTTGTTGTTGAAGTTGGCCGGTCCCCCGGTAATCTCACCGCCGCCGCGTAGTTCATCGAGCAGATTGCGATCTGCCAATCGCTTGCCAACGTTGGCGTCGGTGTAAAGTTCGCCGCGCGGGTTGAGTGCCTGTCCGCCAGCCGCGACCACATCGGCTGCCAACGGAATGTCGGCCGTAATCACCAGATCGCCCGGCTCAACCAGATCCACAATCCGTTGATCGGCAACGTTCATCCCCGCGGAGACGAGAATACTGTCGATGAACTCGGAACGTGGAGTACGCATGGGCTGATTGGCAACCAGCGTCATCTGGGTCTCTGTGCGATTCGCGGCACGAAACAGCAACTCCTTGATTTCGCCCGGACAAGCGTCGGCGTCCACCCAAATATGCATGTGTCAGCTCTCACACTTCTTTCAAGTTGCAGCGACTCAGGATACCAACAGCCCGGCATCACGCATGAGATTCTGAATTTCCGTCCTGACATCAGCCGGAACCTGGGGGCTTGGTGACCGCGTTCGCATTCCCTCGAAGCCAAGCAGTTCGAGAGCCGCTTTCACACCGGCGGCCAGAAACGGCAGCATGACGGCATCGATTTTCTGTACGTGTTCCTGTAACTCCCGCGCTTCGTCATATTTTCCGGCCATTCCCAGCCGTAGCAATTCGTCGAGTGCGGCCGGCCATATATTGGAGAATGCAGTCGTCGTCCCGTTGCAGCCGATCAGTGTGCCGTGCAGGATCAAGCTGCCATTGCAAATCCAGAATCGACGGTCGCTCGAAACACAGCGGCGAACGCGGGCCTCGAAACGCACGTCGTGATCGGTGACGTAGCCGAACACGTTGTCCATGTCGGCGGTCGCACCAAGAACTTCCGGTGACGCGGCCGGTGCAGCGGCCATGCCGAATCGCGCGGGATCGCATTGGTGCATCAGGAGCACCGGAACTGGACAGCGCGGCAAGACCTGCGAGAAGTACGGTTCGATGAGCGATTCCTGTCGTGGAAACCGAATCCTCACAACTTCGGCACCAACGTCGGCAAACGCCTCCGCCCGTCGCAACGTCTCAGTCACCGACGGACAGTCGATGCCGCCCATCAAGAACCGTCGTTCATCCAAATTCTCCTTAACTGTCCCCGCAACAGCCAGTTTTTCGTCTTCGCTGAGAGTCCATTCTTCCCCCGTCTGTGAACCGACCAGAAATCCCGTGGCCGGTGTGGTTAGCCAGCACGCAACGTTTCGAGCCAACGCACCGTGATCGACACGATCTTCCGCATCAAATGGGGTGACGACTGGTATGTTAACGATGGGATCGGCAACGGGAATGGGCATAGGAATCCAATGCAAGACTCAAAAACATGTCCGGCACGGACGATAGCACGGATCGACCAGAATTGGCAGGCACTTCCGGTGATCGCTCGTGACATCGGTTGGCGGGGAAATATCGGCAACTCGTCGCAGGTGGTCGTTGACGCTATTATGAATTATCACCACGTGACAGACAGCGAATGCAACAGGAACGCACACCGGGAGAATACAGAATGACCTTGTTCAGACATCTGTCAATCGTCGTCGCCACCGCTTTCGTCGGCATGTGTCTGCCGCGTGTCGGCGTTGCACAAGGCATTGAGCAAATCAAAGCGAATTATACCAAGTACGAGTTCCGAATTCCGATGCGCGACGGCAAGCGACTTTTCACTGCCGTTTACGTGCCAAAGGACAACTCGAAAACTTATCCCATTCTGTTGAAACGAACGCCCTACAGTGCGAAACCCTACGGCGTCGATCAGTATCCCGGCAATCTGGGGCCGTCGCCGTTGTTCAGCAAAGAGGGTTACATCTTCGTCTATCAGGACGTCCGCGGGCGGTGGATGTCGGAGGGGGAATTCGTCCACATGCGGCCGCATCGGCCCAACAAACAGAGCAAGAAAGAATTCGACGAAAGCACCGATACCTGGGACACGGTCGATTGGCTGGTGAAAAACGTACGCGGCAACAACGGTCGCGTCGGCATTGCGGGGATTTCATACCCCGGTTTCTACACGGCGGCGGGAATCATCGATTCGCATCCGGCGATCAAGGCGGCTTCGCCACAGGCGCCCGTCAACGATTGGTTCGCCGGCGACGACTGGCATCACAACGGCGCGTTTTTTCTGGCGCACATGTTCAACTGGATGTCGCGCAGCGGTCGCGTTCGTCCAGAACCGACGAAGAAGTTTCGGTTCACTTTCGACTATGAAACTCCCGATGGTTTCGAGTTCTTCCGCCGCATCAAAACGCTGCAGGAGATCGACACCAAATACCTGAAGGGTGAAGTTCCCTTTTGGCATGAAACGCTGAAGCACGGAACCTACGATGACTTTTGGAAATCGCGGAACATTCGCCCGCATTTGAAGAACGTCAAGCCGGCGGTGATGACGGTCGGTGGCTGGTTCGACGCGGAAAACTTGTTTGGCGCTCTCGAAACCTACAAATCCATTGAACGCAATAACCCGGAAACGTTCAACATGCTGGTGATGGGGCCGTGGCGTCACGGTGGCTGGTCGCGCGGCGATGGCGCATCGTTCGGCGATATCCCATTCAACGCAAAGACCTCGGAGTTCTACCGAGAGAAGATTGAGTTCCCGTTTTTTCAACGTCATCTGAAGGGCAAGGGTGAAGACAAGACGCAGCATCCGGAAGCCTGGGTCTTCGAGACGGGAACCAACCAATGGCGTCAGTATGACAAGTGGCCACCTCAAAAGGCGAAATCGCGGTCGTTGCATTTTCATGCCGACCAGCGACTTTCGTTCGACGCCCCGAAAGCTACGGACAAGCAGCACAACTTCGACGAATACCTCAGCGATCCCAACAAGCCGGTTCCCTACATGAACAAGATCTCCACCGGCATGACAGCCGAGTACATGATTGCCGATCAACGCTTTGCATCGCGGCGTCCGGATGTGCTGGTTTACCAAACCGGCGAATTAGCCGAGGACGTGACGATTGCCGGGCCGGTGGAAGTCGATCTGTTCGTCTCCACTTCCGGCACCGGCAGCGATTGGGTCGTCAAACTCATCGACGTTTATCCCGATGATTACCCCGACGCCAAGGAGAACCCGAAAGGCGTCCGCATGGGGGGCTACCAGCAACTGGTGCGCGGCGACGTGATTCGCGGCAAGTTTCGCAACAGTCTCGAACAGCCCGAACCGTTTGAGCCGAACAAGCCGACGCGCGTCCGCTTCACAATGCCGGATACGTATCACAGTTTCCGTAGTGGACACCGCATTATGGTGCAGGTGCAAAGCTCATGGTTTCCGCTGGTCGATCGCAACCCGCAAAAGTTCATCGACATCTATCACGCCAAACCGTCCGACTTCCAACAGGCAACTCAGCGTATCTTCCGCTCGACGGCGATGCCGTCGAAGATTAACGTGCGGGTGCTGCCGTAATCGAAATCAGCTGACGTCGCAAACCTTCGCGGCGTGACGCAAGGCCAACACCGGATCGTCCCAGGTGGGAATGAATTCCTGCGCGACGAAGCCGGTGTAGCCGGTTTCCAGAATGGTTCGCATGACGGCGGGGTAGTTGATTTCCTGCGTGTCGTCGAGTTCGCCGCGACCGGGATTACCTGCCGTGTGATAATGGCCGATGACGTCTTTGTACTGCCGGATGCGGCGGATCACGTCGCCGTTCATAATCTGCACATGGTAAACGTCAAACAACAGCTTCATGTTGGGGGAATCGACTTCCTTGATGAGGTCCACGCAGAAATCGACGTCGTCGCCGAAATATCCCGGGTGCCCTTTCATCGGGTGTGTGTCGTCGCGGGAGTTGAGGTGTTCGAGGCAGAGGCGAATTTTCTTCTTTTCCGCGTAGCCAATGACCGACTTCCACAGGTCGATACAGTTCTTGGCGCCCTGTTTGTCGCTGATGCCCTTTTCTCGCATGCCGGTAAACGTAATCACGTTCGGGCAGCCGACTTCGACGGCCAGATCGATTCGGTCTTTCAGCATCTTGGCGCAGAATTCGTGATTGTCGCGACTGATCGGTCCTTTCTTAAATCCGTGACTGCTGACCAGCGAGACTTTCAAACCGAGTTCTTTCACGGCCGGGTAGTCATTCGGAGAAATCCCCTCGATGGCGACCAGGCCGATCTCGCGGCAATGCTTGGCGAGCGTCACCCCGGTCATCGGCTTGAAGCACCAGCCCATGACCGATTGACGAATTTTTCCATACGTGATGCGATCTTCGCGGGAAACGCCGTCCTTCGGAAGTTGAGCAACAGCCGCATGGGTTCCAGCCATTATTCCAGCCGCTCCAATTGCAGCCAATGCTTCGCGTCGAGTGGGATTCATCAGATTGCACCGAATTAGAAGAAGAAATCAAGTATCCAGAATGAGCGAGTCATTAAGCGCGAATGGCATCGACCGCTTGCATTTTACGTTTGGCCGGGCCGAGCCGGTCGGTTGCGCCCATTGCGGTCAGCATGGTGTTGTAAACGTCCAAACCCTCGGCCCCCACGTCCATAATCTGGCCCGTCTTGAAACGGCCGTTGGCACTGGTGATGGCGTGAAAGACGCCGGACAATTCTCGCTTGACGTTGTTATGACGCCCGTCACCCGATTCGGTGGAGATGGTGATCAGCGAGTTTTCGAGGATCGTTTTGCCGTTGGCTTCCTTCGACTCGGAATCGTCGAGCCGGTGCAAGAAATAAGCGATCTCTCGCATCTTCATGTGACCGTGCGCTCGCAGTGCCTCGTTCTTTCTCTTTTCGTTGAACTTGTGCCACCATTCGTGGCTGCAGCCTTTGTCGCCGCTGGCATTTTGCTGCCGCGCGTCGTCGAATTGCCAGAGAGACTTGCCGTCGTACTTGTAGTCGCCCGACAGTCGGATGCGTTCGCCGGCCGCCAGGAATGTTAACGAACCGAACCGAACGCGATCCATTTGAATTGCTAACGCGTACAAGTCGGCCATCAGCCGCCATTCTGAGGAGAGTTCATCCAGCGTGATGTCGATTCCCATGCCGCCGGGATCGGCCTTGCCACCGTGCGCGATGTCGGATCGTGGCGGCAGCTTGGGCGCATTCGGAGCTTTATGCTTCATTGCGAACGCGCGCTGCTCGAATTCTCGAATCCGATCCAGATGTTCGGCCACCCGCGCTTTCGATGATGCGCCGAGCGGTGAGTTTTTCCCGGTGTAGAACTTGTACTGATCGACGACCGAATCGAGTACGCTGCGTTTCAGTCGACGTCGTCGGGCATCGGTGCCACCTGCGACTGAGATGAACCCAAACACGCGGTCGAAGAGATCGCGTGGTTTTTCCTGGATGGTTGCTGCAACCGTGCCGTCCATGTTGTAGCTGTGAACGTATCGGCCCACGCGGCTGCGTCGAAAAAACGTCCCCCCGATGAGCGTCGGGACCATGCCGGCCGGCAGCCCCTTGGGATAATGCGCCTGGCGAATCACTTGATCGATCGACGGGCCGCCGGACTTGGCTTCACCGTCGGGCGGTTCTGCAGTGAACGCGCCGGCCGCTCCGTCGTAGTGCGCGTTGATCCCCTTTTCGTCGCATCGCACCTGATCGACGTTTCGCATGATGAGCAGTTTGTCGCTCAGCGATTCCAGTGGTTGCAGAACGTCTTTGAATCCTTCCGCCTGCAGCGGAGCCGGAATTCCCAGCCCAAAGAAGACATTGAACGCCCTCACCGGCACCGTTTTTTCGGCAGCCGCCACGGTCAAGACCATCATCTCTTCCAACAACGGCAACCCAATGGTGACGGTTCCCAAGCCCTTGAGCATCGTGCGGCGGCTGACGTGCGTCTTGCTCATCGTTTTATCTCCAGCTGTTCTGTTTCCGTTCGCGTCATTTGTACCAAATCGCTCATCACAATGGCGGTAATCAAGCTGGAATAGGTGCCGCCGCCCTTTTGGGCCGCCTGGTGGATCTTGCCCACGATACGCGCATCGGATGCTGTCAGTGGCCGCCCGACTGCGAATTGAGTGACCTTCCACGTCATCGTTTCACGAACTCTATCGCTGCCGGCCAGCAGATTCATCAGTTCGGCTGACGTTTTGTATTTGACCGCTTCGGCAGTGCCGGGAACGAGAATCTGACCGTCTTCGCGCAACGTGTTTCCGTGTTCGTCTTTTTCACTATAGCCACCAAGACCGTCGAATCTTTCGAGACCGAAAGCCAGCGGTTCAAATTTTGAATGACATGCGCCGCAGGCAACGTTGTCGATTCGCATCTCGGCGATTCGGCGTTGCGATAGCCCCGGCTTCGATGGAACCGGTGTCGTGTCGAGCCCCGCCGGCGGGGCTTTCACTGTGCCGCGCAGAACACCATGCAGGACGAATAACCCACGAGTCACCATCGAGCCATCGTCTCCGCCAATCGTCAACACGCTGCCCTGCGTCAACAATCCGCCACGCGCGGGAACCGCAGAGAGATCGTACCGCGACAATCCGTCGCCTTTGGGTTTGAGTCCATAATGTTCCGCGAGCCGTGGAGTCGCGTAGGTCACCTGCGCGTTGAACAGATCCGCCAGCGGGCGTTTCTGTTTCCAGGCGACATCCTTGAAGAACGCCAATGTTTCCGCTCGCATGTCGGCGGCGAGCGAATCGTTCCACTTTGGAAACCGCTTGCGATTGGGTTTCATGTTGCTCAATCGATCGAGGTCCAGCCATTCCGCGATAAACTGGGCCGATCGTTCGATCGCGCGGGGGTCTCGAAGCATTCGCGCGACCTGTGCTTCAACGCGACTGCGATCGAGCAATTCGCCGTTGTCGGCGGCTCGCATCAGCGATTCGTCCGGAGGTGCGCCCCACAGAATGTAACTCATTCGCGAAGCGAGTTCGTATTCGCCTACCGGCCATGCCGTTCCATCGCCGCGCTGGTTTTCGACGCGATAGATAAACCGCGGCGACTGCAGCATCGCCTCGATAAGCAAACTCACCGCTTCCTTGTAGTTACCGCCCGCACTGGCAACCGTCGTCGCGATGCCGCTGTAATTGGTTACCTCGCGATCATCGAGCGGGCCACGCAGCAGCCACCTTCCCATCGCAGCTACGAAGTCTCGCATCGTGTCGTCGGTGGAAAGTTTGCGACTCTTTGAAAACTTCGCAGCGAACTTCAGCACATCCATTCGCGAAACAATAATCTCCGCAAGGCGGGCATACGCCTCGACATGCTTGAGATCGACATTGAGATTGTAAGCCGTGTTGCTGAAACCGTCGGCTCGCAATTCGGGCGGAAGAATCTTACGGGCATCCTTTTCGATGTCGATGCCGACGGCGCTACGGACGGTTTCGATGTACTCCGGGACGGTGAGTCGTTGGATCCACGTGTTCCCGGTGCCGCCATCGTGGGCGTAAACTGCCGGGTCGATCACGTTCACGGTCCAAGTCGCGCCGGCATCGATCCACTGTCGTACCAACAGTTTCTCTTGTGCCGAAAGTTCCTTGCCATCCTCGGGCATCTCGCCAGATTCGACCGCTTCCCACAGCAAACTTGCCGACGCTTTGCCGGGGACAATCGCTTTGCCGGTTTCGCCGCCGGCCAACGCCGCCGTTTTTCGCGACAAATCGAGGCCGCCTTTTTTCGAACTCGAGTCGTGACATTCCAGGCAACGCCTCGCTAACAAGGGGGCGATTTTCGTCTCGAACAGGCGTGCCTTGGGCGAGGATTCGTCAGCTGCCAGCTTGATCGGTGTCGCGGCTGCTTTGGCTCCCGCCTTGAAGTTTTGTGCAACTTCGCTGACCGAGAGCGCCCGCTTATACACGGCGACTAAGTAAAAAGTTCCCAACCATTGGCGATCACCGGAAGCCTCATTCGCGAGCAGCAGCCGGAAACTGTCACCCCAGTTCGATAGTCGTCCGGCAACTCGCTTGCTGATTTGCTGTCGGCCGTTGATATATATTTTCGCGTTGCCTGCCGCATCGCGAGTAAAAACAACATGTGTCAACACCGCTCGTGCGGAGTTGTTTGCGGCTGCGGTCGAGGGGTTCCCGTTTCGGCTGGTCGATGTGGTACGCAAGCGTACGTCGTACCGCTTCTTATCTTGGCCGAGCGTGAAGTTGCGATCACTCGGGCCGGCCGAAAGTGAAACAATTCGCGCCGGCCCTTCCTGCGAATCACTCTGCGGTTTGACCCATGCTTCAATGGTGACCGATCCCCATCTCTTGGCGGCGTCGATGATTTTCTTTGCCGGCCCGGAAGATTGAATTCTCGTTGACGAACGGACAACCAGCGATCCGTCCTGCCACTTCACAGCCGCCGGCTTTTCGATTTTCAAATCGAGTTGCGGCCGCACACCGGAGCGATCCTTGACCGTATCGCCACGGCCCGCCTCGAAAGTGTACAACGCCCGCAGGTCGCGCGAAACTCGCGGAGAAGCAGCTTGCGATGAAGCAATGGGGAGCAACAATAAGCCAATCGCGAATGTGGCCACACAGAACGAATATCGATTCTGTCGTCTCGACCGGGTGGATTGGCATTCCGCTTCACACGTTGTTGCACGCACTGTTGCTTCCCTCGTGTTTGTCAGACGAATAAATTGATCCTGAGTCGCAAGCGAAGGAAGAACTGCTGTTTTGGCAAGGCCATCGAATCGATTTCCCCGTCCAGCAATTTTACCGGTATGCGGGGGATGCGCCAACTCGCGACCGGCGACACAAACACAAAGGGTGTTCATGGTGACGCAGTAAGGGGCGGGCCCGAACGGCTTCTTGGACGCTCGATGGACCATTTGCAACCCAGCGTTCTCGCCGTCATCGCCCCCCAGCGGTCAAGCGGTTAACCTTGGCTACCGAAGAATTTGAGCACGTCGATCGTGGTGATAATCCCCAACCGCTGCTCATCTTTTCCAACGACGGGCAGGCAACCGATCTTCAATTTGGCCATCATTTTGGCGGCTTCTCGAATCGATGTGTTTGGATGCACGGTAAACGGCTGCTTGATCATCAAATCCTTGACTAAGCATAGGGCCGCTTGTTGACCGCTGCCTCCTGCATTCATGGCGATGTGTTTGAGAAGGTCCCTCTCTGAGAACAGGCCCACAACCTGCGCCCGTTCATCGAGCACAACCAGGTGTCGGATTCGATGCTGAGCCAGAATGCTAAGCGCCCGTGCGATGTTAGCCCGTTCGTTTATCGTGACCAGCCGGGTGGTCATGATCGAATCGACCGTCCGTGTCGCCGATTCCTGGAACGATATCGTGTCAGACATGAACTCGTTTTCTATCGAAGTGAATTCCCGCATCCCAGCGGGATGACAAACGGGGCTTTCCGGATGCTTTCAGTGAAAAGTATAGCTTGAAATTCAGCACCGTTACGCAAGATCGCAACGAAAAGGCGGCGAAATTCAAGGGGATTTCCTCCCCGTTCATGTGTCCTACCATTCGACATCCGCATAAACCGAATTCTGAGAGGACCGAACGGTGTGATCCCGTTACACTCAGCGGTGATCCGTTGTGTTCCATGTTTTCGATTGCCGGACACCTTCACCAACAGGCGGGGATGCTCAATGACCGAAGAGGTAACTGCTCCTGAGCCGAACCAGTCACAGCCGAAGGAACAGCTGATTCGCGTGTTTGTTTCCTCGACGTTTCGCGACATGCAGGCCGAACGCGAGGTGTTGGTGAAGCAGGTGTTTCCGAAACTGCGAAAGCTGTGCGACGAGCGCGGCGTGGTCTTCACCGATGTTGACCTGCGATGGGGAATTACCGAGGAGCAAAGTGACGAAGGCCAGGTGCTGCCGATCTGTCTGGCCGAGATCGAGCGTTGCCGCCCGTTCTTCATCGGCCTGTTGGGAAACCGTTACGGCTGGGTGCCCGAAAACATCCCACAAGAACTGATCGAGGAACAGCCCTGGCTGGCCGAAGTCAAAGACGGAAAGAAGAGTGTCACAGAGCTGGAAATCCTGCACGGTGTGTTGAATAACCCGAAAATGGCGAACCGGGCCTGCTTCTACTTCCGCGATCCGGCTTCGGCGGCGACTGCCGATGTTGATGCGGAAGCGGACGACACAGAAAAGCTGAACGCGCTCAAGCAACGGATTCGTGACAGCAAGTTGGCGGTGCGTGAAGACTATGCCGACGCCGAAGCGTTGGGACAAATGATTCTGGCGGATCTGACGCGGGTCATCAATCAGGAGTTTCCACCCGGTTCTGAGCCGACCGCATTGGAGCGGCAATCAGCCGACCATGAGACGTTTACCCGCAGCCGCACGGTCAGGAAAGTGAGTGGGCGGCAGGTTGGCTGTTACATCGGCCGGCAGGAGTATTTCGACCGCATCGACGCGCATGTCTCGGGTGACGGCCCGCCGCTGGTTGTATTGGGTGAATCGGGACTGGGCAAGTCGGCGCTGTTGGCCAACTGGGCCGAACGGTATCGGCAATCACATCCCGAAGAACAGGTGTTGTTGCACTTTGTTGGGGCCACCGCCGACAGTGCCGATTGGGCGGCCATGCTTCGGCGAATTCTGGGCGAATTGCAGCAGCGGTTTGGGATCGAGTTGGAGATTCCTGATAGTGCCGATGCCCTCCGTGCGGCGTTTGCCAACGCGCTGCACATGGCGGCCGCCCGTGGCCGGCTGGTGCTGGTCATCGACGCGCTGAACCAACTGGACGACCGCGACGGTGCGCCCGATTTGGTCTGGCTTCCACCGGGCATTCCCGACAACGTGCGGCTGATCGTCTCGACGCTCGCTGGCCGCCCGCTGAAAAACCTTGAAGAACGCGACTGGCCGACGCTGAAGATCGAACCGTTATCGACCGACGAACGCCGACGCCTCATCGGCGAGTACCTCAGTCAGTACGTCAAACAACTGAGCGCCGAGCGAATCGAACGCATCGCCGGCTGCGAACAGGCGGCCAACCCGCTCTTTCTGCGGGCGCTGCTGGAAGAACTGCGGGTGTTCGGCACCCACGAACGGCTGGATGAGCGGATCGATTATTACCTGGACGTGAAATCCGTTGACGACCTATTCGAGCGAATTCTGCAGCGGTGGGAAGAGGACTATGCAGGGGACCGCCCGGGACTGGTGCGAGAGGCAATGTCACTGTTATGGGCGGCCCGTCGTGGACTTTCGGAAGCAGAACTGTTGACTCTGCTGGGCGAGGATGGCGAGCCGTTGCCGCGCGCTCACTGGTCGCCGTTGTTTTTAGCGGCCGATCATTCACTGACCAGCCGGGGAGGGTTGATCGGCTTCTTTCACGACTACCTGCGGCAGGCCGTGCGGGACCGGTATCTGGCCAGCGAAACCGATCGCCACGAAGCCCACCTGCGGCTGGCGGATTACTTCGCTTCCAACGCGGCCGATCCCCGCAGCGTTGAAGAACTCCCTTGGCAATTGTGTGAGGCCCACGCGTGGCAACGGCTGTTTGACCTGCTCGCTGACCTGCCATTTTTTGAGGTTCTCTGGGAAGTCGGCCAGTTCGACCTCAAGGCGTACTGGTCCCAGATTGAAGCCGGCTCGCCGCTACGGCTGGTGGACGCCTATCGGCCGGTGCTGGACGACCCGTCTCAGTTGGAAGGCTCAGTCTGCCATTCGATTTCGAGACTGCTTGATGATACCGGCCATCCCAGCGAAGCGCTCATGTTGCGCGAGCACCTCGTCGAGCATTTCCGCCAGACGGGTGATCGCGACAACCTGTCAGTCTGCCTCGGCAACCAGGCGGTGATCCTCAAAGCCCGCGGCGACCTGGACGGGGCGATGACGCTGCACAAACAAGAAGAGCAAATCTGCCGCGAGCTGGGGAACAAGCACGGGCTGTCGAGCTCCCTCGGCAACCAGGCGCTGATCCTCCAGACCCTTGGCGACTTG
>JABISG010000126.1 GCA_018699955.1 Planctomycetaceae bacterium | reverse complement strand
GGCAGCCAACACGCCGTTTTTTTGTTGCGCACGGATTCATGGCAGATGTCCGACTTTCAAGCAGCAGGGGGTTACAACGCCAATCAGATTCGGGTTTAATGCAAATTCACCTGCGTTTAATGCGGAGTAGAATGTCGGGTTGTGTGCCGAATCGGGTGCCACCAACTTGGGATTGAGCGAGGCAACGAGTGTTGGATTTTTCCGAATCGTAACAATTCAAGTTCGTGAGAATGGATCTTTCGACCGAAACCGCCGGAATTCGACTGCTGTCCGATTTGAACAACTCGGATGGTGCGGCGATGACGTTCGACCGCGTGATTCAACTGATCCAGAACGCAGCAGAATCAATCGTCATCCACATGTTTGTGTGGCGAAACGATGAAATCGGCAATCAAATCGGTCGGGAGATCCTCGCGGCGGCCGACCGGGGCGTGACAATTCACATCAAGAAAGACGTCGGCGCGTTCATGTACGAGCGGATCGAGATGAACCGCAAGTCATTTTTCAACGTGACAATCTCGCCCGTAAAACGCCTGATCTACAAAATCAACGCGCTCACCTTCCCCGACACCTACGTCAAGGACGATTACGACGACAGTCTCGGCCGACAGGTGATGGCCCACCAGAACGTCACAATGGAATGGGTCAACCACACGCATTCCAAGTATTACATTTTCGACCGACAGATTATGGTCACCGGCAGCATCAACATCGAAGATCGTCACCGGGGATATCGCGATTACATGGTCGAAATTTCCGGCGAAGAACTCATCGAACGATTTCAACTCCGAAATCGCGACGCGGCTGCGTTCGATGACACCCGTTCGCTCGACTTCGTGTTCAACAATGTGATTGATGGCAGGAAGAGCTTTGAAATCAAACCCGCCATGCTGGAATTGATCGCGGCTGCCAGGCGTTCGCTGTACATCGAAATGGCATACATCGGCGATCCGGATATCAGCCGAGAGATTATCGAAGCCGCAAAACGCGGTGTGGAAGTCACCACATTATTCTCCCGGGCGGCTAACATCGGCAACGACATCAATTATCGGTCGCTGCTGAGGATTTGTCGCCAGGCGGAAATCGCGGTGTTTCTTTCCGAGAAGATGATCCACTCCAAGCTGATGTTGATCGACGACGACACCGTCATTCTGGGATCGGCAAACACGTCGATCTTTTCGATGCAGAAGGCGGTCGAAATGGACGTCGTCGTCAAAGACAATCCGCAATTCATCGATTCGATCAAACAGACGATCGATTTGCGGGTCAGCCAGGGCAGTAAGGTGCAGTCGCTGAAAGAGCTAGGCAACTACAATAAACTGGTTGCCTCGCTACAACAGCTTCATCAATTGCTTCATTGAGGGAGACGCGGCCATGACTGACGAATCGGCGAATGAATCGCGCGGAGTGATGCGGCGAATTGCTCGTTGGATTGTCAGTCGATACTACCCGAATGTCGAGATCTCCGACGCCGATCGCGTTCCGCAAACCGGCCCGGCTTTGTTGTGCGCAAATCATGCGAATTCGCTGGTCGATCCCGTTCTCATCGGCGTTGCCGCCAAGCGGCCCGTGCGGTTCATGGCCAAGGCTCCGTTGTTCGAGCAATTCATTCTCGGCCCGATCATGCGCGACCTGGGAATGGTCCCCGCTTATCGCGGCAGCGATGACGGCAGCGACGTGCGAAAGAATTTCGAAAGCCTCGACGTCGGTGCAAAGGTTCTCGTCGATGGCCAGGCGATGGGGATCTTTCCGGAAGGAAAATCGACCGATCAGGCGCATTTGGAAATGGTGCGATCCGGCGCAGCCCGCATGGCGATTCAGGCGAGCGAAGAGGGAGCCGTCGGGCTGAAAGTCGTTCCCATGGGAATTACCTACGAGCGGAAGGACGAGTTTCGCTCGTCCGCCTGGGTTCAGATCGCAGAACCGATCGACGTCGCCGAATGTCTCGAACAGCACGAGGGGAATTCGCGGAAGGCACGGCGTGCGCTCACCGAGCAATTGGAATCTCGGCTGAAGACTGTCGTCGTGCATTTGGATGAACCGGAGTGGGAACCGATACTGGGCGACTTGGAGATTCTTGCCGAGTCGCCACAACAAGCGGGACGAGAACCGATACCACCGCTGCGAATTCGCAAACGAATTGCCGATGCGATGAACCATTTTCTCGCCAACGATCGCGAGCGGGCCGAATCGATCGCCGGGGAAATCAAAGCGTATCGCGAACAAGTGGAAACGGCCGGACTTCGCATCGACTCGCCCGTGTTGCGAATGCACGGCTTGAGAGTGCTGGCCGAGTTGCTGTGGGAATCTCTCTGCCTGATTCTGTTATTCATCCCGGCATTCGTCGGCACGATGCAGCATCTGGTTCCGTTTGTCACCGTGCGCGCAATCGCCACACGATTGGATCAGGCGGGCCGCAAGACCGTCTCAACCAACCGACTGATGGTCGGTTTGCCGATCTACCTGCTGTGGTATGCGGCAGTGGCGTGGTGGATGATCGATTACCAATTCGCCGCATGGTACAGGTGGGGCTGGCTCATCGCGTCACCGTTCTGCGGCGTGGTTGCCATTCATTATTGGCGACGGGCCGGCCGGGTGGCGCAGTTGCTGTGGCATCAATTACAGGTGACCGTGCGCAGGGAAACGTTAAGCGGCCTGCGCACCCAAGGGACGAAACTACAGAAACACATTGGAGAGTTGGCCGAAGATTACGCAACAATTGTCCCGCGACCTGAGACAAAACTGTTGCCTTCCCGAATGCCCGGTTTAATGCGTGCAGCGGCTAGAATTCTGGTCGTGCTATCCATCGCAGCGGTCGCCTGGGTCGCGAGTTACCGACTGCTCGACGATCCGCTGAGCGGCAACGGCCTCGACTTGAAGAACGTTTCCGAAAGGCGCATCGACGCTTTCTTGAGTGCCGACGAGAAAGTGATTGTGAATCTCATCGACGGCCTCGACAAACTCGAAGCTGATGCGGTACAGACTCAACTCGAGTTTGGCGACGGTCGGCGTTCGTTTACAAATCAAGCAGACAACGACGACGTCCGCGAACTGATGCGCCGGTTTCTCACCTACCGCAAAGCACTGTTGCGCATCGTCTGGAAGTACCAACGCTATGCCGACATCGAGAATGAAGAACTACGGCTGCGAACATTTCTGTTGGACTTTACGGCGGCGGCGATGCTGTATGAGGGTTCGCTGAAGTTCGTTCATCAATTCGGCGACAGCTCACGCGCGGTCGCCAAACTGAATGAAGCGGAGCCGAACTGGGGAATCCCGCCGGGGCTGTACGATACGATTCGGCACAATCTGGCAAGCCCGCAGAACATTAAGATGTTTGAATTGGCACGCCAATACTACCACCAGGATCACGTGCAAGGTCTTTTCAAGACTCACCAACTATCGGCTGCTTCGGCACAGCACGAAAAGTTTCACGCGGCAATTTCCGCTGCGGAATCAACCATCCTCAAGACCGACGATTCCGTCTCCGAACGCATCGTTAAAGTTGCCGCGACCGATTTGGGGCGGCTGTTTCATGATGTGCAGTACGAATCGCAATCGGCCATTTCAACCTGGATCGGAGATTTCAAGATCCGGCAACCTCACACGGGGAAACCGTTGATCGACGAGAAACAGCTTGCCCGACTCGCCGATGTGCTGCAGCCCGGCGACGTGTTGCTGGAGCGCCGCAATTGGTATCTCTCCAATGCCTTCCTGCCCGGCTATTGGCCGCACGGGGCCGTCTATGTCGGCACGGCAGAAGAGCTGCGCGAGCTTCGTCTCGATGAGAACGAACACATCCGCAGACACTGGGAAGAATTCACCGCCGAAGATCACGAAGGACACGAACATGTGATTGTCGAAGCGGTCAGCGAGGGCGTCATCTTCTCGTCGCTCGAGCATTCCATCGGCGGAGCCGATTCGGTCGCCGTGTTGCGGCCCAATGTTAGCGAAGAGCAAAGAAAGACGGCCATCGCGACGGCGTTCAGTTTTGCCGGCCGCCCGTACGACTTTGAATTCGATTTTGAAACGACCGACATGCTCGTCTGCACCGAAGTCGTATTCCGCACCTACGGCGGAAACGCCGGCCCAATCAGCTTTCCGTTAGAAAGTATCATGGGCCGCCAAACCATGCCCGCGATCAACCTCGTCCAGAAGTTCAACAAGGAATACGGAACCGACGACGCGCAGTTCGAGTTCATCGCCTTCATCGACGGCGACGAACGAACCGAGACCTCAAGTTTTCACACCGACGTCGAATCGTTTCGCGAAACGGAAAACCGACCGGCCAGTTCGTTCACACAAGGATCGGACCTCGACGCCCTCAAAAGCATCGGCCCATTGGGTTGGGTGTTATTGTCACTGACAATTCTCGCCGGCATTGCGCTGGTGGTGCCGCAACTCAATCGCCGGGTTCACCAGAAGGCCGTTTGAGAAACGGCAACTCGCAGCGAGAACGTCTGTTCCCTCATGGCGTAGCATGTTACGATCAGGCAGTGTCCCGATTTTGACAAACGGTGGCTTGGGAGATCGCCATGCTGATCTTTGTCCTGATGTTCATAATCTTCATCACAGTTGTCGCTGTCATTGCCGCTCTCGTCATTCGGCATGTTGTGCTGATCGCCAAGAAGAAAAGTCGGCCCGGTTTTCCTCAGGTGTTTTGGGGATCGATTGCCTGGTTGTTACTGTCGTCGGTCGTGCTTGGGCCAATTTTCATCGTGATGGAATACAGGGGACTGAAAGAATCCACTCGCAAAGCTGGCCAGCGGAAGCTGCAAGAACGTGTGGCACTGCGCGAGGAATTTCCAATGGAGTCGCTGGCCGTGCGACTCCAATACGAAACCACCCCTGGCGCGGACGAGTTGGAACCCAAGACCAACAAATTCAGCCCTGCCATCGAACAGCGACTGACCTCATTCGAAGCACAACAGGAAACCGACTGGAGAAGTCATCATCTGGAAAAGTTGCACGACAAGGCGACTGATGAGTTCCTGACAAGTGCCGGCTTCGGAGTGTTCAGGATGCCGAGTGTTAACAAGGAGGAAATCGAACTGCCGGAAGTCGCCCCGGTTCCATTCAATGACACCGGCAAGCGATTTACGCCGTACGTGCCGGAGCGCGCCGATTTCGACGGCGTGACACTTTTAGACGACAGCAACTCGCGCAAGACGCGTCCGGGCATGCCTGCGCTCACCGCCTATCACGATTCCGGCCTGACTGAGTTTCTTGCGCCCAGCCGTATGGGATACATCAAGGATCGCGAGCATGTGGCCGGCTTTCAGTCGCACCAATTTGGTAGGACGCCGCAGTTCCCTGCGAAGGAACGGCACACCGATGACTGGCGAGTTGTTCGCTTGGAACTTGTGAGCCTGCTCAAGCACGACACGCCAGTGGTCTATGTGTCGAAGAACCTGCCGCGGATGGATAAACTGGCCGATGCTCCAACGCGGCCGTTGGATGAGATGGAACTGACCGCCTTGCCACAACTGCGCCGCGAGCGGGACGTTGTGATCGAACACGAAACCAACGTGATCCAGATGCTCGGTTCCATTCGCGCCAGCAAGACCTGTCTGAAATGTCATAGCGTAAAACGGGGAGCACTGTTGGGCGCATTCACTTACGAACTGCGACGCCTCAAACCGATTCCCCAACCGCTACGACCGAAGACAAAGAGCGACGGTCCGCCGACGTAACAACTTCACGCCCGCTCACACTTCAACCTTCAATCCCACTTCCTGGATCGCCGCGCGGCCCGATTTGCGGAAGGGACGGGGCATGGGTTGGGCTTTGTCGTTGGCATCAACCGTGCGGCAGCGCAGGGTGTATTTGCCGGCCGGTAAGCCGGGCATCAAGATGGCCCAGTGCGCTTTCGCCAGACGGATCGGCCAGGTTTTTGGTTGGCCGGTCTTTGGATCGAAACCGTAGGTTGGTGACGGAACTTGGTTGTCGGCGATGTCGCCGCCCCAGTTTTTTGGCGGCGGCAGAATCTCGGCATCGCGCCACGGCGCTTTGGTGAAATACTTGTCGTCGGCTGGCCATTCCTCGTCGTTGTTCTGAATCCAGACCTGAACTTTCTTCAGGCCCGAAATACCAACCTGTGCGTAACCGGTCACAGCGACGGGTTGATCGGGTTTCACCGCTGCGGGAACCGAAAGCGTTTCGCAGAACGTTTTCAGTGGGCTATCGACATCGTTCTTGGCGTCGCCGTAGGTGTCGTTCGACTGCCAACGATGCGACAGGAAGAGATGCGACAGCCATTTAATATTCTTGAAGCCGTACGCTTCGGGAACAACAACTCGCACCGGAGCGCCGCGTTCGGGCGTGAGCCATTCGCCGTTGAGCTTGTAACAGAGAATGACCGGCGGCAAGTCGTAGGGGTCTTCGAGAATGCGGCCGATCGACAGCGAACTGCGAAACATCTGCTTCGGGTCGTCGTTGTGATACCCGTAGTAATGCACGCGGCGAACGGCCGGGCTGGGTTTGGCCAGCCAGAAGACTTCACGCAGCGGCACACCTTCCCAAATCCCCATTCCCAGCGGGCAGCCAATGTTGAGGCAGGTCATCACCTTGGGAAATCGCACCGCGTGCTTCTCGGCCAATTTCATCAAGTCTTTGAAAGTGAATGCGGTGCCCTTCTCTTTCGTCAACGGATTGCGCAAGCGGACTTTGTCGTCGGGATCGTCGAGGACTTCGAGCGACCAGGTGTCGCGCGTCAGGCCGAGTTCCTTTTTCTTCTCCACCTCGAACGAATGCGGCTTGGGATTGCCGCGCGAAACATCGCGGAACGCATCCTGTTTTGTCAGCCAGGTTTCCAGGCCGTCGAGAACTTTCTGCAGCGCCGGGTCGCGTTCCCCTGCATTCGCAAATATCGGCAACGCCCCCAGCGCCGCCACGCCAGCCGTTCCACAACGAAGAAAGTAACGCCGCGTGAGATTCGTATGTTCGGCGAGGAAATCGGTGAGCGCGGGATTCATCGTGCGGAACCTCGAAAGTGGTTGCATTGTCGGCTGAATAAAATGATAACCCGGCGCAGCCCTGCGTTCTACCTGCGACAACGTTTTTGAACTCTTGTGACGAATTCAGCATCAGCACTGGTTCCTTGGCTCCCGCGAGCGGCGTAATTCGAATTGAGAAGGGCCGGCGAAGGAAATACGGAAGATGATGGAACTGAAACGGACAGGATTTGTTGTCCTGTTCAGCGTGCAAAGCACGATCACGTAATGTGCCGTGACTCAATAACTGCCTGCCGATACACTGAAGTTGCGTGCCCTTCGGTCAGATGGAGGTCTCAATGCTGGTCCGCTGTTCCAATTCGAAATGTGCGAAGAAGTACAACATTCCAGACGATCAACTCGGCCGCTCCGGCCAATGTAAAAAGTGCGGCACAAAGTTCACGTTTGAACCGGTCGATGAAACAAAGGCACCCGTTCAACAGACCCAGGCGGAGTCCCAGGGAACCATCCCTGTTGCGGCGCTTCTGCACGACTTGAAGCAACTCGGCCGATTCCAAATCAAGTCACGGCTTGGTGCAGGTGCGTTTGGCGAAGTGTTTCGCGCACACGATCCTCAGCTCGACCGGGACATAGCGCTCAAGGTGCCGCACGCGGCCGTGTTGCAGAACGCGAAAGTTGCGAAACGATTTCTGATCGAAGCACGCGCGACGGCCCGTCTGACGCATCCGAATATCGTGCCGGTTTTTGACGCAGGCCAGGATGCAGGACATCACTACATTGCCTCGGCGTTCATTGAAGGGAAAACGCTGGACGATGCGCTGACGGAGACCTTTGATTTCCGTAAGGCAGCACGCATTGTGATGAAATTGGCTGGCGCGTTGGCCTACGCACACGAGCAGGGCATCGTTCACCGCGACATCAAGCCCGCCAACATTATGCTCGACGAAAAGGGCGAGCCGCACCTGATGGACTTCGGCCTAGCCCGGCTGGAAACCGGGACGGAGAATCTGACACACGACGGCGCAATTCTCGGAACGCCCGCCTACATGCCCCCCGAACAGGCCGCAGGCGACCTGGAAAAGGTTTCGGCAGCCAGCGACCAGTACAGTTTGGGGGTGACACTTTACGAAATACTCTGCGGTGAGCGACCATTCAGCGGGCCGCCGGAGATTGTGATTTTCAATGTCATCAATCAGGAGCCACCTTCGCCGCGTAGCATTAAAGAGAGCATACCTCGCGACCTGGAAACCATCTGCATGAAGGCGATGGCCAAGGAGCAATCGGCGCGCTATGAAAACGGCAACGCTTTGGCGGAGGATTTGCGCCGCTGGTTGGACGACGAACCAATTCGCGCACGGCGTTTGAGTTGGGCCGAACGCACGACCCGCTGGTGCCGCCGCAACCCGGTTGTGGCCGGCCTTGATGCAGCGGTCGTTGCCGTGTTTCTCGTCGGCTTTTCACTGACAACGTGGCAGTGGCAGGTCGCAAATGATGAGCGCAACAAGGCAATCGATGCTGGGATCCGGGAGCGAAAGACGGCCGGTCGTGAACGCAAGACGGCCAATCGTGAACGCAAGACGGCCGGTCTCGAGCGCAAGGCTACCAAAAAAGCACGAGACGCCACAGAACGAGAGAAGCAGGCTCGCTCGCTGGCCGACGCGACCGTGGCGCAGGCGTATTTCGACCGGGGTCTGACACTCTGTCAGGAAAACAATATCCACGAAGGTGTGCACTGGATGGCCCGAGGTCTCAATGTGTTGCCTAATAATAACCACGAACTGGATCAGGTCATTCGACTGAATCTCGCGAGTTGGGCCAACAAGTTGTACAAGCTGAAGGAGATGCGTACGTGGAAACACATGCTGGCTGTCAGTCCCGGTGTCGAGTCTGTATTGATCCAATCCCAAACCGGCGATGGTCGTAAATTGAAGTTGCTGGATGTCCGAACTGGAGAGCAGTTGGGAATATTTAGAACTCGAAACGTTCGTGGTCCTAGTTCATCGACGATCAGTGCGAACAACCAATTCGTTATCCTTCGGCAATCCGCTAGACCTGGACTCATGTCGGACAAGTTCGAAGTGTGGGATGCGGTCAACGGAAAGCTGATTCTCGAAAATGATGAAGATACTGCCAGCCATGGAGGCGTGGTGGCCCTCTCTTTCAGCCCCGATTCTCGCGTAGTGGCGATTTTAAGAGAGGATGGTTCGGCTCAAGTGTGGGAGACCGAGACGGGTAAGCCGGTCGGCGAGCCCATCCCAGGATTTGAATTCCAGCCCCAAAAGTCACGCCCTGTATTCAACGCTCTACGCCCTGTTTTTAGAACTCTCAAGTTCAGCGGTGACGGTGGGGTACTTCTTCTCGCCCACCAAGCTGACACGAAGTCGTCGAAGCCGGATCCCATGGCAACTGTGCGCACTTTCGACACCAGCACCGGTGAGCAAATTGGGACGTTTGAAGCATTCGGTGCCCGTGTTAACGCGGGCAGTTTGAGTCCCGACGGTCAAAGTGTTCTGCTAGGTATGTCTCATCACGCAAACCGAACTGGTGTTGAATTTGTCGATGCCCGGACCGGTCAGTCGCGTGATCTAGTAATTGCAGAGGGGCAGCCCAATACGGTAGTCGCCGGATTCAGTCACAATGGCAGGAAGGTTGCAATCCAAAGAAATAGCTTCGTGAATATATGGTCTTTTTTTGCAGACAAAGACGGTCTAACGGGACTGAGAGGAAGGAGACTCTCCGGTCCTATCCCGCATGATCTCAGCAACCGACTCCTCCCCGCGTTCAGCAACGATGACGGGTTGCTCCTGACGTGGAACAAGATAGATGAAGTCCAACTATGGAACGTTGCAACGGGACAGGTTGCCAGCAGCCCGCTGCGACATGCAGGTCACGTGATTAGGGCCACGTTCGGCAAGAACAATCGTCATGTCTACTGCATAGAGAAGAGCCACCGCACATTGAGTTCCCTTCGCCACTGGGAGATGGGCGAAAGTGACGACATCGTGCTCAAGGATTTCGATTCCACCTATGACTTCACCGGCAAGGGATTTGATCTTGATGATTTCAACATCGGCCGGGATCAATCGCAACAATTTCGATTGCGAGACGATGGTCGGACTCTCGTCGTCGTCCGGCAGCATTATTTGCGACGACGTGGAAGTCGAGTTCTACATTCACCGCTGCGTGGCGTGTCGGTTTGCAAATGGGACATCCAGACGGGTGAACTGATCATGAAAACAAAGAATCTCGGAGAGCCACATCAAGAGTTTGTCAAGCAACTATTGAGCCCCAACGGTGAGACAGTCCTTATTACATCCTATGAAAGAAGTGACGCCCCAGATTCTCAAATCGTGGCTGATACAGGTCAACTCTGGAATATCGACCGCGCAGAGCCGGTGGGAGAGTCGTTCAGGATTCCACGATATCGCGTGTTCATACGGTTAAAGCAGAGCTTTGGCGAGTACACGAAGGGCTGGAGATACAGTTTCAGCCCGGACGGATCCGAATTTGTCTCCGTCGAGAGATCGTTCGACAATGACACCATAAGGCCGATCCGACGGACGACTCTTTGGAATACGAAAACCGGGGAAAGAGTGAACCACAACGGCGACTATTCGCATACGAAAATAGCCGACACTATACCTGTCGCGGTCTCGCCGGATGGTCGGTTTCGCGTCGAAGTTGTTGGAGAACGGGATGAATTCACACGTCTCGTGGATACACGTACCGGGAAAACTGTCAGCATAGACATGCCGCACTCTTTCAAAGTCCATGAGTGGCAATTCTGTGCGAGTTTGCCTTTGTTAGTGACTAGGAGTGGCGGCACATTTTCCCTATGGCATGTCCCGTCCGGAGTTGCGATTGGAAGACCGTACCGGTGGAGTACGAAAACCCATGATCTTGTGACGGATATATTACTTGGCCCGAATGGAAAGGTTTTACACCTTGGTGATCGGTCGGTTCGGCTTCCGATACCGACTACGGGAGCCCCAGCTCAAGTTCGCGCTTGGGTGGAGTCAATTACCGGGCTTAAATTGGATGAATCCGGTGCGTTACACGTGCTTGACGAGGCCGGCTGGCGCGAACGTAAACCGCAGATCGATGGGAATCCCAAGTCCACGGCCGCCGAAAAACCTCCGAGTGTGCAATCTCGGGATGACCGCAGCAAAGCCATATCTCAAGGAGAGCCGGTCAACAAAGCCGATCCGAAGGCCGTTCAGGATGAACTGAAAAGGCTGGCAGGAACCTGGAAAAACGTCTCGGTTGAAGAGAGGGGAAAACAGCTTCCGGCAAATCAGGTCGCCCGCATGGAGTTGACGATCAAAGGGAACCAGTATCTTAACAAGGAAGTAAGATCCGGCCATGTATTCGCCAGGACGTTGACGATCGACCCGCAAGCCAACCCCAAGACAATCGACATGACCATCACTGGCGGAGGGGATGGTAGCAGAGACGTTACATACCGAGGGATTTATGAGCTCGATGGCGATACTCTCAAGATTTACTCCGTCCCAGATTTTACGCGGCCAACGGGATTTCAGGACAAATCGAGTTCCGGTACTTTGGTCATTAGGAAACGGGTCAAGAAATAGTTGCGCAGGCTAGGTCCCGCTAGACTTCTGATGTTTGATGTGCGCAGCGTCACCAGCGATCTCTCACGGCGAGCCGAGGGTGTGAACCCTCGGGTTTTCCAAAGTGCCGTCCGGTTGACACCGGCCGCTCGCTTGGGTTGAAACCCCCGTTCGGACACCGTCCACCCATGACACATGCCGCCGCTGCTAGTATGATAGGGGACCGCTGATGTGATCCGAGATGTCAGCTCTCCCGCCCCACGACAAGGTACGACCATGCGAACCTTCCCCGCGATTCTCTGTTGTTGCTTTCTTGGACTGGTTGCCTCGGCATCGGCCGATGATGCGAAACCAGTCGAGAGTGCCGCGGTGCGTTGGGCCGATGACGGCAGCGGGGGGACGCCCGATTTTTTCCGTCACGTGGTGCCGTTGTTTTCCAAGTTGGGCTGCAACAATCGCGCGTGTCATGGATCGTTTCAAGGGCAGAGCGGTTTTCGCCTGAGCCTGTTCGGCTTCGAGCCGATTGAAGATCACCGCGAACTTCTCGAAAAGGACGACGACGGCATTCGCATCGACGCCAAGAATCCCGATGCCAGCCTCGTGCTGTTCAAACCGACGCACGGCGACGAACACGAGGGCGGCGAGCCGATGAAAGTTGGCAGTTGGCAGTACCGCATGTTTCGGTGGCCTTCCCCCCTTTAATTGATCCACAGCGAGTGAGAGAATCTTGACCGGGCTGAACACCCGGAAAGGATTCTTTGAGATGAAACAGAACCGACACACGGTGGACCAGATCATTGCCAAGTTGCGTCGTGCTGACGTGG